>NZ_LBIY01000097.1:0-643001 GCF_028128625.1 Bradyrhizobium sp. CCBAU 45389 | reverse complement strand
GCCGCTTCTTCAGCGGCCCTCGAAGGGCGACGGCCCGGCTGCATCGGCGGGGCCGCTCATCCTTCGAGGCGCGGCTTGCGATGCGTTCGCATCCCAAGCCTCGCACCTCCAGCGACGAGCGCTATGCGCTCGCGCAGGGATGACGGGGCTGACATAAGACCGCGCCGCTACGACAGCTTGCGCCTCGTCCGCAGCCGCAAATGCTCGTCGGCCTCCAGCTGCGTCATGCCCAGGAGATAATGCAGCACGTCCAGCTTGTGGCGCTCGGCGAGCTTGCGCAAGGCAGCCACCTGCTCGGCGATGAAGGCCACCGCCTCATCCGCCCCGCCTTCCCCCGGTTCCTCGTTGCGCGAGCCCCCCGGCGCGCCCGATACCGCGCGCGCCCGCTTCTTTCCCGGCCTTGTCACCCGTCCCCACCCCGAATCCATGCCCCACAGAGACACTACGCCGATAGGGATCGCAACTCCAAGGTGGTACTTTGCAACTTTCTCGATATGAAACTTTTCCCATTTGGAGCGCTTTCAACACCCCTCGATTTGACAGGGGCCGCCTCACCACCCATGTTCGGGTCGAAACGGCCGACCCGAGTCCTTTCGTTTTCGGCCCGAGATTTTCCCGTAAGCCACTGGAACTAAATGAATATCGTCATTGTGGAGTCGCCGGCGAAAGCCAAGACGATCAACAAATATCTGGGCTCGTCCTACGAGGTTCTGGCCTCGTTCGGCCATGTCCGCGATCTCCCGGCGAAGAACGGTTCCGTCGATCCCGACGCCAATTTCAAGATGATCTGGGAGGTCGACCCCAAGGCGGCCGGCCGGCTCAATGATATTGCGAGGTCGCTGAAGGGCGCCGACCGCCTGATTCTGGCGACCGACCCTGATCGCGAGGGCGAGGCCATCTCCTGGCACGTGCTGGAGGTGCTGAAGGAGAAGCGCGCGCTGAAAGATCAGAAGATCGAGCGCGTGGTGTTCAACGCCATCACCAAGCAGGCCGTCTCGGAGGCGATGAAGCATCCGCGCGAGATCGACGGCGCGCTGGTCGACGCCTATATGGCGCGCCGCGCGCTGGACTATCTGGTCGGCTTCACCCTCTCCCCCGTGCTGTGGCGCAAGTTGCCGGGCGCCCGCTCGGCCGGCCGCGTCCAGTCGGTGGCGCTGCGCCTCGTCTGCGACCGCGAGCTCGAGATCGAGAAGTTCGTAGCCCGCGAATATTGGTCGCTGATCGCGACCCTGCTCACCCCGCGCGGCGATGCCTTCGAGGCCCGCCTGGTCGGCGCCGACGGCAAGAAGATCCAGCGCCTCGACATCGGCACCGGCGCGGAAGCCGAAGACTTCAAGAAGGCGCTGGAAGCGGCCGCCTACGCCGTCACGGCGGTCGACGCCAAGCCGGCCCGCCGCAATCCGCAGGCGCCCTTCACCACCTCGACGCTGCAGCAGGAGGCCAGCCGCAAATACGGCTTTGCGCCCGCGCACACCATGCGCATCGCCCAGCGCCTCTATGAAGGCATCGACATCGGCGGCGAGACCACCGGACTCATTACTTATATGCGTACCGACGGCGTGCAGATCGCCCCCGAGGCGATCACCCAGGCGCGCAAGGTGATCGGCGAGGATTACGGCAACGCCTATGTGCCGGACGCGCCGCGCCAGTACCAGGCCAAGGCCAAGAACGCCCAGGAAGCGCACGAAGCGATCCGCCCGACCGACCTCTCCCGCCGCCCCGACAGCATGAGCCGCAAGCTCGATGCCGATCAGGCGAGGCTCTATGAGCTGATCTGGAAGCGCACCATCGCCAGCCAGATGGAATCGGCCGAGCTCGAGCGCACCACCGTCGACATCACCGCGAAGGCCGGCGGCCGGACGCTGGAGCTGCGCGCCACCGGCCAGGTCGTCAAGTTCGACGGCTTCCTCGCCCTTTACCAGGAAGGCCGCGACGACGAGGAGGACGAAGACTCCCGCCGCCTGCCCGCGATGAGCCCGAACGACGCGCTGAAGCGGCAGTCGCTCGCCGTCACCCAGCATTTCACCGAGCCGCCGCCGCGCTTCTCCGAAGCATCCCTCGTCAAGCGCATGGAGGAGCTCGGCATCGGCCGTCCCTCGACCTATGCCTCGATCCTCCAGGTGCTGAAGGACCGCGGCTACGTCAAGCTTGAGAAGAAGCGCCTGCATGGCGAGGACAAGGGCCGCGTCGTGATCGCGTTCCTGGAGAGCTTCTTCAGTCGCTACGTCGAATACGATTTCACCGCCGCGCTGGAGGAGCAGCTCGACCGCATCTCCAACAACGAGATCTCTTGGCAGCAGGTCCTCAAGGACTTCTGGCGCGACTTCATCGGCGCCGTCGACGACATCAAGGATCTGCGCGTCGCACAGGTGCTCGACGTTCTCGACGAGATGCTGGGGCCGCACATCTACCCCGCCCGCGCCGATGGCGGCGACGTCAGGCAGTGCCCGAACTGCGGCACCGGACGGCTGAATCTGAAGGCCGGCAAGTTCGGCGCCTTCGTCGGCTGCTCGAACTATCCGGAATGCCGCTACACCCGTCAGCTCGCCGCCGATGGCGAGGCGACCGCCGACCGTTCGCTCGGCCAGGACCCTGACACGGGTCGCGATGTCTGGGTCAAGGCCGGCCGGTTCGGCCCCTACATCCAGCTCGGCGAGCAGAAGGACTATGAGGAAGGCGAGAAGCCGAAGCGCGCAGGCATTCCCAAGGGCACCTCGCCCGCCGATGTCGATCTCGAGCTTGCGCTGAAGCTGCTGTCGCTGCCGCGCGAGATCGGCAAGCATCCGGAAACCGGTCAGCCGATCACGGCGGGCCTCGGCCGCTTCGGGCCGTTCGTGAAGCACGAGAAGACCTATGCGAGCTTAGAGGCCGGCGACGAGGTCTTCGACATCGGCCTCAACCGCGCCGTGACGCTGATCGCGGAGAAGGTCGCCAAGGGCCCGAGCCGCCGCTTCGGCGCCGATCCCGGCAAGGCCATTGGCGATCATCCGACGCTCGGCACCGTCACCGTGAAGAGCGGCCGCTATGGCGCCTATGTCACTGCAGGCGGCGTCAACGCGACGATCCCCGCCGAGTTCGAGAAGGACGCCATCACGCTGCCGCAGGCGATCGCGCTGATCGACGAGCGCGCGGCCAAGGGCGGCGGCAAGACCAAGGCGAAGAAGGCGGCGAAGCCTGCCAAGGCCAAGAAGGCTGCAGAGAAGGCCGACGGCGAGGATGCCGCGCCGAAAACCAAAAAGCCGGCCGCGAAGAAAGCGGCGGCCAAATCCAAATCCGAATCGACCAGCAAGGCGCGCGCCGCCGTGTCGTCGACCGCAAAGACGTCGCCGACCAAGGCAGCCGCCACCAAGGCTCCGGCCAAGAAGAGTGCCGGCAAGACTTAGATCAAGAATTAGAGGTTAAGTGAAACCAAAGAAAGACCGTGGCTTTCCCGACAGGCAAGCCATCGTCGCCTTCATCAAGGCAAATCCAGGAAAGGTCGAAACCCGCGAAATTGCGCGCGAGTTCGGCCTGAAGAACGCCGATCGCGCCGAGCTCAGGCGCATGCTGCGCGAGCTCGCCGACGACGGGACCATCAAGAAGAAGCGTCACAAGGTCTCCGAACCGGACACGCTGCCGCCGACGCTGGTCGCCGACATCACCGGCCGTGACCGCGACGGCGAATTGATCGCCACTCCCACCGAATGGGACGAGGTCGAGAGCGGCGAGCCGCCAAAGATCCTCATCGAGATGCCGCGCCGGCCCAAGCCCGGCACCGCCGCCGGCGTTCGCGACCGCGTGCTGCTACGCGTCGAGCGCTCCGAGGAGACCGAAGGACCGGCCTATCGCGGCCGCATCATCAAGGTCTTCGACAAGACCAAGACCCGCATCCTAGGCGTGTTCCGCAGCCTTCCCGAAGGCGGTGGACGGCTCGTCCCCGTGGACAAGAAGTCCGCCGATCGCGAGTTGAACATCGCCCCAGCCGATACGCACGGCGCGCAGGACGGCGACCTCGTCAGCGTCGATATCGTCCGCACGCGCAGCTTTGGGCTCGCTTCGGGACGGGTCAAGGAGAAGCTCGGCTCGGTCAAGTCGGAGAAGGCGATCAGCCTGATCGCGATCTACGCCCACGACATTCCGCTGCAATTCTCCTCCGCCGCCGAGCGCGAGGCAGAGGCCGCCGAGCCCGCGAACCTTAGGGGACGCGAGGATTGGCGCGACGTCCCGCTCGTCACCATCGATCCGCCCGACGCCAAGGATCACGACGACGCGGTGCACGCGCAAGCCGACGATGATCCCAACAACAGAGGCGGCTTCATCGTCAACGTCGCCATCGCCGATGTCAGCTTCTACGTCCGCCCGGGCACTGCGCTCGACCGCGACGCGCTCGACCGCGGCAATTCGGTCTACTTCCCCGACCGCGTCGTGCCGATGCTGCCGGAGCGCATCTCCAACAATCTCTGCTCGCTGGTGCCGGGCGAGCCGCGCGGCGCGCTCGCGGTGCGCATGGTGCTCGGCCCCGACGGCCGCAAGCGCTCGCACAGTTTTCATCGCATCCTGATGCGCTCGGCCGCAAAGCTCAGCTACGCGCAGGCGCAGGCCGCGATCGACGGACGCCCGGATGACACCACCGGCCCCCTGCTCGATCCGATCCTCAAACCGCTCAATGCCGCCTACGCCTGCGCCAAGCGCGCGCGCGACGAGCGCGATCCGCTCAATCTCGATCTGCCCGAGCGCAAGATCCTGCTCAAGAGCGACGGAACGGTCGACCACGTCGTCGTCCCCGAGCGTCTCGATGCGCACAAGCTGATCGAGGAGTTCATGATCCTCGCCAACGTCGCGGCGGCCGAGATGCTGGAGAAGAAGTCGCTGCCGCTGATCTACCGCGTCCATGACGAGCCGACGCTGGAGAAGGTCCACGCGCTCGCGGAATTCCTGGAGACGCTGGACGTCCCCTTCGCCAAATCGGGCGCGCTGCGCCCGACGACGTTCAACCGCGTGCTGGCCCAGCTCGAAGGCCATGACTACTATCCGCTGGTCAGCGAAGTGGTGCTGCGCGCCCAGGCGCAGGCGGAATATTCCTCGGAGAATTACGGCCATTTCGGCCTGAACCTGCGCCGCTACGCGCATTTCACCTCGCCGATCCGCCGCTATGCCGACCTCGTCGTGCACCGCGCGCTGGTCCGTGCGCTCGGTCTTGGCGAAGGCGCCCTGCCCGACAGCGAAACGCCGGAATCGCTCGGCGAAGTCGCCGCGCATATTTCCCTGACCGAACGGCGCGCGATGAAGGCGGAGCGCGAGACCGTCGACCGCCTGATCGCCCATCATCTCGCCGACCGCATCGGCGCGAGCTTCCAGGGCCGCGTCTCCGGCGTCACCCGCGCCGGGCTGTTCGTCAAGCTGAGCGAGACCGGCGCCGACGGGTTGATCCCGATCCGATCCCTCGGCACGGAATATTTCAACTATGACGAGAGCCGTCACGCCCTCGTCGGCACGCGCAGCGGCACCATGTACCAGCTCGGCGACGTCGTCGACGTCCGCCTGATCGAAGCCGCGCCCATCGCGGGCGCACTGCGCTTCGAGCTGCTGTCCGCGGAGCGCGAGAGCGGCCCACGCGAGCGCAGGCCGCTCCGCGCGCAGCGCAAATCGTCCAAGGCCCATCCCGGGCGCAGTCCAGAGAGAAAACGCAAGCCGGAGAAGCAAAAGTCCGGCAAGGGAAAGAAGGGCAAGAACAAGGGAAAAGCCAAGGGCAAGAAGGGCAAGGCGTGGTGACGATGAGCACGGCCCCGAAGATCTGGACGCGCGAGACCGGCCTCGTCGAGAAGCGCGACGTCTGGACAGCGATGAAGCGCGGCTTTCGCAGCCGCTGCCCGCGCTGCGGCGAGGGTAAGCTGTTCCGCGCCTTCCTGAAAACCGCCGACAATTGCTCGGTCTGCAGCCTCGATTTCACGCCGCACCGCGCCGACGATCTGCCGGCCTATCTCGTCATCGTCATCGTGGGCCACATCGTGGTGCCCGCGATCCTCTGGATCGAGACCAATTACACCACGCCGGTCTGGATCAGCTTCGCGGCCTATCTGCCCTTCACGTTCTTCGCCTCGCTCGGCCTGCTGCAGCCGGTGAAAGGCGCCGTGGTCGGATTGCAATGGGCTCTGCGCATGCACGGCTTTGACGAGAACCCTCCGGATGGTATTCCGCCGGTCTAAGCAATAAGCAAAAAACGGTTTGGGTGAGGACATGACGGATATTTCGCAGGCAGAAGAGAAGGCCAAGATCCACGAGGGCAAGGAAGCCGACCATCATCCTTACTTTCGCCCGAAGGATGCGGCGACGCTGATCCTGGTCGATCGCAGCGGCGCCGTTCCAAAGGTTCTGGTCGGCAAGCGCCACGACAAGGTGGTGTTCATGCCCGGAAAGTTCGTCTTCCCCGGCGGCCGCGTCGACAAGGACGACTACCGCGTGCCGTGTGCCGCGCCCATCACCACGGAGCTCGAAGCCAATCTCGCCAAGGGCAGCCCGAAGACCCCGGCCTCGCGCGCAAAATCGCTGGCGATCGCCGCGATCCGCGAGGCCTGCGAGGAGACCGGCCTTTGCCTCGGCCGCAAGGTCGAAGGCAAGGCCAGGCTCGAAGGTCCGTGGAAGCCGTTCGCCGATGCAGGCCTGCTGCCCGATCCCTCCAGCCTGTTCCTGATCGCACGCGCAATCACCCCGCCCGGCCGCGTCAAGCGGTTCGACACCCGCTTCTTCACCGCGGATGCCTCCGCGATCACCCACCGTGTCGAGGGCGTGATCCATGCCGATGCCGAGCTGGTCGAACTGGTCTGGGTCGAGCTCGGCTCGAAGCCGCTCGCCGATCTGCATCCGATGACGCGTAACGTGCTCAACGAACTCGACACCCGCCTTGCCACCGGCCCGCTGCGCCACGATGCGCCGGTGCCGTTCTTCCATTTCTACGGCGGCAAGATGCAGAAGGATATTTTGGGCTGATCCCTTTTTCGTTCAGCGCACCGTCTTCTTCACGCACACCGGCTCACTATTGGGGATACTCGTGCAATCCCAATCCGGGCCGAAACCTGTTGCCTGATGAACGGACGGAAACCGAGCAAGGACAAAAGCACAAACGCAAATGATGACGAGAACGACCAAGATGCCCAACGCATCAGCGCGCGTCAAATTCAGATAAGGCCATCTCATCGCATAATCCCTCGGGCGCACGCCTGACGACGGCGTCCCTCTAGTCCGCATCCGGCTCGGTGCCGACATAATCGCGCACGGGAAGTTTCAGTGCCTGCCCGAGCTCGCTTGCGAACCCGTCCGCCTCCTCACGCTTGGTAAAGCTCATCAGCGTGATCGGCTCGGTGCCCTTGCTGCCGCAGAGATTGACGTCATAGGCCGTCAACTCCGGATCATAGTCTTCCGTGATGCTGATGAAGTGGTAGTCGGCGAAATTGCGGTGCTTGCGAAAATTCAGCGGGCCGAACTGCCTGGTGATGACGATCTGGCGCAGCGCCTCGTTGAGCACGACGAACGTGCGGAAGGTCAGCAGGATCAGGCCGGGAATGCCGACCAGCAGCCCGAGCCCGGTAAACACCAGCACCGGCACGAGGTCGTCGGCGAGCCGGCCGAAGCCGGAAAAGTCCTGGCGCAGCCCGAGCGCGACGTTCCACAGGAGATAACCGCTCGCCGCCAGCAGCGGCAGCGACAATAGCCGGCCGACCCAGGGCATGGGCCGGTCAATGCGGACCATGCCGCCATCCACTGTCATTGCGCCGGCCATGTCGGGTCTCCTTGCGAGGTCTTGGCTTGGTCGGGGCGAAGGGCGGATTGGTTCGAAGAGACGTCTCCGACGCCTTGCGACCGGCCTCCTGCGTCACGACGCGCCGGTGCCGTTCTTCCATTTCCATGGCGGCAAGATACGACGAGATGTGCTAGGTCAAGGAAAGGGCTCTTGAACGACTGGAGGATTGGATGACGCGGTTCGTTAGGCCTCTGCTCGCTTCCGTGGCGTTGTTCAGCCTGCTCTCGCCACCTGCCCATGCGGAGCTCGACGTCGCCAGATTGAAGCAAACGATCGAGACCTCCTTCGAGAGCGAATATCCGAAGCTCGACGCGCTCTACAAGGACATCCACGCCCATCCCGAGCTTGCCTACCAGGAAGTGAAGACCGCGGCGAAACTCGCCGCCGAGATGCGTGCGATCGGTTTTGAGGTCACCGAGCACGTCGGCAAGACCGGCCTTGTTGCCATCTTTGGGAACGGCGACGGTCCCACCATCATGGTTCGCACCGAGCTCGATGCGCTGCCGATGGAGGAGAAGACCGGCCTGCCCTATGCCAGCCGCGACAAACAGATCTGGCAGGGCCGCGAGACATTTGTCGCCCATAGCTGCGGCCATGACATCCACATGGCGAGCTGGGTCGGCACGGCGAAGACCCTGGTCGGCCTAAAGGACCAGTGGCACGGTACGTTGATGTTCATCGCGCAGCCCGCCGAGGAAGAGGTCACGGGCGCCAAGGCGATGATCGACGATGGCCTGTTCACCCGCTTTCCGAAACCCGATGCGGGTTTTGCCCTGCACGACGGCAGTGGAGCCTACGGCTTCGTGACCTATAGGGTCGGGGTCGGATCGTCGAATGTCGACGGTCTCTTCATCAAATTCCTTGGCCGCGGCGGCCATGGCGCAATACCGCAGGCGACCATCGATCCCGTGATGATGGCATCCCGCTTCGTCGTCGACGTGCAGAGCGTGATCAGCCGCGAGAAGGACCCGACCGAATTCGGCCTCGTCACCATCGGCGCGATCCACGCCGGCACCGCCGGCAACATCATTCCCGACGAGGCCAGGGTGATCGGCACCATCCGCAGCTTCAAGCCGCAGGTGCGCGCCAGGATGCTGGCTGGGATCGAGCGGACGGCGAAGGCGGTGGCGGCGATGGCGGATGCACCGGCGCCCGAAATCCATCTCGACGAGGGAACCAAGGCGGTGGTGAACGATGCGGCCGTCGTCGGCCAGGCCGAGCGGGTGCTGAAAGTGGCCTTCGGCGACAAGTTCAACCTCAGCCCGGCCAACACGACCAGCGAGGACTATTCGGAATATGTCAACGCCGGCGTGCCCTCGATGTTCTTCAACATCGGCGTCTATGAGCCCGAGCGCGTCGCCGCCGCGCGTAACGGCAGCGGCCCGCCGCTTCCCGGCAACCACTCGCCGCAATTCGCCCCGGTGCCGAAACCGACCATCCAGACCGGCGTCACCGCGATGACGCTCGCCGTGCTGAGCGCCTTCGATCAAAGGGCGCGGGGGCAGTAGTCCCCTTCGACGCGAACGTGCTGAGAGTTGATCGAAAAACAAAAAAATCTTCTCGACCATCCCAATGGCAGAGTTCCTCCGCGTTCCTATGTCTTTGCGAACGTCACCCAGAACGGACTTAGGACGCGATGGCACAACGGCAACTCAAGCTTGGCGCGTTCATGCGCCCGATCAGCATCCACACCGGCGCCTGGCGCTATCCCGGGGCTTGGCCCGACGCCAATTTCAACTTCGGTCACATCAAGACGCTGATCCAAAAGCTCGAGGCCGGCAAGTTCGACGCCTTCTTCATGGCCGATCACCTCGCCGTGCTGAACATGCCGATCAACGCGCTCAAGCGCAGCCACACCGTGACCTCGTTCGAGCCGTTCACGCTGCTGTCGGCGCTCTCGGCCGTCACCGAGCGGATCGGCCTGATCGCGACCGGCTCGACCACCTTCGACGAGCCCTACCACGTCGCACGCCGCTTTGCCTCGCTCGACCATCTCAGCGGCGGGCGTGCGGGGTGGAATATCGTCACCACCTCGAACCCGGACGCGGCGCTGAATTTCGGCCTCGACGACCACATGGAGCATGCCGAGCGCTACAAGCGCGCCCGCGAGTTCTACGACGTCGTCACCGGCCTGTGGGATTCCTTCGCCGACGATGCGTTCGTGCGCGACGTCGAGAGCGGCCTGTTCTTCGATCCCGCGAAGATGCACACGCTCGACCACAACGGCAAATATCTGAAGGTGCGCGGGCCGCTCAACATCGCCCGCCCCGTGCAGGGCTGGCCGCTGATCGTGCAGGCTGGCGCCTCCGAAGACGGCAGGCAGCTCGCCGCCGAGACCGCCGAAGCGGTGTTCACCGGCGGCGGCAGCCTCGCCGACGGGCAGAAGCTCTATGCCGACATCAAGGGCCGCATGGAGAAGGTCGGCCGCGATCCTGAACATCTCAAGATCCTGCCCGGCGCCTTCGTCGTGGTCGGCGACAGCGTCGATGAGGCCAAGGAGAAGCGCGCGCTGCTCGACAGCCGCGTGCATTACGACAGCGCCATCGCCTCGCTCTCGGTCATCCTCGGCACCGACGCCTCCGGATTCGATCCCGATGGTCCCCTCCCCGAGATCCCCGAGACCAACGCCAGCAAGAGCGGCCGCCAGCGCATGGTCGACCTCGCCGCCCGCGAAAAGCTCACCGTGCGCCAGCTCGCCCAACGCGTCGGCGGCTATGGCGGTCTCGCCTTCGTCGGCACCGCCAAAACCATCGCCGACCAGATGGAGGAATGGCTGGTCGGGCGCGGGTCGGACGGATTCAACATCATGTTCCCGTTCCTGCCCGCCGGCCTCGACGACTTCGTCGACAAGGTCGTCCCGGAGCTGCAGAAGCGCGGGATTTTCCGCAAAGAGTATGAAGGGGCCACTTTGAGGGAGAATCTGGGCCTGCCGCGGCCGAAAAACCGATTCTTCGAGGCCTAATCGGGCCGATTTGAGTGGTTTTCCGGGCTAGATCCCCTGCCGGGGCTCTAGGTTGTTGTTTTTGGCGCGTTTTCTTGACGCGAACCGGTACCCACTTCGCTGGAAAACGCTTCGAAACCTTGACATCAGGCGGTTTCTGGCTAGGTTGCCGGCCAACGCGGGCCGTTTGGCCGGCTCCAGATTCCCCAATTTTCTGAGGTTCAGAACATGGCCAAAGCGGTCACCATCAAGGTCAAGCTCGTGTCCTCGGCCGACACCGGCTTCTACTACGTCGCCAAGAAGAATTCGCGCACCATGACCGACAAGCTGGTCAAGAAGAAGTACGACCCGGTCGCGCGCAAGCACGTCGAATTCCGCGAAGCCAAGATCAAGTAAGATCGCGGGACACTTACGGACTTTTGACGGGGCCTCACGGCCCCGTTTTTATTTTGGCCGCTCTCCACCGCAGCACGAGCACCTCACGGGGGTAACGGCGAGACCCAGCGCTGCGTCCTGGCCACGAGAGCCGAGTTGCCCCTGCCGCCGTCAATGACGATGCGACACTTCAAATCAGCAAGTCATGAGCCGCATGTCCATGCGAACCGCTATTGCCGTGGTTGGCCGCGTGGTCGTCCGGCACACTAGCAGCTATTTGGACGATGATCTCGAGGGCCTTTTGCTGACCGGGCGGTAGGTGCGCATCGAGCAGATTGTCGAGCACTTGAGGCACAACGACCGCGACGGGAGTGGAAGGAGTTGCCGCGCTATCGAAGCGGAACACCAGATCTTGATCCGCGCTGCCGGTCTCGGGCACGGCCTGAGCAGGCTGTGCGGCTTCTGATGCGATCGGAGCTAACTGCGCCACCTGCTGCGCGTTTCCGTGTCCAGCGCTATCGCCGTTTGCGACGCTCGGTTCGGCAGTCTCGGCTGTATCAGGTGCGTTCGCAGAGGTTGACAGTGAATCGTGCCCCGAATTGCCATGTTCCACGACGGTCGCGTCTGCTGTCTTCTTGTCATTGCCGACGCCGTTGCCCGGTGTGGAGTCAGCTTCAGTCGATTCCGTGGCTGCCGCCTTTGCAGGCCCTGGCTCCGCAGCGTGCTCCGAGTTACCGCGGCCCGCGCTATCGCCGCTTGCGACGCTTGGTTCGATAGCCTCGGCTGTATCAGGCGCGTTTGCAGAGGTTGAGGGTGAATCGTGCCCCGAATTGCCGTGTTCCACGACCGCCGATTCGGCCGTCTGCTCTGCCGCCGACGCGCCCGCACCGTCCGCGGCCAGAGCATGATGCTCGGCGCCATTGCCGACGCCGTTACTCGGGGTGGAGTCAGCTTCGGCCAATTCCGTGGCTGCTGCCTTTGCGGGCCCTGGATCCGGAGCGTGCTCCGAGTTACCGCGGTCCGCGCTGTCGGCCGTTGCGACGCTCAGTACGACGGTCTCGGCTGCATCCGGTGCGTTTGAAGAGGTTGGCTGTGAATCGTGCCCGGAGTTGCCGTGGTCCACGTCGGCCGCCTCGGCCGTCTTCTTGTCATTGCCGACACCGTTGCCCGGCTTGGGGTCAGATTCAGTCGACTCCGCGGCTTCCTTCTTTGCAGGCCCAGGTTCCGAAACGTGATCCGAGTTACCGCGGCTTGCGCTGTCGACCGCTGCGATGTCCGGATCGACGACGTCGGCTGCTTTCGGCCCGTTTGCAGAGGTAGGCTGTGAAGCGTGCCCCGAATTGCCGTGCTCCTCGTCGGCTGCCTCGGCCGTCTCCTTGTCATTGCCGACGCCGTTGCCCGGCTTGGAGTCAGCTTCAGTGGTCTCCGTGGCATCCGCCTTGGCAGAGTTCGAGTGCTCGGAGTTGCCGTGGTCGTCGTCGGCCGCCTCGGCCGTCTTCTTGTCATTGCCGACGCCGTTGCCCGGCTTGGAGTCAGCTTCAGTCGTTTCCGTGGCAGCCGCCTGTGCAGGGTTTGAGTGCCCGGAGTTGCCGTGCTCCTCGTCAGCCGTCTCGGCCGTCTTCTTGTCGTTGCCGACGCCGTTGCCCGGTTTGGAGTCAGCTTCAGTCGACTCCGTGTCGGCCGCCTTGGCAGAGTTCGAGTGTTCGGAGTTGCCGTGGACCTCGTCTGCCGTCTCGGCCACCTTCTTGTCGTTGCCGACGCCGTTGCCCGGTTTGGAGTCAGCTTCAGTCGACTCCGTGTCGGCCGCCTTGGCAGAGTTCGAGTGCTCGGATTTGCCGTGGACCTCGTCGGTCGTCTCGGCCGTCTTCTTGTCATTGCCGACGCCGTTGCCCGGTTTGGAGTCAGCTTCAGTCGACTCCGTGTCGGCCGCCTTGGCAGAGTTCGAGTGCTCGGATTTGCCGTGGACCTCGTCGGCCGTCTCGGCCGTCTTCTTGTCGTTGCCGACACCGTTGCCCGGCTTGGAGTCAGTCGTCTCCGTGGTAGCCGCCTTCGCAGAGTTTGAGTGCGCCGAGTTGCCGTGGCCCTCGTCGGCCGTCTCGGCCGTCTTCTTGTCGTTGCCGACACCGTTGCCCGGCTTGGAGTCAGTCGTCTCCGTGGCAGCCGCCTTCGCAGAGTTTGAGTGCGCAGAGTTGCCGTGGTCCTCGTCGGTCGCCTCCGCCGCCTTTTCAGACCCTTGCTCCGAAGCGTGCTCAGAGTTACCGCGGCCCGTGCTGTCGGCCGTTACGACGCTCGGTTGGACGATCTCGTTCAGCCCGGTCGACGAAACGCCGGTGCCCGCATTGATCGGCTCACTCTTCAATGTGAGACTTTCAGCTGCCGTCACCGTCACACTGTGAACAAGCCCGGTTGATGACGCGTGAGCCGTCACGACAGACGTGCCATCGCTCCCGTCCGTTGCTTCCGTCGAATCGTTGGTGAAGGTTTTGAACTTCGACGCACCCAGGCCGGCCCGCGTCTGCCCGAACTGGAACCTCGAGCCGTCGTCGGCCAGAATGCGCCAAATTCCAGCCGTCTCGACCGTGCCCTCGCCCGCCCCGCTAATGGCATGGACATTGTCGGCACTCAGCACAGTCTCATCAATTGCGTCCGCCGCTGTCAGCGCTGCCTCGAGCTGCTCCAGGGTGATCGAGACAACCGCGCCTTCCGGTTGGCCGACGAGATCCAACTCCGCAACGGATACAATCCCCTGCAGATGGATTTCCACCAGGCCGCGATCGCCGATATCGAGGCTACGATCGGTCGGATTGACATAGACGATCGTTTCATTGCTTGCGGCGTTGTAGATCCAGGCAAGGGTATGTGGCGGGATGGACTTGCTTGCCTCAGTCATATGCAGCCAGGCAAGCGCTCCGAAAGCCGCAAGATTGATCCTGCTCGACCCGGATCCGAAATCAAAGGCAGCGTCGGAAGAGGTCGAATGGGAATCGATCGGGGAACGAGAAGCAACGTTTTCAACGTTGCCGCCCATTTGCTGATCGCGGCCATCTCCGCCAAGACCGGCATCCTGACCAAGATTCAACAAGCCAAGCAGTTCTTGGAGGGTGGCACCCGCGGCATCCCCCGCAGCGCCATGACTGATCTGGCCCCCACCGCCTTCTCCAGCGACGCTTTCGTTCCCAGTGCTCACAAACGCGGAAGGCGGGTGAGACTCGTGCGAAGCCAAAGCCGAGACTGAGTTGTCGACATGATGAGCGCCGGCATCGGTGGTCGTGGCCAGTTTTGTGGTCGCACTCTCTCCGGTGAAGGTCACGAAGCCGTCGAGCGACGCTTTGGCCGGGTCATGCGTCTGTGCGGCGGCGAGATGGGGGTCGTGCAGTGCGTAGATCAACGCACCGGCGAGAGAGGCGAAGGTGCCATACCCTCCCTGAAGCGACATCGGATTGGACGCAAGCCGCGGGACGAGATGGTCCGGGGCCGGGTCACCTGCAATCTGTGTGTCGTTCGTTCCTCGCGGCAAAAGCGCAGGAGGATTGGGCGTGCTCGACCCGACAGGACCGTGGTCTTTCCACAGTTTGGAGCTCACGGACTGCTCGGCCCCGCGCAGCGCTTCCATTGCCGCCGCCGGGTTCGTGACCTCGCCCACCTTGGCAAGAAAGTCTCTCTGCGTGACCGGGGACGTCTCGACGGATTCCCAGGCGATGCGGTGCCGGAGGATGGCCTTCTTCCAGGGCTCATATTCGGCGTGCTCGCCCGCATGGCGGATGCCGTCGTCATCCGGAAGCACGTCGTTCGCTTCCGACGCCTTGAGTTCGTCCGCAATGGCGATCACCAGAAGGGCCAGCGAGAGCGCGCCGAAACCAGAGGCACGTTGCAACAATGCGATGGTCGCGAGCACCGTTCTGTTGGTGATCTCGAGCTTCTGGAAAATATTGTACAGGTGGACTTTGACTGTCCCGTGGGACAGGTCGAGCTGGCGCGCAATCTCCTTGTTCGACATTCCCTCCGACACCAGTCGAACAATCTGACGTTCCCGGTGCGTCAGCAGCTCCAGCATCTTTTCGATTTTGCCGCCGTCAAATTCCTTGCCGGTTGGCGAGAGATCGGACTGCTCCAGCGACACGCCGCTCTTCGTCATCAGCCGCAGTGATCGCAGCATCGTGGCGGGAGAGGCATACTTCGAAATTGCACTGCAGGCGCCGACGGCAATGGCCGCGGCCAGATCCTCGTCGGTGTCGTACTCGGTAAAGAACACCAGGCGCGTGGAAAGCTTCTCGGCTTTCGCGATCGCGAGGATCTTGGAGATCGTCAGATCCGGCAGGGTGTCGGCAACCAGCGCGACGTCGGGTGTCAATTTCCTGATGGCTTCGAGGCAGCTTGTCGCGTCGTTGGACGATGCGACGATGTCGAAGTCCTGCTGTGCCGCGAATACCGACTTCAGTCCCTGCAGAACGATCGGCTGTCGATCTGCGATCACAAGCCGGATGCGCTGAAATATCCCGTGCTTCGCAATGACGTCCAACATGAAATATGCCTCGCCCCGGTTCTATGTCCTTCGGCATATGGCCGGGGCCGGGTACGGGGTATTAAAATACAATTAATCGTTTCGAGAAAGAGGCTTAGCGGGGTTAACCCGATCTAAAATTGCGAGTTTTGACGGTATGGTTATGACGGTATTCAGGTGAGAATTATGTCCTTTGACCCGATGGGCGTTGCGGTTGACTGGCTCGATGCCTACCGCGCTGGCGATATCGAAGCGATCTTGGATATGTATGCCGACGATGCCGTGGTTCACTGCGGCTGCGGCTGCGTCAAAACCATCACCGGCCGCGAGGCACTTCGTGCCTATTGGGTCGATCGCCTCCGGGAATATCCGGCAGGCACGTTGGACGATCTCAACCCCTGGCACGACGGGACCATTCTCTCGTACGTCACGAGTGCCGGCGTCATGAGCGCGCTTTTTGCGTTTGACGCCGCCGGGAGGATCAAGGAGCTGGACTGCAGTCCTCCCCATCACTAGAGACCCGCGGCGTCATCCGGGCCCCTATGGGTCACTGGCGGTCATTCAGGCTAATGCAATGCGACATCGTCGGCCGCTCGAGCGCCGGCGTCAGGGAAGCTTGCCAGGCTGGAGGATGCGACCGTCAGGCGTCGATCTTCGCGAGAGCGTCACGGTCGACCAGTTCAAGCCGCCGCTGAGTATTTCCGTCAAAGCGCAGAAGTCCTTCGTCTCGCAGGATCGAAAGAGCCCGGGAGACGGTTTCCAGGGTCAGTCCGAGATAATCGGCGATATCGCGGCGACTCATCGGCAAGATCATCACGTCCGGGTGGTGCAGCCGTTCATCCATCTCGAGAAGGAATGCCGTCACACGCTCGAGCGATGTCTTTCGGCCGAGGAGAAGCATATGGCTCTCGGCGTGCGCAAGATTTTGGGTGACGAATTTGATGAGGTCCTTGGTACCTGCGCTTCCATTTCGCACGGCCTCCAGAATGCTGCTGCGCCGCATGAGGTGGGCATGGGTTTCGACGATCGCTTCAGCCGTGAAACGGTGAATTGCCTCATTTTCGAATCCGAACATGTCGCCGGCCAGGTGGAACGCGTTGATCTGGCGGCGACCATCCGGGAGAAGCTTGTAGGTGCGCACCGCACCCGAGACGATCTGGTAGACGTACTCGGGCTCTTCGCCCTCGCCAAAAATCTCGAGGCCCCTGCGATACCTGAATTCGCTGTAGAACATCCCCTCACCGGCCAGAGCGGCAAGATGCCCGTCAATTGACATGCGGGGGGCGGTATTGATCCTCACCAGCATCATTCGTCCTCCCTGAGGGCTGAACCCATGCTAGGCCGATGCAAGCAGCCGGGATTGATCCGGCTCAAGCTCGGGAAAATCCGGCAATCACCCTACCGCGTTTCCAGGACCCCTGTAAGGCGAACAAAAGGAAGCCGCCAGCCCTTGGGGAAGCCGACGGCTTTGGGTGGGTCGCGTAGTGGGGCTACGCAACGCCGTTTTAGGTTCAGCGGAAAAGCGCCCTATTGATCGAGATCAAACCAGCATCAGGGCGCGGCAGAAGTAGCTGCGATGGCGGGATCAGCACAAACGCCCCTGCGCGATGTCGCCGGCAAGGCCGACCGCCTCGTTAAGCACCTCGTCACAGAGGCGCTGCGTGGCACTCGTGGCACCTCTGGATGGGACCAGAAATCAGGACTTGTCGTGCGCGTACTTCTCCAACAGCAGCCGATTGTATTCATTCCTCACGGCTTTGCGCGAAACATGCCCTTTTCGGTCTTTGGCAATCTTCAGAAGATCAGGATCAGTCGGTGCCCGCGACTTCCGCCCCAACCGCGCAAGGAGTCGGGTCGTAGGCGCCGACGTCCTTCTAAACAGCCGGTCAAACCATCCCATTGTGTCCTCCCGGACAGACTGCGGTTACGACAATATCACCGTGGATTTAAGGGTCAAACGGACATTGCGGCGGCATCTTTTCGCAAAGCTCGCCGCCGCATCGTCGCAGCGGATGCAGGCCGTGAGCGGCGCAGTTCGGGCGACCATCAAGACCAGGTAGCGCGGTGTCCGCTATAAGCTCCCAAGCAGACGAAGCGACCATCCGCCCTCGCCCCAGGCCGTCCGCAACGCCGGCGCCGGCGGCTGCGACGGCCGGATCAGCGCACCTCGACGAGATTGTACCAGGAGACAATTGCTAGCCGCACGGACATCGACCTTACTGGCATTGCGCGGACGGTTTCGCGCCCCGCGCCTCGATGACGGTCCCGGCCCCAGTCTCAGCCCCCAAGTCCGGGGCCGTCGTTTTGGATACTGGAATTGGTGAAGTGGATTGAAGGTGGATTGATAATCGCGTGCTCAGCTCTCTGCTCGCCATCTTTGAGTGCAGGCGCGCTGCACTGGCCTGCCCGCACTGCACACGCGAGGCCTCTCGCGAGAACGCCAGGCGTGGACGATCTCTAGGATGCTCTCATCTGACGTGTGAGCAGTGCGGAAGGAGCACTGACATCGCAGGATGGCGGCTGCAGGGACTGTCCGGGCGAGGCGCGGGACCGCTCATCCCGTGAATATCCTACAGGCTGAGGACCAGCAGAGATAAGAGAACCGTAGAAAATAGGCCGAGCCCTACGATGCTGGCCTTGAAGACGAAGTCCACCATCACGCCCCTCATGCCCAGGCTGATCTGGCAATTCCAGACGTTGGGACGGTACTAAATTATGGTTCCGGTGTAATGTGCAGTTTGTGCCAGTACGCATTGAGTGGCGATCGGTCGCGGGCTGCCAATGAGGCGGCTACCAAGACACATCGCTTTCTGGAGACCCGCTGGAGGCCAGCATGCCTGACGATGCCACTGATGCACTAGAGGCCGGTATTCGGTCCGCGTTTACGTCATATTCCAGAGACGACGATCCTGATTGGAGGAGCGCGTGCTGGATCAAGCCCGATGAATGCTCGCACTTGGTGAAGAATATCCTGAAAGAACTGACCGCAAGAGGTTTCGAGATCGTCAAGAAGGCGTGACGCGCCCTTTGAGGTGTCGCGACGTTGTCCTCTGCAGGTGGTCCAGGGCGCGAGGCGCTCGGCGGTCTCGGCAATCTCAGACGGCGCACTGATCCCGGGCTTTTGGAGCAAGGGTTGTTGCTTCTCGCGTAGGCTCAGAAGTCGTTCGCTCATGGACGGCGTGGATCAAGCGGACCGAGATTGCGTTCGCCTTCGGGTCGATCGCATCGGGCTTAGTCCTCCCGCAATGACTTCCGGTCAGCCTCGGTGGGCGGGCGCAGTTCGCCGTTGAACCATCCTCTCACGAGGGGTGATTTGAGCGGGTCAAACGCAGATTCGTTTGACGCGGAAACGCTCTCAGTCGTCTCGTGCGAAAGGCGCAATTCAATAGGGTTGGGCGTGCGCTCGTTCGGGCGCTGTTTCGATCGCTGCGACCATGTTCGGGTACGCATGGGGGTCGGCTCGTGCTGCTGTGAAATGCCCCTGCTCGCTCGCGGAAGATCGTCACCACTGGCGAAGTGAACCTAGTTTCAATCCGAATACGCCGCTCGCACCATTGTCCCAAAGGGAAGACGTGTCGCCCGAAAGATTGCGATAGATCAAGAACGGCATGCCGGTACCCAGCAAGCTCATCACCCCTGCAACAACAATGCAGAGTTCACATGAAATGGGTACGAATTTCTGCCATTGCAGCAGCCACAATCGCGTGCACGGCGCCTGTCTCGCCTCATTGGTCTGAGCAGGGCCTCTCGCTATCCGCGAGCGCAGAGGCGCGCGTCGGAAGGCGGCGGCATCCTAACCAGGTCTCTCGATGTCGATGATGGGCCAATGGCTGCCGTTCTCTCGAACTCCAATCGAGCCAAGCCGTCGAACGGATATTTCTGGGACGCCGGGCCGAAGAATGCCAATATGGGCGTACCAGACCCCCGGAAGTGCGTGCGATGTTCGACACTCAACTCGATCAGAAGGCCTGGCTTGCGCGCATCGGCTATAATGGGCCGCTCGCGCCAACGCTCGAGACTTTGAATCAGCTCATTCTCGCACACTCGCATTCAATTCCATACGAAACGCTCGATATCATGCTCGGGCGTCCGCCCAAGCTCGATGTGCCTACGCTCCAGCAGAAGATGATTGCCGGCGGACGAGGCGGATACTGCTTTGAACAGAACATGCTGTTCCGAGCCGGGCTTCGGTCGCTCGGCTACAGGATCACAAGCCTGCAAGGGCGTGTCGTGCGCGGGTTGGAGATCGACGCACCGCGCCCGGCCATCCACATGTTGCTGAAAGTGGACCTGCCGGAGGGCACCTATCTCGCAGATGTCGGGTTCGGCAACCTCGCGCCGACCTGCGCGCTGATGCTTGTGCCGCAGATCGAACAAGAGACACCCCACGAGGTCATGCGCTTCATCGATGTTGGCGGCGAGCTGACGCTCCAGGCGCGGCTCAAGCATGGCTGGCAGCACATTTACCGGGTCATTCCCTACCCTCGCTACGATGGCGAATACGAGATCACCAACTGGTACACGGCGACTTATCCGGACACGCCGTACCAAGGCAACATCATCGTGGCAAAGCCGGGACCGAACAGGAGCCGGATCACCATGTACAACGCGCGTGTCACCGTCCGGGACGCAGACGGGCACGCGGAGAAACGCCGGCTGATGACCGAGAGAGAGTTCAGGGACGTGCTGTGCGGCGAATTCGGACTGAACATGTCCGATCAGCAGATCGATCAGTGCATCGCCGTCATGAAGGCGAAAGGAACGGGAGACGCTCCCCACCCGTTCTTTGCTTAGGCTCTCTTCGAGTCGATTTCCGGAATGGATTACAAGCGGCTTGTCTCGACCAGGCAGCGCGGCATCCGCGGTCAGCCTCCAGGCTGACGAAGGCAGACCACACGCCCCGCCTACGGCGCACCTTGACCAGTGCTCTGCCAGGCGTCCGCCGTCTACCTGATGCCGGCAACAGCCAGTCCTTCAGCGAAACGATCGACGAAGCCTTGATCGTTGCAAAAGAACAGCTCCTGCCGCGCCGTGTCTATCCTGTAGTCCGGCTTGCGTTGCAGCAGCTCAGCGGTGGCCACGCGTGCCTGCGCCCTTTCATCCAGGCGGCCAAGGGACGCCGCCAGTGTCGCATAAGCGCGATACGTGGCGTTCGGTTGCCGCGTCGCCCTGCGCGCAAACTCCACCGCAATGTCGTATTCCTCGAGCGAGAAATGCGTCCAGGAACGAACGTGGTGAAAGCTCCAGAGATGGCTGTCGCGGGGACTGAGCATTGTCGCGCGATCAAGCAGCGCTTCGGCTTCGAGCTCCCGCCCGCACCACAGCAGATTGAACCCTTGTGCAAAATATCCCTGCGCGAAGCTTGGATTGAGCTCCAGCGACGTGTCGATGGCCGCCAGCGCCTCGTCGTTCTGACGCATCAGGCATAGCGCCCGTCCCAGGGCGCAATGACAAAAGCAATCGAGCTCATCGAGCGTCACCGCGAGACGCGACTGGCGCAACGCCGTTTCCAGTCGCGCGGGCCGAATCTTCGGATCATCATAGAGCGCGCGCTGGATGTTGACGTAGGCAAGCGCCCCATGTCCACGCGCAAAGCCGGGATCTGCCGCGATGGCACGCTGGAAATAGTCCTCAGCCTGGTCGAATCCCGGCGTGGTAAATCGCCAGAGATTCCATAGCCCGCGCTGGTAACAGTCCCACGCGTCGAGGCTTTCGGGCGCCTTTCGTGCGGCGAGCTGCTGCTCCACTTTCGACAATTCGGGTTCGATGGTGGCGGCGATCTGCTTGGCCATCTCTTCCTGGATATCGAAAATGTTCTCGAGTTGAAGCTCGTATTTGTCGGACCAAAGTTGCATCCCGTCCGCGGCCCGGGTCAGCTCCGCCGTAATCCTGATCACATCGCGGCTCTTGCGAACGCTGCCGGACATGACGTAACTCACGCCGAGCTGCGCACCGACGTCGCGCGCGTCAACGACCCGCCCCTGAAACCCGATCGTCGAGTGGCGCGAGATCACGGAAAGCCAGCGGTTGCGGGCGAGAAGCCGGATGATGTCTTCCGTCAATCCGTAGCTGAAATAATCGTTCTCCGGATCACTCGACATGTTCGTGAACGGCAGCACGGCGATGAACAAACGTGAATTTGCCTCGGCCTTGACCGCTTCCGAAACGACGTCGCCGAGATGAGACACGTCGGCAAAGAGCGATGCCTGCTTCGGAACGTCGATCGTTGCGCGGTGGTCCGGCGCAAGCCGGATTGCATCGGCGTCAGAGCCGCCGATCGCCTGGACCGGAGCCACGAACCGGAAGCCGCGCCGATGCAGCGTCCTGATGAAGAGCTGATCAGTTCCGTTGTCTCCAAGCACGCGCCGGGCGCCGTTGATGCGGCTGGAAAAAGCCGCCTCGGAGATGATGCGGCCGTTCCACACGATGTCGATGAGCTCGTCCTTGCTCACCACCCTCTCGTGGTTGCGCACCAGATGAACGATGAGATCGAAAACCTGAGGTTCAATATGGACAGGCGTCCCCTCACGTCGAAGCTCTTGCTGGCTTAGATCGACCTCGAAATCCGAAAAACGGTATTTAACTACCACTATCATTTCCTTGCCGAGGCTGGCCGCATATCGCCGCTGTCGTCGAAACAATCTCCAACTCAGGAAAAAACCAACGTGTCCTGAAGTACTCCGTCAAGCGTGAGGGATCGGTCGAGTTTAAAGACCGGTCAATCGTCGTTCAACCGGAGAAGATGCCACATGATCCGCGCATCTGATCGTTTGCACCGCTATCGTGCCGGATGGCTTGCCATCATGGCACATCGCGGCTCCTTGCAGGCGCTCGCATCCCTCCCGTGCGCGACGACGCCGACCCCGAGGAAGAAGGTTCTGCTGCTGGCGGCCCGTCTGAGGCGTTTGTTCAATGTGTGGGCCGCAGCGTCGCTCGCTCACCAGGCCGCTTCAGCTGCCGGGCAACCACGCAACCATCCGCCAGCGCGCGACAGGTCCTCCAACGCGGCGCGGGCGGCCCGCGATGCCTGAGCGAGCCGCTCGACGCTTCGTCTACGCCGTCCGCAACACCGGCGGCTACGGTCGCTGCGGGCGTCCGCTCTTCGCACCGAAGACGACCTTTATGCCCGGTCGTTCGATGTCAACGTTGGGCCATTCTCGGACTCATGCAGTGCAGCAAAATGCCTTTACTCGATCATCTCATCGGCGGTCGTGCCCAACGTTCTTGTATCGTCAGTCACGCGGCTTAAGTCTCGCGGCTCCCAACGTCACTGAGGTACTTTTCATACTCTGCTCGCGAGAGCAGATTGCCTTCTCGCTCGACGCGAGCGCGGTCCTTCGCGGGTAAAGAGGCCTGTATATCATCGACACGCTTCCAGGGGGCCAAAGGCGTTTCGCATGTCGAGCGAGGCACAAATTCTGACGGTTGTATCTTTTTGTATCGGTGTACATAGCGTGGGCAGTTACGAAAAATTTCAGTCACGCTCACCCGGACGACCAGTTGCGCCTCAGCGTACTCCGACAGCAGAGGATCGTTATCATCAATACTGGCGATGCCTTGCAGGCGCAGACGATGCGGCTTCTCAAAGTTGATAAAGAGCATGCCGACCTGCGGATTTCCAAGCAAATTACCTGTAGAATAGAACATGCCGTTACCATCGTAACAAGGAAAGACGACGGTCTTACTATTGATAACACGAACAAACCCGGGATCGCCGCCCTTATAGGACACGGTTGGTCGGCCCTGATGATCAATGGTAGACAGGAAGAACATGTCGCGGCTTTCAATGAACGCCTTATGCTCGGGCGAGACTTCGGTGAGCACCACGCGCGCTTCGACATTGTCGGCAAGCCGCCGTGTGTCGAAACGGTCCTGCAATGAACGGTGGACAGGTCCATACAATAGGCTCATCTGATGTCCTCGCTACTGAGCGATGCCCTCGGGCGAATGACTACAACTTACCACACCTTCGAACTAGGATTGCGCCCCACAGCAAAAACTGACCACGGATGTCAGGTGCGGGTCAAAGCGCCAGTTTAAGCTTAACCGACGACTTCCGGTTTGGCCCTAACTTCGGATTTTCCTTGCGCACCGCAAACGGGGCGCAATGGGTCAAAATGCGAAGAACTCGGCGTGAGCAAGTCTAGCTATGTCCTACTGAGCGGACAGCCGAATGGGACGGAATTCGATGTCATCGGCAAGTCCTCGCGTGATGTGAGCTGCTCTACACGCCCGAACAGCTCAGGT
Source organism: Bradyrhizobium sp. CCBAU 45389 (assembly GCF_028128625.1). Classification (NCBI taxonomy): domain Bacteria; kingdom Pseudomonadati; phylum Pseudomonadota; class Alphaproteobacteria; order Hyphomicrobiales; family Nitrobacteraceae; genus Bradyrhizobium; species Bradyrhizobium sp. CCBAU 45389. The sequence continues at coordinate 619,160 of NZ_LBIY01000097.1, read as the reverse complement.
CTTGATATCGGCCCACCGGTTTTAGCCAGTAACGATGTGAGCCGAGATACGGCAGCGTTACTGTCTCTTGCGAACCCTGAACCAAAATTAATCGATGAAGACAAACCTTCATCGAGATTGCATTGGGGTTCGCTCCCAAAGGTCACTCGATACATGCCTCTTGGACATTTTACATCGCTAAGGAGGTAGTCCCATGCCGATCGTTCAATTCACTCGCTTCAAAACCGACAAGCCCGAGGAAATGACCAAGGTTGTCGGGCGGGCGAAGAAAATCTTCGAAAAACACGGCGCCGAATTTCTTCGGCTGTCCCGTTTCCACACTGGCCATTGGGCAGGAGAGTTGCTGGTTACGACGCGCTACACCAATTGGGAGGTCTACGGCAAAGTGCAGGAGGCCGTGGCAAAGGACCCGGAGTTCGCGCAGGTGATGGCTGACGGGTTGAAGATTGCCGAACTACAGGGCCGTAACATCGCTGTTAGCATCGATCTCTAGTCCGGGCGCCACCCGGCGGCAAACCACGTTAAGCGCGGAGGCCGCTGGACATATTGCCAGCGGCCCTTTTTCAATTTTGGGCGCCCTCGCCGACCAATGTCGGCTTCGGGTTACAAGCGGCCTATCACGATCGAACAGCGCGACGTCCGCTGTAACTCTCAAGGCTGACTAGCCAGCCCGCCCCTTCTACGCCGCCTTCAACACCGGTGCCGGCGGCTGCGACGGCCGGGTCAGCGCGAACGCCACCTGTACGATGCCGCCGGCAAGGCCAAGCGCGACGCCGATACGCCAGGCCATGGTGTAGGAGCCGAGCGCGTCGTAGAGCACCCCGCCTCCATAGGCGCCGAGGAAGCTGCCGATCTGGTGGCTCATGAAGGCGAGGCCCTGGATCATCGCCTGCCAGCGCAGGCCGAACATCTCGGCGACGGCGCCGGCGACCAGCGGGCCGACGCCCATCCAGAGGAAGCCCATGATCGCGCCGAACAGCAGCGTCGAGAACGGCGTTGCCGGGAGCATGAAGTACCAGGCGAGCGCCAGCGAGCGCAGGATGTAGATGCCGCCCAGGAGCGCGAGCTTGTTCCAGCGCTGGCCGGCCCAGCCGAAGAACAGCGAGCCGAGCACGTTGAAGCCGCCGATCATGCCGAGCGTCTGCGCGCTCAGCATCGGATCGAGGCCGCAGATCGCAAGGTAGGACGGCAGGTGCGTGGTCAGAAACACGAGCTGCATGCCGCAGACGAGATAGGCGCAGGTCATCACCACGAAGGAGGCGTTGCCGAACGCGGTTTTCGCCGCAGTCGCGGCCGAGGCGTCGCCGATGTCATCAGCGGCCGGCTTCGGCAGCGGGATCCTGTCGATGCGCCCGGCGTACCAGGCCGCGGGGATCATCAGCACCGACATGACGACGAAGCCGGCTAGCCCGATGCGCCAGCCGAAACCTTCGTTGAGCATCTGCCCGATCGGCGCCGACAAGAGCGCGCCGAGCGAGCCCGCGCCGGAGACGATGCCGAGCACGGTCGAGCGCACCGTTTCGGGCACCGCGCGCGCGGCCACCGACATCGCGATCGCGGCTGCGGTACAGGCGAGCGAGGTGCCGATCAGAATGCCGCCGCCGATCATGATGCTGACGAGCCCGTTCGCGGTCGCCATCAGCGCGAGCCCCGCAATGTACATCAGCGCGCCCACGATCATGATCGGGCGAAAGCCGTAGCGCACCGTGAGCGCGCCGGCGGGCGGCTGCAGGAAGCCCCAGGCGAGGTTCTGCACGGCCAGCGCCAGCGTGAAGTCCGAGATCGAAATGTGGATGTCATGCGTCAGCGGCTGCATGAAGATGCCGAGGCTCTGCCGCAGCCCCATGCTCAGCGTCAGCATGATCGAGGCGCCGATCAGGATCGGCAAGGTCGGACGCAGGACCTGCAACAGGGGCATTTTTCTTCTCCCTTTTGGGCGCGGCACGCGTGCCGTCGTCTGTTTTTGCCGATGATTTTGGTTACACAGACCTGTGTACTTAGGCTATAGATGGCCGCAGCTGTCAAGCGAACAGGACGCTTAGCTCCGCATGGCTCCCCCGCCCGCCCCACAGACGATGAAAGAGCGGATCCTTCAGACCGCCGACAAGCTGTTCTATCTGCAAGGTATTCGTGCCATCGGTGTCGACACCATCGCGGCCGAGATCGGCATCTCCAAGCGCACGCTCTACAACCACTTCCCCTCCAAGGACGCGCTGATCGCGGCCTACCTCGAGCGCCGCTTCGTGCACGCCCGCCCCTCAGACAAGCCGCCGGCCGAGCAGATTCTTGCAACGTTCGATTCGCTGGAGCGGCGCTTTGCGGCGAAGGATTTTCGCGGCTGCCCATTCGTGAATGCGGTCGCCGAGCTCGGGCCCTCCGACCGCGCCGTGAAGAAGATCGCGATCGCCTTCAAGGAAAGCCGCCGCCTCTGGTTTCGCGAGCGGTTGAACGAGCTCGGCGTTGCCAATGCGGAGGCGCTGGCGACGCAGCTCGTGCTGCTGGTCGACGGCTCGATCGCCCAGGACCTCGTGCGCGACGATCCGGCGATGGCGCGGGCGGCGAAGGAAGCGGCGACGGTGTTGCTGCGGAATGCCGGGGTGGATGTGGGTGGTGATGCGGAGAAGGGACGCAAGCCCGCGAAATAGTCGCTGTCCCCGTATCGTCAGGTGTCATCACCCGCGAAGGCGGGTGATCCAGTATTCCAGAGGCGGTTGTGATTGAACCGAGAGGCCGCGGCGTACTGGATTCCCCGCCTTCGCGGGGAATGACAGCGGAGTTTGTAGGACTGCCGTGATCGTATCAATATGCTCCTGTTTTGCCCGACGGGTCAAACAGCGCTACCGCCAGCGCAAGCCCTGTTTGCCACCCACGCAAGCCATTGATCCGACTAGCGCCGCCTACTGTGCATGGGGTTGTTTCGCAACTTTTAAGTCGCAGCAGCTCTCACGCCGCCTGCGACACCACGCGATTGCGGCCGTCGTGCTTGGCCCGGTAGAGCGCGGTGTCGGCGCGCTTGAGGACGTCGGCGACCGCCTCGCCCTTCTGCTCCAGCGTGGTGAGCCCGATCGAGATCGTGACCTCGATGCGCTTGCTGCCCTTGTGGATCGCGAACGGCTCGCCCGCGATCGAGCGGCGCAGGCGCTCGGCGACCATGCCGGCGACGTGGAGATCGGTCTCCGGCATCACGATGACGAACTCCTCGCCGCCGTAGCGGCAGGCGAGATCAATGCCGCGGATCGACTTGCGCACGCGCACTGCGAACTCGCGCAGCACGTCGTCGCCGGCGTCGTGGCCGTAATTGTCGTTGATCGACTTGAAGTAGTCGATGTCGAGGATCATCAGCGCCAGCGGCTTGCCGCGGGTCGCGGCCTGCTCGGCGAGCGTCGCCAGATGGCTCTCCATATAGCGGCGATTGTGCAGGCCCGTGAGCGCGTCGGTGATCGCCATCTCGATCGAGTTCTGCACGTTGTCGCGCAAATGATCGGTGTAGCGGCGCCGGCGGATCTGGGTGCGGGCGCGCGCCAGCAGCTCGGTCTTGTCGATGGGGCGCAGCAGATAGTCGTTGACGCCGATCTCGAGGCCGCGGAGCAGCCGCGTCGAGTTCTCGGGGTCGGCGATGGCGAGGATCGGCACGTGGCGCGTGCGCTCCAGCGAGCGCGCCTGGCTGCAGAGCCTGAGACCGTCGAAATTGTTGAGGTCGAGCGAGACGATCAGCAAATCGTAATTGCCCTCGGCGGCGTGGAACAGCGCTTCCGTCGGGTTCGGCTCGACGTCGATGGTGTGCTCGGCGGCGAGGATCGTCGCCAGCCGCTGATAGGAGGACTCGCGGTCGTCGACCAGGAGGATACGGCCACCCTTGCCGGTGTCGGCGACGGCGCTGCGTTCGGGCGCCTGCATACCGATCTCGAGCGAGGTGATGGCGCGCATGCGCAGCTCATCGGTCATCATCTTCAGCCGCGTCAGCGAGCGCACGCGCGCGATCAGCACGACGTCGGAGACGGGCTTGGTGAGGAAATCGTCGGCGCCGGCTTCGAGGCCGCGGTTGCGGTCGGCGGGGCTGTCGAGCGCAGTGACCATCACGACGGGAATGTGGTGCGTGGCCGGATCGGACTTCAGGCGGCGGCAGACTTCAAAGCCGTCCATGTCAGGCATCATCACGTCGAGCAGGATGATGTCGCATTCGGCCCGCCTACTGATCGCCAGTGCCTCGGCGCCGTTCGAGGCGGTCATCACGTCGAAATATTCGGCGGACAGACGGGCCTCTAGCAGCTTGACGTTGGCAGGAACGTCATCGACGACGAGGATACGCGCGGACACTGTGCACTCACTTCCTATCCGATAAAACGCCGGACCGTCTCTATGAATTTGCCGACCGAGATCGGCTTGGACAAATAGGCCTCGCAGCCGCCCTCGCGGATGCGTTCTTCGTCGCCCTTCATCGCGAACGCCGTGACCGCGACGACGGGAATGGTGCGCAGCTCCGGATCGTCCTTGATCCAGCGCGTCACCTCGAGGCCGGAGACCTGCGGCAACTGGATGTCCATCAGCACGAGGTCGGGTCGCATCTTGCGCACCAGATCGAGCGCCTCGTAACCGTTGCTGGTGCCCGAAGTCTGGTAGCCATGTGCTTCCAACAGGTCGCGGAAGAGCTTCATGTTGAGCTCGTTGTCTTCCACGATCAGGACGGTCTTAGCCATCCCGCCCTCCTGATTGGCACGAAGCCGGATACATGTGACGCCTCAGGCGCCGCTCGCCGGCGCTTCGAAAACTGGATTCAAACTAGCCTCAGATTCGCTCTAGTTTCGTTAAACCCGAGGGGCCACTTTCTGCGATGTGGTTTCCAGTTGCTTGCCCCGGGATCGCAAGACTCAAGGCGGAGACTCGGGCATGATGCAAAGTAGACACCGAAAGTTAACGGAAAGGCAAACCGGGCCCGTGAAAAAGCCTGTTCACAACCCTCGCGAAGTCGCTGAAATCGTTGCGATTCAGGCGCTGTCCTTTGTTGCGGGCGACCCCGAGCGGCTGGGCCTGTTCCTGGCCGAGACAGGTGTCGGCCCGGAGACGCTCCGGAACGCCGCCGCGGACCCGAATTTCCTCCTCAACGTGCTCGATTTCGTGCTGCGCGATGACGCCACCGTGAAGGCCTTTGCGACAGCCTCGGAGCTGCATCCGACCAACGTTGCCGCAGCGCGGCAGGTCCTTGGCGATGCGCTCGGCGACCCCAATTGGGAGCGCGACGTGCCGTGAGCACCCCCGTCCCGGCCGGGCCCCGCTGCTTCTGCCGGGATTGTCTGGCCGATCTGGACATGAGCGTCCGCCGCTGCTCGGCCTGCGGTTCCCCTCGCCTCGTCCGCCACCGGGCGCTCGCCTCGCTGACCATCGCCCATATCGACTGCGACGCCTTCTATGCGACGGTCGAGAAGCGCGACAATCCTGACATCGCCGACAAGCCCGTCATCATCGGCGGCGGAAAACGCGGCGTGGTGTCGGCCGCCTGCTACATCGCACGCACCTATGGCGTGCGCTCGGCGATGCCGATGTTCAAGGCGCTCGAGGCCTGCCCGCATGCGACCGTGATCCGGCCGGACATGGCCAAATACGTCCGCGTCGGCCGCGAGGTGCGCCAGGCCATGCAGGCCCTGACGCCGCTGGTCGAGCCGCTCTCGATCGATGAAGCCTTCCTCGATCTCTCCGGCACCGAGCGGGTGCATGGCATGATCCCCGCCAAGGTGCTGGCGCGCTTTGCCCGCGAGGTCGAACGCGACATCGGCATCACCGTCTCGGTCGGCCTGTCCTGCAACAAGTTCCTGGCCAAGATCGCCTCCGACCTCGACAAGCCGCGCGGCTTTGCCGCGCTCGACCAGGAGGAGGCGCGCGCGATGCTGGCGGAAAAGCCGGTCGGCTTCATCTTCGGCGTGGGACCGGCGACCCAGGAGCGCCTGGTGCAGCGCGGCTTCCGGATCATCGCCGACCTGCAAAAGGCCGACGAGATCGAGATGATGCGGCAGTTTCCGAGCGACGGCCGCAGGCTGTGGCGGCTCGCCCGCGGCATCGACGACCGCCGCGTCGAGGCCGATCGCGGCGCCAAGACCATTTCCAGCGAGACCACCTTCGAGACCGACATCCGCGATTTCGCGACGCTGGAGAAGATCCTGTGGCGGCTCTGCGAGAAGACGTCGTCGCGCCTGAAGAGCAGCGAGCTCGCCGGCTCGACCGTGACGCTGAAGCTGAAGACCGCCGATTTCCGCCAGCGCACCCGCTCGCAGTCGATCGCCGCGCCGACGCAACTTGCTGCAAAGATTTTTTCGATCTGCCGCGAAATGCTGGCGAAAGAGATCGACGGCACCGCCTTTCGCCTGATGGGCGCCGGCGTCAGCGCGCTACGCGAGGGCTCGGCGATCGACGACACCGACATGCTCGACCGCCGAGCAGCCCATGCCGAACGTGCCGTGGACAGCCTGCGGAAGAAGTTCGGCAGCGCCGCGGTGATCCGCGGCATTGCCTATGACGGGCCGGAGAAGACGCAGGAGTGATCTGATCCTGCTCGACTCAGTCGCGTTCGAAGATCCGTGCACCCGGATAGACGCGCCTGGCATACTGAACGACCAACTGCCGATCCTGATTCTCCAGGAACGGAGTTCGGATCTGACAAGACCCGATGATGAGGTGCCACAAGCCGTTGAGCTTTCGAATGACGACATTCATTTGAGCTTCCTCGCAGTGACCCGAGTGGACTCAAATTGTAAGAATCTCCCGCCGTCGCTCAATTGTACCAGCGTAAGATCGGAGTATTCGAAGGATTTGTGGAGATATACAAAGGTATGTTGGTTGGGGCTTCATCAGCCGCTGACGCCAATGGCTTCGCAGCGGCTCAAATGATCCTACCGGTTCGGGGGCTGGCACCGTGACAGGCGAACGCCATCTCGACGCACTGCTGCGTGACATGAAGCCGGAGATCCTGGACGGCATCTTCGTGTTTTGCACGCTTGCACCGAGCGCGAGCATTCCAGCCACCATCAGCCCGATGCTGACGTTCCACGAACGCGAAGGAACAACGCTGGTGATCCTGCGCGAGGAGGCCGAACGTACCGGACTACGCTACGCATTCCCCTCGCGCCTGATCACCCTGACGGTTCACTCCGCGCTCGACGCGGTGGGCTTTCTTGCAGCAATCACGGCGCGTCTGGCCGAAGCGGGCATCAGCGTGAACGCCGTGTCGGCCTTTCACCACGACCATCTCTTCGTCCCGGTTGATCGGGCCGATGAAGCGATGGCCGTTCTGAAGGAGACGCCCGGCTCGTAGCCCGGATGGAGCGCAGCGCAATCCGGGACAGTCTATCCTCAGCGACAGGTTTCCCGGATTACGCTTCGCTCCATCCGGGCTACGGCAGGGGCTATGAACACAGCGGAAGCAGCTTGTCGCGCGTCAGAGGCGCGAGCTTGACTGCTCCAGGCGAGGACGGATCGAGCCAGAGAATCTCCTCGATCTCCGCGCCCGGCTCGACTGGATGTGCGATGACGATGCGGAACACTTCCGCATCGACCTGCCGCCCCGGCTCATTCGCGGCAGGCGCAATGTATCGTCCAAGGTAGGCCATCTCGTTCGGATCGACGTCAATCCCGAGCTCCTCGGACAATTCCCGCCTGAGCGCGACCTGCGGATGCTCGCCGGCCTCGATCTTTCCGCCAGGCTGCATGAAGCTTTCGGTGGCCTTCTTCCTGACCAGGAGGACACGCCCATCGCTCCTGCTCATCAACGCAGCCGCGATCCGAATGGCACTTTGCGACGTCATTCCTTCACCACCTCAATCCGCGACCGCGATTGCCTCGATCTCGATCAGCCATTCCGGCGCGGCGAGTGCGGAGACGCCGACGAGGGTCGAGGCCGGCGGCTCCATGCCTTCGAAGAAGGCCGAGCGCGCCTTGCCGATGATCGGGCGCAGCTCCGGCTTGTAGTTCACGACGAAGGTGGTGATCTTCACGATGTTGGAATAGCTGGCGCCGGCCGCCTTCAGCGCGTGCCCGAGATTCTGCATCACCTGCGTCGTCTGCGCGGCGATATCGCCCTCGCCGACGATGCGTCCTTCCTCGTCGGTCGAGACCTGGCCGGAAATGTAGATCGTCCGCGCGCCGGTGGCCGTGACGACGTGGGAATAAGCGGGATTGTGATGCAGGCCGCTGGGGCGGAGATGGTCGAGCTTGGGCATGGAGGGGCTCCCGGAGTTTGTGGTTGGGAGAGAGCGTAGCTGGAGAGTGTGACGAGAGCTAGTCTGTCACTACGAGGAGCAAAGCGGCGAAGAGAGATCTCGTAGGGTGGGCAAAGGCGCACAGCGCCGTGCCCACGATCCTGCAGCTCACCTGGGAAGTGGTGGGCACGCTACGCTTTGCCCACCCTACGGCAGTGCTCGCGCAGAGGGATCCGCCCTCAATTGCAGGGCTTGCTGTCCTTCGCGTCGAACTTGCCCATCGCGCCGGAGATGACGAAATCGTTGTAGTCGAGCACGAGCTGGCGCGAGACGCCGTTCTCGTAGAGCTCGAACGCCATCGCATAGATCGGCGTCTGCTCGCCTTCCTTCTGCTGGGCCACGCGGTCGAAATAGCTGACGGTGACAGGCCAGCGCTTCAGCGACTTCATGTGCTCGTCGGACGTCGACGGATCGGATGAGGTGGCGCGGTCGGCGGCGATCGGCTGGCCGATCACGGTCAGCGTGTTGTAGACCTTCTGGCCGTCATCGGAGCCGTCATAGACGGAAAGCTCGAGCAGCGACTTGCCGTCCTTGGCTGCGGCGATGATGCGCTGGATCTGCTCGGTCGGGAACACGATCTTGCCGTCGAGCGTGAAGCTCTTCGGCGCCGGCAGCTTCAGCTTGACGTTGATGTGGTCGCCGTCGCGTTCCGCCGAGCCGTCGACGCGGCCGGCATCGGCCTCGTTCATCCGCGTCTCGATCTTGAAGCGGTAGCTTTTGCCCGTGGCGTCCTCCCAGGAATTGGAGCGGAGGTCGCTGAGCGTGACCTTGCCCTCGCCGCTGTCGAGCTCGGAGACCTGACGGAATTCGGAGGTGTAGCCCTCGCAGGAGCTGCCGGTGAAATTGTAGAGGATGCGGCCGCGCGCGCTGTTGACCGAATTGGAGCGCGATTTGACGAGGCTCAGGTCATAGAGCGCCTGGTGCGCCAAGAACGGACCATTGGCAGCAAGCGCCCCGCCGCTTGGGCCGAAAGCGGCCGCCGCGAGCGCCATCACACCGAGCGAAGTCCGGAAAAGGTGCACCATGTCTGTTCCCTGAGGAAAGCGCAGATTCGACATTTTAATGACCGTTCCATTGCGTCGCAACTGAGGCCGTTTCACGTAAAATTGCGGCCCCCGCGCTGAACCTGCTGCCCTGCCTTAACAAAATGCAGCCCCGCCGGTTGCTTGCATGTGGCGGCTCGATGGGCGAAACAGGGCGCGCCCGGCCGCCTGCGGACGTGCCGGGGTGAATGATTTTTGGACAACGAGGTCGGACATGGCGAGCACGGTCGAGCAGAAACTGGCGGAACAGGGCATCAAGCTGCACGAGGCGCCCACCCCCGTTGCCAATTACGTCCCGTTCGTGCGGACCGGCAATCTGCTGTTCGTCTCGGGCCAGGTCTGCTTCGACCCCGCCGGCAAGCTGATCGCCAAGGGCAAGCTGGGCGCCGGCGTCTCGATCGAGGACGGCGCGGCGGCGGCGCGCGGCTGCGCGGTCAACCTGCTGGCCCAGGTCAAGGCGGCGCTCGGCGATCTCGACAAGGTCGTGCGCGTGGTGCGCCTCGGCGGCTTCATCAACTCGGCGCCCGACTTCCTGGACGGGCCGAAGGTGCTCAACGGCGCCTCGGATCTCATGGTTGCCGCCTTCGGCGACAAGGGCCGCCATGCCCGCACCACCGTCGGTGTCGCCTCGCTGCCCGCGGATGCGGCGGTCGAGGTCGAAGGCGTGTTCGAGGTCGCCTGACGCGCATGCGCGCTCCGGATTGGCTGACAGCCCGGCCGGTCGCCCATCGCGGCCTGCACGACATCTCCCGCGGCATCGTCGAGAACATGCCGGGCGCGGTGCAGGCTGCGATCGCTGGCAATTTCTCGATCGAGGTCGACATCCAGCTCTCGTCCGACGGCGAGGCCATGGTGCACCACGACCACGCGCTCGGCCGCCTCACCGAGGCCACCGGCGAGGTGATCGAGAAGACTGCGGCCGAGCTGAAAGCCGTCAGGTTCAAGGACACCGACGAGCGGATGATGTCGCTGTCCGACCTCTGCGCCATGGTCGCCGGCCGCGTGCCCCTGGTGATCGAGGTGAAGAGCCGTTTTGGCGGCGACCGCAAGCTGATCAAGCGGATGGCCGAGGTGCTGGCATCCTATGACGGCCCTGCCGTCGGCATGTCCTTCGACCCCGACCAGGTGCTGGCGCTACGCGAGCTGTTGCCCGCTCGCCCGCGCGGCATCGTCGCGCAGCGGAGCTATGAGGACGAGTACTGGGCCTACCTGACGAAGGAGCAGCGCGACAGCATGCTGTACCTGCGCCACGGCTTGCAGACCCAGCCGCACTTCGTCGCCTTCAAGGTCGACCACCTGCCGGCCCCCGCCCCCTGGATCGCCCGCAATTTGTTCGGCTGCGCCCTGCTCGGCTGGACCGTGCGCACGGGCGAGCAGCGGACGCGGGTCAAGCAATATGCGGATCAGATGATCTTCGAGGGGTTTGTGCCATAGGCGCTCCCGTGTCCCGGACGCGCTGCGACGCGTAGCGTTGCTGCGCAGAGCCGGGACCCAGCAGGCAGCACGCTACTCGGAGAGATGGGCCCCGGCTCAGCAGCGCACCACTACGTGCTGCGCCGCGTCCGGAGCACGAGAGCTGTGTTCCCCCGCCCCCTTGAAGTCGCTGCTGCAATGCACGATCTTGGGCGCAATGGCATCATCCGACATTACGCTCGAGGCCGTACCGTCCATTGGCGAAGTCTCGCCCGAGGATTGGGACGCCTGCGCCAATCCCGGCAAGGCTCTTAAAGAGAAGGCTTGCAACGGGCATGGCGCGGGAACCTTATCCGCCCTTCCAGGCGATTCCCTCGGCCTCTCAAGACCCGCCTATAACCCGTTCGTCTCACACGCCTTTCTCTCCGCGGTTGAGAAATCGGGTTCGGCCACGATCCGCACCGGCTGGGGGCCGCGGCACCTCGTGGCCAAGCTCGATGGCCGCGTCGCGGGCGTCGTGCCCTGCTATCTGAAATCGCACAGCCAGGGCGAGTACGTCTTCGACCGGGGCTGGGCGGATGCCTATGAGCGCGCCGGCGGACGCTACTATCCGAAGCTTCAGGTTTCGGTTCCCTTCACCCCCGCAACGGGACCGCGCCTGCTGGTCCGCGACGGCGTCGACCGCGACCAGATCAGGGAGGCGCTGGCGAGCGGGCTGATGGTGCTCTGCGGCGTCAGCAAAGCCTCGTCCGTGCACGTCACCTTCGCGCGCGAGGACGAATGGAAGCTGCTCGCCGAGCACGGCTTCCTCCAGCGCACCGACCAGCAGTTCCACTGGCACAACCAGGGTTTTGCGAGTTTCGACGACTTCCTCGCAACGATGAACTCGCGCCATCGCAAGTCGATCAAGCGCGAGCGGCGCGACGCGCTGGCGGCCGGGATCACGATCCACTGGCTGACCGGCAAGGACATCACTGAGGACGCCTGGGACGCGTTCTTCGAATTCTACATGGAGACCGGCTCGCGCAAATGGGGCCGGCCCTATCTCACGCGCGAGTTCTTCTCGCTGATCGGCGAGACGATGAGCGAGGACGTGCTGCTGGTGATGGCCCGCCGCAAACGCCGCTGGATTGCGGGGGCGATCAACTTCATCGGCTCCGACACGCTGTTCGGCCGCAACTGGGGCGCGGTCGAGCATCATCCCTTCCTGCATTTCGAGGTCTGCTACTATCAGGCGATCGATTTCGCCATCAAGCGCGGCCTCACCCATGTCGAGGCCGGCGCGCAGGGCGAGCACAAGATCGCGCGCGGCTACCTGCCGCGCACGACCCATTCCGCTCACTTCATCGCCGATCCCGGCCTACGCCGTGCCATCGACGATTACCTCAAGCGCGAGCGCGCCTATGTCGCCGAGGCCGGGCGCGAGCTTGCCGAGCTCGGCCCGTTCCGAAAAGGCGCCGACGAGGCGCCTTGACGCCTCGCCGTCGCTGGTGACAGTAAGCGGAAAATTCCAAGCTTGAAATTCTCGGGAGCCGCCGCCATGACCGCCTACGACACCAACAACATCTTCGCAAAGATTCTGCGCGGTGAGCTGCCCTGCTACAAGGTCTACGAGGACGAGCACGTCTTCGCCTTCCTCGACATCATGCCGCGCGTGCCCGGCCACACGCTGGTGATCCCGAAGGCTCCTGCCCGCAACATCCTCGACGTCAAGCCCGACGACTACGCTCATGTCGCACGCGGTGCGAAGAAGATCGCCATCGCCGCGATGAAGGCCTTCAACGCCGACGGCATCACCGTGCAACAGTTCAACGAGCCCGCCGGCGGACAGGTGGTGTTCCATCTGCACATGCACGTCATGCCGCGCCACGACGGCGTTGCGATGCTGCCGCCCGCGAGCCGCAAGGAATACGTCAAGGTGCTGGAAGAGAACGCGACCAAGCTGATCGCGGTGTTGAAGGCGGGCTGAGATCCGTAGCCCGGATGGAGCGAAGCGCAATCCGGGACTTTCCCCGCATTCCGCTGCGCTCCATGCGGGCTACGATCCCGGCCCCTCACTCCGTCTCGAAATCGCCCTTCTGCGGCGCGGCCAGCGGGGTGAACTCGCAGCGATCGGGCTTGATGTCGATCAGCGGCGTGTTGTCGATGCAATCGAGCCCGCGAACGAGGATGGCATTGCCCTCGATGCCGACCAGCTTGACGATCGACGTGCCGATCGGATTGGGCCGCACCGGCGAGCGCAGCGAAAACGTGCCGCGGGTCTTCTCGTTGTTCTTCGGGCTCTGCAGGATGATGTCGCGGCGCGACTTGTCGAGCCAGTACAGCACTTCGAGATTGCTGTAGAAATCGACGCCCTTGATGGCCGGCACGAACGGCTCGAAGATCTCGAGGCGGCAGATCGGGCCGTCCTGGCGCCCCTGTCGCGGCGTCTCCAGCCGCGAGGTCCAGGGCGTGCGGATGCGGCCGATGAAGACGAGACCGGCGTCCGCGGTCGTTGGCAGGTCGATAGCGACCTCGCCCTCGCGGAGTTCGTTTTCGCGAACCATAATTCCTGTTCCTTCGCTATTCGCCGGTGGTTTTAGCCCAACCACCACTTGCCGGCCAGCATGAAGACTTCGCCAGTGACGACGCCGGCGAAGATCGAGCGGCGGGTCAGCAGGAAGACGACGAGGCCGGCAGCGACCGCGCCGTAGCGCAGGACATCAGGCACACTGGCCAGCGCCCCGGGCGGCTCGACCACGATCTGGGCGATGACGCCGGCCAGGATCGCGGTCGCGACCGCCCTCACCCAGACCAGCAGCTCCGAGCCCTCGTCGATGCCGCCGCCGAACCACAGACCCAGCATGCGCCAGATCTGGTTGGGAACGACGCCGGCGACGAACAGCACAGCGAGCGCATGCCAGTCGCCGATGAGCTGGGCGAAATTCATGCGCGTACCTCCCGCCACCAATGCACACCATAGGCGATCGTGCCCGCCACCACGCCGCTCACGAGGATGTCGAGACCCGAGTTCATCTTCGCCGCCAACGGATAAAGCAATATTCCGAGCGTCAGCGCGACGACGTCGGCGACCTCGCGGCTGTTGCGCGCGGTCGAGAACAGGAACGACAGCGGCGTCAGCAGCAGGATCGCCGCGCCGAGCGTCTGCGTCAGGTTGGCGGCGAGGAAATAGCCGACCGTGTTGGCGGTGAGGCACACCGAGACCAGGCCGCAGCCGAGCCCATGCACGAAGGCGATGCGCCGCTCGCGCGGCACCTGCGGCAGGAAGCGGTGGCATTCGACCCACAGCGTCACCGCGGTGAGGTGCGCGGCGAAGATAAGCTCGCGCCGTTTCGTCGTCGGCGTGCGCATCAGCGGCAGCACCGAGACCACCATCGGAAACAGGCGGATAGCGCTGACCGTCACCGCGATCGCCGACTGGATGATGGTGGCGCCCGAGCCGAGCGTGGTGATCAAAATGATCTGCGCGGGACCTGCCCAGACGAACAGCGTCGAGCACAGCGCCCAGAGCAGGCTGAAATGGGTGTCATGGGCGAGCGCGCCGATGCCGAGATAGGTCACGAACAGCACGATGGTGAGGATCGTCTGCGTGATCGAGCGCAGTCCCCACGCAAAGGCGCGCCACGGACTTTGCCATTGAGGTGAATCGAGCGGAGGGAGCGCCACGGGAGTGTTGGCCGAGGTTGCGGAATCGTGGCTGCATAACGGGCAATGCGGCGCCTCGCGTCAAGGAAGCGCGCGGCGGGGCTGGCATGCGCACGAGAGACGCCTCCTACCCCGCCACACCCCGATTCCTTAGTACGAAGCAGGCGCCGCCGGCCTTACGGATGCGGTTGCACAGATCATCCGCCTCGGCTCGCGTATCGGCCCCGATGCGCACCTGGTAGAACGCACGCGTGCCGCGGCTGCGCATCACCGAGCTCAGCAGGCTCGGATCGCGCTCGCCGATCACCGCGCTCAGTCGCGTGACCGCGCGGGAATACATCGCCAGCGCCCTGTTGCGGTCGAAGCCGGCGGCGAGCTGCACGCCCCAGATCTTTGCCGCGGCAAGCTCGACATGCTGCTCGAGCTCGGCGACGAACGGATTTGGCGCGCGCTTCAACAGGGCCATGAGGTCGCGGCAGCTCGTCGGCGGCGAACTCGGCGGGCCCTTGCCGGTGCTGCCCGCCTTGGCCCAGGCGTCAACGCTCGTGCCTGTGATAGCGTAGACGTAGTTGCGGGTCTGCTCCGGCATCGGCCCGGTGCCGGCAAGCCACTCCTGCACGCGGCGCGGGCCGGCGTTGTAGGCGGCTGCGGCAAGGCCGAGATTGCCGAACTGGTTGCGCAGCTCGTTCAGGAATTCGGCCGACTTCGGTAGCGCCTGCACCGGGTTGAAAGGATTGAGCAGCCCGCGCTCGCTTGCAGTCCCCGGCATGAACTGCGCGATGCCCTGCGCGTGCTCGCCGCTGCGCGTCATCGGCCCCACCGCATCGGCCTGGAAGCGGCTTTCCTGCCAGATTACGCGGGCGAAGAATTCCAGCGGCAGATTGGCATCGCGCGCAGCAGCCTCGACGATCAGGCAGATCGACTCCCGCGTGTCGCTCTCGCGCCCAGCCGCCGGCTTCTGCGGCGGCATCGCAAGCTCCTCGACGCTGGGGACGGCGATATCAGTTTTCGCGGGCGAGCTGTCCCATGCTGCAGCCTGCGTCGCCGACGCGACCAGTGCGACAACGGCAAGTGCTGCAATTCGCGCCAACGCTGCCCAAGCATCGCTGTGGCGCGTGCCGGCGCGGCATGCGACAAGATGATCCGCCATGTTGTGGCATCGTGCCATGGTTCGACGAGTTGCCAATATATGCTGCCTGACCTGCTTCTCCCAATGCGTTCCCCCGCCAGACGGATCCGCGCGATCCTGGCCCTCGCCGCCCTCGTCCTGTCCGCCGCGCCGGCCCTGGCGCAGGTCAGCTGGCGGATGACCACGGAATACCCGCAAAACAACATTTCCGGGATCGGCCTCACCACTTTCGCCGATCGCGTCGCGGCGCGCACAAACGGTTTCGTGACCGTGACGGGCGCCTTCGACAACGAGCTCAAGATCAATTCGGGCGAGATGCCGCGCGCGGCGCTGGATGGCCGCATCGCCGGCGGCGATGCCTTTGCCGGCGCGCTGTCCGGCCTCGACCCGGTGCTCGGCCTCTCCACCCTGCCCTTCCTGGTGCAATCGGTCGACGTCGCCCGCGCCACCAGTGCGCGGGCGCGCCCGCTCTACGAGAAGGCGTTCGCCGCCCGCGGCCTGAAGCTGCTCTATCTGACGATCTGGCCGGCGACCGGCCTCTGGTCCGATCATGCGCTCGCAGGCGCCGACGATCTGCCGAAGCTGAATTTGCGCGCCTACGACGCCAATTCGAGCGCGGTGATGCGGACCGCCGGAGCCAACGCGCAGTTCCTGCCGATGGACAAGGCGCTTGCCGGGCTGAAGGAGCACCAGCTGAACGCATTCCTCACCTCCGGCGATGGCGGCGCAGGACGCAAGCTCTGGGACTTCCTGCCGCATTTCACGGCCATCAATTATGCGATGCCGATCTCGATCGCCTTCGTCCGCAGCGAGGCCTTTGCTGCGCTGTCCGAACCGATGCAGCGCGAGGTGATGGCGGCTGCAGCCGAGACCGAGCAGAGCCAGTTCGCGCTGCTCGCCCATCGTACCGCCGAGAATTATGCGCGCATGCGCGACAACGGTGTCACCATCGCCGAGCCGGCGCCGCCGTCCCTCGTCGCAGTGCTCCGCAACGCCGCGACCAGCACGATCGCCGCCTGGGAAGCCCAGGCCGGCCCGGACGCCGCAGCGATCGTCGCATGGGCCCGGCAGCAATGACGCGACGGGCCTTGACTTGACGCCTGATCCGACTAGCAACGGGCGGCAGTCTCAACGCGGGTTCCGCCCTGATGGCCACAATCTATTTTGACCTCGACGGCACGCTGACCAACCCGAAGCCCGGGATCACCCGCTCGATCCAGTACGCGCTGGAGCGGTTGAACCTGGCGGTGCCGAGCGAGGACGAGCTGACTTGGTGCATCGGGCCGCCGCTACTTGCCAGCCTGAAGAAGCTCACGGGAAGCGACGAGCTCGCCGACCGGGCGCTGCTGCTCTATCGCGAACGCTTCTCAGATATCGGCCTGTTCGAGAACGAGGCCTATGCCGGTATCGTGGACACGCTGACAACGCTCGCCGAGACGACGCCGCGCATGTTCGTGGCCACCAGCAAGCCCGCGGTCTACGCCAGCCGCATCGTCGATCATTTCGGCCTGAAGCCTTATTTCGAGCGCGTGTTCGGCTCGGAACTCGACGGCACACGCGTCAGCAAGGGCGACCTGCTCCGCTACGCGCTCGACGAGGCGAAGGTCGATGCGGCCAGCGCCATCATGATCGGCGACCGCAGCCATGACGTGGTCGGCGCCCGCACCAATGGCATGACCGCGATCGGCGTGCTCTACGGCTATGGCAGCGAGGCCGAGCTGCGCGAGGCCGGCGCACATCACATCTGCGCGGCGCATCCCGAGCTGCTCGGCCACTGCGTCGCATAACGCAAGCCCGTCTCCGCGCGGCGGCGATCAGCTCGCCGCCGCGGCAATATCCGTGGGCTCGACGGCGTCCACCGGCAGTGCGAACTGCTCGACGCGCTGGTATCGCTTCTTGTTGAGCAGCAGTCGCGTCACGTCGGGCCGCGAATAGTGGCCTGCTGGATCGGCGGCGTTCTTGGCGACGCCGATGGCGCCGAGGTCGATCTCGGCAATCAGCAATCCCTCCTGGTCGGGCGCGAGCTTGTCGCCGATCTGGCTGCCGTCGGGGCCGTAGATCGCGGCAAAGCCGCCGCCGGCATGCAGCAGCGCGTGCTTGTCCGGCCGGTCGCAGAGTTCGTCGATCATGGCCTGCGACACCGTCGCGCAAGGCGCGAGCACGAAGCATGAGCCCTCCACCGCATAGACGCGCGAGGCGGCGTTATTGACCTCCGCGCCGAGCGCCGGCGCGAACGGATCGTAGAGCGAAAAGCTCGGCCAGGCCGCGACATGAACCTGCTCGTTCTGGGCGTACATCGCGTATTTCGACAGCGGCTGGAGATGCTCCCAGCAGCACAGCGCGCCGAGGCGGCCGATGTCGGGTCTCGCGTGCACGGCGAGGTCGCTGCCGTCGCCCTCGCCGTAGACGGTGCGCTCGGCATGGGTCGGGCGCAGCTTGCGGCGCTTGGCGATGGTTTCGCCATCGGCGCCGATCAGCCATTGTGCCAGATAAAGGCTGCCGCCGTCGCGTTCGGACAGGCCGATCACCGCCGTCAGCTTCGCCCTGCGCACGGCCTCGCGCAGGTGCTCGGCCTGCGGGCTGTCGTACGAGAGCGAGTTATCGAAATAGCGCTGCACGAAGCCACGGCCGATCGCCCAGGCCGGCGAGTCCATCCAGATGTGCCAGGGGTAGCCGGGGATGAAAGCTTCCGGAAAGGCGATCAGCTTGGCGCCCTTCTCGGCCGCCTCCTTGATCAGTGCGATCGACTTCTCGATCGAAGCGTCGAGGTCGAGCCAGGCAGGGGCCGCCTGCACCACCGCCACCTTGTATTTGGGATGTTCGATGCCCATGGCCGCCTCCATTGCCGGTTGATCGCGGACCTCGTCCGATGCAGTCTATTTGGCCGAGCCCGGCGACCGGGCGCTCGACCATGGCGGCACAAAAACTCGACCGGACTGGATCGCCGCCCCGGTATGGGATTTGCCTGCGGTCAGGCTGGATTTGGCCGATTTGCAGTTTTGCGGGATGTGAAAGGGAGGCTGTCCAAAATGCCAATCCAGTTCACGACGGACGGCAGCCCCGGCTACCGGCGGCTCGCCCTCTGGCAGGACATCGTCTGCGACGTCTTCGTCGGGCTGGACTGCAAGTCCGACCTCGGCAGTGCCTTCCATGGCTCGGTGACGCAAGCCTCGCTGGGCAAAGCCGTGTGCTCCGACGTCTGCTCCGACCGCCAGCACGTGTTCCGCACCCCCTCGCGCATCGCGCGCTCGGACCAGGATTTCGTGCTCATCGCACTCGGCAACCGTGGCGACGGCGGCGTGGTGCAGGACGGCCGCGAGACCGTGATCCATCCCGGCGAGTTCGCGCTCTACGACACGACGCGGCCCTACGAGCTGAAATTCAACAACAGTTTTACGCAGACCATCTTCAAGGTGCCGCGCGAGATGCTGCAGCGGCGGCTCGGCGGCACCGAGACGCTCACCGCGATCTCGTTCGGCGCAGACGCACCGCTCGAGCGGCTCGCCTACGACTTCATCTTCAGGCTCTGCCAGAGCGCGGACCGGCTCGCGCCGAACAATGCGGCCGCCCTGTCGGAGCAAGCCGTCGATCTGCTGGCGATGGTGCTGAGCGAACGGCTCGGCAAGACCGCGCTGCCGTCCTCGACCCATCGCTCCGCCCTGCTCTACCG
Source organism: Bradyrhizobium sp. CCBAU 45389 (assembly GCF_028128625.1). Classification (NCBI taxonomy): domain Bacteria; kingdom Pseudomonadati; phylum Pseudomonadota; class Alphaproteobacteria; order Hyphomicrobiales; family Nitrobacteraceae; genus Bradyrhizobium; species Bradyrhizobium sp. CCBAU 45389. The sequence goes on along the minus strand of NZ_LBIY01000097.1, from coordinate 600,014 downwards.
GCTCAAGGCGCACATTCGCGCGCATCTCGCCGATCCCGATCTGTCGCTGGCGGAGACCGCAGCTGCGCTCGGCATCTCGCCGCGCTACGTGAACGATCTCCTCGCCGACGAGGACACCTCGTTTCAGCGCTACGTGCTTGCGGAGCGCCTCGCCCAATGCCGGCGTGACCTCGCTTCGCCCGTGCTGGCCCACCGTCACATCAGCGAGATCGCGTTTGCCTGGGGTTTTAACGACCTCTCGCATTTCGGCCGTGTCTTCCGCGAGCATTTCGGGATGTCCCCGCGCGACTTCCGGCAGAGCCAGCTGCGGCACTGACCAGCCATCTTCGCGAGCCTTCGCTTGCGACGAAGGTAATGCTCGCCAATTCCAGATTGTCTTGTCACGTTGCGTGCCTCAGGCTGATGCGCATGAGGACTCACGCGACGATAGGCGGATCGGAGCTGTTGCTTAGCGTGATCGCGATCCGGCTTGCGGTGCTGGTCGTGGTGGGATGGGGTTTGACTCTGCTGCCGCAGCAGACTCGCAATAGTGACCTCGCCTGCGTTCCCTCACCCGTTGCAAGGAGCGAGGCTCGGGCCGCAACGAAGCCAGTCGGCTCGCGCATTGCCGATGCGGCATTCGATGACATGCTTCGGCACGACTAGCCGGCTCCAAAGCAAGGCCGGTATGTGAGCGCGTCGTAGGACAACACGCCTGCTTGCGCTAGCTTCGGCACCAAGGCCGCACCGATCAATCAGCGGCCAGCCGAGGAGCATGTCGATGGAATACCGACGCTTGGGCCGGTCCGGCCTCATGGTGCCTGCTTTGAGCCTGGGAACGGGCACGTTCGGCGGCGTCGGCCGCCTCGCTGCGTGGGGCACGACGGACGCGACCGAAGCGCGCCGCCTTCTCGACATCTGCCTTGAGGCCGGCGTGTCGATGTTCGATACCGCAAACGTCTATTCGCTCGGTGAGTCCGAGCGCGTTCTGGGTGAGGCCATCAAGGGCCGCCGCGACAAGGTGCTGATCTCGACCAAGGCAACCTTCCGCTTCGGAGACGGTCCCAACGACCTCGGCTCGTCACGCCAGCACCTGCTCGCGGCCATCGACGGTTCGCTGAGCCGGCTCGGCACCGATTACATCGACCTGTTCCAGCTCCATGGCTTCGATGCATTCACGCCGCCCGAAGAAGTGCTTTCAACGCTCGACGTGCTCGTGCGCGCCGGCAAGATCCGTTATGTCGGCGTTTCGAATTTTTCGGGCTGGCATCTGATGAAGTCGCTCGGTGTTGCCGACAAGCACGGCTTCCCGCGCTACGTCGCCAACCAGACCTACTATTCGCTGATCGGGCGCGACTACGAATGGGAGCTGATGCCGCTCGGCCTCGACCAGGGTCTCGGCGCGGTGGTGTGGTCGCCGCTTGGATGGGGACGCCTCACGGGAAAAATCCGTCGCGGCCAGCCGAAGCCGGAAGTCAGCCGCCTGCCCAAGACCGCCGAGTTCGGCCCGCCCGTGCCGGACGAGCACGTCTATCGCGTGGTCGACGCGATCGACGAGGTTGCAAAGGAGACGGGCAAGAGCGTGTCGCAGATCGCGCTGAACTGGCTGCTGCAGCGCCCCACCGTCTCGACGCTGATCATCGGCGCGCGCAACGAGACGCAGCTGCGCGAAAATCTCGGCGCGGTGGGCTGGTCCCTCACCAAGGACCAGGTCGCAAAGCTCGACGCCGCCAGCAAGGTGACGCTGCCCTATCCCTACTGGCACCAGCGCACGACCTTCACCGACCGCAATCCGCCGGCGGTGTAGCGACCGCCTTGAGCTGCATCAAGCCCGCTTGCGTCGGCCGTGACATCCTGCGGCCTTCGCGAGGCCGCCGATGCGCCGCGGGCTCGCCTCGCTCGCGATGCTGCCGGAATGCCCGGCGCCTTCGACATCGCCTGGCGCATGGCCCTCGCCGGCTTCGGTTTCGGTCTGTTCCAGACGCCGAACAACCGCACCATGATCGCCGCCGCCCCGCGTGAGCGCTCCGTCGGCGCCAGCGGCATACTGGGCACCGCCCGCCTGCTCGGCCAGACCGCCGGCGCCGCGCTGGTCGCGCTGTTCCTCAGCCGCTACCCGCAGGAGGGCACCAGGATCGCGCTGCTCGCCGGCGTCGGCTTTGCCCTGTGCGGCGCGCTGCTCAGCATGCTGCGCCTGGCACCTACGGGCGCGCGGGGCGCCGAGCATGTCCGCATTCAGGACGGGCAGCGGATGAAGGGGGATTAACTCTCCGCCCGGCTGCAATCCGTAGTTTTACGATGCCACGCAAGGAGTATTGCACACGCGCCCTGGTTGCGCTTCTTTGCAACCAAGGCTGGGGGATTCTTTATGAATTATTTTAAGGTTGTGGCGCTTTGCGCAGTGGCGACTACTGCGTCCGGTTGTGCAGGTCGTGCACCGGCCCCGGTTGCAGTAGTGCAGCCTCAAGATCGGTACATGGACTGCGCCGCGATCAACATCGAGGTCCAGACCAACAACGCCAAAGTTCAGCAGCTTGCATCGGACAAGGGATTAAAAGTAGCCCAAAACGTCGCGGCAGGTGTTGCTGGCCTAGTGGTGCCCGTACTTTGGTTCGGCATGGACTTCCAAGGGACAGCGGACACGGAGATACAGGCACTGCAGGCTCGTCAGCAATATTTGGGCGCGCTTGCAGAGCAGCGTCGCTGCGGAGAAGACAACGGAGCACCGCAGAAGGCCGTCGCGGAGTCCTCGAAAAAATCCAAGGCCAAGCCGAAGGCAGCGGCAGCCGCTCCAGATACTACTGACGTGCAGCCCCAGGCCACGGAGCAACAGTAGTTGCCGCCAGAAGGTTCAGCGCACTTATTGCGATGCAAACAAAAAGGCCGGCTTCGCAGCCGGCCTTTTCGATTTCATCATATGCCAATCAAGCCTTGACCAGCGGACCCTTGGAGGTCGGCCCCTTCGAGCCGCCGGGGCCGCCCGGCTTGTTGGACTTGCCCGGCGGACGCTTGCGGGTGCCGGGCAGCTTTTCCTGCTTCGGCGTGACCGGGCCCTCGACGAACTCGAAGCCGATCTTGTCCTTGGTCTCGTCGGCCTCGTCCTTGACGAGAACGACGCGGACGTGGCCGCCGCCCTTGAGCTTGCCGAACAGCACCTCGTCGGCCAGCGGCTTCTTGATGTGCTCCTGGATCACGCGGGCCATCGGCCGCGCGCCCATCTGCTCGTCATAGCCGTGCTGCACCAGCCAGGCCTTGGCAGGCTCGGACAGCTCGATGGTGACGTCGCGGTCGCCGAGTTGCGCCTCGAGCTGAAGCACGAACTTCTCGACGACGGTGCCGATCACCTCGACGCTGAGATGGCTGAACGAGACGATGGCATCGAGACGGTTGCGGAATTCCGGCGCGAACTGCCGGTTGATCGCCTCATGGTCGTCGCCTTCCCGCTTCGAGCGCGTGAAGCCGAACGCCTGCTTGGCGAGATCCGCCGCGCCCGCATTCGTGGTCATGATCAGGATCACGTTGCGGAAGTTGACCTGCTTGCCGTTGTGATCGGTGAGCCGGCCGTGATCCATGATCTGGAGCAGCACGTTGTAGAGGTCGGGATGCGCCTTCTCGATCTCGTCGAGCAGCACCACGCAATGCGGATGCTGGTCGACCCCGTCGGTGAGCAGGCCGCCCTGGTCGAAGCCGACATAGCCGGGAGGCGCGCCGATCAGGCGCGACACGGTGTGCCGCTCCATATATTCGGACATGTCGAAGCGCAGCAGCTCGACGCCGAGCGTCGCCGCGAGCTGCTTGGCAACCTCGGTCTTGCCGACGCCGGTGGGCCCTGAGAACAGGTAGCAGCCGATCGGCTTCTCCGGCTCGCGCAAACCGGCACGCGCCAGCTTGATCGAGGCGGCGAGCGATTCGATCGCCTTGTCCTGGCCGAACACGGTGCGCTTCAGGGTCTGCTCGAGATGCTTGAGCACCTCGGCATCATCCTTCGACACGCTCTTCGGCGGGATCCGCGCCATCGAGGCGATCGTGGTCTCGATCTCCTTGATGCCGATGGTCTTCTTGCGCTTGTTCTCGGCGACCAGCATCTGCGCCGCACCGGACTCGTCGATCACGTCGATCGCCTTGTCGGGCAGCTTGCGGTCGTGGATGTAGCGCGAGGAGAGCTGCACCGCGGCCTCGATCGCCTCATTGGTGTACTTCAGCCGGTGATAGTCCTCGAAATACGGCTTGAGGCCCTTGAGGATCGCGATCGCGTCCTCGACGGTCGGCTCGTTGATGTCGATCTTCTGGAAGCGCCGCACCAACGCGCGGTCCTTCTCGAAGTGCTGGCGGTATTCCTTGTAGGTGGTCGAGCCCATGCAGCGGATCGTGCCCGAGGCGAGCGCCGGCTTGAGCAGGTTCGAGGCATCCATCGCCCCGCCCGACGTCGCGCCCGCACCGATCACGGTGTGGATCTCGTCGATGAACAGTATGGCGTTCGGATGCGCCTCGAGCTCCTTCAGCACCTGCTTCAAGCGCTCCTCGAAATCGCCGCGATAGCGCGTGCCGGCAAGCAGCGTGCCCATGTCCAGCGAGAACACGGTCGCGGCCGCCAGAACTTCCGGCACCTCGCTGTCGACGATGCGCTTGGCGAGGCCTTCGGCGATCGCGGTCTTGCCGACGCCGGCTTCACCGACGAACAGCGGATTGTTCTTCTGCCGGCGGCACAGCACCTGGATCGCGCGGTTGATCTCGGAATTGCGTCCGATCACCGGGTCGATCTTGCCGTCGCGCGCCTTCTTGTTGAGATTGACGCAATAGGTCTCGAGCGCCTCGCCCTTCTTCTTGGCGTCCTCGCTGCCCTTGGTCTCGGTCTCCTCGTCGACGCCGCGGACGGGGCGCGCTTCGGAGACACCCGGCCGCTTGGCGATGCCGTGGCTGATGTAGTTGACCGCGTCATAGCGCGTCATGTCCTGCTCTTGCAGGAAGTAAGCGGCATGACTCTCGCGTTCGGCGAAGATCGCGATCAACACGTTGGCGCCGGTCACCTCTTCGCGACCCGACGACTGCACATGGATCACCGCGCGCTGGATCACGCGCTGGAAACCGGCGGTCGGCTTGGCGTCATCGGCGCCATCCGTCACCAGGTTCTCGAATTCGGTCTCAAGATAATTGACGAGGCTCGTGCGGAGCTTGTCGAGATCGACGCTACAGGCGCGCATGACCGCGGCTGCATCGGAGTCGTCGATCAGAGAGAGCAAGAGATGCTCGAGCGTCGCGTATTGGTGATGACGCTCGTTTGCGATCGCCAGCGCACGATGCAGGGATTGTTCAAGGCTTTGGGAAAAAGTCGGCATTCGCGTCCTCTATGGCCCCCACCATCATGGTCGTGATCGCCCGGTCAGGCAACAACAACCTTTGTCACATATAGTTATACAAGATCGCGGCGAAAGACCGGTTCCGCGACTCCGCCGCTAGCCACCTGGGCTATTTTCAATGCAAAACCCGTTCCGATTTGGGCGGGACCGGCGCCGGTGCAGAATTCCTCAAATCCTGCCGGCCGCAACAGACGTCGCGCGCAGGTATCACGCGACAATCACATTGCGACAGATACGAGAGCCGGCCTCAAGACGCGCCGTAAGGCGACTTACTTCTTTTCCATCACGCATTGCAGCGGATGCTGGTGCTTGCGGGCGAAGTCCATCACCTGCGTCACCTTGGTCTCGGCAATCTCGTAGGTGAACACGCCGCACTCCCCGATACCGTGATGGTGAACGTGCAGCATGATCTTGGTCGCCGCCTCGACGTCCTTCTGGAAGAACTTCTCCAGCACGTGGACGACGAATTCCATCGGCGTGTAATCGTCGTTCAGGATCAGCACGCGGTACAGGTTCGGTCGCTTGGTCTTCGGCTTGACCTTGGTGATGACAGAGGTGTTCGGACCCGTCGGACTGCCCGAACGGTTCTCGTCATTGCTCATCCGGGGAGCGAGGGCGGCGGTAGCCGCGGACAGGTCGAGTCTGGACAACAGTTGCGGCATGGCTCAGGCGTTCAAATTCCCCACGGAAGCGTATGACGGTCCGCCGCAAAGCCCAGCCTTCGGAGCTTCGCACAGGCGCGCCGCCTCGTTGGATCGCCGCTTCCAACCGGTCCGGTCCAAGCCGTATCGGTCGTCAACAATATGGGCCCGCCCCCGGCTCGCCGCAAGCGTGCAAAGGTCCGGCCTATGCGGCCGCGACGGTCCCGATTCCCGATCCGGACGATCCTGACCGAGGTTAATCAATCCGGACCCGTTTGACAAAAATTTCCGCGCCGCCTGGTTAGAACATATTGATCAGGAACCGGCCGGGCATTGAGCTGCGACGGTTTCGCGCGGGATCATCTCCGGACTTCTACGGTCCAGTCGAGCTGCCGTTTGAATCGCGTGGCGCAAAATCGGGCAAGGAAGAAGCTGTGCGAAACGCCGGGACCCGCGAGCATCATAATCTTCGTGCAGGTGAACACCGGCAGCTAATCTTGCGCGAGCAGCACCATCAAGTTCGTCCGAACACGCTGGTGCGCCGAGACGAACCCGTCGCGACAAACAAAAAGCCCGGCTGTGCAGCCGGGCTTTTACTTCCAGGATATCCGGGAAAGCTTAGTTGGCGGCCGGGGTGAACTTCGACACGATGGTCTCGACCGGCTTGAACGCCTGCTTGGCGAGGTCGTTGTAGAGGCCGGCGATCTTCTGCGATTCCGCGACGAAGGTCTCGTAGGCGGAACGGGCGAAGTCGGTCTGGGCTTCCATGGCCTTGTCCAGCGACTTCACGCCGGAAAGCTTCTCGACGAAGGACTTGGTGTCTTCGAACGACTTCTTGGTGTAGTCGCCATAGGCGCTGGCGATCGCCTGGAGGCCGTGCTGCACGGAGGTCGCGGAGGCAACGCACTGCTCGAAGTGCTCTTTCCCGTAGTTCTGAAAGTCTTCAACCTTGAACATTTCGGAATCCTTTTCCCTGGCTCTCGTCGGGAAGCCCCGGCTCCCTGACTGTGCCCATAATTAGTGCAACGCACAATAAAGTCAAGAATCTTGTGCGACGCACAAAAACTAGATGCAAATCGCGGAGATTCCCGGGGTTTCCCGCAAGGGTTCCTTAAGCTTTTGGAAACCGCGGGCCCCTACCCTGATTCCCTGGACGTGTTCAGCTTCTGCAATCGGCCAAAGCCGTTTGAGAACATCACCTTAGCCAGAACAGCGGCTCAGGCCCAACGTCCCCCGCAGCGAACACCCGCGGAGGGACAGCCTGAGCAGGTAATGATCCCGGGCCCGATGGGCACAATTTCGCCTCACGGGCCGGTGATCAAGTCAGAAACGGGGACGGGGTTCCATGCTTCGTAAAAACTTGTCTTCCTCGCCCTTGGCGCGGGTTGGCGTTTTCGGGCTTCTTACGGTCACCACCGCAGTCATCTTCACCACCGATGCTGCCGAGGCGCGGCGCCATCGGCGCCATTACGCGCACCACCGGGTGCAGCGCGATGTGTCCGAGAGCTCCAGCCCGAAATTCGCGTCCATCATCGTCGACGGCAATTCCGGCGCGGTGCTCCAGTCGAACAGCCCCGACGGTATCCGCCACCCCGCCTCGCTCACCAAGATCATGACGCTCTATCTGCTGTTCGAGCGTCTCGAGTCCGGCAAGATGAAGCTCGACACCGAGATGCCGGTGTCCCAGCACGCCGCCGACCAGGATCCGACCAAGCTGAACCTGCGTGCCGGCCAGACCATCCGGGTCGAGGACGCCATCAAGGGTCTCGTCACCCGCTCCGCCAACGACGCCGCCGTGGTCATCGCGGAGGCGATCGCCGGAGATGAAGACGACTTCGCCCAGATGATGACGCGAAAGGCGCGCTCGCTCGGCATGTCCCGGACGGTCTACCGCAATGCCAACGGCCTTCCCAACGACGAGCAGGTCACGACCGCGCGCGACCAGGCCACGCTCGGCCGCGCCATCCAGGAGCGCTTCCCGCGCTACTATCGCTATTTCGCCACCTCGACGTTCAACTGGCGCGGCCAGTCGATCCGCAACCACAATCACCTGCTCGGCAGCGTGGAAGGCGTGGACGGCATCAAGACCGGCTACACCCGCGCCTCCGGCTTCAACCTCGTCACCTCGATGCGCCGCGGCAACCGCCACCTGATCGGCGTGGTGCTGGGCGGCCGCAGCGGCGGCTCGCGCGACGCCATCATGCGCAACCTGCTGGCGGAGAACATCGAGAAGGGCGCGACCACGCACACCGTCGCCGCAGTCACCGAGCGCAATGGCGCTGACGCCTCTGCCGAGGTCGCGGACGCCTCGGACACGCCGGCCCGCCCCGCTCCGCAGGTCCAGGCCGCCGCCCCTGCTCCCGAACCCGCCCAGTCGCGTCTTGCTGCACGCCTGTCGACGCTTGCCGCGGCGACGGCCGCGGTGCCGCCGGCTCCGCCCAAGCCTGAGGCCAGCAAGCCCGAGGTTCGGCCAACTGAATCCAAGATCGAGCCAGCGCCGCTCACCAATGGCGTGATCTCGAGCCAGCCGCTCTCCATCATCCCCGGCTCGTCCGAACCGATGAAGCCGGTCCGGGTCAAGACCGTCCAGGTCAAGGCCGGCGCCGTCAAGGTCGCCTCTGCCGCCCCGGCTCCGGTCGCACCGCAAGTCACGAGCACGATCGCCTCCCGCTCCGACGTCGCGGAAACTTCCGGGGCCGTCGTCGCCCGCGCCGATCTGATCAACAAGCCCGAGCCCCAAAGCCAGCCCGAAGCGCCGAAGGCCGACGTCGCCCGTACCGAGCTGCCGCGTCAGCCGGCCGGCTTCGGCACCGGTAACGGTATCCTCGGCGTGCTGCCGGCCTCAACCGCGACCGTGCCCGCCCCGGCCGCTCCGAAGCTTGCGTCCGCCGATCCGGCGCCGCAGCCGATCCAGATGAGCGCCACCACCAAGCCGGCCGTCCACAGCGGCTGGATCGTCCAGGTCGGCGCGCTCGAGAGCGAGAACGAAGCCCAGCAGCGCATCGATGCTGCGCGCAACTCGGCCCGCGGCCTGCTCAGCAAGGCCGATCCGTTTACCGAGCCGGTCGTCGCCAAGGACAATCGCAAGCTCTACCGCGCCCGCTTCGCCGGGCTCGAGCGCGACCAGGCCGAAGCCGTCTGCCGCGCCCTGAAGCGCGCCGACATCTCCTGCATTACGGTCCGCAACTGATCGTCTGCACCGCTCCAATCGAAATGCCCGCGCCTTGCGCGGGCATTTTTGTTTTGGGGATGCGGCGAGGCCAGTTCCGCGACAACCTCTCGTCAACGATTTACGGTTAAATTTTTACTCAACGGATCGACCACGCCGACAATGGCGGGCATCGGGGCGACGACAGACAGAGCAACGGAGCTCACGCGGTACGGGCGTTTGTAGCGTGGTGCCGGAGTTAGCCGTTATGCGTGCGAAGCAGAGTATCCTTGGCCTCGTTTACCCGGGCAGCGAGATACGTCGAGCCCCCCTGGTCGGGATGGAGTTTCTTCATCAGGGATTTGTGGGCCCGGCTGATGTCGTCACGCCCCGCTCCCGGCTGCAGGCCAAGGATCTGATAGGCTTCCTCCGCCGTCATTTTGCCACTCGCCGCCGTGCGGCGCTGCCGCCCTGCCGCATCGCCCTGCGCGTTCTGACGCCAAGCGGGAAACCGGCGGTCCAGATAGCTTTCAAGTAAGGCCACGCTCTCGGCGTCGAACGCCGGGACCATCGCCAAGAGGCCCGCGAGATCGAACTCGTCGAGATCGCGCCCGGCGTGCGGACCGGCGACGATCCGGCCTCCGAGCTGGCCGGAATCGTGGTCGAGCCGCATGTCGAGGAATTGCGAGCGCACGCGCGAGGCCTGCCCGGACGCAGGCGCAGCGCCGCCCCCAAACAGCCCGCCGATATTGCCGAAGCCGGCGTTCGCCAATGGCGTCCAGCCGAGCAGTCCGGCGCCGAAAATTCCGAGCGGGATCGCAACCGCCAGCTCGCCCCGCAAGCCCGTGAAGGCCGCGACCGCCAGCGCCAGCACGCCGCCGCCGAATTTGATGGTGCGCGCCAGCACCGCCGGATTGGCGGAACGGAACATCTGAAGCAGCAGATAAAGCGTGATAACGGCGACGGCGCCGGCGATCAGGGTCATGACCGGAATATAGTCGGCCTTGCGCCAAAATGCATGGCGTTCGCCGACGAAGGCCAGCCTGAGCGCTACTTCATCTGGCCGATCAACATCGCCGCGCCGTTCGCGGTCTTTGCCAGCTGGAGCAGTGCCTCACGGCCGCCGGCAGCGTAGGCCGCAGCTGCGCGCAACAGCTCTCGCAGCTGCGCCGCAGCACCGGGATCAAACCGGCACCAGGCACCGCCGGTCAGGCGCGCGATCTCGCGGAAGGCCTGCTCGGCCACGGCATCATGGCCTTCCTGAAACACGAACACGGGCACCTTGAGCATGCCGAGCTCGCCGGCCTTGGCACAGAGCTCGTCGACCTTCTCCTCCATGGCATCGCCGACGAAGACGACGGCGCGCACACCGGATGCGACCGCCTCGCGCCGTGCCTCGCTCAATACCTTGCCGATCTGGGTGTCGCCGCCGCGGCAATCGATCTTGCTCATCAGCGTCGCCAGCTTGGCGCTGTCGGAGATCCAGCGCGAGGCGCGGCACTCGTTGAAACCGCGATAGTAGACTAGGCGGATGTCGAGACTGCCGAGCGCCGCGGTTTCGCGAAACATGTCGGCCTGAAGCGCGCAGGCCATGTCCCAGGTCGGCTGCCGGCTCATCGTCGCATCCAGCGCGAAGATCAGCCGCCCCTTCGCACCGGGCGCATGCGGCGACAGCGCACGTGCCTGGGCGACGAAGGCGGCAATGTCCTCCGACGTCGACGTGCCGGCCTGCGGCACTCCGCCGGCCTTCGTCGAAACGGCGTCACCGCGCGGCTTGATGGGTTCGCCCGACATCGCTGCTCAACCAAGCGTGGGCGATTAATGTGGCGAGCGCAGGCAGCCCGGTCAATGTGCAAAGCCCCCGCCCGGCGGAGGGCCAGCGGGGGCTTTGAAGATCGTGCCTGCCTACGAGAGAGACGTCAGCTCTTGGCGGGTGCCATCAGGGCGACCGGACCGGGCTCGAGGATCTTGGGCGGGGACGACTGCGTGTCGACCGGCGCAACCTCGCTGTCCGTCGCGCTCAGGAACTTGTCGAGCATGCCCTGGATCGAGTTCTTGGCCGCATCAGGGCCGGTGTCGCGCATGTCGTTGTGCTGGAATTCAGTCTTCACGACCTGGATGCCAGCCTTCTCGCACTCCTCGTCCGTCGGGATCACGCCCGCATCGGCCTTGAACTGCGGATCGGTGGAGCGGAACGACAGGATCTTGAACTTGCCGGCGGTGACGAAGGGCACGCGCAGATTGTCGAGCGTGACGACCTTCTTGACCTCGTCCGGATACTGCTTGGCGAAATACATGGTGATGTCGCCGCCCATGGAGTGGCCGACCATCGTCACCTTGTCGTAGTCGGCGTTGGGCAGAACCTTCTTCATCTCCTGCATGGCGAGGTGGATGTTGGCGACGCCCCGCAGTATCTGCGGCAGCCGGCCGACATAGAGCTCGCCGGGCTTGGTCACCATCGGAGGATCGGTCGGCAGGTCATGCTGCGGGCTGACGACCATGTAGCCGCGCGCAGCGAAGATGTTGGCGAGGAAGCCGTACTCGGTGTTCTTGACGGTGTTGCCGTGATTGATCACGGCGACCGGCAGCGTGATCATGCCGGCATTGGCCTGCATTTCCTTGTCGCGGCGCACCGCGATATCGACAGGCACAGGACGGTTGTCGCGCGAAGCGTCGTAGAAGGTGATGGTCTCGTGCTTGATGGCCCACTTGCTCGCCGTGAAATAGGCGATGCCGCAGAGGGCACTGACCGAAACCAGAACGGCAATTCCACGCTTCATTTTCGTCCTCAGCCTCAGGCTTTTGCGGCCTGAATCCCTGTTGAAAATCGTGTTCTTCCGAGGCTCTTCGGCCCCTGGTCGCCTATTCCCTAATATATGTCACAGCAGCGTGACAGGAAGGCTAAATATTGTGAACCGCCAGCCCTTTCATTGTGCGGCGCACTCGTTTCTTGGGCACCCCATTCTCATACCGCTACGTCAGGGTGCGGGTCCCCATCCGACGCAACCGGGCGCGATGGGGTTCAATTTCGCAGTAAACATGCGGTGAAACGGCCGAGCGCCAGCTTGGTTCCGGGCAGGAACCGACCTCTAGATGGACCGGAAGTAGCGATATACCGCCTCAGGCGCCGAGGATGTCGTGAACCTCGAGCGGCTTGTCGACCTGACTGAACCATTCGGCGCGATTTGCCGCACGTCGTCGACCGCGCTCGTCGAGCGGCAGCTTGAGCTGGCGGAGCAGGCTCGTCACCTCCTCCCGCGCGGTGAGATGGCCGAGATTGGGCCGCATGCCGAGCGTGGCCTCGTCGATCTCGTCGAGGGCGGTCAGGCCGCGCGGGAAGAATTCGCGGTAGACGACGCGCTCGGCGAAGCCGTCGACATAGCGGAAGCCGAGCCGCAGCGACAAATCCTTCAGGCCCTCGGCAACGAGCTGCTTGTTGCGGGAGCCGAGCATGGACAGACGGTTGCGCACCACGATCCAGTCGGTGGTCGACCCGTCGAGCTGGCGGCGCTTGCGCCTGACGTCCCGCACCATCTCGGCATAGTGGCTCTCGCCCGTCACCGCGTAGTTGGCGGGATCGACGGTGCCGAGCACGTCGAAGTCGAGGAAGCTGTCGTTGATCGGCGTGACCAGCGTGTCGGCCATCGAATGGGCGAGCCGCATCAGGTAGCTGTCGGTGCCGGGCGTATCGATGACGATGAAGTCGAAGCTGCTCTCGACCGCCGAGACCGCCTCCATGAACTGCTGGAACTCGGAGTTCTCGTTGTCGGCAATCTGCATGGTCTCGCCGAGCTTGATGCAGCGATGCACCGGCAGCTCGAGGTCGAGCTTGGTGCGGCGGGCCCAGGCGGCGCGGTTGTCGATGTAGTGGGTGAAGCTTTGCTGGCGGCAATCGAGGTCGATGGTGGCGACGCGCTGACCGGCCTTGAGTAGCGCAACGGCGATGTGCAAGGCGGTGGTCGATTTGCCGGAGCCGCCCTTCTCATTTCCGAGCACGACTACATGCGCCGAGCCTGACTGGCCTTGGCTAGCTTGCAAGAGCATAGCGATCCTCAACACCCTGACGAATATCTTCGAGTTGGCCGCGTCTGCGGTCAAGTGAAATGCGTGACAGGTAATGCAAATCGCAGCGCGCCGTTCTTCATGATGACGCGCGGCGACATTTATCGTCTGTGATCCAGCCCACAATCGCGACATCGCGCGTGGCTTTGCGCGGGATGCTGTGCCGCATCCCTGCGCATGGCGTCCACGACTGCCGCTTGTTAAGGTTAGCCGGCAAGGCGCCGAGCCGTTCCGCGCTGATTCCCAACCCCCGTCGAGTCCTGATGTCGTCAAGTCCCCTGATCGCCCGCACGGTCCCCGCGCTCCGGCGCACCCTCGACAATCTTCGCAAGCGAAAGGCCACGATCGCGCTGGTCCCGACCATGGGGGCGCTCCATGACGGGCATGTGTCGCTGGTGCGCCTCGCCAAGCAGCGGGCCAGCCGCGTCGTGGTGTCGATCTTCGTCAACCCGACCCAGTTCGCTCCGACCGAGGACTTCGGTGCCTATCCGCGCACCTGGAAGTCGGACATCGCCAGGCTCGCGGCCGAGGACGTCGATATCGTCTGGCATCCCGGCGTCGAGGCCATGTACCAGGAAGGCTTTGCCACCCGCATCGTGCCGGAGGGCCCGGCGCTCGCCGGCCTCGAGGACCGTTTCCGGCCGCACTTCTTCGGCGGCGTCGCCACCGTCGTCGGCAAGCTGTTCACGCAATGCCGGCCGGATGTCGCGATCTTCGGCGAGAAGGACTTTCAGCAATTGCGGGTGGTGACGCAGATGGCGCGCGACCTCGACCTCGGCGTGAAGGTGATCGGCTCCCGCACCGTGCGCGAGCGCGACGGGCTCGCGATGTCCTCGCGCAACGTCTACCTCTCGGCCGAGGAGCGGCAGACCGCGACCACGCTCTACCGCGCCATGAAGGAGAGCGCAGGCCGCATCCGCGGCGGCGAAGCCATCGCGCCTGCGATGGCGCGCGGCGCCGAGATGATCAAGGCGGCCGGCTTTGCGCTCGACTATTACGAAGCCCGCCATGCCGCGACGCTGGCACCGGTCACCGCGCGCAAGGACGGCCCGTTGCGGATCCTTGTCGCAGCCAAGCTCGGCACGACGCGGCTGATCGACAATATCGCGGTTTAGAGCAGCCCGAGATCCCGCAGCTCGCGCCGCATCGGCTCCGGCATGGCCGCGATCGAGCCGGCGGCGGATTTGCCGAGATCGGCCGGCACGGAATCCTCGGTCAGATAGCGCCAGCCCTGGAAGGGTCGCATCGGCCGCGGCGAGACCGAAATCACCTTCGGCTGCATCACGATGCGGCAGCGTCCGATGCCGTCCTTGTCGCGGAACGGCTCGATGCCGATGATCTTTTCGCGTGCGGCGATCTCGCCCTTGATGACCCAATAGAGCGACCCGCCGGCAAGGATCTCGGCGTCACGCTTGGGCACCATGCGGGTGATGTGGATGTGGTGTTGCGGCAGACCCTTCTTCTTGGCGGTCTGCATCCGTTCGGCCACCCACTCCTTCAATTCCTTGACGGAGTCGCAGCCGACGGCGAGCTTGATCAGATGGAGTGGCATGCCCCAGCATTAGCCGGGCCGCCACGCATTTGGAATGCCGAACTACTCGTTATCCGCAGCCGGAGCAGCCGGCGCGGAAGCCGGTGGCGCGAGCGGAACCGGTGCTGCAGCGGGCGCACGCGCGGCCTTCGGCGCCGGCGGCTTCTTGGCGGCCGGTGCCGCGGGTGCCGCAGCCTGCGCCGAGGTCGCAGCCGGTGCGCGCGGTGCCGCTGGCGCAGCACCGGCGGCAGGCGCCGCCTGCTTCGTCGCCGCAGTGGGCGGCTCCGGATTCATGATGCTCACCGGAGGCGTCGACGAGGCGCTCGGGAACTCCGCATTGGTCGGCTTGCCCGTCGGCATTGACGGCGGCAACCCCGCGAGCGTGGCGGTGGCAGGCATTGCCGGCACCGCCCCGGGCGCATTCCAGGTCGGCGCATAGCGTGCGACCAGCGTGTCGTAGAGATGGGACTCCATGTTGGCGGCGACCTGCTGCTGATCGGTCAGCGAGCGGAAGGCGGCACAATCGAACTGCGTGCAGCCGTCGCGCGCGACCAGCACCTGCGCGACGAGGCCGTAGCGATCACGTTCCAGCGACTTGCGCAGCACCTTCATGTCGAGCGTCAGGCTCTTGTCGGCGGTCGCGGCATCGCCGAGCGCGGTGAGCCGGTCGATCCTCGCCGCGGTGTAGGCAACTGCCGCCGCTGCTGTGTCGGGTGCGCCGAACAGCGCCTTTTCGCAGCCCGTGGCTACGGCATCTCCGGCGAGCCCATCGAGACAGGACAGCGCCGGTAGGCTCGCAGTGACCGCGGCCTGTGCGCGCGACTCGGCCGGCGCGTCTTGCCCCGCCGCTTCATAGACGTGAACCATGGCAGCCCCGGCGATCGCGATGGACAGCAGCGTAATCACCGTCAGCGCGCCGTTGGCGAGCGACTTCTCGGCGCGAAGCAGCGTGATCAGCAGGATCAATCCGAAGAATCCGGCCGCGACCAGCGTCATCCACATCGGAAGGGCCGGCGAGCGCCAGATTTGGTCGAGCGAAGTGGCCGATGCCCAGTTCATGCGCGACGTCCCCTCACGCGAGCAAAGAGCGAATGGTCAAGCGAGCACCGCGAGTCGGCAACTGCCCCCGCCCCACCCTGTGAAGGCGAAGCGGGCCTTTTGACGGCGAGCGGAGCAGATTTGTCCGCGATAGCAATGGGCGCGATCGGCGGCGCGTCAGGTCAGCGCCAGCTGACTTTCCTTGGCGACCCGCTCAAACGCCTCGGTCGAGCTTTTGATCCGGTACTGGCAGTCGTCGCCTTCCGTCGGCAGCAGGCGGATGATCTCGTACGAGCCGCTGGCAGCGGGGCGCGCGACGTTGCTGGCCGTGAACAAAACGCGCGTTCCAACGGGGAATTTGTGCTTCAACACCCTCTCCATTACTCAAACAACGCCTGCCTCGCCCATGGTCCCACTGCGATGGCCGGCCGGAAACCCGGGTGCTGTATAGCATGCATGCGGCGTTTTTGACCAGCCTCATGCAAGCCTGGCAAATACACGAATTTTGAAGTCTTTTCAGGACGATAACGGGAACAGCGGCCCACCTTGGCAGTGCTGGAGCGGAGCCCTAGGCGGTATGGGGCAGATGGCCTTGCGGGCTGGCCTGGTCGACAGCCTTGGGCAGCTCCTGGGCGAGGATCTCACCCAACTGGTCGACCGGGATGTTGTAGCGTGCGGCGAGCTGTCGGACGGTATCGTTGCCGAGCACGGCGCGGAGCTGGTCGGCCGAGATCGGCAGGTTGTGGCCGTTGCCGAGCCAGGATTTGACCTGGTCGCCGAAGCCGGCCTGCTGGAGTTTTGCGACGATCGCGCTGAGGCCGCCCTGGTTGTTGCTGCCGAGCACCTCGTTGAGCACGACCGGCAGCACGGCGGCACCGAGCTGACCGAGTGCGCTGCGCAGCGCGGGATTGTTTTCCAGCGAGTCCAGGATTCCCATGGCGCCCTCTCCCAAGCCGTCGTTGCACCGTGATTGAGCGCCGCCGTGCGGGGAACCGTCAAGCCACGCCCAATCACTTTCGCGGGTTAGGCGTCCTCGAACTTCGCGATGAGAAGCGTTTCGGCGATCCCCTCGCGAGTCCATTCCTGGAACGCCGGCAGCGCCATCATCGTCTCCATGTACGCCTTCGTGTTCGGCGCCACCTCGATCGCATAGGTGCGGAAGCGGTGCACGACCGGGGCATACATCGCATCCGCCCCGCCGAAGCGGCCGAACAGGAACGGTCCCTTGGTGCCGTAGCGGGCGCGGCACTCGCGCCAGATCTCCTCGATGCGCGCGACGTTGGCCTTCGCATCGGCCGACAGCGCCACGGCGCGGATCGGCCGGTGCAGGTTCATGCCGCATTCGCTGCGCAGCGGCACGAAGCCGGAATGCATCTCGGCACAGACCGAACGGGCATGGGCGCGGGCCGCGGCGTCGTCCGGCCACAGCTTCTTCTCCGGGTAACGTTCGGCAATGTATTCGATGATGGCGAGCGAATCCCACACCGTCACGTCGCCGTCGACCAGCACGGGCACCTTGCCGGCGCGGCTGAAGGACAGGATCTGCTCCTTGTCGGCGGGATTGTCGGTGTAGAGCGGGATCAGGGTCTCCACGAACGGGATATCGTTCGCGCGCAGCGCGAGCCAGGGCCGCATCGACCATGACGAGTAGTTCTTGTTGCCGATCGCGAGCTTGAGCGTTGCCATGTCACTGATCCTTCCCGAGACGTCTTGAAGCGAGCTGCTTTTAACGCCATCGCCTGCCGCCAATCAATCGTTGCTGCGCCCGGCCATGCGTGGCAATCGTTGCGATCCCCAAGGGAGCAAGACATGAGCAGGCACTGGGTCGACATCACCGCGGTCGGCTTCTTCATCATCGAATGGCTGGCCTATGCCCTGACGCTGGAACACTCGGCCTACGGCCGCGACAGCCTGTCGGCGCGCATGAACCGCTATCGCGAGGTCTGGGTGCGCCGCCTGCTCGACCGCGAGACGCGCATGGTCGACATGCAGATCATGGCCTCGCTCCAGAACGGCACCGCCTTCTTCGCCTCCACCAGCCTGTTCGCGCTCGGCGGCGCGCTGGCGCTGCTGCACGCCACCAACGATGCGATCACGATTCTGAGCAAGCTGCCGATCGACCTCAGCACCTCGCCCGCGATGTGGGAGCTGAAATGCGTCGGCCTCGTGCTGATCTGCGTCTACGCCTTCTTCAAGTTCGCCTGGGCCTATCGCCTGTTCAACTATGTCGCGATCCTGTTCGGCGGCATGCCGCCGGCATCGCAACGCGATACGCCGGCGGCCGAAGCCCACGTCATGCGCACCACACGCCTGTTCGAATCCGCAGGCCGCCATTTCAACCGCGGCCAGCGCGCCTTCTTCTTCGCGCTCGGCTATCTCGGCTGGTTCGTCAGCCCCTGGCTGCTGTTCGTGACCACGGCCGCCGTGGTGGTCGTGACATGGCGGCGGCAGTTCGCCTCCAGCGCCTGGGCGGCGATGGCGCCAGAGGTGGTGGCGAGTGACGAGGGGATGAAGAAGCGCGGTCATTGAGGCCGGCTCTCTCCGCCTCGTCATTGCGAGCGCAGCGAAGCAATCCAGAGTCTTTCCGCAGAAGGATTCTGGATTGCTTCGCTACGCTCGCAATGACGGAGCAAGAGGCAACGACGTCGCTCTTCAATTCCCCCCTCAAATGCAGACCCGCCTTCTCATCCTCGCGGCTGATTTCACCCGAGCTTTGCTTCATCTCTCCATTCCCGGGTATCGCTCCACTCACCCGGGCTACGGGAGCCTCATCCGGCCTTCGCGGCCTCGAACTTCGCCCGCGCGGCTTCCATCGCCCGGCGGTTGCGCTGAGCCCAGGCTGCGATGGCCTGCAATGGTTCGATCAAGGAGAGCCCGAGCCTGGTCAGTTCGTACTCCACCTTCGGCGGGATCGTTGCATAGGCAGTCCGCTTCACCAGCCCGTCCGCTTCGAGGGCACGCAGCGTCAATGTCAGCATGCGGTGCGACGCCCCGGTCATGCGCAGGATGGCATTGAAGCGCATCGGACCGTCAGCCAGCGCACCGACGGCCATGACCGTCCATTTGTCTCCGATCCGATCGAGGACCTTGAGCACGGCGCGGCAGTCGTCGGGGTCATCCCATCCGGGCCTTGCCATCCGAGGCTGAGGCTTGAAGCGCTTCATCGTCCTGTCCCTTGAATCGACACACGATCAAATCTGTTCGTGGCGCATCAAATTGTGCGTTCTTGCGGCTCTATTCGATATCGAACATATCGTCACGAACAAATTGTTCGTTACACGGAAGGACATCGAATATGCAGATCGGCGTCAGCGGAGCGAGTGGTCATCTTGGCAAGGCGGCGGTGGCCGAATTGATCGAGCGAGACGGCGGGCACCACATCGTCGGCATCTCCCGCACTCCTGCAACAGTCCATGCGGCGGTCGAGGCGCGACATGGTGACTACGACCAGCCCGAAACGCTGATCGCGGCCTATCGGGGCCTCGACCGATTGTTGATCATTCCGAGCTCGGACGTTCAGCCAGGCCGGCGTGATCGCCATTTCGTCAGCGCAATCGACGCTGCCGTAAGGGCCGGCGTCGGGCACGTCGCGATGATGTCGATCGCGGCCGCCCGCGAGGTCGACGAGCGCGATATGTACGCAGCCTATTTTACGGGCGAGCAGCATCTGATGAGAGCCGCCGGGCGGTGGACCATCTTGCGGATGAACTACTACGCTGAATCATTTGCGCAGGTGGCCGCGATATCCGCGGCCTCGGGCATCGTGCCGGGGCTCGGCGAGAATCACGTCGCTTTCGTCTCGCGCGACGACGTGGCGGCCGCGGCGGCCGGTATCCTGCTTGGCGATGGTCACGCCGGCGCAATCTACAATGCAACGGGTCCGGCTGCGATCAGCGCCAGGGAACGCGCCGATCTGCTGTCGGATATCACCGGCAAGCCGACCCATTTTGTCGTCATGGATGAAGCGCAGCTTCGCGATGGAATGATCCGGGCGAAGATTCCGCAAGAATACGTCGCGGCGCTGATCGATATCGAGCGGCGCTTCGCGGCGGGAGACTTCGACATCGTGACCGGCGACGTCCAGCGCCTGGCGGGTCATGCGCCGCGACCGCTTCGTGCGGTTTTGTCGAAGCAGTTTGGGTAGCTATCCGCCGAAATCCCGCGGCGAGAACGGCAGGTCCAATACCTTCCATTCCTCGTATTTGTCGGCCGGCAACATCTTGTAGGGCTGGCAGGCCTGCAGTGCGCTCGTTGCGGACTTCACGATGGCCACGCCCTTGGCGGATGGCGGGGCCGCCATGAGGATCGGCTCGCGCGCCAGCGTGCCGTCGGTGGCCAACACCGCGCGCAGCTTGATGTGGACGTTGTCGGTCGGATCGACCCCGGCCGGCAGCTTGGCGCAGCTTCTCAAATGGCGACGCAACGCCGCGATGACTTCGGCCGGCAGCTTGGCCGCAATTGAGTCCTTGGCGTCACCGCCATCGTCCTTGGGGGCGTCTTTCGGTAGCTCGGTCGGCAGTTCGGGCGGCAGCCCGAGCATGACGCCATACTTGACGGTGACGTCAGGCTCCGGCGCCTGATAGGCCGGCGGCGGCGCGACCGGCGGCGGCTGCATCGCCTGTGGCGGCGGCTGCACCGGCGGCTGCGGCATCGCCTGAGGTGGCAGTTGGGGCTGCGGTTGCGGCGGCGGCTGTTGCGCCGGCTGAGGCTGGGGCTGCACGTTGGCCTCGCGCGGCTTCGGCGGTTGCGAGGGTGCCGGCTGTTTCTGCTGCGCTGGTTGCTGCGGTTCAGGCGATGGCTGCGGCTTGGCGGACGGCTTCGCCGTCGCGTCCGCCTTGTCGGTGACATCCAGCTTCGGCAGCTTCAGGTCGGGGAGCGGCTCCGGCGGCTTCTCTTTCTCTTCCTTTTCTTGGGCCTTGGCCTCCTCCTGCTTCACCTGCTCCGGCGTGACGATGTCGACCGAAACGGTCTCGGGCGCAGCGGCGTGAAACGGACGGACCTCGCTGATCACGATGATCAGCGCCACCAGCGTCAGATGCGCGATCGCCGACGCTGCAATGTCCATCCGTATGATCTTCCGCGGTTCCATCGCCCGATCTTGGGTTGCCGCCCTGCTGTTAGCATACCGCTGTCTCCCCTCAATCCCATTTCGGTGCGAAGCCGAAATCGGTCAGTCGCCCCTTGGGGCTGGCCAGCGCGGCGATCTGCGCCATCTCGTCGTCCGAGAGCTCGAAATCGAAGATATCGATGTTCTCCGACAGGCGTTCGACGCGCGAGGTGCGCGGGATTGCCGCAACATTCTGTTGCACCAGCCAGCGCAGACAGACCTGCGCCGACGTCTTGCGATGCGCGCGGCCGATGGCAGCGAGCGTCTGGTCGGACTTGATGCGGCCCTTGGCGACGGGGCTGTAGGCAACCAGGGCGAGGCCGTGCCGATCGCAGGCCGCCCTCACCTTCGTCTGGTCGAGATAGGGATGGTATTCGACCTGGTTGCAGACCAGCGGCTCGCCCGACAGCGCGACCGCCTGCTCGATCAGCGCCACCGTGAAATTGGAGACCCCGATGTGGCGGGTCAGGCCCATGCGCTTCGCGTGCGACAGCGCGCCAAGCGTCTCCGCCAGCGGCACGTGCGGATTGGGCCAGTGCAGCAGCAAGAGATCGACGGAAGGAAGCCGCAGGCGCGCGAGGCTCTCCTTGACCGAGCGCTCGAGATCGTGGGGCGCGAAATGGTTGGTCCAGACTTTCGTCGTGAGGAAGACGTCGTCGCGGCGCACGCCGGAGGCGCGTAAGGCATCGCCGACCTCGCGCTCGTTGTCATAGACCTGGGCGGTGTCGATGTGGCGATAGCCGAGCCGCAGCGCCTGCTCGACCACGCGGGCACAGGTGCGCCCTTCCAATTCCCAGGTCCCGAGCCCGATCGCCGGGATCCGTGCGCCATTGGCCTCGACGAACAGCATGAGGAATCGTCTCTGTTACGTAGCCCCGGTCGACATTATGGACCTCGCCCGTGATGGTTGCCAACGGACGTCAGTGCCATCGGGACGGATATTCAGGGCAATGCTAACAGGAGGTTCGCGCGAGGCCTTGGAGTCAGACCTTGGCCAGCGCCTGGAACACGGTGTCGGGCGCATGCGCGATCACCGCGAGCAGCGCACGGGCCGGCCCCCGGGGCGCCCGCTTGCCCTGCTCCCAGTTGCGGATGGTCTCGACGGGAACGCCGAGCTTGGCGGCGAACTCCATCTGGGTCAGGCAGGCGCGGCGCCGCAGGTCGCGCACCGCGAGCGAACTGGCGTCGCCAGGCGCGGCATTGGCCGCCGGCTGGACCGGAAATTCTTGTCCATCCCGCAACTCGACGATCCGCCCGTCCGCCTTCAGCCGCAACCGCATGTTCATTCCCCCAAGCGGGAGCGATGATGCGGCAGGCCGCTTAAGTTCGGATTAAAGATAGTTGCCCGTAGCCCGGATGAAGCGAAGCGTAATCCGGGGCAGCTCTCGCGGCGATGCAGCGGTCCCGGATTACGCTGCGCTCCATCCGGGCTACGGCCCCACCGCGCCCCCTACTTCAACCCGAACCAGAGCGTCGCAATCCCGAGGAAGGAGAAGAAGCCGACGACATCCGTCACCGTGGTGACGAAGGTGCCGGAGGCCACCGCCGGGTCGGCCCTGACGCGTTCGAGCGCCATCGGGATCAGGATGCCGCCGAGCGCGCCGGCGACGAGGTTGCAGATGATCGCAAGCCCGATGACGATGCCGAGGCCCGGGATCTTGAACCAGGCCACCGCGGCGATGCCCGTGATGACGGCGAAGGCAAGGCCGTTGACGAGGCCGACCAGCGTCTCGCGCATCACCACGCGCCAGGCATTGGAGGAGCCGAGCTCGCGGGTGGCGAGCGCGCGCACCGCGACCGTCATGGTCTGGGTCGCGGCATTGCCGCCCTGGCTCGCCACGATCGGCGCCAGCACCGCGAGCGCGACCATCTTCTCGAGCTGGCCCTCGAACAGGCCAAGCACGGAGGACGCCAGGAACGCGGTGGCGAGGTTCACCAGCAGCCAGTTGAAACGGCCGCGGGCGATGGTGAGGAACGTGTCCGACAGTTCTTCGTCGCTGGTGACGCCGCCGAGCGCCTTGAGGTCCTCGTCCGCCTCCTCCTCGATGACGTCGACGACGTCGTCGACGGTGATGACGCCGACGAGGCGGTCCTGAGTGTCGAGCACGGGGGCTGCGACCAGATTGTACTTACCGAACATGCGCGCCACCTCCTCCTGGTCCTCCAGGACGGAGACGCGGCGGCGGTCCTCGTCGGTGAGTTCGGTGAGCGGCACCGGACGGCGGGCGCGCAACAGCACGTCGAGGGGGACTGCGCCCTGCCAGTGCTGGTCCTTGTCGACGACGTAGATCTCGTAGAAGCGGTCGGGCAGATCCGGCGTCTCGCGCATGTAGTCGATCGCCTGCCCGACGGTGAAATCCTGGGGCACGGCGATGAACTCGGTCTGCATGCGGCGGCCGGCGGAATTCTCCGGATACAGCAGGCTGCGCTCGAGCGCGACGCGCTCCTGCAGCGGCAGCTTCTCGAGGATCTCCTCCTGCTCGTCCTCGTCGAGGGTCTCCAGCAGCTCGACCGCGTCGTCAGATTCGAGCTCGCGGACGCCTTCGGCGACCGTCTCCGGCGGCAACTCCTCGAGGATCTCCTCGCGGACGGCCTCGTCGACCTCGTTCAGCGCCGAGAAGTCGAAGTCGCGGCCCGTGAGCTCGACCAGGCGGACGCGGTCGTCGGGCGCGAGGGCGCCGATCAGGTCGCCGAGGTCGGCCTCGTGCAGCTCGGCCACGCAGGCGCGCAGCGCCGCGCTGTCGCCGGCTTCGATCGCACGGGCAATTTCCTCGACGAATTCGTGACGAATTTCGCCGTCTTCATTGCGCATCGGTACGTGGTCGAGTACCGAATCCGCGGCGGATGGAGCACCGTCCATATGTTCATCCATGGTGCGCCTCGCCGTTTGACAGGTTGGAACGAGTGGTCTGAGCTGATGGTTCAGGCAATACCCACAAGGCGACTCCAAGCGCAATGGCAAAGATGCTTCGGCTGAAATGGACATCGATGTCGGCGGGGGCCGTCCTTGCGGGCCTCACCGGCATGGCCTCGACGGATGCCGCCGAGTGCCCGCGCAAGGATGCGCTCGGCACGTCGCGGATCCTGAGCGTCGACGCCAGGACCACGCCGCGCGTCGGCTTGAAGAGCTTCCCGCAGACGCTGGCGCTCGCCGATCACGAGGTCGTACTGACCTTCGACGACGGCCCGCATCCGCCGACGACGTCGAAGGTGCTGGCGGCGCTGGCGCAGGAATGCGTGCGCGCGACGTTCTTCCTGATCGGCCTGCACGCCTCGCAGCACCCCGAGATGGTCAAGCGCATTGCGCGCGAAGGCCACACCATCGGCCATCACACCTTCTCGCATCCGTTCATGGCGCGAATCCCGATCGACAAGGCGAGGAGCGAGATCGACCGCGGCATCGCCGCCGACGAGATGGCGCTGCACGGGGTCTCGACGACCACGCCCTCGACGCCGTTCTTCCGCTTCCCCTATTTCGAGGCGACGCAAGCCGAGCTCGATCTGCTGCAATCGCGCGGCATCGTCGTGTTCGGGGCCGACCTCTGGGCCAGCGACTGGAACGAGATGACGCCGGAGCAGGAACTGAAGCTGGTCACCGAGCGCCTCGCTGCGAGCGGCAAGGGTATCATCCTCTTCCACGATCCCAAGGCGCGCACGGCGGCGATCATGCCGGCCTTCCTGCGGTATCTGAAGGACAATGGGTTTCGCGTGGTTCATGTGGTCCCGCCGGGAACGTCACAGAAAAACGCCGACGCGCGCTGATGCCGGAATGTCACGCCGGCGCAAAATGGGGTGATTTTGGCCCTATTAACACTCTGTTCATGCTACGGAAGGCAAAGATGAAGGGGTATGGCGCCTGAACCGTTTCCGGGCGTCTCCGACCTACTATGGCGGCAAGCGTATGAGGGCAGACGGGATTCATGATCGGAGGTAGCGTTGTGGTTCGGACGCGATCGTGGATCGTCCTGTGTCTTGGATTGTTGACCGCGGGCGCACCGGCGGCCTATGCGGCCGATTGCCCCGGCCATCCGGACGCGCTCGGCACGTCCCGCACCCTCGTGGTCGATCCGCGCGAGCATCCGCGCATCGGCACCATGCAGTACCGCGAGACGCTGCCGCTTAGGGATCACGAGGTCGTCCTGACCTTCGACGACGGTCCGCTGCCGAAATATTCCAACCAGGTCCTCAAGATGCTCGACGACGAGTGCATCAAGGCGACCTTCTTCATCATCGGCCAGCAGGCCAAGGCGAACCCGGAGGGCGTGCGCAAGCTGGTGGCGGCGGGACACACCGTCGGCACCCACAGCATGAGCCATCCGCTGACGTTCGACCGGATGCCGGTCGAGAAATACGAGCCCGAGATCAACGGCGGCATCGAGTGGACCTCGGCCGCGATGACCGATCCGTCAAAACTCGCGCCGTTCTTCCGCATTCCCGGCCTGATGCGCGCCGAGGGCGTCGAGAACTATCTGATCTCGCGCGGCATCCAGGTCTGGAGCGCCGACTTCCCGGCCGACGACTGGCGGCACGTGTCGTCCGACCGCGTCTATCAGCTCGCGATGCAGCGGCTGGAGGCCAAGGGCAAGGGCATCTTGCTGCTGCACGACATCCAGGCGCGAACGGTTGCGGCGCTGCCAAAAATCATCCGCGACCTCAAGGCGCGCGGTTATCGCATCGTGCATGTGGTGCCGGCGACCGCGGACCGGCCGGCAACGCCGACCACGCCGGTAGAATGGCTGCTGCATCCGCCGACCGAGACGACACCGATCGCACGCTGGCCGGCCGTTCCGAATTTCGTGTTCACCGAGACCCGGACGTTGCCGGCGCCCGCGCTGGCCGACCTCAATGCGCTGACCGAGCACCAGCCGCTGCTGCCGCGCCGGACCAAGGCGCAGACGAATATCGCATCCACCCTGGCCGTGCCCGGCCGCGACCTGTTCGCGATTCCGGAAGGCTCGGTCGAGGTGCTGCTGTCGACAACCTTGTCGCGGCGCGCCGCGACGCGGATGGCGATGGCGGCCGAGACGCCTCGCGTGGCCAAGGACAAGGCCGCAAAGGGCAAGGCCGGCAAGATGCACGCTCCCCGGACCGCACATGCGGCGCCGGCCGGCCCTAAGCATGCCGCGCAGGCCAAGAACACCGCCCCCAAGAGCACGACGCCGACCCGCCTCGCGACCGGCGTGAAGAAGCGCGCCTAAAGCGGTTATTGCCGCATGATCGCGGCGACGCAGAGCAGCACGATCAACGCAAGGAAGAACAGGTCCATATAGGACTTGAGCTCGCCGTCGCGGCGCAGCCGCGCAACGTCGGTCACGATCTGCTTGCGCGCATTGGTTCCACCCGAGCCGTCATTGATCGGGGCCTGAAGACGCTTCGTCTCGGCCTCCAGCTTCTCGATCTTCTGGAAGAAGTAGAACGCACGCAGCGTCGAGGCGGCGCGCATGCCGGCATAGACCAGCACCAGGATCGCGAGGATCGCCCGGTTCGGATACTTCTCCATGAAGTTCAGACTGAAATAGACCACCGCCAGGAACGCGAAGTTGGTGACGAAGCGGTAGACGAAGCTGAGAAAGACCATGCTGGGCTTGAGCCTTGAGGGTGCGCAACCGGATCGTGCTGCGGAGACGGGATCAGCGGATCCGGACCGGAACTGCCGGGCAGGATCGCGTGCAGGCGCCCGTCTACGCCAATATTGTTTCAACAAAGATACCACGGCCCTGCAACTTGCCGCCTTTTAGCCACGCGCCGCCATCTAGCAAGGCCGCCCCTGCCGGGTGCGGGCCGTCCGCAACGGCTCAATGGCGATTTGGCGGAAGTCGCGATAGACTGTGCAGCGCCGCCATATGTGGGGTCTGCCGATGCCGAAGAAGGGAATCACGGGCCACGACGAATGGGTTCTGACCGAGGCCCTCGCGACCGCGCTGGTCGCGCTGGAGCAGCTCGCACCGAAGCACCAGCCGAGCGCGCATATGGACGACATCCGCAAGATGCTCGCGAACGGCAAGGAGCCGGCGGCGGTGAGCCTGCACCTCGCCCAGGCCAAATGCCGCCTGTTTCCGGAAGTCGATCCGCTCGAGATCTACAAGGAGTACGGAATCGGCGAGGAATACGGCTGAGGGCGGCCGAGCGCGCGAGCTAGGGCCCGCCCGCGACCGATCCCGCGATCACCATGACCAAAGCGGCAAGGTCGATCTTGCCGTTGACGATCAGCTCTTCCGAGCGGTTCGCCTCGCTTGCGCCCTGGAGCTTCAGCGCTTGCGGCCGGTCGGCCGCCTGCCGTTCCAGCTCGCCGATGATGGCTTCCTTGAGCTTCTCTTCCAGCATTGGCATCACCTCAGGCCGCCATTGCGCGGCAGGATTGGGCGCAGGAGCGGCACATCGCGACGCATTCGTCCATGCCTCCGATCCGTTCGCAATCTTCGGCGCATTCGCTGCAGATCTCGGCGCATTCGCCGCAAGTATGCCGGTGATGCGGCGTGTTGATCAGCATGAAATGCGCCGCCGTCCGGCACATTTCGGCGCAGGCCATCATCAGGCGGAAATGCTTGGGCTCGACGTGCCTGCCGCCGGTCTCGAGGCAATGGTTCATCGCCGTGCCGAGGCAGGTCTGGTAGCAACCCATGCACTGCGCGATGCAGCGGGTCATGTCTTCGGATTGAGTCATGCGGTTACTCCAGTTCGGCAGACGTCGCCCACGCCCGCTCAACCAAGGCCAGCCACCGCGCTTGGTTCCTGGTTCCCCACGATTGTGAGACTTGACCAGAGATCGGTCAGGCCAGGCGCCGCGGCAGACTGTGATGGATCGTGCAGGCGGCAACCGCCGCGTGGCCGAACGCGACCGAGATCTGGTGCAGGTCGGTGACGACGTCGCCGATGCCAAAGAGCCCATTGATCGAGGTGCGCTGTTGGTCGTCGACCTTGAGGTAGCCCTCCCCGGTATGCTCGGCGCCCAACGACATCGCGAGTTGCGAGCGCACCTCCGCTCCCATCGCGGGATAGACCACGTCGAAGCGCGCCGTCCGGCCACCGGCGAAGACCGCTTCAAGGCTGTCGTCGCTTCGTCGCAAACGCAGGTCGGGCGCAACCACGACCTGGACCCCCGCCTTGGCCAGTTCTGAACTTGCGGCCTCGTCGTCATCCCGCCGGGTTGCGAGCAGCGTCACATGACGCGAGTAGCCGCGCAGGAACAGCGCCTTGCCGGCGGCGCGGTGAAGCGGGCCGACGACGCCGATGCGGCGGCCGCGCGCCTCGAAGGCGTCGCAGACCGGACAATAGCGCAACAGCCCGTCGGTGACCGCGGCACGCCATTGCTCGAATGGCGGATGGGTATCGACGATCCCGCAGGCGAGAATGACGGTGGCGGCACCGTGCGCACCGCCGTTCCAACTCGCCTGAAAACCGCGGTCGTGACGTTGCAACGCCGTGATCTCGGCCTCCACGCGCATGACGGCGAGTTCGTCCAGTTGCGCCGACATGCGCGCGATCAGCTCGTCACCGGACAGGCCGTGGACGAAGCCGGGGATGTTGTGACTGCGCGGGATCAGCGCGGCGCGGCTCGCACCTGCGTCCACCACGCAGACGCGGCGACGGAAGCGCGCCAGGTAGATCGCGGCCATCAATCCGGCCGGGCCGCCCCCGATGACGATGCAGTCGAACGCCTGCGTGCCGCTCATGAGGGGGATGGATCCTGAAGTCTTGCGCCGGCCCTCTCGCGGCTCGTCCTCGCTACGCGCGTGGCGTTTTGCGCCAGCGGCAGGCTGACGGGCCGCATTCCATCGCGAAGGTCGATCACCATCATGCCGGCTCCTCGCCAGATCGATACCCGTGTGACCAACCTTGAGGTGCGGCTCGCGGTTCCAAGCGCGCGATGAACCGGGCTGCGGGCCGCGATTATCACCTGCTCCCGCCGTAACTCCGTCCGCGGTCAATTCTCGCCGCATGTCAGCGTGTTTTTGACCTGCGAGGTAATCGACCAAGCGCGGTCTCGTGAAGCACTCTTCCCGGGCAAGACCGACGCCCCGGGGACACCGGTGCGTCCGCCGCCGAACGCATGCCAAGGAGAAGCACGATGCCGGTCACCTACGTCATCAAGTTTGACGTCGTGCCCGAGCAGCGCACGAATTTTCTGCGACTGCTCGGGGCGGTGCTCGACGCGATGAGAAACGAGCCGACGTTTCATCAGGCGGTCCTGCATCGCGATCCCGTGTCCGAAAATCGCTTCATGCTCTACGAGACCTGGGAGAGCCATGAAGACGTCTTGAACGTCCAGCTGCAACGAAGTTACCGAGACGCCTGGCACCAAGCTCTTCCCGGATTGCTCGCACGCGATCGCGATATCGAGATGTGGGAGCCGCTCTGTTAGGGCCCCGCCGAACGAGCGGTCGCGCGGGATCTGGAGCCCTCATCAAAGATCAGACGGCAACGTCCGACCTCCCGGCGTTATCGCGCCATCATTTCTGCAACGCCTGAAACGCCGGGTACGAGGTCTGGTCCCGACGACCGGATTCGGTCAGGGCTGCCCGAACCGAAAGTTCACGCCAACCGTCGCCATATGAAGCTGACGTCGGGTATCGACGAAGAACGAGGCGCCGTCGGTGTTGCGCGTGTAGCTGAGGCGGTTGGTGCCGAGATCAACGTAATTGTACTCCGCAAACACAGACCAGTTGCGCGCGAGGAGATATTCGAAGCCGGCACCTACGGTCCAGCCGAAGTCGGTGTGATCGGGCGTGGTGTAGGACAGAATAATTCCCAACGCCGGTCCGGTGCGGTCGTCATGCGTCTTTGCCCAGGCGGCACCGCCCTTGAGATAAAGCAGGGCCTGCGGCGTGATGGTGTAGCCGACCCGACCGGTCGCCGTTGCGAGCCAGGAAATCTTGCTGGTCCAGATCAGCGGGAAAGCATTGATCGGATCAGGATGACTGCCCTTGATGTCCGTCCAGTCGAACATCCCCTGCGCACCGAAGACCCAGTTCCCGACTTGGTAATCGCAGCCGATCTGTCCGCCGCCGACAACGCCCGAACCGCTGTTCGACCCGAGGCTGGCACCGTTAACCACGCCTTGCGTGGGGTCGTTGATCCGATAGGACGTGTCCGCCCATCCACCACCGACGTTTCCGCCGACGTAGCAGCCAGTCCAGACATAGGGGACCGGCACCGGTGCCTTATAGACGGGTGCCTTGGCGGCCATATCCGCAGCTGAGGCGGGAGCGGCAGCGATCGACAGCGCGGCAGCAAGACCAAAGCAAAGCTTTTTCATATCAACCTCAGGAATAAATATGCGGCTGATTATACCTGCTTCGGGAGCTGACAGCTGTTACCGCGCAGACACGGTAGAGCGAATTGGCGCCTCAACCAGGCATAGAATTCGAGCTGGCAGGAGCGGCCGCGGCGCCGGCCTGGTCGAGTGGGCGTCCGACTTCCCTCTCGTCCCGGCTATCATTCCCAGCTCAGCCGCCATACTGCTGCTTCATGTATTTCAGGTAGTTGCCGAGGTGGTGCTGCCAGAAATAGTCCAGCTTCTGGCATCCCGGCGTCCCATCGGACGGGTTGCCGCCCGGGATGGCGAAGAGCGGCAGCAGCGCACCGGCATCAGCATAGTTCAGCGAGGCCTGAATCTGGTCGAGGATCTGCTGGATCACATCCGAGATCGTTGATCCCGTGATCGGTGCGGCGGTTGCCGCGCCGAGATCGGCGGCGTTCAAATGGATCGTCTCGGATGTCAGTCTCCGAGAGAGACTCTCGACCCGTTGCTTGAGCCGCCTCACCGCATCGTCGCGAACGCGATTGACCGCGCTCTCACCGTCAATGACCACGCTGCCGAGCGCGATCATTGCCTCAGGATTGGGACTGCCGTTGAACCCGCGCAACGGATTTGGCGTGTTGAGGTCCGATATCCACTCCAGGGCAAACGGCGCCTGCGGCACCCAGTCCTGCGTTGACGTCACCGCCCAAGCATATCCGTCGACCGCGGCAAGCTGCGCGTAATCGTATGCGTAATGATCGTTGCCGGCCTTGGCGGGCGCGAAGGTATAGGTCTTGTAGGACGGCCCCTTGAAAACATCCGTCGAGTGCCGGACCAGCGAGGTGAGCAGCGTCGCGATCGAGGCACCTTGGCTGTGCCCGGTGATGTAGACGTCGCTGCCCTGCTCCGCGAGCAGCCCCAACGTCACGAACAACGGGCTATCGGTGGTGAAGAGCATGAGCAGCAAACTCAGAGCGAAGCCCGAATGCACACCGGCCTTCACCGCACTGTCACCCTCATCGCGGGCGAGATAGAACGGCAGCGAGATCGAACCGAGCGTCACGTTAAAGCGCGCGTTGATCAGAGGGAACAGCAGGTCGGCCAGCACGCTGGACGCACTGGCGACCGTGCCGCGCACTGCGATCGCGTATTGGGTGGTGTCACTCTGGTTCTGCCAGACCTGCCAGTAGTTATCCAATAGCGTGGCACTCGTCGGGGTGAGGTCCTTGCGGATCGCCCAATTTGGGCTCGGATTGGGCACGGGGGGCACGCCGCAGGTTGCCACCGCTTCGGTCAGCGATGGCGTGCCGGCGTAGGCATGCTGCGCCATCTCGAGCAGAAGTTGCGCCTCCGCGAATTGGAATCCCGACTTGAGCGTCATGCTGCCCTCCTTGCAACGGTGCTCGACTCCAGCCGCCCGCGTTCGGACCCGGAAGCCACCGACCGATATTTCGCATCTCTCGGAGTTGATCAATTATAGGGTGTAATAGCAGATAAATGCAATATGAAGATGTCGATCGGCCAGCCTTCGCGATCAAATCTGGGCATCGGGTCGGAACCGCGGGCGCGTCCGTCATTCGAAATTCGGGCAGCACGTCGATCGTGGCGATCGACTATCTCAATCCCGATTGGGCGACTTCGACAAAATCGATTGGGGACCGCCGCCGCGCCAGGCTGCCGTGGCCAATCTCGGCAAATCAGATTGGTTGAGTCGCTTCGCCCAGAGGCATCTGTCGTCCGATGCCACCACTTGCGTGATCAGATCATTGATTTCATCTGCGAGAGTATTTCGGCGGAAACAGTCCGCTACCCCGGCCAAAGCGGCGCGATCCGCCGTATGGTGCGCTCGGAGGGACTCGAACCCCCACGGTGTTACCCACTGCCACCTCAAGGCAGCGCGTCTACCAGTTCCGCCACGAGCGCTAGGAGATGCCGGCCTGAGGTCGTTCGGGTGGCCGGATCAGCGGCCGCCGATCTAACAAATCCATCAGGGGGATACAAGCCTGCAAAGGCCCTGAATTCCACAAGCTTGGCAGGAAAAATCCCCATCCCTGCCCGGATCGGTCCTATCGGGTCCCCGGCGAGCGCGGCAGCATCTGCTTGACCTCGACCGCGATCCGGTTGCGATCGACCAGCACGACGCCGGAGGCTACGGGGAGATTATTGGCCAACACCTTGACCTCGTCGGCCTCGGTTGCGTCCAGCTCGATGATGGCGCCGCGGGAAAGACGTAATACTTGATGGATCGGCATCGTGGTGGTCCCGAGGACGACCATGAGATCCACGGTGACTTTATCGAGAGTGGGCACTGTCAGGACCGCCGCAACTTGGGACTTGCGCCAAAGGACTTGGCATTTGCTCCCGAGATCATCACCACGTTATGGTTAGCCAATGGTTAATTCGCCCCAAAACCCCCGCCAAGACCTCGATTTGACGTCGTTTTCCGCCTCAGACGGCGCGCCCGTCGAGTGGCGAATCTCGGACGCTCCGGTGCCCTATCCCGAGGCCGTGGCCGCCATGGAGGCGCGCGTTGCGGCGATTGCCACGGGCGAGGCGCCGGAGCTGGTCTGGCTGCTCGAACACCCCCCGCTCTACACCTCCGGCACCTCCGGCAAGGAATCAGACCTGCTCGATGCCCGATTCCCGACCTTTGCCACCGGGCGCGGCGGGCAGCTCACCTACCACGGGCCCGGCCAGCGGGTGGCCTACATCATGCTCGACCTCAAGCGCCGCCGGCCGGATGTCCGGGCCTATGTCGCGAGCCTGGAGGAATTGATCCTGCGCACGCTCGCTGCCTTCAATGTCCGCGGCGAGCGACGCGAGGACCGGGTCGGCGTCTGGGTGAAGCGGCCCGACAAGGGACCCGAGCACGAGGACAAGATCGCCGCGATCGGCGTGCGGCTGAAGCGCTGGGTGTCGTTCCACGGCATCGCCATCAATGTCGAGCCGGAGCTGTCGCATTTCGCCGGCATCGTGCCCTGCGGCGTCGCCGACCCGCGCTACGGCGTCACCTCGCTGGTCGATCTCGGCCAGCTCGTGACCATGGCCGATGTCGATGTCGCGCTGCGCCAGGCGTTCGAGCAGCTGTTCGGGCCGACCCGCGCGCTGCTGCCGGAGACGGCGGCCTAGTCGCTTTCCTGTTCGCCGTGCACGGCTCTCGTTCTCTGCAGCTGCGGAATCAGCTACGCTTTGTTTCGGTGCCGCCCACGCCTCCCCCCTCCGCCGGGAAAGCAGACCTCATGCCGGGCGAGTTGATCATCGGCCGACTGTTCGAGCGCCATGCATAAGGAGGGGTTGCGATCCATGCTCGCAATGGGAGGTTTTTACGATGAGACTGTCTGCGCCCATCTACCATCTGAAGCGCAAGGCGAAGCGCCTGTCCCGCGAAGCCAGCATTCCGCTCCACGACGCGCTTGACCGCGTCGCCGCGACGGAAGGCTTTTCCGCCTGGAGCATGCTCGCGGCCAAAGCAGCCGCACTGACGCCGGCGAGCAAACTGTTTCCGCAATTCCGGCCGGGCGATCTGGTGCTGGTCGGGGCGCGTCCCGGCCATGGCAAGACGCTGATCAGCCTCGAACTTGCCGTCGAAGCCATGAAGTCGGGCCATCGCGCCGCGTACTTCTCGCTCGAATATACCGAGCAAGACGTCCTGGATCGCCTTCGCGCGATCGACGTGGAGCCGGCGCAATTCGCCGACATGTTCGAGGTCGATTGCTCCGACGCCATCAGCGCCGACTACGTCGTGAAACAAATGGCTTCGGCGCCGCGCGGCACATTCGTCGTGATCGACTATCTGCAACTGCTCGACCAGAGGCGGGAAAACCCCGACCTCACCGTTCAGGTCCGCGCGCTGAAATCCTTCGCGCGCGACCGGGGGCTGATCGTCATCTTCATCTCCCAGATCGACCGATCCTACGATCCCGCAGTCAAGCCCTGCCCCGATCTTAGCGACGTCCGCTTGCCGAACCCGCTGGACCTGATGCTGTTCGACAAGACGTGCTTCATCAACAACGCCGAAGTGCAGTTCCGCGCGGCGAGCTGATGGTGTCAGGCCGTGGGTGAGATCGCTCGCCCGCGGCGTCCGGCATCACGCCGCCTTCGGCGCAACCTCGAGCTTGCCGGCGATGTAGCGCCGCTCCTGCGTGAGGCCGCCGAACCCGTAAGCGTCGCCCCTGACCTCGTCGACATGCAGATAGGTCTCGGGATGCAGCGGGCCCAGGATTTCGGCCATGCGCTTGAACATGGCGGCGAGATAGGCGGCCTTCTCGTCCTTGGTGTTGGTGCCCTCGGAGATGTGGATGTCGATCCAGTAGCTGGCGAGCTTCTGCTCGGCGAGCGACTTGCCGCCGGCGAACCAGTCGCTCGCCTCGACGGACTTCACGATGATGGCGGTGACCTTCGGGTCCTTGTGCAGAATCTCTGCGGTGAGCTCGGATACCGCGTTCGCGATGTCGGCCTTCAGCGAGGGCGACTGGCGGGAGGTGGTGTAGGACACGGTGATCAGGGGCATGGTGGTTCTCCTCGATATGCTGCGCGACTTGCGCGGCGTTGGTGAGAAACTAGACCTGCCGCTGTCATTTTGGTATATTATCTCTACTGATACCAGTGATAACCATATATAATGACAGCAACACTCGACATCGCCACCGTGCAGGCGTTCCTTCTGGTCGCCGACCTCCAAAGCTTTACCCGCGCCGCCGAAGCGCTCGGCACGACGCAGGCGGCGGTCAGCCTGAAGCTGCAGCGGCTGGAGACATTGCTGGGAAAGCGCCTCGTCGAACGCTCGCCGCGCGCGGTCCGGCTCACCGCCGACGGCGCGGCGTTCCTTGATCGCGCCCGTGCGCTGATCGCGGCGCATGACCGCGCGCTGTCGGGCGAGGCTCCCGTTGCGCAGTCGCTCTCGCTCGGCATCTCCGATCACGCGGCGGGGCCCGAACTGGTGCCGCTGCTCGAACGGCTGCACGCGATGTCATCAAACCTCACCCTCGCCGTCACCATCGGCTTCTCGCGCGAGATGCAGGACGCCTACGACGCGGGCGAGCTGGATGCGGTGATCGTCCGCCAGGAAGGCAGCCGCCGCGGCGGCGAGAAGCTGGCCGAGGACGAGTTCGGCTGGTTCGCATCGCGACGCTTTACCCTGCCGAAGGGCGAGCCGCTGCCGCTCGCAACGCTCGCCCCGCCCTGCGGCGTCCGCGCCGTCGCCATACGCGCGCTCGACAAGGCCGGCCTCGCCTGGCGCGAGCGCTTCGTCGGCGGCGGCGTCACGGCGGTGGTCGCCGCTGCGCTTGCTGGGCTTGCGATCGCGCCGCTGGCACGGCGGATCGCGCCGCCCGGGCTGATCGACATCGGGCCCGCGCTCAAGCTGCCGAAGCTCGGCAGCTCCAAGGTAATGCTGCATTCGAAGGTCAGCGATCCCGCCAAGCTGGCAGCGCTACGCGCGGTGGCGGCGACGTTCCGGAGCGTGGCGGCCTAGCGCTCCGATCGATGTCCTAGTCCTCGCCGACGTACCTGCCCGCCAAGCGCCAGTAAACGAGCCCAGCCGGACCGCCGGCGAGAACAAATGCCGCGCCGAGCCAACCGATGTCCTTGAAGAGCAACGCGCAGAACAACGCGCCGACCACGACGCCGGAGCCTACGTAGAACGCCATGGCGCGGGTGCGCAGACGTTCGCCAAACCAGATCAAAATGGCCGCCGGAACGGCCGTGAGGATACAAGTCGCGAAGAACGTCAGCGGCAGGACGAAAGTTGCCGTTACGAACGTAGCATCGACGATCTTCTTCGGGCTACCCTCAGGCGCGAGCAGGGCCAAGACGACAAAGATCATCGCGTCCAGCACGGCGGTCGCAGTCAAGCATCCGTAAAACCAGCCGTCGAACGCGCGAAGACGCGCAGCGCGAGACATGACATCACCTCACAAGATCGCTTCGAACGCGCTGCGCAGCGTCTCGTGCCGAAAGACAAAACCACGGCTCAGCGCCTTGTTCGGCAACACGCGCTGACCACCGAGCAGAAGCTCGTCGGCGAAGCCGCCGCCGATCCGGCGCAACAGGCCGCCGGGAATGCGGAATACAGCGGGCCGGTGCAGGCGCCGGCCGAGCTCTTCGGTGAACTTTGCGTTAGTGACGGGGATTGGCGCCGTGGCGTTGACGGGCCCCGAAAGATCCGGCGTCGCGATCACATAGGCGATCAGCCGGATCAGATCGTCGCGCTCGATCCAGGACATCCACTGCCTACCTGTTCCGAGAGGACCGCCGAGGCCAAACTCGAACGGCGTCAGCATCCGCGTGATGAAGCCGCCTTCGGTGCCGAGCACGAGCCCGATGCGCAGATAGACCACGCGCACGCCAAGCTCCTCCGCCGGGCGGGCCGCCTTCTCCCAGGCCGCACACAGCTCGTGGCTGAAGCAGGCGTGCGATTTCGCCGACTCCGTCAGCACCTGGTCGGCCCACAGGCCGTACCAGCCGATCGCGGAGCCGCTGACGAGCACCTCGGGCTTGCGGTCGAGCCGCGCAATCAGCTTGACGACCTCGCCGGTCATGTCGATGCGCGAGCTGATGATCCTCGCGCGCTTTGCCTCGGTCCAAAGACCATTGCCGATCGGCTCGCCGGCGAGATTGACGATGGCATCAATTGGCGTGTCCGTGGCGAGCTGATCGAGGCTGGTGACCAGCGTCACCGGGGGCGGCAGCATCTCGGCCTTCGCCGGATTGCGGATCAGCGCGATGACGTGATGCCCGGCACCGCTGAGGCTTGCCGCAAGGCGGCTGCCGATAAAGCCGGTGGCGCCCGTGATCAGCACGGTCTTGCGGCCGGGCAGCTTGTCGACAAGTCCGGCCGACGGCACGCTTCGCATGCGGCCGAGCCGGCGCATCGCCGCAAAATCCCTGACGCCGCACAGCGCCGCGCCGACCGCACAGGCGGTTGCGGCGATGCTGAGCAGGCCCTGATTGACGACGGTCACGCCGACGGGCTGCATCGCCCAGGCGATCAGCACAGGCACCAGCAGCACAAGAATGGCACCGTAATTGATCGCAAGCAGCGTATGATTGATGCGCTCGCTCGGCGGCAGCTTTCGGCTCAGATCCTCCTCGACGAAATCCATCAGCGTGATGACGATCTCGGCGACCAGGACAACAACGATCAGCAGCGCCAGCACGCCATGGACCTCGAGCCAGCCGAGCAGCAGGAACAGCAGCGCATAAAGCATGTTGCGGATGCCATGCAGCTTCAGCTCGAAACGCTGAGACGGACGCCAGGCCAGGCGCTCGGTGAATTCATGGTGATAGAAGGTGTCGAACACGCCCATCACGATCTGGATGGCGATGAGGGTCCACAACAGCGGCGTCATGATACGGCCTCCCTGAAGACGGCGGACTGGTGGATCAGCGCGCCATAACGCGGGTGAGTGACATCGAGGGTGAAACGGAAGGCGCCCTCGCCGAGATCGCTGTGCGTCACCGTGAGGTCGCCGGGCGTGAGCCATTGCGGCAGCGGGATCCACAGACGTCCGAGCTGCAGGCCGTAACCGGCGCTACGGAAGGTCAGCGCCTGGCCTTCGACCGCGATGCGCAGCGCCATCGAGACGCCGAAGCCGACATATTCCTCGAGCCCGGTCGGACCGGCGAAGCGTTTGGCGGAATGGATCATCTGCGGAAAGCCGCGCTTGCGCGCACAGATGCGCGTCCAGGTCTGGCCGCCGGTGGCGCCGTCCTCGGTGACCGTCACGATCATGGGCACGCCGATGTCGCGGCCGGTCGGCAACGGCCCGCCGATCAGCCGTGCGGCCTGCGCGAACCACCAGCCGATGTCGCTGAAGGCGACCTCGTCGACTACGCCGACATAGACCACGCTATCGCCATCGGCGACGCGTTTGGAAAAGCGCCGCCAGGTCGCGAGCGGCAGGCGGCCCCAATCCTCATCCGGCAACAGCGCACGGAAGCGGCGATCGTCGAGCAGTTTGGTGTGTGCGGAGGGAGATGCGCTGGAGCCTGGTAATCGAGCCGACGTCATCGCACCCTCCTTACGAACTATTTGGCCTTACCCAGCGGCAGCAGGTTGGCGATCTTCTCGCCAAGCCGCATCAAGGCGACCAGCCGCGGCCGCGGCACCTTCAGCATCTGCATGAACCAGTGATCGGCGAGCTCGGTGAAGGCGAGCATCTCCTTCAGCCGCTTGCTCGCGACCGGATTGATGGTGGAATCCTCGGCGGCATCGGACACGCAGGCCCTCAGCGCCGCGATGGCCGGATCGAGCTCCCGCTCCTTGCGCCGTGCCGCGATCCGGGCCGCGACCTCCCAAATGTCGGTCTCGGCCTCGAAATGATCGCGACGATCGCCGAGGATCGGCACCCGCCGGATCAGGTTCCAGGCGAGCAGCTCCTTGAGCGAATTGGAGACGTTGGAGCGCGCCATGCCGAGTGTGTCGGCGATGTCCTCGGCCGTCATCGGCGCCTCGGACAAATAGAGCAGCCCGTGGATCTGGCTGACCGAGCGATTGACGCCCCACCCGTCCCCCATGTCGCCCCAGTGCAGGATGAAGCGCTCGACCGCGGCGGGGAGTTTCTTCTTTCCGGTTATTTCTGTCATGACAGAAATATCTGACAGATAGGATTGCGTGTCAAGGGCGTTTGCCCGGCGGCTTCTTGCATACCGTCTGCGGCATTTGCCTAAAAAGTTCCCAGAAATCCGGAACCAAACGCCCACCCGAGCGTTTGCCCCCGTCGAGGCGGGGTTCGGAATGGTGAAAAAGTTCAGTCAGCAGAGAGACTTGTTCGAAAGCGAGCGCAGTTTCCGGCTGCTGGTTGAAGGAGTTGCTGACTACGCCCTCTATATGCTCGATCCCAGCGGCACCATCACCAGCTGGAACATCGGCGGCGAACGCATCAAGGGCTACGCGCCCGAGGAAATCCTCGGCCAGCATTTCTCCCGCTTCTACACCGAGACCGACCGAGCCAACGGCAAACCCGCGCGAGCGCTCGGCATCGCGCGCGAAAAGGGCCGCTACGAAGAGGAAGGCTGGCGCGTTCGCAAGGACGGGACATTCTTCTGGGCGAGCGTGGTGATCGATCCGATCTACGAGGATGGCACGCTGGTCGGCTTCGCCAAGATCACGCGCGACATCACCGAACGCCGCAATGCCCAGCTCAAGCTCGAGGCGATGCAGAAGCAGCTCGCCGAATCCCAGAAGTTCGATGCGCTCGGCCAGCTCACCGGCGGCGTCGCCCATGACTTCAACAACCTCCTGATGATCATCAGCGGCAGCCTCCATGTCCTGAAGAAGGGGGACATCGATGACGCACGGCTTCAGCGCGCGATCTCCGCAATCGAGACTGCGACGAGGCGCGGCGCCGCGCTGACCAACCAGCTCCTCACCTTCGCGCGGCGACAGAGCGTCAACCCGCAGGCGATCGATCTCGCCGAACGCATCGCGGCGATTCGCGCGG
The DNA here is from genome assembly GCF_028128625.1 of Bradyrhizobium sp. CCBAU 45389. Taxonomy (NCBI): domain Bacteria; kingdom Pseudomonadati; phylum Pseudomonadota; class Alphaproteobacteria; order Hyphomicrobiales; family Nitrobacteraceae; genus Bradyrhizobium; species Bradyrhizobium sp. CCBAU 45389. Next base: position 560,467 of record NZ_LBIY01000097.1, on the reverse strand, counting down.
TGCTCGACGCCGGCGTCGGCAGCTCCGTGCGCCTCACCTTCGACATCGATGCCAAGGTCTGGCCGGTCAGGGCCGACGTCTCGGAGCTCGAGACCGCGTTGCTCAATCTCGTCATCAATGCCCGTGATGCGATGCCCGACGGCGGCACGGTGACGATCAGCGCCCGCAACGTGGTGCTGGACGAGGTGACGCTCGCCGGCGAGTTCGTGGCGATCGACATCATCGACACCGGGCTCGGCATTCCCGCCGACGTGGTCGACAAGATCTTCGAACCGTTCTTCACCACCAAGCCGATCGGCAAGGGCACCGGCCTCGGGCTCTCCCAGGTGCACGGCTTCGCCCATCAGGCCGGCGGCACGGTGAAGGTCGCAAGCGAGCTCGGCAAGGGCACGACTTTCACCATCCTGCTGCCGCGCGGCACGGATGCGCCGGCACGGGACACCGCGGAGGCGATGCCGTTCCGCGGCAGCGGAACGGTGCTGCTGGTCGAGGACAATCCCGAGGTCGCGCTCGTCAGCATCGGCCTCCTGGAGCAGCTCGGCTACCAGGTGCGCCGGGTCGCCGACGCCGAAGCGGCATTGCGCGAGATCGAGACCAACGGCGTCGACTTCGTGTTCTCGGACATCGTGATGCCCGGCAAGATGGACGGTATCACCCTCGCCCATCGCCTGCGTCAGCTCCACCCCGGTCTGCCGGTCCTGCTCGCCACCGGCTACAGCGAGGTCGCCGCCGACGTGCGTGGCGACTTCCCGATCCTGCGCAAGCCGTATGAGATCCACGAGCTCAGCGAAGCCATCGCCAAGCTGCCGAGGTGAGAACTTTCTCTTCGCCTCTCCCCGCAAGCGGGACGAGGGAACAGACCGACCTACACCGTAGGCAACACCGAGAATGCTTCCCCTGCCCTGCGCAGATTCAGCTCATCCACGCTTGCGGTCTCGCTGGTGACGCTGTCGACGCGCGAGGATGGCGGACCGTGGCGGCACAACGCGACCATGTCGGCGACGTGGTTCGGCGCGCCCGCGAACAGCGCCTCGACGCTGCCGTCGCGGCGATTGCGGACCCAGCCTTCGAGCCCGCTCGTAGTGGCCTGGTATTCGACCCAGGCGCGATAGCCGACGCCCTGGACGCGGCCGCGGATCATGACCTGGAGGATCGCCCGGCTCATGTCTTCAGCCCGAGAACATCGGCGCTGCGCGCCTTCGTCTCGGCCTCCCGCATGACCCGGCCTGTCAGCTCGGCGGAAGCCAGGCCCTTGAGTGCCTTCGGCAACGTGCCTTCGCGGAGCGCCTTCAGCGTGTCGTGGACGGCCTGCGTCGCCGCGCCGATCGGCGCATGACCCTGGAGCGCGATGCGCACGCGCTGGGAGGCAAGATAGTCGAGCGCGCTCAGCTCCTCCGGCGCGCCGCCGAGCACGATCGGCAGGCGCGTCGCCGATACGACCGCTTCCAGCTCGGCACGCGACTTGATGCCGGTGAAGAACAGCGCATCGACACCGGTGGCCTCATAGGCCTTGGCACGGCGGACCGCATCCTCGATCGAGGTGATCGAGGCAGCACCGGTGCGGCCCATGATGACCAGCGACGGATCGCTGCGGCCGCTGAGCGCGGCCTTCATCTTGCCGACGCCCTCCTCCAGCGAGATCAACTGAGTCTTCGCTTCACCGAAGGCGGCCGGCAGCAATGTGTCCTCGATGGTGAGGCCGGCAGCACCGGCGGTCTCCAGCTCCTGCACCGTGCGGCGCACGTTGAGCGCATTGCCGTAGCCGTGATCGGCATCGACCAGCACGGGCAGCGTGGAGGCCCGCGACATCCGCCGCATCTGCTCGCAAAGCTCGGTGAGCGTGATCAGGGTGATATCGGGGTCGCCGAGCACGGCGAGCGACGCCACCGAGCCGCCGAACATGCCGAGGGGAAAGCCGAGATCCTCGGCGATCCGGATCGAGATCGCGTCATAGACCGAGCCGGGATGGACACAAGTTGCGCCCGACAGGATGGAGCGCAGTTTCTCGCGGCGGGAACGAAAGGCCATGGTGCTGTCTCGGTTAAGTCACGGAGGCCGCAGCATACTCCGTCATTGCGAGCGAAGCGAAGCAATCCAGAGTGTTTCCGCAGAGGCAGTCTGGATTGCTTCGCTGCGCTCGCAATGACGGTGTTCGTGGGGCCCGGCGAGAGCCCCACTCACACCTTACGCAAACTCCAAAATCAGCGCGTCCACCGCGAGCGTCGCGCCGGCGTTGGCGTGGATCTTCTTCACGGTGCCGTCCTGCTCGGCGCGCAGCACGTTCTGCATCTTCATGGCCTCGACCACGGCGAGCGTCTCGCCGGCCTTGACCTCCTGCCCCTCGCTCACCGCGATCGAGACGACGAGGCCCGGCATCGGACAGAGCAGCTTCTTGCCGGTGTCGGAAGCCGCCGTCACCGGCATCAGCCGGGCAGACGTCGCTTCCGTCTCGGTCCAGACATAGACCGGCACCTCGACGCCCTGATGCGCGAGGCGAATGCCGTTGGCGATCGGGCGCGCCTGCACCGCGACGAAGTGGCCGTCGATCGTGCCCTGCCAGACCGGATCGCCCGGCTTCCACGGCGACTGCAGCAGATGCGGATTGCCGGCCTTGCCCTCGGCATCGACGAAGCGGATCGCGATCGCATCACCCTCACGTCCGACCTCGAGCTGGATTTCCTGGCGGTCGAGCCACACCGCGCGGCGGCGTTCGCGCTGCACGACGCGCCCGCCCATCTGGCCCGAGATCTGCCGCTTGCGCTCGCCGAGCACGTGATCGATGGCGGCGCCGACGGCGGCGATCCGCCGCGCGACCTCGCCTTCGGGCACGCGCACCGCAAAGCCCTTGGGGAATTCCTCGGCGATGAAGCCAGTCGACAGCCTTCCCTCGCGCCAGCGCGGATGATGCATCAAGGCCGACAGGAACGGGATGTTGTGCCTGATGCCGTCGACATAGAACGAGTCCAGAGCGGTGGCCTGGGCCTCGATCGCGGCCGCACGCGACGGCGCGTGGGTGACGAGCTTGGCGATCATCGGATCGTAATGGATCGAGATCTCGCCGCCTTCCTGCACGCCGGTGTCGTTGCGGATGGTGATGCCGTCCTGGCTGGCTTCCGCCGGCGGGCGATACTTCACGAGACGCCCGATCGAGGGCAGGAAGTTGCGGAACGGATCTTCGGCGTAGAGGCGCGATTCCACGGCCCAGCCGGTGAGCGTGACGTCCTTCTGCGCGATGGCGAGCTTCTCACCGGCCGCGACGCGGATCATCTGCTCGACGAGGTCGATGCCGGTGACGAGCTCGGTGACGGGATGCTCGACCTGGAGACGCGTGTTCATCTCCAGAAAGTAGAAGCTCTTGTCCTGGCCGGCGACGAATTCGACGGTGCCGGCGGAATCGTAGTTCACGGCCTTGGCCAGCGCGACCGCCTGCTCGCCCATCTTGCGGCGGGTGGCTTCGTCGAGCAGCGGCGACGGCGCCTCCTCGATGACCTTCTGGTTGCGGCGCTGGATCGAGCATTCGCGCTCGCCGAGATAGATCACGTTGCCGTGCTTGTCGCCCAGCACCTGGATCTCGATGTGGCGGGGATCGACGATGAACTTCTCGACGAAGACGCGGTCGTCGCCGAACGAGGCCTTGGCCTCGGCCTTGGCGAGGTTGAAGCCTTCCGCGACCTCGGCCTTCGAGTGCGCGATGCGCATGCCCTTGCCGCCGCCGCCGGCGGAGGCCTTGATCATGACGGGGTAGCCGATCTCGTCGGCGATGCGGACCGCGTGCTTGTCGTCCTCGATGACGCCGAGATAGCCCGGCACGGTCGAGACTTTTGCTTTTGCGGCGGCCTTCTTGGACTCGATCTTGTCACCCATTGCGGCGATCGCGCCGGGGTTCGGGCCGATGAAGACGATGCCGGCGGCTTCCAGCGCGCGCGGAAACGCCTCGCGCTCGGACAGGAAGCCGTAGCCGGGATGCACGGCCTCGGCGCCCGTCTTGCGGCAGGCCTCCACGATCTTCTCGATCACCAGATAGCTCTCGGCCGCGGCCGGCGGGCCGATCAGCACCGCCTCATCGGCCATCTCGACATGGAGGGCATCGCGGTCGGCCTCGGAATAGACCGCAACCGTTTGAATTCCCATCTTGCGGGCAGTCTTGATGACCCGGCAGGCGATTTCGCCGCGATTGGCGATCAGAATGCGTTTGAACATGCTTTTCTTGAGTCTCGACCTTGGGCGGGACCCTTCCCCGGCCGTTGGGGCCTATGGGACGGGCCGTGTGGCTCCCGTGGTACAGCAAAATGGGCCGGAGGCAACGGTCTAAATCCAGGCCCTTCTGGCGTACCAGCGCAAGACCGAAACAGGCGTGAGGAGCCCTTGGGAGGGCCTAGGCCTTCCCCGCCTTGGCCGCGTCCCGGACCAGGCCGTGAATGAAGCCCAGTTTGCCGACCACCGCCGGCGACAGGATGAAGGGATAGAGGTCGCGCAGGCCCATGGCCCGGTTGACGCTGTTCATGGCGAAGGTGAAGGGCAGCCATGCGTCGATGAGCGCCTGGACGTCCCTTGCCTCGTACGGGTTGAAGCGGATGCGCGCCGTCAACTCCCCGTCGCGATCCACCTTCGGGCGCACCTCCATGCCGAACTCGGAGGCCATCTCCAGGGTGTCGACGATGTGGAGGTAGTGCGCCCAGGTCTCGGCGAAGTCTTCCCAAGGATGTGTCGTGGCATAGGCCGAGACGTAGTTCTGCTGCCAGTCGGCCGGGGCGCCTTCGGCGTAGTGGCGCTGCAGGGCCTGGCCGTAATCGGCCGTATCGTCGCCGAAGACCGCGCGGCATTCGTCGAGCTTGCCGCCGCCCTGAACCAGTACGTCCCAGAAGTAATGTCCGACCTCGTGGCGGAAATGCCCGAGCAGGGTCCGGTAAGGCTCGCCCATCTCCAACCGGCGTCGCTCGCGCTCGATGTCGTCGGCCTCGGTCAGCGCGATCGTGATCAGGCCGTTGTCATGGCCGGTCATGATCCTCGTGCCGCTGTTCGGATCGTCGGCGAGGAAGTTGAAGATCAGGCCGTGCTCGGGATTGTCCTGACGGTTCTGGAGCGGCAGCTTCCAGCGGATCAAGGAGTAGAACAGCCGGTGTTTTGCCACCTCCAGCTCGCGCCAGCCGCCGAGCTGCGCGGGGTCCGACAGGTCCGGCACCATGCCGTTGTGGCGACAGGCGCGGCAATAGCCGTTTCCGTCGCCGGTGTCGGTCAGCCAGTTGCAGGCGTCGTACTCGGAATTGCGGCACAGCATGCGTCCCCTGCCCTTGTCGGCCAGGGTCGTCCAAGTCCCGCTTTGAGCCTCTCCGTCGGGCTCGAGCGCCGACATCGTCTCCTTCTCCGGGAGGAAGGCGACGCGGTGACCGCAACGTCCGCAGGCGCGGTTCTCGAAATAGAGGACATTGCCACAGGACTGACAGACAAAGAGCTTCAAGGTTTAGCCTCTTCGAAAAGGGAGTCTTATGAATGGAGGTTGTGGCGCCTCGCGAAGACGCGTCCGCAGCCGCATCGTTCCAATATCAGGAACAAATTGCCAGAGCGGGCGTTGGTTGACCGCATTTTCCCGCCTTCTGGCTGGCCGCGGGTCCTTCCAGACAGTCAATTTCCTCTAAGCAATGGCCATCGCGCTCCGTCTGTGTGAATATCAGTCCGGCACGTGCGCACCCGCATGACAACGGCCGACGCCTTGAACGATCCTTTGCCCGAGACCATCGCCGCCGAAAGGCTGCGCCAGCACCTCGAAGACGTCGCGCGCGAGCGCGACAACGCCTATCGCGTGCTCCAGGAGCGCGAGGCCGAGCTCGCGCGCATCCAACGCATCGGCAAGGTCGGCGGCCTCGAGGTCGACTTCCGCGACGGCTTCAAGAACCGCCGCTCGCCGGAATATCTGATGATCCACGGCCTGCCGCCGGAGGCTGCCGACGAGACGCACGAGGACTGGGTCAACCGTATCCATCCTGATGACCGCGACGCGGCGGTGAAACACTTCTTCGAAGCGCTTTCCGGGACCAGCGAGGATTACACCGCCGAATACCGCATCATCCGTCCGAGCGACGGCGAGACCCGCTGGATCCGGGTCGTCGCCAAGTTCGAGCGCGACAAGGACGGCCGTGCCATCCGCCTCGGCGGCGCCCACATCGACATCACCGACCAGATGCTGGCGCGCGAGACGCTGCGGGAGAGCGAGGAGCGCTTCCGGCTGATCGCCGACAGCGCGCCGGTGCCGATCTGGGTCACGAAGCTCGACCGCAAGCGCTCCTTCGCCAACCAGGCCTATGTCGACTTCGTCGGCCTGCCCTATGACCAGGCCATCGATTTCGACTGGCGCAAGGTGCTGCATCCGGACGACCTGCCGCATGTGCTGCAGCAATCGGTGCAAGGCGAAGCCTCGCTGAAACCCTTCGTGCTGGAAGCGCGCTACCGGAACGCCAGCGGCGAATGGCGCTGGCTGCGCTCGGAATCGCAGCCGCGCTGGGATCCGACCGGCAAGCATATCGGCTTCATCGGCGTCGCCCACGACATCACCGTCGCCAAGCAGGCCGAGATCGAGCTCCGGCGGCTCAACGAGACGCTGGAGGAACGCATCGCCGAGCGCACCGCAGAGCTCGAATCCAACGAGGCCCGGTTGCGCGCGATCCTGGAGACCAGCAACCAGTATCAGGGCCTGGTCGATCTCAAGGGCGAGCTGCTCTACGCCAACAAGACCGCACTCGACGGCATCAACGCCGAAGCGCGGGATGTCATCGGCAAGCCGTTCTGGGACACGCCTTGGTTCACGGCAACGCCTGGCATGAGCGATGTCGCGCGCGAGGCCTTCAGGACCGTCCTCAATGGCGAAGCGGTGCGGCTGGAGATGCGACTGCGCCTGCCGATCGGCGAACGCGATTTCGACTTCGGCATGCGCCCCGTGCTCGACCGCCACGGCAACATCACCGGCGCGGTGCCCGAGGCCGTCGACATCACCGAGCGCCGCCTCGGCGAGGAGGCGCTGCGGCAGTCGCAGAAGATGGAGGCGATCGGCCAGCTTACCGGCGGCGTCGCGCACGACTTCAACAACCTCCTGACCATCATCCGTTCGGCGACCGACTTCCTGCGCCGGCGCGAGCTGCCGGAAGAGCGCCGCCGCCGCTATGTCGACGCGATCTCCGACACTGTCGAGCGCGCCTCGAAGCTGACCGCCCAGCTCCTGGCCTTCGCCCGCCGGCAGCCGCTGAAGCCGCAGATCTTCAATGTCGGCAGCCAGGTCGAGGGTGTTGCGCAACTGGTCCGGCCTCTGGTCGGCGGCCGCATCGAGATCAGCGTCGAGATCCAGGACACGGATTGCTTCACGGTCGCCGACGTCGCACAGTTCGAGACCGCGTTGATCAACCTCGCCATCAACGCCCGCGACGCCATGGAGAGCGAAGGCCGCCTCACCATCGCGGTCCGCAAGGTCCAGGGGATTCCGAGCCTGCGCGCGCAGTCGGCACGTGGCGGCGACTATGTCGCGATCTCGGTCGCTGATACCGGCAGCGGCATCCCGCCGGAACATCTCCACTCCATCTTCGAACCGTTCTTCACCACCAAGGAGGTCGGCAAGGGCACCGGCCTCGGGCTCAGCCAGGCGTTCGGCTTCGCCAAGCAGTCCGAGGGCGACATTGCGGTGACGAGCACGCAGGGCGAAGGCGCGACCTTCACCATCTACCTGCCGCAGGCTCAAAGCCCCACCGCCGAGAAGGAGGCCGCGGCGCTAACCGGCGAGGCCGCGACTACCGGGCGCGGCTACCGCGTGCTCGTGGTCGAGGACAATGACGATGTCGGCCAGTTCTCGACCGAGCTTCTGGAAGACCTCGGCTATGTCGTCCGCCGCGTCGCCAACGCCAACGCGGCTCTCGCGATCCTCGGCGAGAACGAATTCGCCGTCGACCTCGTCTTCTCCGACGTCATCATGCCCGGCATGAACGGGGTCGAGCTCGCCGGAATCATCCGCGAGCGCTATCCGGGCCTGCCCGTCGTGCTCACCTCCGGCTACAGCAACGTCCTCGCCGAAAACGCCCATCGCGGCTTCGAGCTGATCCAGAAGCCGTATTCGGTGGAATCGCTCTCGCGCATCCTGCGTAAGGCGATCACGGAGAAGCTGTCGGTGGCAAGGTGACGTCTCTCCACGGTCGTCCCGGCGAAGGCCGGGACCCATACCGCGTGATCTCTCTTGTGGCACAGACAACGTCGTTCTTCGCCAAACACCTTTTCCTGGTTATGGGTCCCGCCCCCCCCGCGCGCCCTTGCGCGCTAGGCCGGGACGACGATTGAGTGTTAGGCTACAGTTGCCGGTACAACAGAGTCTCCCATGAAACCCGCCCTCCTCTCCGCCTGGCAGACCTGGGCGCTTCTTTCCGCCTGCTTTGCGGCGCTGACCGCGATCTTCGCCAAGGTCGGCGTCGAGAACATCAATCCTGATCTCGCCACCTTCATCCGCACCATCGTGGTGCTGCTCGCCTTCTCGGTGCTGCTGTTCTTCACCGGACAATTCGTCGTGCCCTCGGCGGTCTCCTCGAAGACCTGGCTGTTCCTGGTGTTGTCGGGACTTGCAACCGGCGCCTCATGGCTCTGCTATTTCCGCGCGCTGAAGCTTGGCCCCGCAACGCTGGTCGCGCCGATCGACAAGCTCAGCGTCGTCCTGGTCGCATTGTTCGCCTTCGCCTTTCTCGGCGAACGTCCAACGGCCCAGGGCTGGCTCGGCATCGCCATGATCGGCGCTGGCGCGGTGCTTTTGGCGATCAAGTTTTGAGGAGCGCGCCACCGCTGCGCGGAACCAGGCAAAGGCCGCGAAGGTTGCCGCGCGAAGGTTGCAGCCAGTTGCGAATTTGAGCCTCGATCGAGACCCCGATGTCGAGCCAGGACCCCGATCAGACAAGGCGCGCCGGCCGAGCGCTGGATGCGGCCAATTTCTTTCTTGCAGACGTTCGCGACGGGCTCGGTCCTTATCTCGCCGTCTATCTCCTCACCGAGCAGCGCTGGGACGAGGCCCGCATCGGCCTCGTGATGTCGATCGCGACCATTGCCGGCATCGTAGCGCAGACGCCGGCCGGCGCGCTGGTCGACGTGACGCACGCGAAGCGAGCCGTGATGGTTGTCGCCGCCATCATGGTGACAGCAGCCTCGCTGTCACTGCCTTTGCTTCCCGGCTTTCTGTCGGTCGCGATCTCGCAAGGAATAGCACAGGCCGCCGCCGTGATCTTTCCGCCGGCGATTGCAGCCGTCTCGCTCGGCATCTTCGGCCACGCCGCCTTTACCCGGCGGATTGGCCGTAACGAGACATTCAATCACGCCGGCAACGCGGTCGCGGCGGGGCTTGCCGGGCCCTCCGCCTATTGGTTCGGACCGACCGTCGTGTTCTACCTGCTCGGCGCCATGGCGATCGCAAGCCTCGTCAGCATTGTCGCCATCCCCGAGCAGGCCATCGACCACGACCTCGCCCGCGGACTGCACGATGCCGATGGCGACAGCCAGCAGGAGCAACCCTCGGGCCTCGCCGTTCTGCTGACCTGCCGCCCCCTGCTCGTGTTCGCGATCTGCGTCCTGCTCTTCCATCTCTCCAACGCAGCCATGCTGCCACTGGTCGGACAGAAGCTCGCACTCCAGGACAAGAACATGGGCACCAGCCTGATGTCGGCCTGCATCGTCGCGGCGCAACTGGTGATGGTGCCGTTCGCGATGCTGGTCGGCGCAAGGGCCGACCGGTGGGGACACAAGCGCTTCTTCCTCGCGGCACTCCTGATCCTGCCTGTTCGCGGCGCGCTCTACACACTCTCCGACAATCCGTTCTGGCTGGTCGGCGTGCAGCTTCTCGACGGCGTCGGCGCCGGCATCTTCGGCGCCATCTTCCCCGTCATCGTCGCCGACCTCATGCGCAACACCGGGCGCTTCAACATCGCGCAGGGCGCAGTCATCACCGCTCAGGGCATCGGAGCTGCGCTGTCGACAGCGCTCGCCGGCTTCGTCGTGGTCGGCGCGGGCTACAGTGCGGCCTTCATCACGCTCGGTCTGATCGCGGCGATCGGCGCCGTCATCTGCCTCCTCGCCCTGCCCGAGACGCGGCATGGCGCCTTGCGGCCGCAGGGGAAGACAGCGCCGCCGACATCGGATATCGCTGCCGAATGAACCCGTTCCACATTGAGGACTAAACGTGCCGTCTGACGCCATCTGGGCCTGGAGCATCATTGTGCTTGCGACCGCAGGCGTCATCATCCGCCCCTTCCGCCTGCCCGAGGCGATCTGGGCGGTCATCGGCGCCGGCGCTCTCGTCCTGCTCGGTTTGCTTCCGTGGCAGGATGCGCTTGCCGGCATCGAGAAGGGCCTCGACGTTTATCTCTTCCTGATCGGCATGATGCTGATCGCCGAACTCGCCCGGCTCGAGGGCCTGTTCGACTATCTCGCCGCACTCGCGGTGGAATATGCAGATGGGTCGCCGCAGCGGCTGTTCCTGCTGATCTATATCGTCGGCACGGTCGTGACCGTTCTGCTGTCCAACGATGCCACCGCGATCGTGCTGACGCCGGCCGTCTATGCGGCGACGCGCGCGGCCGGCGCGAAACCGCTGCCTTATCTCTTCGTCTGCGCCTTCATTGCCAATGCCGCAAGCTTCGTCTTGCCGATCTCCAATCCCGCCAATCTCGTCGTGTTCGGCGCGCGCATGCCGCATTTGACCGAATGGCTGCGCCTGTTCGCCCTGCCCTCGGCGGCCTCGATCCTGCTCACCTATGTCGTGCTGCGCCTGACCCAGCACCGCGCGCTCAAGGAAGAGACCATCGCCCGCAGCGTGCCGCATCCAAAGCTCGGCCGCGGCGGCAAGCTCACCGCAATAGGCATCGTCGCGATCGGCGTCGTGCTGGTCACGGCCTCAGCGCTGGACAAGCAACTGGGCCTGCCGACCTTCATCTGCGGCGTGGTGACGGCCGCGCTCGTGCTGCTGCTCAGCAATCAGTCCCCGCTGCCGGTGCTGCGGGGCGTGTCGTGGAGCGTGCTGCCGCTGGTCGGCGGACTCTTCGTCATGGTGGAAGCGCTGATCAAGACCGGCGTGATCGGGCAGCTCACCGCGCTGCTGCATCAGGCCGTCGCACAATCGGTGTCCCACGCCGCGTGGAGCGTCGGCATCGCTACCGCCATCGCCGACAATATCGCCAACAATCTTCCAGTCGGCCTGATCGCCGGCTCGGTTGCCGCCAGCGATCATCTGCCGGCCCCGGTCATCAGCGCGATCCTGATCGGCGTCGATCTCGGACCGAACATGTCGGTGACAGGATCGCTCGCCACCATCCTCTGGCTGGTTGCGCTCCGGCGGGAGAAGATCGAGCTCAGCGCCTGGCCGTTCCTCAAGCTCGGGATCTTGGTGACGCCGCCCGCTCTGATCGCGGCGCTGGCGGCGGCAATCAGGTAGCAGCCGCGAATTAACCGCGGTTATTTGCGGTGCATCAATGCCGGCGGCGCGACCGCGGCTAGAGTTCACTTGCCGCGTGCTTCAGATAGGCCGCGGCAAGGAAGGTTCATCATGCAGATTCAATCAAAGGCGCTGCCGCGGGGCTTCTCCCTGCGCCGCGAAATTCTGAGCTTCATCGCGCCCGCCGAAGAGAGGTCGCATCACCTGCTCGTCTTCTCCGTCGTGGTGCTGCTGACCCTGTTCGCCATCGTACAGATCGACCTGCACAGCGCCCAGCTTCAGGCGATCGGCCTGCTCGGCCATGGCGCCGGGATCGATCCCGTCTTCCTCAGCCCGTAGCGGACGAAGCCCGGTCGCGGCCACAAGGCCGCGACCGGGCAAAGCGTCAGTCGTTCTCGTAGCCGTAGACTTCCGGCAGGATGAAGATTGCGGCGAGCAATCCGATCAGCGGGAAGATCGCGACCATCAGCGTGGCGTTCGCCTGCCCGATCGCGGCGAACACCGTCGGAAACAGGAAGATCGCCAGGAACGACGGCAGCTTCACGAACATGTAGGCGAAGCCGCTGGCGGTGCCGCGATATTTCGGCTTGGCGACCATGGTCGGGATCGTCATGCAGTTCGACGCGTCCCAATAATGGCCCCACAGCATGGCGGCCGCCGCGAACGGCAACAGGATCTTGTTGTCGGTGTAGAGCGCGAAGGCGGCGACCAGCAACGCGGCCAGCACGATCGCGAAGCCCGCGATCGAGATGCCGCGGTGGCCGATCTTCGGCGTCAGCAGCGGACCAACCCAGCCCGACAATGCGGCGAAGGAGAACAGTGCCATCGTCACCAGATTGATGCCGAGCACGCTCGATACGCCGACCATGACGAAGAGCACCGGCAGGTAGAACGCGAAGGTCGAGAATTCGCTGGCCTGCACGAAACAGGCAATCCAGCCATACAGCGTGGCGCGCCAGCGGATCGGGTCCTTCTTGAGGTCGGCGAGGAAGGCACGGGTCGAGACCTTCGGCACCTCGACGTCCTGGTCGGGCAGCATGTCGAGATTGTCGTTGAACATCTCGCGCGCGACCTGCTTGGCCTCGCGGTAGCGCCCCTTCTGCACCAGCCACACCGCCGTCTCCGGCACGTCGTGGCGCATGATCAGGATGATCAGCGCCGGCACCGCGCCGAGGCCGAGCGTCACGCGCCACAGCATCTCGTGCTGCATGTCGATCAGGAGGAAGATGACGATGACGCCGATGGTGAGGACCTCGCCGACGGCGAACATGAACTGCCAGCGGTTGCCCATCACCTCGCGTTCACCCTTGGCCATGGATTCCATGATGTAGGTGTAGCCGGTCGAGATATCAGAGCCGAGCGGAATGCCGAGCAGGAAGCGGATCACGATCAGCCAGGTGATATCGGGTACAAAGGCCTGCGCCAGCGCCAGCACGATGAACAGCACCATCGTCGCCAGGAACATGACGCGACGGCCGATCTTGTCCGAGAGCCAGCCGCCGAGCAGCGCGCCGATCAGGGCGCCGCCCTGCGTGCCCGCGGCAGCAAGGCCCAGCATCAGTGCAGTGGGATTGTACTGCTCCTTGATGAAGATCAGCACGAAGGCGATCGAGTAGAGATCCCAGGCCTCCACCAGGATCGAGGCCATCATCAGCCAGCCGACCTTGTTGCCCTTGGGGCTGTAGTTCGTAATGAGGTAGCGGACCGCGGCCTCGCTCGCGGTCGGTTGTGGCATGGCCATTGTCTGCATGTCTGGTCCTCTCTTCAAAGCTTTCTACGCGCCGAGCAGCGGCTCGATGCTGCAATCGAGCAGGCGCGGATCAATCCCCGCCTCCATGCCCGTGAACATCTCGCCCATGTAGTCGATCAGCGCATCGCTGGCTTTTACGGCCTCCTCGACGCGGCGGCTGGCGACTGCACTGAGAATGGCGAGATGATGATCGATCGTGCCCGACAGATCGGCCTGCCCCGGCATGAAGCGGTGGTGGATGTAGCCGATGCGGCGATACAGCGTGTGCAGCGGCCGCAGCGTATGCACCAGGAACGGCTCGCCGGCGGCTTCCAGCACCAGTGCATCGATGCGGCGATCAATGCTGTTGAATTCGTCGAGGGTCAGGCTGGAGCGACGTTCGCGCAGCAAACGCTCGATGTGCAGAGCCTGATTGCGGTGGGAAAGGCTGGCGCGATCCGCCGCGAGGCGAATGACAAAACGCTCCATGTCGCGGCGCAGGCCCAGCAGCATGCGCTCGCGCGCGAGATCGATCGGCGCGATATGCAGGCCGTGACGCGGGCGGATGATGATGAGCGTATCGGCGGAGAGACGATTGACGGCGTGATGCACTGGCGTGCGCCCGAAGCCGGTGATCTGCTGCAATTCCAGCATCGTCATGAATTGTCCGGGCTTGAGCTCGCAATGAACGAGCAGTTCCTCGATCCTCTGATAGGCCAGCTCGAAGAAGTTGAGACGGTTGCGGCGGGAGGGCCTACCCTCGCCGTCATCGTGTCTCACCACCTCGAGCGCGCGCTTGCGCCGTGCCATGTCGTCCTCTCCCGTCAGCCCGCGCTCTCGTTTGCAGGGTGGCGCCTTGTTTGTGGCACCCTTAAAACATGTTGTGATATATTACAAGCAGGCGTAAGACTCCCGCACGACCTGCAGCATGCTGCAATGCAAAATGAGACGTCGGGCGCGAAGCGCCTTTCGATGGGAGGAGAGTTGCTGTGAAGATCACGTCGATCGAGACGCTGCGTACCGAGGAATTTTCCAACGTCATCTGGGTGCGTATCCACACCGACACTGGTCTGATCGGTCTCGGCGAGACCTTCTATGGCGCGGGCGCGGTCGAGGCGCAGATCCACGACACCTTTGCCGGCCGCCTGCTCGGCCGCAATCCGCTGCACATCGAGGCGATCCATCGCGACATGCTGAACCTGCCGATGGCGCAGTCCTCAACCGGCGTCGAATATCGCGCGGCCTCCGCGATCGACATCGCGCTGTGGGACCTGTTCGGCAAGGTCTGCAATCAGCCGGTGCACCAGATGCTCGGCGGCCTCTGCCGCGACAAGCAGCGCATCTACAACACCTGCGCCGGCACGCAATATGTCCGCTCGACCAATATCAGCCCGGTCGCGAACTGGAATCTCGGCGCGTCCAAAGGTCCCTACGAAGATCTCGACGGCTTCATGAACCACGCCGATGCGCTGGCCGAAAGCCTGCTCGAAAGCGGCATCTCGGCCATGAAGATCTGGCCGTTCGATCCGGCGGCGCAGGAAAACAAGGGCCTCTACATCACCGCCGCGCAGATGAAGAAGGCGATCGAGCCGTTCGAGAATATCCGCAAGGCCGTCGGCGACAAGATGGAGATCATGGTCGAGCTCCATTCGCTGTGGAACCTGCCGACCGCCAAGCAGATCGCCCGCGCGCTCGAGCCCTACAAGCCGACCTGGTACGAAGACCCGATCCGGATGAACTCGCCGCAGGCGCTGGCCGAATATGCCCGCTCCACCGACGTCTGGGTCTGCGCCAGCGAGACGCTGGGCTCGCGCTTCCCCTACAAGGACATGCTCGACCGCGACGCCATGCATGTGGTGATGGCGGACCTGTGCTGGACCGGCGGCCTCACCGAGGGCCGCAAGATCGCAGCAATGGCCGAGACCTATCACCGGCCTTTTGCTCCTCATGACTGTATTGGCCCGATCGGCTTCATCGCGGCCATCCACATGTCGTTCAGCCAGCCCAACACCTTGATCCAGGAATCCGTGCGCGCCTTCTACAAGGGCTGGTACAATGAGCTCGTCACCACGATGCCCGTGATCAAGGACGGCTATGTCTTCCCGATGGAAGGCCCCGGCCTTGGCGTCGACCTTCTGCCTGCTGTCTTCGAGCGCACCGATCTCACCGTGCGCCGCTCCAACATCTGAGGAATTCTTGAGATGAGCACCTCCCTCTTCGATCTCTCCGGCCGCACCGCGCTCGTGACCGGCTCCTCCCGCGGCCTCGGCCGCGCCATCGCCGAGGGCATGGCCAAGGCCGGCGCCAAAATCATCATCAACGGCGTCGATCCCAAGCGCGTCGAGCAGGCCGTCGCCGAGTTCCGCGCCGCCGGCCATCAGGCCGAGGGTGCTGCGTTCAACGTCACCGACGAGCCCGCGATCGTTGCCGCCTTCGAGCGTTTCGACCGCGAAGGCCTCGCGGTCGACATCCTCGTCAACAATGCCGGCATCCAGCACCGCAAGCCGCTGGCGGAGTTCACTACCGACGAATGGCGCAAGGTGATCGAGACCGATCTCACCAGCGCCTTCGTGATCGGCCGCGAGGCCGGCAAGCGCATGATCCCGCGCAAGCGAGGCAAGATCATCAATATCGGCTCGCTCGGCAGCGAGCTCGCGCGCCCCACCATCGCGCCCTACACCGCCGCCAAGGGCGGCATCAAGAACCTGACCCGCTCGATGGCGGTGGAATGGGCCCAGCACGGCATCCAGGCCAATGCGATCGGCCCCGGCTACATGCTGACCGACATGAACGAGGCGCTGGTCAACAACCCCGATTTCAACAACTGGCTGATGGGCCGCATTCCCTCCAAGCGCTGGGGCAAGCCGGACGAGCTGGTCGGCGCGGCGATCTTCCTCGCCTCCGATGCGTCCACCTATGTCAACGGCCAGATCATCTATGTCGATGGCGGCATGATCGCCGCGATGTGACCGCCAAGACAACGAAGGAGCAAGCCATGCGCGCCGTCGTCATTCACGCCCCAAAGGATTTGCGGATCGACAGCTACCCCGATCCGGCGCCCGGCCCTGGCGAGGTCCGCGTCAAGATCGCCAATGGCGGCATCTGCGGCTCCGATCTGCACTACTATCATCATGGCGGCTTCGGCGTCGTGAGGATCCAGCAGCCGATGGCGCTAGGGCACGAGATCGCCGGCGTCGTCGCCGCAGTCGGTGACGGCGTGACCAGCGTGAAGGCCGGCACCCGCGTTGCGGTCAATCCGAGCAAGCCGTGCGGGGCGTGCCTGCATTGCCAGGAGGGCATGCGCAACCAGTGCCTCGACATGCGCTTCCTCGGCAGCGCGATGCGCTTTCCCCATGTGCAGGGCGGCTTTCGCGAATTCATCACGGTCGATGCGACGCAGGCCGTGCCGATCGCGGACAAGCTCTCGCTGGCGGAAGCTGCGGTCGCCGAACCGCTGGCGGTTTGCCTGCATGCCGGCAAGCAGGCCGGCCCCCTGCTCGGCAAGCGCGTGCTGATCACCGGCTGCGGCCCGATCGGCGCGCTGATGATTTTGGTCTCGCGCTTTGGCGGTGCGTCCGAGATCGTTGTCACCGATGTCGCCGATGCGCCGCTCGCGGTTGCCAAAAAGCTCGGCGCCACGCATGCCATCAACGTCGCGACCAATGCCACCGCGCTCGATCCCTGGCGCGCCGGCAAGGGCGTGTTCGACACGCTGTTCGAGGCCTCCGGCAACCAGGCAGCGCTACGCACCGCGCTCGACGTGCTCAGGCCCGGTGCGACACTGGTGCAGCTCGGCCTCGGCGGCGAGATGACGCTGCCGATCAATTCCATCGTCGCCAAGGAATTGCAGCTGCGCGGCACCTTCCGCTTCGATCCCGAGTTCGAGCTGGCGGTGCGGCTGATGGGCGAAGGCCTGATCGACGTCAAGCCGCTGATCACGGCGACCATGCCGTTCGAGAACGCGGTCGCCGCCTTCGAGCTCGCCAGCGACCGTTCGCAGTCGATGAAGGTGCAGCTGACCTTCTAGGGTTTTGCCTGGCTCTCGATCAGCCGGTCGCTGACCAGGCGGACCGCACCCCGCTTCCACGAATAGTCTGCGCCCATGCGCAGGCCGCTGTCGCCGCGCGCCAGCACCGCACCGGTGTTGGCATCGCGGAGCTGGAAGCCCAGCGTGTATTCGGTGCGGCTGACCCGCCGCACCACACCGATCAGCGACTGGTCCGCACCGAGCTTTTGCGCGATCGCGGCCTCGCAGCCGCCACAGTCGCGCAAGGCCTGCACCTTCCCCGCCTCGCCGCTGACATCGACGACGCGATAGCGGCCGGACTGGCCGAGCGCCTCGCGCACACCGGCGGTGACTTCGGCCAGATATGACGCATCCGACGTGGCCGACGCGCCCGCTGACGCGGCAGTGGTGTCCTCGAGCTCGAAATCGAACACCGCCAGCGCGACTGGCGCGGGCGTAGCGAGCGCGGCCATCACTTCGCGGGAGACGAAGATCTCGGCGCGCTCCCAGGATTCATCATTGTCGCCGCGGAAGGTGTAGAGCTTGTCCATCACGAGCTTCTTGGCGCCAACGTCGATCACGGCGACCTTGGCCCATTGCACCAGCGTGCTGGTCTTCTGGATGCCGCCGATGACCTTGAACGCTGCTCCGTCCTGGGCCGATGGCGTGAGCCGGTAGCGACCATCCGCGCTGACATCCCGCCGGAGCGCAGCCATGAACGCCGACAGCCGCCGCTCGTGGGCTGCGGTCTGGTTGGCCGGCTCGGCCGACGTGTCGGTATAGCTGAAATCGTCCATGGCAACGCCGATGGCCTCGGCACCGGCCGGCGCATGAGAGAGGACGAACAGGAGAATGGCAGCGAGAATCAACCGGGAGCGGTGCATGAATGCCTCGTGGGATGGAACGGCGCGTAAATCTTGACGGGGGAGCCTGAGACCACGCAGCCGTGACTGTCCCGACCAACGCCGGGAAAATTTCACGACGTTGCACTGCGGCACGGCGGGAACGCTTCCCGCCGCCTGCGTTCTGCCGTTTAATGCGCAAGCGACAAACCCGTTCGCATCAGGTGCCCGATGTGGAACCGTCCGAGATTCGATCTCAAGGTCCGTCTGACGTTGCACGTGGCCGCCATATCGGCCGCCTGCTTCGCCGCGATCTCCGCCTATTTCCTTGTCACGGCTGACCGCGCCGCGCATGCGCGCAGCGACAGCATCGCCGCCATCGTGGCGAAATCACTGGAGCTGCAGCAAGGCAAGGTCCAGTGGGTGGCGAACCCGCGCTCCGACTTTCCTAACCTTGATCCGGTTTCCGCCTACGTCATGACGCCCGGCCTGTGCCTGGGCTTCCGTGGCCCCGGCGGCGACATGCAACAGCGCTTCTGCAGCGGCGCGCCGGCCCCGGCCAAACCGCCGCCGCAGGTCTTCGCCGCCTTCTACCGCAGCCTGTTCGACCCCGGCCGCGAGGCGGCGCGGCCCGTGATCGTGCGCGGCACCAAGCTCGGCGAGACCGTGGTGTCGGTCGATCCGGCGGTGCAGACGGCGGAGGCCTGGCACGAGGCCGGCCGCTTGATGCTCGCGCTCGCGATCGCATTGCCGCTGCTCTGCGTGCTGGTCTACGCGGCACTGGCGCGCGCACTGCGCCCGACCCGCATGATCCGGACCGGTCTCGAACGCATCGCCGCCGGCGACCTCACGACACGACTGCCGCCCTTCGACCTCGCCGAGCTCTCCGCCATCCGCGACGTCTTCAACCATCTCGCTGAAAGCCTCGACACCGCGCTTGCCGAGCGCAGCGAGCTGACGCGAAAGCTGATCGCGCTCCAGGACGAGGAGCGCCGCCATCTCGCCCGCGAGCTGCATGACGAGTTCGGCCAGTCGCTGGCCGCCATCCGCGCGCTGGCATCGTCGGCCCGCCAAACCGCCGCGCAGGACTGCCCGGCCCTGCTGTCCGAATGCGACGGCATTTCGCGGACCGCAACCGGCATGATGGAGACGCTGCGCGGTGCACTGTTCCGGCTGCGGCCGCCCGATGTCGAGGAGCTCGGGCTCGTCGCCAGCCTCGAAGGGCTCGTCGCCGGCTGGAACGGACGCAGCCGCGGCCAGACGCGATTTTCGATCCGTTTCGACGGCGCATTCGAGACCCTGCCGGCCGCGGTCAGCGCCAACCTCTACCGCATCGTGCAGGAGGCCCTCACCAACGCCGCCAAGCACGCCGGCGCCACCAGGGTGAGCCTGGAATTGACGATGCGACCCGATGAGATCGCGCTTGCGATCGACGATGACGGACGGTCGAACGAGCCCGCCGCGAAATCGGGCATGGGCCTGCTCGGCATGCGCGAGCGCGTCGCCGCGCTGCGCGGCCGGCTGAGTTTTGAAGCCGGGCCGAACGGCGGCACTGCGCTGCGCGTCGTCATTCCGCTCGAAGCCGCCGATCGGCAGCTATTGGATCACGCGGCATGAGTGCGGGCGATGCGACCATCCTGCTGGTCGACGACCATTCCGTCGTCCGCGAGGGCTATCGCTCGGTGCTCGAGAAGCAGCCGGGCCTGCGTGTCGTCGCAGAAGCCTCTGACGGCGCGGAGGCCTACCGGCTGTACAAATCCGAGGCGCCCGATCTCGTCATCATGGACCTGAGCATGCCCGGCATCGGCGGCATCGAGGCCGTCAGACGCATCCGGCAACGGGACAAGGGTGCAAAGATCCTCGTCTTCACCATGCATCAGAATGCCGGCTTCGCCGTGCAGGCGATCCGCGCCGGCGCCAGGGGCTATGTCACCAAGACCAGCCCGCCCGAGACGCTGGTGCGCGCGGTGATGGACGTGCTCGCCGGCAGGATCGCGATCAGTCCCGACATCGACCACGAGCTTGCCCTGAGCCGGCTCGCCGGCGAGAGCTCGGCGGCCGACGTGCTGACGCCGCGCGAGTTCGAGGTGCTGCGGCTGCTGCTCGCCGAGAGGACGACCGACGAGATCGCGGAGACGCTGCATGTCAGCCCGAAGACGGTGGCGAACCTGCATTCCCTGATCAAGGACAAGCTCGGCGTCGGCTCCGACATCGAGCTGGTCCGCCTGGCGCTGCGCCAGGGACTTTTGACGCAAGTCGATCTCGGCGAAGCGTGATCGCTCAGGCGAGATACCGCGTCAGATAGCCTTCCATCGCGTAGAGCGCGCAGAGCGCAAGGCTCGACCAGACGGCTGCACTGAAATACAGGAACATCCAGGTCAGCTCGCCCTTCCAGTGCGCGATGTCGTGGGTCACCACCCATCGCGTCGAGACGTCATGCAGGCCTTCGAGGAAGCCGAGGAACTTGTTGCCCTCGGCGTGCCCTGCCCGCCAGCGGCTGAGATACATCGGCACGTCGACGGTGACGAGGAAGGCGAGGAAGCAGGCGATCCCGACGATGCCTGACATCAGCGCCCAGCGCACCACGCCCTGGAATTCCGGCATCAGCCGGCATAGCGCGATGCCCGCGAGGAAGAAGGTCACCGCCCACAGCGAGTTCTCGATGGCGTTGTAGAGGAAGTTCGTGGTCACCACCGCGTACCAGGAGAAGCACTCCGCGATGATGATGATGGGCACGATCACGAGCGCGATGTTCACCGCGGTTTCCGCGCCGGTCATGTGACCCAGCTGATGCAGGATGATCGCCCATTGCGCGACGAAGCAGAGCTCGGCCACGGTCGCAACGGTGCGGCCGACGACGACGCTCGACAGCCAGGTGTCGAACAGGCAGATGCGTTGCACGTCGGCGCGCGGCAGCACCGAACGAAAGGCGCAGCCGAACACGTAGCCGGCGCAGAGCAGGAACATCAGTCCGATGTCGGAGCCGCCGCCGATACTACCCGCAACCGTCGGGTAGAACTCCCGGTACAGCATGAACCAGACGAAAATGTTGGCAGTACTGACGAGCGTCAGCGACCCCCACCACCACGCGAGGGGATTTGACCGCGCCTGCCACTGCAACATGATGAATCGCTCCGCTTTAAATCGACGTGACATCTAGCGGTAGCAATTCTGTCATAATTCAGTAGCGCGACGCGATAGAAATCGATGTCATGATACTGTCATAATAGCGCTGCGCGCTGTCATAATCGCGAAAGCGGCCGCGCTCCCTCCGTTTCAAATTGATTCCAGGGACACCTATCCGGAGCCCCTGGGATCATGAGGGGGACTTATCTCTTCATCCCACCCACATACGCCGCCAGCTTGTCCAGCGTCTGGTAGCCGTATTCGACCGCGCCGAAGCCGATCATGCCGTCGCGCTGCTCGGTGCTCGAAGCCAGTTGCCGCATCATCAGCACCGTCTTGCCGTTGCTCTGCTCGGCAAAGGTGACGGTGAAGCGGAACATGCCGGGATCGTCGTCCTGGTCGACACCGTGGTCCATCTCCATCAGCGACGGCCGCTCGATACGGCGGAAGCGCATCCGGTTCGGATAGACGGTGCCGTCGGGACCGATCATGTTGAAGCGCCAGACGCCGCCGACGCGGACGTCGATCTCGAAGGTCTCGACCTTGAAGCCCTTCGGCCCGAACCATTGCGGCAGATGCTTCGGGTCGGACCACGCCTCGAACACCAGATCGCGCGGCGCGTCGATCACGCGCGACATCACGATCTCGCGGTCGAGCGACCATTGCGACAGGGCGGGATTGGCAGAATTCGTCATGACTCGGCACCTTTCTTTTTCATTGTCCGCGACGGCTGCTTGGCGGCCGCCCTCTCCTTCTTCAGCTTCATCACATAGGCCTCGAACCGGTCGAGCCGCGCCTCCCAGATCGCGCGCTGCTGCTGGAACCAGTCTTCCGCGCCGACAAGTGCGTCCGGGCTAAGCCGGCAGGTGCGCACCCGGCCGGATTTCTCGGATTGGACCAGCCCGCTCGTCTCCAGCACGTGGATATGTTTCATGAAGCTCGGCAGCGCCATGTCGAAGGGATCCGCGAGCTCGCCGACCGAAGCCTCGCCGGCGCACAGCCGCATCACGATCGCCCGCCGCGTGGGATCGGCAAGGGCCGCGAAGACCTGGTCGAGTCGGTTCAATTGGTTAGCCATGAAGCTAACTATAAGACCTTGAGCGATGGGTGTCAACAATTGTTAGCTGATCGGCTAAGTTACACCTCGTGCCCTCGATGCGGAACCCACAACGCGCAATCGTGAATTGGGACCTTGCGCCCTCCCCGCTAGAACAGAGTCGGGGGCGCACAAGCATCAATCATCAAGAGCACGTGCCGCCTATTGTCATCTCATCTTCGATCACCCGGCGAACGCTCGCCCGGGCTGCGCTCGTTCCTCTTGCGATCGCGCTTCGCCCGCGGCAGGCATCCGCGGATTCCGACATGATCGCGCAGATGCGCGACATCGTCGCCGCCGAGCTGGCGCCGACCGCAACGCCAGATCATCCGGGCGGCCTCGCCGCCGCGCTCTATGCCGGCCGCCATGTCGAGTTCTTCATCTATGGCTTTGCCGACGACGCCACACGACGGCCGGTGACGCCGGACACGATGTTCAACCTCGCCTCGCTGCGCAAGCCGTTCGAGGCGACGCTGGTCGCGCTCAGGACGCTTCGCGGCGAGCTGCGGCTCGACGACCGCCTGCAAAAATACCTTCCCGAGCTCGATGGCGACTATATCCGCCGCGTCACTGTCGGCGAGCTCGTCACCCACACCTCGGGGCTGCTGCTGCCGACCGATCATCCGCCCTGGCCGAGCGAGCAGTTCACACGGGCGCAGTTCATCGAGATGCTCAACGCCTGGAAACCGCAGGCTGGCGAACAGCCCGGCAAGCAACGCATCTACAGCCATGCCGGCTACGTGCTGCTCCAGCTCGTGCTCGAAAATTGCTACCGCACGCCGATCGCAACGCTATTCGAGCAGCGCATCCTCAAACCGCTCGGCATGACCGCCACCTTCGTGCCCGAGCGTGGCGAGGACAACCGCGCCGTCATGGAGGCGGCCTGGATGCAGCGCGTGGTCCAGGGCTATTCGGATCAGGGCATAGCGATTGGCCCGATCGGCAACCAGCAGAGCTATTTTGACCTTCCCGGCACCGGCCAGATGTTCTCGTCTGCGCGGGATCTTTCGACCTTCGTTGCGGCCTGTCTCGACGGCCACTCGGTCGATCCGCATTTGCGCGAGGCGCTGCGGATGACGCAGCGCGAGTCATTCCGCGTCGACGAGAAGTTCGGGCAAGGCATGGCCTGGGAGACCGTGCGCCTGCCCGGCGTCACCGTCGTCGACAAGCCGGGCGGCCTCAACAACGCCTCCGGCTATCTCGGCCTCGTGCCGGCGCGGCGGATCGGCATCGTGCTGCTCGCCAATCGCGGCGAATATCCGCACGAGATCGCGCGCTACAAGATCCTGCCCGCGCTGGCGCATCTGGTCGCATCGCACGGCGGCTGAGCTCAAAAGCAGAAAGCCCCGGCTCGGCCGGGGCTTTCCACACCAGATCCGCAAGCGGGATGGAGCTCAGTACCTGGCGACGACGGGTCCGCCGAACTTGTAGTTCACGCCGACGCGCACGATGTCCGACTTGATGTCGACTGAGTGGGTGTAGACGTTGCTCGGGAATGCGATGGCCGGCACGAAGGCCGCAAGGTTCGTGCTGGTCGTGCTGGCCCGGCCGAGATCGACATGGAGATATTCGGCCTTGAGCGACCAGCCGCCGCCGAACGCATATTCGGTGCCGACGCCTGCGGTCCAGCCGACGCGCGTATCGCGGACCGCCGCAGATTCCGTCGCGCCCGCGAAGGTGTCCGTGAAGTTGAAATTGCCCTTCACCTCGGCGATGGCCGCACCGCCCGTGGCATAGAGCAGCCAGGTCGGAGCCGCGAGGAAGCCGATACGGCCGCGGATGGTCGCGAGCCAGTCGGCCGAGACGGACGACGACACCGTAAAGCCGGTCGGCGCGCAGCAGGGATAGAGCGCCGAGCCGCTCGCACTGCCCTTGAAGCCGAAATAGTTGATGTCGCCCTCGAGGCCGAGCACGGCGTGGTTGATCTGCCAGTTGTAGCCAGCGGTGAAGCCGCCGGTGACGCTGGAGCTGTTGACGCTTTGGGCGCCGACCGTGTTGATCGCGGGGACGCTGGTGGTGGCGAAATAGCCGGTCGGCGAGAATACGGTCGAGGTGGTGGGATCGGCGCTGCCCCACTGCCCGCCGACGGTGCCGCCGACATAGAAGCCGGTCCAGTCGTAGCCCTGCGCCATCACCGGCGCTTTGGTGTAGCGCGCCGCGAGATCGGCGGCCTGCACGGAGGCGGTGCCGAGCACAAGCGATGCGACCGCCAGCAAAATCTTCTTCATTCCAGTCTCCTTGCCCACGCGACAAGCTCGCGTTTCGAATGCGCGCGGGCGGAAGGCATCCGGCGCAGGTCGGGAATAGGCGGAACACCGCCCGCGCGTCTCGGCCTGTTGCGCAGTTCGTAGGGACTGTGACGCAATCAGTGACTTATCGCGCAAGTCGCGTGACGAGTGTGACCTGAGCGCCACGCATCGCGCCTGCCGCAGTGACGCGCGATGCAAATCGTCGGCGCGCCACGACAAGTGCGAGCGAATCCGCGCGCGGCCTCAGACCGAGCGCGTCAGTCCGCCATCGACGCGGATGTTCTGGCCGGTGATGTAGGCCGCGCCGTCGGATGCCAGGAACGAGATCGTCGCGGCGATCTCCTCGACCTTGCCGTAGCGCTGCATCGGCACGCTGTCGCGGCGCGCGTCCTGCTGCGGCAGGCTGTCGATCCACCCCGGCAGCACGTTGTTCATGCGGATGTTGTCGGCCGCATGGGCGTCGGTGAAGATCTTCGTGAAGGCGGCAAGGCCTGCGCGGAACACCGCGGAGGTCGGAAACATCGCGCTCGGCTCGAATGCCCATGCGGTCGAGATGTTGACGATGGCGCCGGCCTTCTGCGCCTGCATCACCGGCGTCACCAGCCGGGTTGGACGGATCACATTGAGCAGATAGGTGTCGAGGCCGGTGTGCCACTGCTCGTCGGTGATCTCCGTGATCGGCGCGCGCGGCCCGTGCCCCGCGCTGTTGACGAGCACGTCGATGCGGCCCCATTTGGCCAGCGCCCCGTCGACGAGACGCTTCAGATCGTCATTCGACTTGTTGGAGCCGGTGACGCCGAGGCCGCCGAGCTCGGCCGCCAGCGCCTCGCCCTTGCCGGAGGACGACAGGATCGCGACGCGGAAGCCGTCCGCCGCCAGACGCCGCGCAGCGCCCGCTCCCATGCCGCTGCCGCCGGCGGTGACGAGTGCGACCTTCTCTGCTGCCATGACCGTTCATCCCTTGAGTTGAGGCGAGCCGCCGGCCCGGCCTATCATGAGGCCTTCTACCGCCGGACCTGCCGGCTGGTCCACCGTCCGAAGGCATCCGTCATGAGCGAATTGCAGATCCGCAACCTGCGCCCGGAGGAGATTTCCCTCGCCATCGACTGGGCCGCCGCCGAAGGCTGGAATCCGGGCCTGTCGGATGCCGCCTGCTTCGCGGTTCCCGACGCGCAAGGCTTCCTCGTCGGCGAGATCGGCGGCGAGCCGGTCGCGACCGTCTCCTGCGTCAATTACGATGACCGTTTTGCCTTCCTCGGCTTCTACATCGTACGCGCCGACCTTCGCGGCACAGGCCACGGCCTGCGGATCTGGAACGCGGCGATCGCGCATGCAGGCCGCCGCGTGATCGGCCTCGACGGCGTCGTGGCCCAGCAGGACAACTACAAGAAGTCCGGCTTCCAGCTTGCTTACGCCAACATCCGCTATGGCGGCATCGTCGCCGCGCCGAAGCCGCCCGCCGGTGTCGTTGCACTCGATACGGTCTCGCTTGCGCTTGTGGAGGCGGACGATGCCACGGTGTTTCCCGCGGCACGCAGCGCCTTCCTGCGCGCCTGGATTGAGACATCAGGCCATGTCGGCCGCGCGCTCATGCGTGACGGCAAGCTCGCCGCATGGGGCGTGATCCGCCCGTGCCGCAGCGGCTGCAAGATCGGCCCGCTCGTCGCCGACGACCGCGCGGCGGCGGACACGATCATGCAGGCCTTGTTGGCGGGTACGGGCGGCGGCGAAATCTTCTTCGATGTCCCCGCCGTCAATGGCGAGGCGATCGCGCTCGCGGAAGGACTCGGCCTCAAGCCGGTGTTCGAGACGGCGCGGATGTACACGGGGCCGATCCC
This sequence comes from Bradyrhizobium sp. CCBAU 45389, assembly GCF_028128625.1. Classification (NCBI taxonomy): domain Bacteria; kingdom Pseudomonadati; phylum Pseudomonadota; class Alphaproteobacteria; order Hyphomicrobiales; family Nitrobacteraceae; genus Bradyrhizobium; species Bradyrhizobium sp. CCBAU 45389. The sequence goes on along the minus strand of NZ_LBIY01000097.1, from coordinate 534,141 downwards.
GCCGCTACGGATCGACCGCGTCTTCGGTGTGACCAGCTTCGAGTTAGGCTAGCTCTGCTCAGTAGCAGCGCATGATGTTGACAGTGTGCTCGCCGCCGCCGCGGCCCGGCACCGTCACCTGCTCGGTCGGGCAGCTCGGCACATAGGGCCGGTCGGACGGCACCACGTTGGGCGGAAATCGATGCGCCCAGTCCCAGGGCACGTCATAGGTGTAGGTGTAGCGCACGTCGTTGGAGAGCGGCTGCTGTCCGGCATCGAGGAAGGGCTGACTGTACGTCGCACCGTCGTAGAAGAACCCGCCTCCGCCCGGCCAGTAGACGAAGGAATTGTTGCGGCGGTGGAAGCGCGCCCCAGGCGCGATCGGCGGACGCACAGCAGCCGGCGGCACGGCAGCGCCGGCCACGCCATGCGGCGCGGCACCGCCGGGTCTGGCAAAACTGTCGCTGGGGCTGAGGAGCAGCGCGGCCGCGCTGAGCGAGGCAAATAGCGCCGCAAGGGATCTGCCATGTGATCTGGACATCATGATACGCACCAACTCGTTTGGCTTCGCGATAGCTCCCCACTGCACGCTAGGCCGGGCCGTCGGCCCGCCGCAAACGTATTATTAATTATTGGTTAAGGCACGGGATTAACGGGGAACCCGGTGCGGCAAGACGCCCTCGATTTGCGGCGATTTCAACCGCTCCGTTCCCGGCATGCCATGCATAACGAGTTGATCGGAGTTGATCGCTCCCACCCGATACGTCCGGAACGCGCCCTTGCCGCGGTTGTTGGCCCCGACAGGAAAGCAAGGAGCATCTCATGCAGAACAAGTCAAAACTCCTCTGCCTGATCACGGCATCGCTCGTCGCCGGCACAGCCGCGGCATCGGCGCAGGGCTATGATTGGAGCGGGCCGCGGGCCGGCTGGGACCGCACCGTCCCCGCCTATGAACCCGCTCAACCGCGCGCGTACTACTACCCGGATGCCACCGGGCAATATGGCGCGCTCAACGGCACCAACCATCCGACGCCGAGCTCGACCCAGGGCGATGTCGGTCCCGGCGGAAACAACAACGGTACGCTGACCGGCCGATATCGCTGGTAGCCTCACCGGACAACGAGGCCCGTCGTCCTTGCGAGGGCGGCGGGCCTTTTCTGTGTCAATGCTCCTGCAGCTGCTTGCGCAGCCACTCGAGCATGTCAGGCGAAGCTCCGGTGCCCTGGGTCACGATGGCGGTGTTTCCGCCGCTGCGGCGATAGACCGTCGTGCGTCCGGGCTCCTTCTCGATCCTGACCTCGGCCTGCGCCGGATCGCCGCTTTGCGTAATGACCGAGGTCCCGTTCTCGTCCTGCACCACCGTGGTGTGACCGTCGGCAGCACCGGCCGGCGCCGCCGCGATCACGCTCATGATTCCTATTCCGGATGCGAGTAGCAGCAATCTCATGTCACACCTCCGTCACCGGCCGAACTGGAAGATCGCCAGCCAGTTGAAACGTCCGAACTGCCTCACCGCTCCCGTGTTCATGTCGCCGGTCTGAAGCAGGAGCGTATTGGTGGAATTGCCGATCTGGGTGATGTCGGCGGTGTTGCTGAGGCCGGACTGACCGACCGCCGCGTTGGTGGTGCCGCCGACCTGGATCACATTGGCATAGTTCTGCGTACCGCTCTGGATGATGGTCGCATCCACCGTTCCGGTCCCGCCGAACTGGATCACCCGGGCGATATTGATCCGGCTGTTCTCCTCGATCGTGACGGGCTGAGCGTCGTTGCCGAATTGCACGACCATCTCGACGCTGACGTTCGGGTTCGTCACGCGGCGCAGGACGGATGATGCGGCCGACGCCTGCGTTGACGTAGCGACGGCGGCCAGCAACGCCGCAACCGCCGCAACCCGCTTCAACACGTCCCTGCCATACCGCATCGCGCTTCCCCGCTGCTTCCAACTCCGATCAGCTCGCGCGCTTTACGGATGGGTCTGGACGACGGTCGAACTGTTGACCGCGCCGAATTGCATCACCGCACCCGTGTTCATGGCCCCGAGCTGCGACACCAGGCTGGTCGCCGACTGGCCGGCCTGGCCGACGAAGGCGAGATTGTTCGTCCCGGTCTGCCCGACCGATGCCGAATTCGTCCCGCCGAATTGCAGCACGCCGGTGGCGTTGTTGGTGCCGTTCTGGGTCACTGTCGCGCTGGTGCTGCCGCCGATCATGAACACGCCCGCCATGTTGAGCTGACTGTTCTGGTTCAGCACGACCGGCGGTCCGCCGACCGACACGATGGTCTTGATGTCGGCCGTCTGGGCGCGGGCCGACCCGGCGCCGGCCAGGCACAAAGCGAGCATCACGGCGCCCGCGCTTCGCAATGGATGTTTCATGACGTGCCTCACCACTTCGGAAGTGCTCACGGGGTCTGCTGAAGAATCGTCGAGCCGTTCAGGATTCCGAGCTGCCCGACGCCGGCGGTGTTGTTGGCGCCGATCTGGCCGATCAGGCTCGAATTGGAGCCGCCGACCTGGCCGGCCAGCGCCGTGTTGGACGCTGTCGCGGTGGTGCCGCCCTGCCCGATCACCGAGGTGTTGACGGTCAGCAGCGAGCCCGTCTGCAAGGTCGTCGCCGTATTGGTCGCGCCGAACTGCAACGTCGTGGCGCTGTTGCTGGTGGACCCGCTCTGCGAGATGAAGGAGTTGTTGGTCGTGCCGAACTGCAGCACGCTCGCCGAGTTGCCGGCCTGGGCTTCGACGGCAGTGAGCGCACCGAGCGCCGCGACCGTCGCAACGAGATAGGTGATCCGCATGTCATTTCCTCCAGAATGGCCCGGACGCACCGCAACCGGGTGCGTCCGGCCAAACAGTACGTGGGTCAGTGCGCCGTCTGCGAGACGGAGCTGCCGTTGACGCCGAACACGCTGAGCTGGCCGACGGCCGCGGAGTTGTTCTGGAGCGCGGCAGGCCCGAACGAGTTCTGGGTGATCGCGCTGCCGTTGTTGCCGAACGCCACCTGGCCGGTGGTTGCCGAGTTCTGCACGCCGATCTGGTTGACCGTGCTGGCGTTGTTGAGAGAGGCCGCGCTGGTCCCCTGCATCGTGGTCGCGTTGTTCACGATGCCGAGCTGGCTGGTCGTGGAAGTGTCATTGGTGAGGCCTTGCTGCGAGACGCTCGAACCGTTCACGAGGCCGACCTGCACCGTGGTCGCGGTGTTGGCGGCGTGAGCTGCGGAGGACAGGGCGAGCACGGCAACGGAAGCAAAAAACAATTTACGCATGGAGTATTCCTTTCTGGCCAAGTTGTCTGACTGGGTTCGGATGCCGGTCCTGAATGCGACTGACATCGTGGGAATACTCTGAACCGATCGTGTGCCGCGCGACAGACTGCAGTTCATGCTAGTCGGTACGGACTAGACGTTGCGCTTGTGTCCGCTCGAAAGCCGCACGATGCACAGCTAGCCCGCACCGGCGCGCGGCGCTTCCGCTCCGCGTCCCATGCTGTCGATCAGCCGCACCACCTCGATCGGCGACCGCAGCTCGAGCTTTCGCATCATCCGGGCACGATGGACCTTCGCGGTCACCTCGCTCACGCCGAGCTTTGCTGCGATCTGCTTGGCGACGAGCCCCTCGGCCATCAGCATCATGATCTCGCGCTCGCGACTCGTCAGCATCTCGACGCGCTGCCGGGCCTCGCGGACGGCATCCTCGCGCTCCATCCGCCTGCGATCGCGCTCGATGCCGTGCCTGATCGCGTCGAGCATCTCCTGCTCGCGAAAGGGCTTCGGCAGAAACTCGACCGCGCCGCGCTTCATCGCCTCGACCGAAACACGGACATCGGGGTAACCGCTGATGAAGACGATCGGAATGAACACGCCCATCTCGATGAGCCGGCGCTGCAGCTCGAGACCGGTCGGCGATGTCCCGGGAAAGCGAACGTCGAGCACGAGGCACGACGGCCCTTCGGAGAGCCTCTCGGCAAGGAACTCGTCGGTCGACGCGAACAACTTCACCTGGTGACCGGTCTCCTCACAGAGATTTCCAATCGCATTTCGAATCTGGATTTCGTCGTCAACGACATAAACGGTGGCTTGACCTGAATTCATTGCAACAAACTCCCCGGCTTGGGGCTCGACGGGCGAGCAACGAGCCATCCATTCTTCTTGCAAACGATAACAAGGTGCTTGGATGAATTCGCGGGAATCGGACGATCGGTGTCCGTCCGCCGGTCCGACGTCTTAGGGCCAATGCTCGCCGGAAGCGAGTGAAGGCGTTCACACATCGGCTTCGTGATTGCAGGGATTTCCGCCTGGTCACAGGCGGCATCATGGCGAGACGCATGATCGCTGACGTGACGATCCGGTATCGTGGTCGCAGCCTCGCCAACTGCGTCATGGCATTGCTACCCATGTGCGAGCTTGAACGCCGGCCACCGGCAGCTTCAGCCGGATCATACCGGACGTTCAGTCAGCTTATCGAGTTCGATACCGCGCGCATCGTATCGATACGACGGGTATGCATTTTCGGCAAATCACGAAACGTCGCACCTGCGGATTTTACTTCTGGATGATGCCGCGCACCCGACCGTCGCCCCGGCGAGGACGACATACTGACATTCGATACTACCTTAGATAATTTACAACCATAGCGAGCTTGCCACTTTTTCCCGATTCCCCGAAGCCATTTCAATCAGGCGAGTTCTGATATGCGATTTGTGCCAGCAATTGCCTTGCTCGGAACTGCATGCGGCCTTGCTGCGATCTACGCCGCGGCGCCGACCGTCGTCGCCGGCGCCGCCGGGAGCGCGGCAGACAAGGCGGCTCACGCCTATGACCAGACCAGGCGGCTGCTCGTGCCCCGCGGCCGCGAGCCATCGACCTTCGGGTCGGACGCGCCCGTGTTCCGCTATGCCGCGATCCAGCGCGGCAGCATCGAACAGACCGTCACCGTCACCGGCGCCCTGCAGCCGGTCAAGACGATCGAAGTGGGTTCCCAGCTGTCCGGGCAACTCGCCCGCGTCTATGTCGACTTCAACGACACCGTCGCCAGGGACCAGCCGCTCGCGCTGATCGATCCGCGCAGCTTCGCGGCCAAGGTCGACGAAGCCAGGGCTTCGCTCGCGGTCGCCAATTCCCTGGTCGACATCGCGCGCGCCAAGCTCGATCGCGCCAAGATCGATCTGCAGAACGCCAAGGGCAGCCGCGACGTGCTCGCCGCCAAGCTCGAGAGCGCCCAGGCGGTCAAGACCTCGGCCCAGAAGACCCTGCAGCGCAAGCTGGCGCTGCAGTCGCAGAACGTGGTGGCAACGACGACGGTCGACGACGCCCAGACCGAGTTCACGGCGCGTCTCGCCCAGGAGCGCGAGGCGGAGGTCCTGATGTCTCTCAACTCCTACTCGGTGGATGGGGCGCAGGCCGATGTCCGCCGCATCGAAGCCGAGCTGCAGCAGGCGCGCATGGCGGTGCCGGAGAAGGCGGCCGTTCTCGCCGCGGCCCAGGCCGATCTCGACCGCACCGTGATCCGTTCGCCGATCGACGGCGTCGTCGTCGGCAGGTTCGTCAACGAGGGCCAGACGCTCGCGGTCGGGCTGGAGTCGCGCACCACCTTCGTCGTCGCCCACCGCCTCGAAGACATGGAGATCCATGCGCAGGTCGATGAAGCCGATATCGGGCGCATCGCCCCCGGTCAACGCGCCCATTTCACGGTCGATGCCTACCCCGACCGCCGCTTCGAGGCCGTGGTGCGGCAGGTGCGCAAGGCACCGCAGACCCAGCAGCACGTCGTCACCTACACAGTCGTGCTGTCGACCTCCAATCTCGACGGTGCGCTGCTGCCCGGCATGACCGCCCTGGTGAAGATCGTGATCGAACGGCAGGACGACGTGCTCAAAGTGCCGCTCGCGGCGCTGCGTTTCCAGCCGTCCGGCACGCGGCCGGACTCAGGCAGCGCGCATAGCGGGGTGTGGGTGCGGACCGCCAGCGGCTCGCTCCAGCGCATCGCCGTGACGGTCGGCGCGGCCGGCACCGAGCAGGTCGCGCTCAAGAGCGGCGATCTCGTCGAGGGCAGCCAGGTCGCCGTCGGCCAGGCGATCCGGCCGGCGGGCATGGAGTTCCTCGGAATCAGGTTCGGATCATGACCGCCCTGCCCCTCATCAGCCTCCGCTCCGTGTCCAGGACCTATCGCACCGACGGAATAGCAGTGACCGCGGTGCGCAACGTCAGCTTCGACATCGCGCAAGGCGAGATCGTCGCCGTGATGGGACCGTCGGGCTCGGGCAAGTCGACGCTGATGAACATGATCGGGCTGCTCGACCTGCCGAGCGAGGGCGCGGTCCATTTGGAGGGCGCCAACGTCGCCGAGCTCTCCGAAGATCGCCGCTCGTCGCTGCGTGCCCGCAGCATCGGCTTCGTGTTCCAGTCGTACAACCTGCTCGCGCGCCACAATGCGATCGAGAACGTCGCGCTGCCGCTGGTCTATTGCGGCATCAACCGCAAGGAACGTCTGGCCAGAGCCGAGCAGAGCCTCCAGGCCGTCGGCATGCTGCACAGGGCCCATCACTTCCCGCGGCAGCTCTCCGGCGGCGAGCAGCAGCGCGTCGCGATCGCGCGCGCGCTGATCGCCTCCCCGCTGATCGTGCTCGCCGACGAGCCGACCGGCGCGCTCGACAGCCGGACCGGCGCCGAGATCCTGGCGTTGTTCGCAGCCCTCAACCGGAGCGGCCAGACCATCGTGATGATCACGCATGATCCCAGCATCGCGACGCAGTGCCGGCGCACGATCCGCCTGCATGACGGCGAGCTCGTCAGTGACGAGACGGTCGCGGAGCTGCTGCCGAGACGGAGCGCTGCGTCATGACGATGCTCCAGGGATTTCAGATCGCCTTGCACGCCCTGCGCCTCAACCCGCTGCGCAGCTTCCTCACCATGCTCGGCATCGTGATCGGCGTCGCCTCCATCGTGACCGTGTTCGCGATCGGCTCCGGTGCACAGCTTCGCCTGCAGGAACAGATCCGCTCGATCGGCGCCAACGTGCTGATGATCACACCGGGCGCGGTCTACCAGGGCGGCGTGCGCCTCAAGGACGGCAGCAAGCTGACGATGACCGAGGGCGACGTGCAGGCCATCCTCGAGCAGATTCCGGAGATCCAGGCCGCCGCCGGCTCGCTTGCCGGGACGGCGCAGGTCATCCACGAGGGCAAGAACTGGAACACCACGATCAACGGCACGACCACCGGTCACTTCATGGTACGCGACTGGCAGCTCGCGTCAGGGCGCTATTTTTCCGGCGCGGAAGAGTCGGGCGCCGGCAAGGTCGTGATCCTCGGCAGCACCGTCGCGCGCGAGCTGTTCGCGCCGGGCGACGATCCCATCGGCGCGCAGATCAGGATCATGAAGGTGCCGCTCGAGGTGGTCGGCGTGCTCGATCGCAAGGGCCCGGCGCAGGACGACGTCGCCTTCGTGCCGCTCAGCACCGCCAAGCTCCGCTTCCTCGGCAGTGCGAGCAACATCAACCGGGATTCGGTCGCCTACATCATCGCCAAGGTGGCCGCGGACGGTCAGATGGCGGGCGCACGATCGGAGATCGAAAGCCTGCTGCGGCAGCGGCACCGCGTCCCGGCCGGCCAGGAGGACGACTTCAAGGTCCAGGATCCGGCCGCCGCCATGGAAGCGCAGCAGGGCGCGATCCGTACCGTGGCGCTCCTGCTCGTCGCCATCGCCTCGGTCTCGCTGCTCGTCGGCGGCATCAGCATCATGAACGTGATGATCGTGTCCGTCACCGAGCGCACGCGGGAGATCGGAATCCGCCGCGCGCTCGGCGGACGGATGCGGGACATCCGCCTGCAGTTTCTCTGCGAGGCCCTCGTGCTCTGCCTTCTCGGCGGTGCCATCGGCGTCGCCGGAGGCATCACGCTCTCGATGACGGTCGCCCGCATGGCCGGATGGGTCACTTCGATCGACGGCGAGGCGATCGGCCTCGCCCTCGCCTTCTCGATCGTGACCGGCCTCATCTTCGGGTTTTATCCAGCCCACAAGGCATCCAGGCTCAGTCCGATCGAGGCGCTGAAGACGGAGTGAGACGATGCCGGGGGCGGCGACATCAAGTAGAAGAGCAGGAAGGAGCCAGTCATGAGCCCGGGTCAGAAGGATTCGATCACACCGACACCGCGCGAGCGTGAGCTGATGATGTTGATCGCGCGGGGGCTGCAAAACAAGAACATCGCCTACGAGCTCAAGATCTCGGAGAACACGGTGCGGGCCCATATCGGCAACATCATGCGCAAATACCACCTCCAGAACCGAACCCAGATCGCGATCATCTATGCGCTCAAGACCGTCCCGTTGGCGCTGCGGCGCGATCTCACCAGGAACGGGGCCGGCCCGGCAACGGTGAAGCCGCCACAGGCGCTGGCGCCGGATCCGCGGGTACCGACCGCGCCGGAATAGCCACAACCCCTTGCGCAGCCCGTCGGGCAAAACACCCAAGCCCGGGGTCAAGAGAGCAGCATCGAAATAATTCTCTTTATTAGAATTCGGATTTTTATTAGAACTTTACTCACTCCGGCCCAAGGAAGAGGGGCGCATCGCGATCGTCACGACACGCGGGCTGGACGGCGGTGGACGCGGATGGCGTTGGCGCGAACGGGTTTGCAGGGCGGGAGACCGTGAGCAAGGACCTCGCGCATACGACCGGTGCCATCAGCGTACGGCAAAATCGTGTGGTCCTGACGCCCGGGGTCTGTGCGTCAAGTCTTGCGGTGATGTGAGCGGCCCGACCGGACCGGCACATCAGTCATCCGCATGGCGACGGGGGCAATAGTGCATCGCTCCCCGGGGAGATCACGACATAAGCCGTAAAACCACTGCGCAGGGAAGGCCGGATGTTTGGCTTCACCTGTATGCCGCTGTGCAAAATTCTTTGTTGCCACCTTTCGCACAGTGGACCGTGGGTGCCCGGCCGGCACCCGGTCTTCCCTGCGCCCTCTTTCGATTGAGGGGCAGACGACGAGGTAAAGCTCGGGCGAAATGAGCCGCGAGAGCGCGAAGCTGTGTCTGCGAGGGAAACGCGAATTGACAATCCAGAGTCCCTCCGCAGAGGCATTCTGGATTGTTTCGCTGCGCTCGCAATGACGGCGTGGAGGCTCTGCGCACAACAACTTCGCTCTCGTGCCCCGGACGCAGCGCAGCGTCTCTTCGACGGTGCGCTGCAGAGCCGGGGCCCATGTCACAGCGAACCGTGCCGCCACCTGGGTCCCGGCTCTGCGCAGCAACGCTAAGGGCGTTGCAGCGCGTCCGGGACACGAGACAGACCCGCCCCCTCCCTAGCCCTCTTGCATCAACAACAGGCCTTGTAACAAAACTGTCATACAGCAAAACTAAACGATTGCCGGGGGCCGCGGTCGGCGGCCATGCCGCCTCACCGCCAGGAGACTTCCATGCGCCGCTCACTGTTGTTGCTGTCCGCCGGACTGACAGTGCTGTCCACCGGACTTGCTTCCGCCCAGAACAATACCCCCCGCAACCTGATCCTGTTCATTCCGGACGGCCTGCGCGCGCTGAAGGTCACCTCTGAAACCGCGCCGGCGATGGCCGAGGTCCGCGACAAGGGCGTCAACTTCAAGAACCCGCACTCCCTCTTCCCGACCTTCACCATGGCCAACGGCTCGGCGATGTCGACCGGCCATTATCTCGGCGACACCGGCGTGTTCTCCAACACGATCTGGACCAACTACACCTCGGTGCCGGCCGGCGACACCGTGGTGCCCTTCATCGAGAACGACGCCGTGCTGGGCGACATCGACGAGCATTTCAAGGGCGACTATCTCAACGAAGAGACCATTTTGAAGATGGCCCGCGACAAGGGATACAGCACCGCTGCGCTGGGCAAGCATGGTCCGACCTACCAGTTCGACCACACCGACAAGCCCGAGAAGCCCGGCCTGCATTCGATCGTGTTCGATGACGCCACCGGCGGCAAGAACGGCGTCGCGCTCTCTGACGAGGTGAAGGCGGCACTGACCAAGGCGGGCCTCCCTCTCGCCACGCCGCCGCGCGGCGACAACTCCAAGGCGGGCGATGCCAAGACGCCGGGCACCACGGTTGCCAATATCGCGCAGCAGGCCTATTTCGCCGACGTCGCGGCCAAGGTGGTGCTGCCGATGTTCAAGGCGCGCAACAAACCGTTCGTGCTGGTGTTCTGGTCGCGCGATCCCGACGGCAGCCAGCACAACACCGGCGACAGCCTCAACCAGATCCTGCCCGGCATCAACGGGCCGACCTCGATGGCCGGCATCAAGAACGCCGACACCAACCTCGCCCAGCTCCGCAAGGCGCTCGACGAGCTCGGCCTCGCCGCCTCGACCAACATCATCGTCTCGGCCGACCACGGCTTCTCGACCATCTCCAAGGAGAGCAAGACCAGCCCCTCGGCCAAGGTCAGCTATGACGACACGCCGAAGGACTTCCTGCCGATGGGCTTCCTGGCGCTCGACCTCGCCAAGGCGCTCGACCTGCCACTGTTCGACCCCAACGACAAGAACGCGAAGATCGAGGGCAACAAGCATCCCAAGGCCGGCAACGGCGTGCTCGGCAAGGATCCGGAGAAGCCCGACCTCGTCGTCGCCACCAATGGCGGCTCAGACCTGGTCTATCTGCCGAACAAGGACAAGAAACTGGCGGCGAAAACCATCAAGGCCTTGCTCGAGCAGGACTACGTCTCCGGCCTGTTCGTCGAGGACTCTCTCGGCCGCTTCCCCGGCACGCTGCCGCTGTCGAGCATCAACCTGCGCGGCAAGTCGGCGACGCCGACGCCGTCGATCGTCGTCAACTTCCGCTCCTATGCCAGCGATTGCGGCGAGGCGCCGACCAACTGCTCGGTGCAGGTCGCCGACACCGTGCTGCGTCAGGGCCAGGGCATGCATGGCAGCTTCAGCCGCGGCGACACCATGAACTTCATGGCCGCCATCGGTCCGGACTTCAAAGCCGGCTTCGTCGACGAGCTGCCGGTCAGCAACGCCGACGTCGGCATGACCGCAGCGCAGCTGATGGGCCTGCGCGGCTCGCAGAACGGCGGCCTGGTCGGCCGCGTGATGTCGGAGGCCCTGCCCAACGGTATCGTGCCGAAGGCCTACAAGGCGGTCGAGAAGTCGAAGATGTCCGAGAACGGCCTTCAGACCGTGCTCAACGTCCAGCGCGTCGGCAGCCAGCGCTATTTCGACGCCGCCGGCTTCCCCGGCCGCACGCTGGGCCTCGAGCCCAATGCCGGCAAACAAAAAACGGCGGGGAAATAACCCCGCCGTTTCCTCACGTCCTCAAGTGACGCGCAAAATCTTACATGCCCAGTCTCTTACATCCCAATGTCGAACACGTTCGGCAATTGGCCCGCCAGGGGCAGCGCGGTGGCGCCGAGGAACGTCGCCACCATCGCCATCAGGCGACGGTTGTTCTGGCGCTTGCCGCGCATCTGGCCGGCAATCCACTCCAGCATCTCGCTGTTGACCTTCGAGGCGTAGGACGGCGCCCAGCTCTCGATGTCGGTGTCGGCCGACAGCGCGACGCTGCGCGGCGGCACCTTCAGGCCCGAGGCGCTTGCGGCATAATGGGCAACGGCCTTGGCGAGCAAATCGTCGAAGCGGCCGCCATCGGTGCGTTCGGTCGCGGCCTCGTTGATCTCAAACAGGACCTCGGCCTCGGTGCGGCTGACCGGCTGGTCGTTGACGGCGGTCGCGGTCAGGATACGGGCGCACCAGGCGGTGTCATCGGCATCAAGCGAGCGGGAAAAGTGGACCCGGCCCTTGGTGGTCGGGCCTTCGCCCGTGATCACACCGTCGCGGACGATGGAGAGTGCGTGGGCCGCGGTATCGCGGCAGGACGGTTCGAGGGACGGCGACTCAACAGACTTAGGCGCAGCGGCAGACATAGTTCACTTCCAGATTTCTTCTGATCGGCCAGCATTTTCATGCTGGCGTAAAGGGGTGGTTAATGATTCGATACGGGGATGGCGACTTTTCTCAATGGTTGCCGATTAGTCGCTACGAGGACCATTTCGGTTCCGGAGAGCGTCGGGCGAGCGTGATGCGAGTCATAAAAGGCTTTATCGCGGCAATCGAGACCGGTGGAGATGTTTCGCCGCAGGTGCCGCTGTAACAGAAAAGTGCTAGGAGATCGGCTCTTCAGAGAAAGAATTCACATTTTACTTCAAGCGGTTCAGTCAGCGTTCACTTAGCCTCGCCAAGCCCCTATACTGGCGGCGACGGCCACGGACAAATTCTTAAGTAAATTCAATGCGATGAGGTAGAACCATGACACTTCCGATTGGCACCACCGCCCCCGACTTCGAAGCCGAGACCACCGAAGGGAAGATCAAGTTCCACGACTGGATCGGCAACAGCTGGGCCCTCCTGTTTTCGCACCCCAAGGACTTCACGCCGGTTTGTACGACCGAGCTCGGCGCGCTCGCCAAGCTGAAGCCGGAATTCGACAAGCGCGGCGTCAAGCTGATCGGCCTCTCGGTCGATCCAATTGATCGCCACGCCAAATGGGCCGAGGACATCAAGGAGACCCAGGGCGCCGCTCCCAACTATCCGCTGATCGGCGACACCGACTTCAACGTCTCGAAGCTGTACGAGATGCTGCCGGCCTCGACCTCGGGCGATCCCCTCACCCGGACGCCTGCCGACAACCAGACCGTCCGCAACGTCTTCATCATCGGGCCGGACAAGAAGATCAAGCTGGTGCTGGTCTATCCGATGACCACGGGCCGGAACTTCCAGGAGATCCTGCGCGTCATCGACTCGCTCCAGCTCACCGCCAAGCACCGCGTCGCGACCCCGGCCGACTGGTCGCAGGGCGAGGACGTCATCATCGCCGGCTCGGTCTCCAACGACGAGGCCAAGACGATCTACCCACAGGGCTGGAAGGAGCCGAAGCCCTACATCCGCATCGTGCCACAGCCCAAATAACCAACTCATCCCGGGGCGCGCAAAGCGCGAACCCGGGATGACTACCTTGAATTACGCCGCGTGCACGCGGTCGAGGAAGCTGTCGACCTCGGCCTTCAGGTGCAGGCTCTCACCCGACAGCGCCTGGGCGGAGGCGAACATCCGGCTCGACGTCTCGCCGGTCTCGCTCGCACCCTTGGCGGCATGACGGACATTGACCGCGACATCGGCGGTGCCTGACGCCGCCGCGCGAACGCTGGCCGCGATGTTGTGGGTGGCGCTCCGCTGCTGCTCGACCGCAGCCGAGATCGAGCCCGCGATGCCGCTGATGCGCTCGATGGTCTGGCCGATCCCCTTGACGGCGGTAACCGACTCCTCGGTCGCGAGCTGCATGCTGGCGATCTGGTTCGATATCTCCTCGGTCGCCTTCGCGGTCTGCCCAGCAAGCGTCTTGACCTCCTGAGCCACGACCGCGAAGCCGCGGCCGGCATCGCCGGCGCGCGCGGCCTCGATGGTGGCATTCAGCGCCAGCAAATTGGTCTGCTCGGCGATGGAGGTGATCAGCTTGACGACGTCGCCGATGCGCGCGCCCGCCTCGGAGAGCTGCGCGATACGCTGGTCGGTGGCCTCGGCCTGCCGCACCGCTTCGGCGGAGATTTGGTTCGACTCCTGCACGCGCCGGGTGATCTCGGAGATCGACTGGGACAGCTCGTCAGAGGCTGCGGCCGCCGAGCGGACATGCTCGGAAGCGTCCTCGGAGGCCCCGGCCGACCGCGCCGAGAGATCGGCGGTGGAGCGCGCGGTGTCGGTGAGCTGCCGCGCAGCCCGTTCGAACTCGCCGGATGAGCTCAGCACCTTGTCGAGGATGCCGCCGACGCTGCCGCGGAACTCTTCGACGAAATTGCGCAGCTCCGCCTTGCGCTGCTCGGCCGCGGCGGCCGTGGCCGCGGTCTGCTCGCTGCGCAGGCGCGCCCGCTCCAGCGAATTGCTCCTGAAGACCGCGACCGTGCGGGCGATCTCGCCGATCTCGTCGGCGCGGTCCTCGCAATCGATCTCGACGTCGCTCTGGCCGTTGGCAAGCGCCGTGAGCGAGCGCGTGACCGAGCTGAGCGGCTTGGTGACGCGGCGGACGATCAGCAGCGTGAGGACGAGGACCAGCAGCGCGGCCAGCGCGGCGGCTATTGCCATGCTCTCGATCGCCTGCGCCAGCATGCTCTCGAACTGGGCCATGGGAATGCCGACATAGAGAATGCCCGCGACCTTGCCGGCCGCGTCCATGACCGGGAAATAGGCGGTCATGAAGGACTTGCCGAACAGGACGGCCGGGCCCTTATAGGCCTCGCCACGGCGCAAGCCCGCCTGCGCCGGATGATCGGCGGCAAGCTGGGTCCCGACGGCGCGGTCGCCATTCTCCTTCTTCACGTTGGTCGAGCGTCGCACGAACTGCCCGCTCGCATCGTCGAATACGAACAGGGTCGCGTTGCCGCCGACATAGGACACCGCGCGATCGACGATCGCATGGTCCTTGAAGTCGGGCATCCTGGGGACCTCGGCGCGCACGACCGCGCCATCCCGCACCGTGATCTTCACGTCCGGAGCCGTCTCGGCCAGGGCCAGCGCCAGGGTGCGCAAATTGACCTCGATGTCGCGCAGCGCGCGATCATTGAAGGCGGACGTGAGCGACCAATAGCCGGCGCCGACCACCAGCGCCGTATTCACGGCGATCAGCAGCACGGCAGACAGGACAGCCTTGGTGCCGAGCTTGAACTGCGGCAGGAACTTTGCCGTTGAAAGGTTGGACATGAATGGAATGACCCCCGTAATTCTTGCATAATCGTGCAATCGGCTTACGGCCGCATTAACGAGGGTTCACAGCGCCGCGAGCGGCATGCTTTCCAAATCGTAAACGAGGCCCCGCCTGACCACGCCAAGCGCGCCGCCCGTCATCGTCTGGTTCCGCGATGACCTCCGCCTGTCCGACCATCCCGCCCTCCATGCGGCCGCGAAAACCGGCACACCGGTGATCTGCCTCTACGTCCTCGACGATACGGTCGGGCGAGTGCCGGGCGGCGCGGCACGCTGGTGGCTGGCGCACTCGCTGCGGGCGCTCGGCGCCGAGATCGCCGCGCGCGGCGGATCGCTGATCCTGCGCAAGGGACCAGCGGCCAGGGTAATCCCCGACCTGGCGCGCGAGAGCGGCGCCCGCGCCGTTTACTGGAACGGGATCGCACAGGCGCCGCACCAGGCGGTTGAGCGGCAGCTCGAAGCTGCGCTTTCAAAGCGCGGCGTGGCCTCGCAAATCTTCCCCGGCGATCTCCTGGTGTCGCCCTCGGCGATCCGCAACAAGGAAGGCCGGGGCCTGCGCGTATTCACGCCGTTCTGGCGGCGGGTGTTGTTGCTCGGCGATCCGCCAAAGCCCCTGCCCGCACCAAAGGAGCTGCGCACCGGTCCGAAGATCGCGAGCGACATGCTGGAGAGCTGGAAGCTCGAGCCGAGCAAGCCTGACTGGGCCGGCGGCCTGCGCGAGACATGGACGCCGGGCGAGGCCTCGGCTCGCACGCGCCTGCGCGACTTCCTCAAGCACACCGCCCGGACCTATGTCGGCGATCGCGACCGCCCCGACCGCGACGGCACCTCAGGCCTCTCGCCGCATCTGCGGTTCGGCGAGCTCAGCCCGCGACAGGTCTTTCACGCCGCGCAGTTCGCTGCGGCCGAGAATCCGGCGCTCCGACCCGGCGTCGACAAATTCCTGAGCGAGCTCGGCTGGCGCGAATTCTGTCGCCACCTGCTCCACGACCATCCCGACCTCGCCACCGAAAACCTGCAAACGAATTTTGACAGCTTTCCATGGAAACCGGACAAGAAGGCGCTCGCCGCCTGGCAGCGCGGGGCCACCGGCTATCCAATCGTCGATGCCGGCCTGCGCGAGCTCTGGCACACCGGCGTGATGCACAACCGGGTGCGGATGGTGGTGGCGTCCTTCCTGGTCAAGCACCTCTTGATCGACTGGCGCGATGGCGAGAGCTGGTTCTGGGACACGCTGGTCGATGCGGATGCCGGCAGCAATCCCGCCAACTGGCAATGGGTCGCCGGCTGCGGCGCGGACGCTGCGCCCTATTTTCGCGTGTTCAATCCGCTCCTCCAGGGCGAGAAGTTCGATCCTGACGGAGCCTATGTCCGGCGCTGGGTGCCGGAGCTGAAAGCTCTGCCGGCAAAGCTGATCCACCAGCCCTGGCAGGCGACGCCGATCGAGCTGGCCAGCGCCGGCATCACGCTCGGCAAGACCTATCCGCAGCCGATCATCGATCATGCGAGGGGACGCGAGCGCGCGCTCGCTGCCTACGCAAAGATCCGCAAAGGTTGAGCGTTGCTTTGACACAATTGTGAAACCCGCTATCGTCATCGCTCCATACAAACCGTGGGGGACGATATGGACGACGAGAAGCCGATCACCGAACAGGCGATGGAGACGATGACCACCGCCGTGGAAGCAACCAAGGACGCCGCTGTCACCGCCGCCAAGACGGTGAGGAAAGCCGCCAAGAAGGTTGCGAAGAAAGTAGCGCCGAAGAAGGCAAAGAAGGCCAAGAAATCTTCGAAGAAGGCTGCAAAGAAGTCGTCGAAGAAAGCTGCCAAGAAGACCGCGAAGAAGGCGGTGAAGAAATCCGCGAAGAAGGCCGCCAAGAAGAAAAAGAAGGCCAAGAAGTCCAAGCGCTGATCGCAGCAACGGAAGCATGTCTCCGGGTGCGGGCGCGCCCGGAGACTGCTCCTGCAATACCCTACCCTCGCTTCTTGGCGGCGCGCCGGCCCGGGTGATGCTTGCCTTGCGGATCGCGGAATTCACTGCGATGACCGCGCCGGTCCTCGCTATTGAAGCGCCGCCGCTTTGCCGGCGAGCCGAACGCCTTGATCACCTTCCTGCCGTTGACCTTCTTGATGACGTAGCCGCCCTCGGTCATCGAGAACGGCTCCTTCAAGGTCCCCTTGTGGTCGAACTTGGTGCCGCGGGGATGGCGGAACGGCTCGAACCAGGACGGGTACACGAAGTTCGACATCTCGAAACGGCCGACGCGGAAGGAGTCCTCCTCCACCGCGTCGCAGACCTCATAGGCATATTGGGTGTTCGGGTTCTTGTCGGCCCAGAGATTGGCCATGGGGTCGAGCACCATCTCGAACAGCTCATGCGAGGCCGCCACGCTGAGCGGCTCCTCGCCCAATGCCTTGACGAATATCTTCGAGATCGGCTGACCGCAGTGGGTCAGCTCGTGGCGCCCGAGCATGTTCTTGTGCGAGGCGTCGTCGAAATAGACCAGCTGCCAGTCGGCCGGCGTCGGCTTCCGGGTGACGTAAAGGTCGACCGGATAGCCCCACACCGGCAGGAAATGCTTGTCGTAGCATTCTTGCAGTGCTGCGGTGAGCTCGGCCATTTCGCGGCCGCTGATCGACTCCGCCGCGTAGTTGATGCAGGCAATCCGGACCGGCTTCAGGGACCGGCCAAGCAGCGCGCGTCTCGCCTTCTTCATGGAAATCACCGCGTGAAAGGGGAAGCTGAAATGTGCTCAGCCTAACATGGACGCGGCCCGCACGTCAGGGATGTATTCCGCCGCACCGGTCCATCCCCCCTAGAACCGCCGGTTGACCACGAACACCGCGGCCGCGCACATCGCCATGCCTGCGATCGCGAGCGCATCGAGCTTCTCGCCGAACAGCAGATAGGCCATCAGCGCGGTCACCGCGGGCACGAGATAGAACAGGCTCGCCACCGACGTCGCCGCGGCGTGGCGGATCAGCCAGTACAGCAACCCGATCGAGCCGATCGAGAGCGCGACCGCGAGCCAGGCCAGCGCGAGCACGAACTCCCGCGTCCAGTGCACGACGCGGTCCTCGAACAGGAAGGCGCCGATCGCGAAGAAGATCGTGACGGCCACGTATTGCACGAGATTGCCGGCACGCCAGTCGATGTGATTGCAGTAGCGGCGCTGATAGAGCGTGCCGAGCGTGATGGAGATCAGCGCGACCACCGAGGCGAGCCAGCCGAGCCCGGCTTCGCCTGTCATCGGACGGTTGTGCAGGATCATCACCACACCGCCGAGACCGAGCACGAGGCCGCCCCACTGCACCGGCGTCACCTTCTCCCCGAGCCAGCGGTTGGCGATGGTCGAGGTCAGGATCGGCTGAAGGCCCGGAATGAGCGCGGAAAGCCCGGCCGGAATCGAATGCGCGATCGCGATCGCGGTGCCGCCGAGATAGAAGCCGTGAACGAGGATGCCGGCGACCGCGCTGTGCGCGATGCCAATCCGGTCAGGCCATTTCGGCCGGGCAATCGCGACGATGATCGCCATCAGGCCGACCACGATCGCCATGCGGATGGCGAGATAGGTCAACGGATCGGCGTTGTTGACGACGTATTTGGTGCCGATGAATCCGGTGCTCCAGAGCAGGACGAACAGGATCGGCGCGGCGCGGGCGGGAAAGGATTCTTGATTATGGTTCATTGCCGCCCTCATTGCCCGATGGGGGCCAATGCGGCAATGCGAATTTCCTGACGAATCTCTTGCCCGGCGATGCTGCGCTGCGACGGACGGCGGCTAGCTCAGCCGCTCACCATTCTTCCGGACAGGGGTCGATGATCTTCCAGAGCTCGACGCCGTTCTTGATC
The DNA here is from genome assembly GCF_028128625.1 of Bradyrhizobium sp. CCBAU 45389. Classification (NCBI taxonomy): domain Bacteria; kingdom Pseudomonadati; phylum Pseudomonadota; class Alphaproteobacteria; order Hyphomicrobiales; family Nitrobacteraceae; genus Bradyrhizobium; species Bradyrhizobium sp. CCBAU 45389. The sequence continues at coordinate 515,584 of NZ_LBIY01000097.1, read as the reverse complement.
TTCTTCATGTCGGTGGTGAGTCCGCCATTGCGGCGGATCCAGTCCTTCACCGTGTCGGGGTAGTAGGACATCAGGTCGGACGTCCCCTCCGCGCTGGTGACCTTGATGCCGAAGGTGAAGGCCTTGTCGTAATAGGCCTGGTGGAAGCCGAGGCTGGCCTTCGGGGTCACGCAGATCTTGTTCATCGGCACGATGCCGAGAACCAGCGTGCAGGCCGAGTTGCAGATGCCGTCGATGATGACGCGCTCGCCCTTGTCGCGGACCCGCTTGTACTTGACCTTGTACTCTTCGACATAGCCGCCATGGTCGCGGGTGATGTGCAGCTCGGCCCGCGCCGGCGTCGTGGCGGCGAAGCAGAGCAACAGCAGGCTCAGAAGCGTGATGCGCATGGCGAGGTGACGGTGAAAGCCTTGCAGGAACGGGCCGGCCTCAAAGAGCACCCCAGGCGACCGGCAGGAATCTCTAACCGAATTCTTCTTGGTCATACTTATGTGGGGAATTCGTTAAGCATCCCGAAAAGGCCAAAAATGGGCAGACTTCGCCCTCACCTCCGGGCAATTCTGTCACACCCACCCCGGAATCTGCCGGATTAGCCCCTGATTCCGGCCGCCGGACGATGCCCTCGCGGCCCGAAATGGCTATAACGGCTGAGCTGTTTGCGCGGGTTCCGGAGAATCGAGATGAGCAAGTTGAAGCTTGTAGCCGCAGTTGCTGCCCTGTCAGCCGCAATCCTGGCCCCTGGCCTTGCGGAAGCAAATGGACATCACCGGTATCACCGCTCCTACGTCAACCCGCTACCCTACCCGATCAGCTATCTGCACAATTACGGTCCGGGCATCACGCCGGGCACTTTCGCCTATTACGACGGTCCGGCGACCAACCACTGCTACCAGAGCTCGGCCGCTTATATCGGCCAGGACCGCCGCCGGCACCCCTGCTACTGAGGGGCGCCAGCGCGTCCGCTGCGGGCGTCCCTATGTCGCGGCGCCCGATCGCAGCAACTGCTTCTCGATCTCATAGACCGGCAGCTTGACGAGGTCCTTGCTGACCTCGCCCTGAAGCGCCTTGCGCACGACATCGGAATAGTCGGCGCGGATCATGCCGAGCGCCCGCGGCGAGGCCACCATGGTCAGGGCCGACGTCTCGCCCGAACTGACGGCGGCGTCGAGCCGACCGGCGAGGCTCCGCAGGAAGGCGCGCTCGGCCTCATCGTGCCAATCGGTCTGCTCGACCGAGCTGCGTCCACCGCCGGCCGCGCCATGCAGCCGGCCCGGCGCATCGCTTCCTTGTGCGCTGGTCGACGGATTGGGCTGCTCGTGCACCTCCCTGGTGTGGAGGTTCGGAAACATCCCGTCGCCGAGGTTTTCCAGAATGAGCGCCTTGCGCCCGTCGCAAACGACCAGCCAGTCACCTTTGTCGATTCTCATCTTGTCCATTGCACAGCTCCAATCAAACCGTGAGCGTCGGCCGATGCAGGCGACCGGCCGGCCTTCGAATTCCGCGAAGGACTGCCCACGACGACAAGACTAGGGAGGAAGGCGCGACGGCGAATTGCGCAGGATCAAGGATGGCGGCGGTGTCACGCAACACAGGCGCAGCATGGCCAGGAGCGCAAAGCTGAGGTATTCTGATGGAGCTGGATCAGGCCCGCGGCGGAGTGGCTGGAGATTTGTTCATCAGTATTACATTTCGGTTCCGCCACAATTTGATCAGAACAGCTTCGATATCCTGTATTGCGTAAGCGGAGAAAGACATCATGAATCTCAAGATTGGCCTCGTCGTCGCGTCCATGTTCGGTGCCCTTGCGGCATCGCCGGCGGCGTCCGCCATGCCCGTTGCGCCTGCACCTGCCGTCCCGCAGGTCTCCGACGTCGAGCAGATCCGCATGGTCTGCGACGCCTGGGGGCGCTGCTGGTGGCGTCCGAACTATTATGGGTATTACGGCCCGCGGCCGTATTACGGGCCCCGATATTATGGGTACGGCCCCCGTGTCTACGGACCACGCTATGGATACTACGGCTACCGCCGCTGGTGATCAGAAGGGGCCCTCGGGGCCCCTTCGCTTTTGCGAGATCACCCGTTCGGTCCGCCAGGAGCAATTCCAAAACTGATCTAGATCAAAGTGGAAATCCGCCGCACCATCATGCTGCGTCCATGGCCGATTTGATCGTTTTTCGATGCCCCCAGACGGGCATGAATGTGCAGACGCATCTGGAAAAGCAACAGCGACCGGAAGGGCGGAGCTTCGAGTCCTTCGCCTGTCCCGCTTGCACGCGTCTCCATTTCATCGACCTCGTCTCCGGCCAGGCGATGAGCCGGGAACGTTGACGGTGACAATGATCCGACGGACCTCATGGCATGATGTCCGCAATACTACGGCCCGGAATCCGATTTACTGAAGCGGGATGTTTCGCCATTGATGGCAATGTACTGACGTTCATTTGATTGTCACATTGCAGCAACCGGCCAGACGCATGTTCGATGCCCTCGTCCCGTCCTCAGCGCTTCAACTGATCGGCTTTGCCGACGTCGATGCCTTTCGGCCGATCGAGTCGATGGAGGATGCGAGAAGCATTCCGCTCGACGTTGCGAACTTCGCAGCCGCCCGCGCTGTCGTCTCTCTGCCGGCGTGCCGCATCGTCGTGATGCGGTCGTTCGCGCGCATCCTCGATACCGCCTATCGGATGCCGGGCGGGATGGTGATCCTGTCGATGACCGACGACCTTCAGGCCAATTCCAAGGGCATGGATCTCGACGCCCGCTTCTTCGTTGCGCTCCGCGGCAACGACGAGTGCCATTTCGTCGAGCCCCAGACCAATCACTACGCGATGATCATCCTCTCGCCCGGCCTGAAAGACCGGGGCTGGTTCGATCATGCCGACGATTTGCGGGCCTATGTCGCCAACCGGCCCGCCCTGCTCCACACGCGCCAGCTCGTGCTCGACATCCTGCGAACCGCGTCGGTGCAGCCGTTCCTGTTCGAGACCACCGAGGCGGCCTGCCATCTCCAGGAAGGGTTGCTGCTCGCGCTCGACGATCTGTTTCGGATCGGTGCGGGCCCGGACCGGAGCACCTCGGTCCAGAGCGGGCGGTCGACCAGGCTGGTGCAGCGGATCGACGATTACGTCGCAGCCTATCCAACCGCTCCGATCTATACGGCCGATCTCGCCGGTGAGTTCGGCGTCTCGATCCGGACGCTCAGCGGGGCCGTCAGCAAGGTCCGTGGCATGAGCCTGCACCAGTACATTCGGCTGAAGAGATTGTGGGCGACCCGCGCCCGGCTCCTGAAGGGTGGCGGTGCCACCGTCGCCACCTGCGCGCGTGCCCAGGGCTTCCACCACATGGGCGAGTTCGCCGCGGCATACCGTGCGACCTTCCACGAGACCCCCTCGGACACGCTGGCGCGCGGGCGGCAGAGCGGCTTTTCGGCAGGTTGAGCTGCAGGTGTGGCGACAGCCGTTCGGTTTCAGCACGGCCTGGAATGGCGGTAACGCCGGCGGGGACTGGCGCGCTCGGAAGGATTCGAACCTCCGACCCTCGGAATCGAAATCCGATGCTCTATCCAGCTGAGCTACGAGCGCCCTGGCCCTGGGGTTGGGCCGTTGCCGCGAAGCGCCGGACCGTGGCTGGCGAGCCAGCGCGCCGGACGGCGTTCGGACGGGTTCGAATTAGCAGAGAGGCTGGCCAATAAAAAGCCCTTCCCGCCTCAAGGAAGGCGGGGCGTGACCGGCTTGTCACCAGGTCGTGTTGAAGAGGCCGAAATGCGGCTGCTGCGCCACCATCATGGGCCGGCCATACTGTGGCCCACCAAACTGCGGCCCACCATAATACTGCGGCGCCGGATGCGCTCTGGCGACCTTGCGCTTGGGCTGAGCCTGGGCCTGCGGCTTCTTGGCGGCCTCGGCCTTCGAACCCGGCGTAAACTGGGCGAAGGTCTCGCGCACCCGCGCCTTGGCCGACATCTCCGCGAGGGCCGCTGCCGAAGCGGTATCCGGCGGCTGCGGCGCCGCGACAGCGGCGGTCTTCACAGCGGGCGGGGCAATCGTCGGCTGGCTGGTGTCGAGCACGACACGCTCGGGCAAATGCCGATCGGACCGGATCCTGATGGCCGGCTGGTCGTTGCTAGCGGTCGCGACCGCCGGCGCTACGGGCGAGGCCGGCACAACGAAGTTCACCGCAAACAGCAGGGCGAGCAACGCTCCGCCAACAAACATGAAATACCGAAGGATGGGCATTGGCCGCACTCCGCCCCCCGCAATCCCCGCGTGGGCTCTCCGCCTTAACAGGCGATACTCTGATTGGTTCCTGGTCCTGCCCTTCGGTTCAAATGGCGACGCCAAGTTTTTTGGCCAAGGCCAGAACAAGGCCGGAAACGGTAACTTTTCCGCTACCGGACGGCGCCGCCGTTCATGCCCGTCGTGCGGCAACCAGCGAGCACTTCGCCTGATCGGCATTAACGTTGATGTAGCCGACGGGAATGCGCGCGAAGGTCTTGCGGCTCTTCATGCTGACGGTGTCGGACAGCACGCGGCTGCGAGCGGTGAGAGGCGTGCCATCGCGACGCACGAAAGCGCAGCTGATCTCGACATCCCTTACGGCATAGTCATTGTCGTTTCGCAGCGTGAGCGTCACCAGCGCCTTCGAGCCGAGGCCGCCGCGACGCCAGGTCTGAGATGAAATCCTGAGACGATCCAGCTCTGCCGCAGTGGCAGTCTGCGCTTCGGCCGTCGGTGACACCGCCGCATCGCCCGGAGCAGCCGGCCCGGCAACGGCTATGTCCGACTTGACCGGCTCGGTGCTGTTGCCTTTGGAGAGCGGCAGCAGCATCCAGATGCCGCAACCGAGGATGATGGCCGCCAGCAGCCACAACAGGCCTCGCCCAAACGAGACGCTCGCGACCGTCACCGCCCGGGCCAGTCGCTCGCCGGTCCCGGCAAAGCGTCCCAATCCGATCCGGTCAAACCTGGCGTTCATGGATGCATCACCGATGGCGGCCGAACTGCATTTGCACGACGAGCAGACCACTGCTTACCTTAATCCGGGAGAGGAACTAAGGTTCCCGCGCTTCAGGCGAGTCGGCAGGGACGGTGGCGACCACCGGCCAGGGCCGCTAACATGCGCCGCAACATCGCAAGACCCCGTTGGGAGACTATGAAATGCCAATCGCCGTCACTTGGGATCACGTCCATCTGCGCAGCCCCGATCCGGAGGCCACAGCGGCCTGGCTGCGGGACATCCTCGGCGGCGAGATCGTGCGCGCGCCGGGACGGATCGACGTGAACCTCGGCGGCGCAAGGATCTTCATCGCGCCGCTCGAGGGCGACAGCGCCGTCAACCCGCCGCCCCCGCACCCGCATCAGGGTCTCGACCATTTCGGTCTGACGGTGAAGGACATCGACACCGTGGCCGCCGAGATCAAGGCCAAGGGGGTCACCTTCACGCGCGAGCCGACAACGATCCGGCCCGGCGTGCGCATCTGCTTCATCCGCGGCCCCGAAGGCATCTCCATCGAGCTGCTCGAGCGCGACAAGAAATACACCTGACACCGCGCAAGCCGCGTCACGCAACAGCGCGAGACCGGGCGGAGCGCCGCCCGGTGCGGCTAGGTCATGCTGCCGGGCATGAAGCAGCGGATGGTGACGCCCATATAGCCGTAGATCGGCCACACCATGGTGCGTCCCACCCGGTTCGGCTCCGAGATCACGGCCTCCTCGGGCACGTCGACCCAGACGAGTTCCTGCTGCTGGCCATCGAGCACGTAGCCAAGGCGTGGGACGCGGACACGATAGTGCCCGTCCTTGCTCTCCCAGTCGGTGTCCGAGAGCGCCGAGCCGTCGGCATCGGAGCAGCACGGCCCCTTGCCGCTTCGCAGGCTGTCGAACCAGGCCTTCAAGTCGGCATTGGTGTTGACGAACTGGCCCCGGTCACGGGCGTGCCCGAAGGGAGCCGCGAGCCCAATCAAGGCCACGGCGCATGCCAGCCTCGTCACGCTTCGCCAGCGTGTCGCGCTGCCAATCCGCCGTCGTTCGTTTTTGCAAATCGTGGGACGCGCACTGTACAGACGCGGCTCATCGCCGCCGGAATCGATCCAGTTGCTCACGTTCGTCTTGCTCCAGCACCCCGCGGCCAGTGCAACAATGGTTATGCATTTCGCGGGCCAACTTGATTCGCAACGTCTGGCCTCGCCCCATGATGAGACAGTCATATCAGCGTCACAGACAAGCCGGGACGATTACGGTCCACGCGACAGGGCAACTTGCCGGCCGGCAAACTGCCGCGTTGCGCACGGGGATGCGCTTTGGCATAAAAGCCGTACCGGTTACGCCATTGGGCGATGGCGGCCGGCCTACGGGACGTTATGAAGAACGGCCTTTATTCGATCCACGTCACGCTGCTCGATGGTCGAGTCGGCAAGGGCAGCGGTGTGATCCTTTTTCGCGACGGCAAGATTCTTGGCGGCGATGCCTATCTCTATTACACCGGCAGCTATGTGGTGAAGGACGAGCGCACCTTCAAAGGCGAGGTGCTGGTGCAACGGCACACGTCACCTCGCGGCGATGACAATCCGCTGTTCGGTGGCCCTGCCCCGGTCGGCATTGGCGTCAGCGGGACCTACACGGACACCCGCGCGGAGATGACGGGGACGGCGCTGGTCGGCAAGGCCAGCCTGATTTTCGGAGCCACCCTGCACAAGCTCGCCGAAGCCGATTAGCTACTCCGCAGCCTGCTCCAGCGGCGCCGTGCGCGGCAAGATGATCTGGATGCGCGTGCCCCCGCCCGGCTCGGAATCGAGATCGAGCCGGCCGCCGAGCCGGTTGGTGACGATGCTGTAGACGATGTGCAGGCCGAGGCCGGTGCCGCCCTGGTCGCGTCTTGTCGTAAAAAACGGATCAAATGCGCGGCGTCGGACGTCGAGCGACATGCCGCAGCCATTGTCGGCGAAGAGGATCTCGACATTGTCCTTGCCGGACTCGCGCACCTGGATGTCGATCATCCCGGGCCGGCCGTCCGGGAAGGCGTGCGCGACCGAATTGAGGAACAGATTGGTCAGCACCTGCCCGTACGGCCCGGGATAGCTGTTCATGGTCAGATCGGGCTGGCACTCGACGTTGAGCGTCAGGTTGTGTTTGCGCAGGCCCGGCCGCAGGCTCATCACCACCTGCTCGGTGAGATCGCCGAGGTCGAAGGTGCGCTGGTCCGAATAGTTGCGGTCGGCCGCAACCTGCTTGAACGACTGGATCAGCTCGGCGGCGCGGTTGAGATTGGAGACGAGCTGCGAGGACGCATCGCGGCTGGTGTTGAGGAAATCGTTGAGCGTGGAGCGGCGAAGCTCGCCGCGCTCGACTTCGGAGGTGAACATCGCAGTCTTGCGCTCCAGCGCGGAGGCAACCGTGAGACTGATGCCGACGGGGTTATTGACCTCGTGCGCGACGCCGGCGACGAGACGTCCGAGCGCGGCCAGCTTCTCCGCCTCGATCAGCGAGGCCTGCGTCTCGCGCAGATTGCGCAGCGCGGTCTCCGCCGATTCCTTGGCCTTGCGCATCTCCTGCTCGCCGCGCTTGCGCTCGCCGATGTCGAGCGCGACGGTGACGATCCGCTCGATCTCGCCATCGGCATCGAGCAGCGGCAGCTTGTTGACCAGCCATTGCCGCATATTGCCGGCGGCGTCCTTGTACTCCTCCTCGTAGAAGCCGAGCCCCTTGCGCAGCTTGAGCACGCGCTTGTCGTTCTCGTCCGTCTTGGCCGCACCGTAACGCGACATCAGGTCGGCCGTGGTCCGGCCGAGCGCGTCACCGGGCTCGATGCCGAAGATGCCGGCCATGTAGCGGTTCATCAGCACGTAGCGCAGATCGCGGTCCTTGACGTTGATGACAGCGGGCACGGTGTCGATGACCTGCTGGAGCAGGCGCCGGCCTTCGGCGATGGCGTCCTCCGCCCGCTTCTGGTCGGTGATGTCGCGCAGCGTGCCTTCGTAGCGAACGATGTTGCCCTGCTCATCCCGCACGCCAGTGGCGCTGTCGGAGAGCCACAGGATATCGCCACTGCGCTGGCGCACCTGGTACTCGAACTCGCGCACCATGCCGTCGCGCGCCATCAGCCGCTGGTATTCGTCGCGTGCCTCGGGATGGACATAGATGGTGTGGGCGATGTCGTTGATGCTGTCGATCAGGTGCTGCGGGCTGTCATAGCCCATCATCCGCGCCAAAGCCGGATTGGCGTTGAGGAGGTCACCGGCCGGCGTCGTGACGTAGATGCCGTCGACGGAACCCTCGAACAGTTTTCGATAGCTCTCTTCGGCCAGCCGCTGCTCGGTGAGCGCGCGCACCGCCGCCTCGCGCGCGGTGTCGGCCTCCTCCAGCGCGCGGCGGAACACTTCGGCGGCACGCGCGATGTCGCCGATCTCGTTGTCGAGATCGGCCGAGGGGATCGAGGTGTCCTTCTGGCCGGCCGCGAGCGCGCGGATCGACCTCGCGATCTGGGCCAGCGGTCGCACCGTGCGCCGCACCACGAAGGCGGCCGCGACGATGCCGATCAGCACGCCGATGGAGCCGAGCACGATGCTCTGCCAGCGCGCCTCCGTCAGCGTGCGGGCAAAATCGCGCGACAGCACGTGGCCGCGCCTTGCGCTGACCTCGCGCAGCAATTCGGTGACGCGACCGATCAGCCGGCCCTCGGTGCCCAGCACCTCGCGATCGATGTCGGCGATCTGACGCTCGCGGACGGCGACCGCCATGATCGCCTCGGCATACTCGTTCACCGCCGCCTTCAGCTTGGGATCGGTGAAATCCATCGCGCGCATGCCCTGTGCGGACTGCTCGGCCGCCGACGGGTTGCGCGCGAGCAATCCGAGCGCGATCCGGCTCTGCGCCTCGGACAGGCGGGAGGCGAGCTCGCGGTCCGCGGTGCCGGAGACCGCCGCGTCGAACTGGTCGCGCAGCGGCGGCAGGCCGGCGAGCAGCTGGGCGCGGCGGTCGATCAGGGTCGATATCCGCTCGAGGCCATTGCGATAGGTCGCAAGCCGCTCGGTGACCCCGTCGATCATGTCCTGCTGCTCGGGCGCGAGCTCGATGCGGGTCTTCTTCAGGATGTCGCTGAGTGTCGAGGCCGCCTCGCCCACCTGCTTGAACTGGATGCCGGCGCCGGGATCGGTGACGAAGTCGCGCGCGGCGAGGCGCAGCTCGTTCATGCGGCGGTCGATGTCCTCGGCGAGGTCCCCGACGCTCTGCAGCCGCTGCAACTCGGCGAAGGTGGTGTCGATATGGCGGATCGCAATCACGCTCGCGGTCGAGGTGACGATGATCACCGCCAGCACCAGGATGAAGCTTCCGAACGTCAGCTGGCCGATGGACAGCGAAAAGATTCGCTTTTTCTCAGGGGGCGGCGTCAATTGGCGGACATTGGTTGCGTTGAGGACCGGGCTACTGGAAGCCCAATATACGACGTATTGCGGGCCCGGGGGAACATGCCTGCCGCCGCGGAATATCGTTAATATCGGAGGTCTCGGCCCGCCTCCGCGCCCGATTATGACGTTTTGATGCTTGCCCGCCGCCCGGCCGGGATCGTCATGGCGGCGACGCCGAGAACGACGCAGGCGAGCCCGATCCAGGCGGTCCGGCTCAAGGTTTCGCCGAGAAAAGCGACGCTGATGGCGACCCCGATGGGGACGCGCAAATAGGCCTGCGCGGTGGTGCCGACCGAGCCCAGGGTCTGGATCAGGCGGAAGTAGATCGCAAAGGCCGCGGCGGTCGAGAAAGTCGCCAGCGCGAGCAGCGCCAGCACGGAGCTGAGCGAGGGCGACAGTGTCCAGGGCTGCTCGACGACCAGCGAGGCCGGGATCAGGACCGCCGCCCCCGCCAGCAATGAGCCGGCCGCGGGCGCCATCGGGTCGAGTCCCTTGAAGCTGCGGCCGAAGATCGCGGCGCAGGCGTAGCAGATGGTGGCGGCGACGATCGCGGCCTCCGCGATGAGGCCGCTGCCGATATCATGGAAGGCGTCGACGCCGACGATCAGCAGGATGCCGGCCATGCCCGCGACCACGCCGAACAGTTTTCGCGGCGTCGTGGCCTCGTGACGGGTGACGATTGCGGTGAGCAAAAAGGTGAAAATCGGGCCGGCCGAGTTGAGGATGGTGGCGAGCGCGGCATCGACATGGCGCTCGCCCCAGGCGATCAGCGTCCAGGGGATGACGCTGTTGAGCACGGCCTGGAACACGAAGCGCCGCCAGGTCGGACCATCCGTCGGCATCTCGATGCCGCGCGCCCGCATGACGATGAGCAGCAGCAGGCCCGCGATCGCGGTGCGCGCCGCGATCAGCGTGATCGGCGGGATGGTGGCGACGCCGAGCTTGATGAAGGTGTAGGAGCCGCCCCAGAGCGTTGCGAGCGCGACCAGCAGCGCCAGCTCGATGGAGACGTTGGTGTCCTGCCGGATATCCATGGTGCGTCCCGTCCATTCCGCGATGGACGGAACCTAGCGCGTCCGCGCTCGCCGATACTTCGCTACGTATCGAAGTATATCAGCCGACTGCGCCGACCTCGAACACTTCGCCGTCGTAGCCGGCCTCGCGGGGAATGCGGAGCTGGCGGCCGGTTTCGGTCTTGGTCATGACCGGCATCACCGTGACGATCGACATGCCCTTGGCATGGTCGAGCGCGGATTTCACCGTCGGCTGCTTCGCCAGCCGGATCAGGTTGCGCGTGGTCGGGAACGGCAGCTTGAAGCGGCCACTGTCACCGCCCTCCACGGCTTCGCGTGCCGAGACCCAGATCGAGTCCGTCGACTCGCGGCCGTCATGCGCGCCGAGCTGGTCGGGCGGTGCTGCCGCAAGGAAGAACCAGGTGTCGAAGCGCTTCGGCATGCCCTCCGGCGTGATCCAGTGGGCGTAGGGCACGAGCGTGTCGAGCGCGAGCTGGAGGCCGTTGTCGGCGAGGATGCTCAAAAAGCTGATCTTGTGCTCGTTGAGCGCGACGCGATGTTTGTCCGCGATCTCGCCGGCGCGCTTGGCATCGATCGGCGTGCCCGAGTCCTTCGCGCGCGCCAATAAAATGCCGCTCTCCTCAAACGTCTCGCGGATCGCGGCGATACGAAAGCCGCGGTCCGCTTCGCTCAAGGCTTCGCCACCGGAATACAGGTCGGCGCGGGCGACGATCTCATTGTCGCCGGCATCGACGCTGCCACCGGGAAACACCAGCGCGCCCGAGTTGAACTCGATCTGATGATGGCGGACCATCATGAAGACCTCGACTTCCTGTGCGCCGTCACGGAGCAGAAGGATGGTCGACGCCGGGCGTGATGCTGATGTCTCGGCCATGCGACTAACCCGCGGCGCTGGATTGCGGGCCGAGATTGGCGCGCTTGTCGAAGCGGGCAACGCGCGACAGCAAATAGTCGACCTCGGCCTTCGTCGTTGCCGTCATCGTCGCGCCGGGCTTGCGCTGCGCGCTGGAGGCGATGATGCCGCGCTTCTGCAGCACGTATTTGCGCACGGTCAGGCCGACGCCGGGCTGCTGCTCGTAGCGGATCAGCGGCAGATGCGCGTCGAACAGATCATGCGCGGCATCGCGCTTGCCGGCCTTGGAGAGGTTCACGACGTCGATCAGGAGCTCGGGGAAGGCGTAGCCGGTCATGGCACCGTCGGCACCGCGCTCCATCTCGAAATCCAGGAACGTGCCGCCATTGCCGCAGAGGATCGAGAGCGGGCGGAGCGAGCCGTCCTTCTGGAAGCCGCGTAGCGTCGAGATCTTCTCGAGACCCGGCCAGTCCTCGTGCTTGAGCATCACGCAGTTCGGATTATCCATGACGATCTTGCGGATCACGGCGGGGGTGAACACGACCTGCAAGGTGAGCGGATAGTCCTGGAGCACCCAGGGTACGTCAGGGCCGATGGCTTCTGCCGCCTGCTTGAAATAGCCGACGATCTGATCGTCGGTGCGAAGCGAGGGCGGCGGCGCGATCATCACGCCGGCCGCGCCTGCATCCATCGAGGCCCTCGCCAGCGAGCGCATGGTGGCAAAGCCCGGCGCGGAGACGCCGACGATCACCTGCATCTTCTTGGCGCGCTTGACGTAGCGCACCGCCACCTGCTCGGCCTCGGCGGCATCTAACTTGGGCGCCTCGCCGAGGATGCCGAGCACAGTCACGCCGTCGCAGCCGACCTCCTCGTAGAAATCGGTCAGGCGGTCGATCGAGCGCTCGTCGATCCGGCCGTCGTCGTGGAACGGCGTCGGCGCGATTGCGAAGGTGCCCTTGGCGTCGGCGGTGAGTTTCATCGTTGTCCTTGTCTCTCTCTTTCGTGTGGCTAAAACCGCCGCGCCCCCATCTTGATCTGCTCCTCGGAGAAGAAGATCTCCTTGGCATGCTCAACGACGTCCTGGGCTTTCCAGCCCGAATGCGGCGGTTTCCAGCCTTCCATTTCCATCATCCGCATTTCGCGCACGCCGCGGGGCCCGGACACGCCCAGCACCTTGCCGGTCTGGTCGCCCGACAAGTCGCTGACCATGTATAGCACGGCCGGCGCGATGCCGTCCGGTCCCAGCGCGGCCCCCGGGTTCTCCTTATAGCGGGGCAGGTCTGCGGTCATGCGGGTCAGGGCGCCCGGGGCCAGGGTCCAGATCCGGATGTTGTACTTCCGGCCCTCGATCGCGAGCACATTGGACAGGCCCCAGATGCCGCCCTTGGCCGCGCCGTAATTGGTCTGGCCGAAATTGCCGATCAGGCCCGATGTCGAGGAGGTGTTGACGATGACGCCCCCGCCGTTTTCCCGCATCCAGCGAAACACCGGCATGGTGCAACAAAAGGTACCCTTCAGGTGGACCTTGATGACCCTGTCCCAGTCGGCCTCCGAGGCCTTGGCGAAGGTCTGGTCACGCAGGATGCCGGCATTGTTGACCAGGATGTCGGCGCGGCCAAAGTGCTTGATGGCGTCGTCGAACACCGACTGGCCGCCCTCCATGGTGGAGATGTCGGCGCCGTTGGCGACCGCCTTGCCCCCCTCGGCCTTGATCGCGTCCACCACAAGCTGCGCCATGGATTTGTCGGCGCCCGAGCCGTCACGGGGGCCGCCGAGATCGTTGACGACGACCGAGGCCCCTTCCCGCGCGAACAGCTTCGCATAGGCCTCACCGAGGCCCCCGCCCGCGCCGGTGATCAGCGCAACCTTGCCGTCGAGTAGTCCCATGGTGGCTTCTCCCTGTTTGTTTTTGTTCTCTCGTGTCCCGGACGCGATGCAGCGTGAAACGCTGCGTCGCAGAGTCGGGACCCGGTTCTTTCTTCGCCTGAGCTCTCTGGGCCCCGGCTCAGCGGCGCATCACTGCGTGCTGCGCCGCGTCCGGGGCACGAGACCTTCCTAACCCAGCACCGTCCTGCCGTTCTTGATCACCGTGACGCCGCGCGACTTCACCTTGGCTTCGAACGAGATGACGTTGCCGTCCTTCCAGAGGTCCATGGTCACGGTCTCGCCGGGATAGACCGGGGAAGAGAACCGCGCGACGTGCTGCCGGAAGGCGCTTGCGTCGTAGTCGGCATAGGTCTGGAGCACGCCGCGGCAGGTGATGCCGTAGGTGCACATGCCGTGCAGGATCGGGCGCGGGAAGCCGGCCTTCTTGGCGAACTCGGGATCCGAGTGCAGCGGATTGCGGTCGCCGCACAGGCGGTAGACCAGCGCCTGGTCGGGACGCGTGACGATGTCGATGGTCCTGTCAGGCGAGCGCGAGGGGATCTTGTGCGGATCGGGCTGGGTCAGGTTCGGCCCGCCAAAGCCGCCGTCGCCGCGGGCAAAGCGCGAGGCGACCAGCGTTGCCAGCTTCTCGCCCTTCTCGTTCTTGAGCACGGTCTGGTGGCTGATGACGACGCCCTTGTCCTTGCCCTTGTCGTAGACCTCGAGCACGGAGGAATCGGCCGTGATGTGCGCGGCGACCGGCAGCGGCTGGTGGAAGGTGATGTCGCGCTCGCCATCGACCACCATGACGCGGTTGAGGTTCATCTCGCCCGGCCCCGAGCCCCACGCGGCGACGGAGGCGAAGGTCGGCACCACCTTCAATGGCCGCGGCGTGAACGTGCCCTCGTTGACGAAGGCGAGCTCGTTCTCGTCCATGGGATCGGCTCCGAGGCCGATGCCGTAGGCGTAGAGCATCACCTCGCGGTCGGTGTAGGCGTATTTCTGGCCGAGGTTTTTCAGGCCTTTGAGCTCTTCGTATCTGGCGGACATTTTTCTGGTTTCCTCCCGGCATTCGTCTCAGCGAGCAGCGGCGCTCGTTAATGTGCCCTCTCCCCTTGCGGGAGAGGGCAGCACCGCTCTTGCAACAAACTCACTCCGGTGAGGGGTTGGCTCCGCAGTGACACTTCTCGTGTGGAGAGAGACCCCTCACCCGGCAGCCTTCGGCTGCCACCCTCTCCCACAAGGGGAGAGGGTTACATCTTGCTTCGCGTCAAGCCGGCGTGAAGAACGGCAGCGGTGCGCCGTCGGTCGGCTTGAACACCACCTTCACCTTCTGGCCGATCTTGAGCTTCTCCAGATCGCAGTCGACGAAATTGGTCTGCACCGACGGTCCCTCCTTCAACGTGACGTAGCCGATGGCATAAGGACCGGTCGGCGACTTCCGCATCAGGCTCCAGGTGTAGATCGTGCCCTCGCCCGAGGCTTCCTCCCACACCGTCTTGTCGGAGTAGCAGAACGGACAGATCGAGCGCGGGAAGTAATGCGCTTCGCCGCACGCGGTGCAGCGCTTGATCATGAACTTGCCCTGCTTGGCCGCATCCCAGAACGCGGCGGTCTCGGGGTTCGTCACCGGGGCCGGATATTTCTTTGCATCTACCATCACACGCGCTCCAGAATGGCCGTCGAGGCGGCGTGGCGGACGCCCAGAAGGCCGCCGGTGCCGTGGGCGATGGCGAGATCGCAATTTTTCACCTGCACCTTCGGATGCGCCTCGCCGCGCAGCTGCCTGACGGCCTCGATGATCTTGGTCATGCCGCCGCGGTTGACGGGATGATTGCTGCAGAGGCCGCCACCGTCGGTGTTGAACGGCAACTTGCCGACGCCCGAGATCAGATTGCCGTCGGCGACGAACTTGCCGCCCTCGCCCTTCTTGCAGAAGCCGAGGTCCTCGAGCTGCATCAGCACCGTGATGGTGAAGCTGTCGTAGATCGAGGCGTATTTGATGTCCTTCGGCGTGATGCCGGCTTCCTCGAACGCGCGCGGGCCGGACCAGATGCCGGCGGAGTAAGTGAGGTCGAGATCCTTGCCGCCGCGCGGGCCCTTCATCGCCTCGCCATGGCCGATCAGCTTGACCAGCGGCTTCTTCAGGCTCTTGGCGATCTCCGGCGTCGTCACGATCAGCGCGCCGCCGCCGTCGGAGACGACGCAGCAATCCATGCGATGCAAGGGATCGGAGATCATCGGCGAGTTCAGCACGTCCTCGACGGTGACGACGTCCTTCAGCATCGCATGCGGATTGTATTGCGCGTGATGGGAGGCTGCGACCTTGATCCAGGCGAGTTGCTCGCTCGTCGTGCCATAGTCGTGCATGTGACGCATGGCACACATGCCATAGGCATTGTGCGTGGTCGCACCGTAAGCGGACTCGAAATCGACCTCGGCGCCGGCCGCACGCGGCGGCATCACGCCGGTGCGCGGCTTGCCGGCGAGCGTGATCAGCGCGATCGAGCACTTGCCCGCGGCGATCGCTTCCGCGGCATGGCCGAGATGGATGATGTAGGAACAGCCGCCGGTCTCGGTGGAATCGACGTGGCGGAGCTTCTTGGTGTTCAGGCCGAGATAATCGACCATCGGCCAGGCGCCGCCGGGCGCATCGCCCGCGCAGAAATAGCCGTCGACGTCGTCCTTGCTGATCCCGGCATCCTCGATCGCGCCCTTGGCGACCTCGGCGTGGAGCTGGGCGGTGGATTTGTCCGGCGCATGCCGGGTCGGGTGTTCGTAGATCCCGGCAATGTAGGCCTTGCCCTTGATGGTCAAACTCAGGTCTCCGCTCGCGTTTCTTCTTGGCTCTTTTTTCTGAACCGCACCGGCCTGATTGGCAAGCGCGGAAATATTCCGTCGGGCGAGAGGGCAGCGGGTCGGCGCAAGTGGAGGATGCTCTCGTGTCCCGGACGCGCTGCAGCGTGCAACGCTGCTGAGCAGAGCCGGGACCCATGCGGTCCCGGACTCGGTGCGACATGGGCCCCGGCTCGGCAGCGCACCACTTCGTGCTGCGCAGCGTCCGGGGCACGAGACTTTACCTGCAGACACACCTCCGCATCCTCGCGGCGCATCTCGCCCGAGCTTTGCTTCCGTCTTGCTCCCCTCTGGAAACAGAGGGCGCAGGGAAGACCGGGTGCCGGCTGGGCACCCACGGTCCGCTGTGCGCGAATTGCGCGAAGAACAGATGCACAGCGGCATACAGGTGAAGCCAAACATCCGGCCTTCCCTGCGCAGTGGCTTTACGGCTTATGTCGCGCTCTCCCCGGGGAGCGATGCACTATTGCCCCCGTCGCCTTGCGAGCGATCGCAAGACTTGACGCACAGACCCCGGGCGTCAGGACCACACGATTTTGCCGTACGCGAGACCGCGCCCGTCGTGCCGCGAGACAATCGCTCGCGTGACGCAGCCCGCGTCCACCGCCGCTCACCCCGCGTTTCGTGACGATCGCGATACGCCCCTCTGAGGGGGATGAGGTGGCGGATCGATACGACAATTCCGAATTTCGGTAAAGTGGAATGTTTTTGCGCCGGCGGATTGACCCATGGCGTGGGTGTTTTGCCCGACGGGCAGCACAAGGGATGGTGTCGCAGTGTCGTAGGGTGGGTTAGCCGAAGGCGTAACCCACCGCTTTGTTCTCAGCGGAGGCAGAAGCGGTGGGTTACGCCTCGCGAACCGCGCTTCGCGCATTCGCAAGGCTAACCCACCCTACGGGACTGCCCTACTCCGCCGCAATCTGCCTCGGCGCGGACGGCGGGTTTGCCAGATCCGCGGCGAGCTGAGCGTAGCGGGCCTTGGCGTCCTGAACCGCCTTCTCCTTCACCGGGCCGTAGCCGCGGATGCGGTCGGGCAGCGAGAGCAATTCCACGGCGGCGTCGATCGTGACCGGCGACAACAGGCCGAGCACGGTGGCGACGTCCTTCTCGTAGCCGGCGATCAGGTCGCGCTCGAGCTTGCGGTCGGCGCTGCGGCCGAAGATGTCGAGCGGGGTGCCGCGCAGGAACTTGAATTTCGCCAGCACGCGGAAGGTCTTCAGCATCCACGGACCGAAGGCGCGCTTCTTCGGGCGCCCCAGGGCGTCGACACCGCTCGCCAAAATCGGCGGAGCCAGATTGAAGCTGAACTTGAAGTCGCCCTCGAACTGGTCGCGCAGCTGCTGCTCGAAGGCGCCGTCGGTGAAAAGGCGCGCGACTTCGTACTCATCCTTGTAGGCCAGGAGCTTGGCGTAGTTCACGGCGACCGCGCGCGGCAGCGCATCGCCATAGCCGCCCTGCCCGGCGGCGTCGCGGACCTGATCGACCAGCTTGCGATAACGCTTGGCGAGACGGGTGTTCTGGTAGGCGGTCAGATGCTTGGCGCGGTGCTCGATGACCTCGTCGAGCGTCATGGCATCCAGCGTCTTCGGCGCAACCACTTCGTCCGTTCCCTTCAGCATGTCGGCAAGGCGCTTGGGGTCCGCGACCGCGAGGCGGCCGAGGCGGAAGGCTTCCTTGTTCATCTTGATCGAGACGCCGTTGACCTCGATGGCCTGCTCGATCGCCTCAGCCGACAGCGGGAACAGCCCCTTCTGATAGGCATAGCCCATCATCATCATGTTGGTGGCGATGCTGTCGCCGAGCAGCTGTTCGGCCGGCCTGGTGAAGTCGAAGAAGGCCGAGTCCTTGTGCAGCGCCGTCTCCAGCACCGCATTGAGCTTGCGGGTCTGGAAGTTGAAGTCGCGGTTGAGGATGAAGTCGGCGGTGGGAATGACGTGGCTGTTGATGACGCCGCGGGTGCGGTTGGAGTCGCAGAGCGAGATGGTGTCCTTGGCGACCGCGACCACTTCGTCGGCGGCGAGCACGAGGTCGGCCGTGCCGGTGACGATGCGCGAGCAGGTCACCTCGGCCGGATGATCGGACAGGCGGACATGGCTGAGCACCGCCCCGCCCTTTTGCGCCAGGCCCGACATGTCGAGGATCATCGAGGCCTTGCCCTCGATATGCGCGGCCATGCCGAGCAGCGCGCCGATGGTGAGCACGCCGGTGCCGCCGACGCCACCGACCGCGATGTTGTAGGGCTTGTCGAGCGTCGGGCGCGACGCGGGCTCCGGCAGCGCGCCGATGTCGCCGAGATCGGCCGGCGCGCGATGGCGCGGCTTGCCGCCGTCGACGGTGACGAAGGACGGGCAAAAACCCTTCAAGCAGGAATAGTCCTTGTTGCAGGACGACTGGTTGATGGCGCGCTTGCGGCCGAACTCGGTCTCCAGCGGCTCGACCGAGATGCAGTTCGACTGCACCGAGCAGTCGCCACAGCCTTCGCAGACGGCCGGGTTGATCATGACGCGGCGCGCCGGATCTTCCATCAGCCCGCGCTTGCGGCGGCGGCGCTTCTCGGCGGCGCAGGTCTGCACGAAGACGATCGCCGACGTGCCCTTGTACTCGCGGCACATCTTCATGACGTTTTGCAATTCGTCGCGGTGATATTTCTTCACGCCGGGCGCGATGGTGTCGGCCGGATAGGCGTCCGGATTTTCCGAGACGAGATAGATCTCGCTGATGCCCTCGGCGTGAAGCTGAGCCATGATCTTCTGCGGCGAGAGATCGCCGTCATGGCGCTGGCCACCGGTCATCGCGACCGCGTCGTTGTAGAGGATCTTGTAGGTGATGTTGGCCTTGGAGGCGATCGACTGGCGGATGGCGAGACTGCCGGAATGGAAATAAGTGCCGTCGCCGAGGTTCGCGAAGATGTGGTTTTCGTTGGTGAAAGGCGCGATGCCGACCCACGGCACGCCCTCACCGCCCATATGCGTGAAGGTCTCGGTCGAGCGGTCCATCCACAGCGCCATGAAATGGCAGCCGATGCCGGCGAGCGCGCGGCTGCCCTCGGGCACTTTGGTGGATGTGTTGTGGGGACAGCCGGAGCAGAAATAAGGGGTGCGGGAGACAGGCGCGACCGCCTGCATCTGGGTGGCCTGGCGACCGTTGAACCAGTCGGCCTTGACGCGGAGCATCTCCGCGATCTCGGGGTTGAGATTAAGTCGGAGAAGTCGCTCGGTCAGCGAGGTCGCAAGCGAGGCGACGCTGAGCTCGGCGGCGAAGGTCAGGAAGCGCTTGTCGTGCTCGTCCATCTTGCCGACGATGCGCGGCCGCACGTCGTCGCGCCAGTTGAACAGCACCTGCTTGACCTGGTTCTCGACGATCTCGCGGCGCTCCTCGACGATGAAGATCTCCTCGAGGCCGACGGCGAATTGATGCACGCCTTCCGGCTCCAGCGGCCAGGGCATGCCGATCTTGTAGAGGCGCAAGCCGATCTTGGCCGCGACCTCCTCGGTGATCCCGAGCTCGCGCAGCGCCTGCCGCACGTCCTCATAGCTCTTGCCTGAGGCCATGATGCCGAAGCGCGCGTTCGGCGAATCCATCGTGACGCGGTTGACCTTGTTGGCGCGCGCAAAGGCGATCGCGGCAAAGCCCTTGTAGTCCTGCAGGCGGCGGTCCTGCTCGAAGCGGTCGTCGGGCCAGCGCAGATTGAGGCCGCCGGGCGGCAGCTCGAAATCGGCGGGGATGATGAAGGGCTTCATCTCATCGGTGAGGTCGATCTCGGCGGTGGTCTCCACCGTCTCCGTGATCACCTTCATGCCGACCCAGCAGCCGGAATAGCGCGACATCGCGATGCCGAGCAGGCCCATCTCGATCATCTCGTGGATGCTCGAGGGATAGAGATACGGCATCAAGGCCGACATGAAGGCGTGGTCGGACTGATGCGGGACGGTCGAGGATTTGGCGCCGTGGTCGTCGCCGGCAAGACACAGCACACCGCCGTTCTTGGCCGAGCCGGCGGCATTGCCGTGGCGGAACACGTCGCCGCAGCGGTCGACGCCGGGGCCCTTGCCGTACCAGATGCCGACGACACCATCGTATTTGGCACCCGGCGAAAGATTGAGCTGCTGCGAGCCCCAGACCGCGGTTGCCGCCAGGTCCTCGTTCACGCCGGGCTGGAACTTGATGTTGTACTGCTCGAGATGTTTTCGCGCGGCGAACAGCTGCTGGTCGTAGCCGCCGAGCGGCGAGCCGCGATAGCCGGAGATGAAGCCCGCGGTGTTGAGGCCGTTGGCGCGATCGCGCCGGATCTGGGCCATCGGCAGGCGGACCAGGGCCTGGATGCCCGTGGTGAAGACGTGTCCGGTGTCCTGGGTGTATTTTTGATCGAGACTGATCGGACCCTGGTTGATTCCCATGCTGTCCTCTTTCCGCGCCCTGTTCAGGTCTTTGTCAGTTGCATCGCTTAAGCCGTTGCCTGCCCATTGTTTTTAGCTAGGGCGCGCCGACCACCTGCGCCACTCTATGTCGGATATTTAACGCGGCGCATCAGAAATCTGGACCAAAGGGAGCGCCGGGTAAAAATCGCAATTTCGTGGCTGCAAAGGCATCGGGCATTTTCAATTTGTGTCACCATACCCCCGCCGTCGCGAAATGAATGGATGCTTCCTTCGCACGGGTGCGGTCGATTGGTCGCAGGAGAGGCTTTCGATGCGGACGATTCTGACTGGCTTGGCTCTTGCGGGTTTGGCGTTGTGCAGTGCGGTTGCAGGTACGGTTACAAGCGCGGCCCATGCCGCCGAACCGTCGCCCGAGCTGATCTCCTATGGCAAGGCGTTGGTCGAGGCCGGAGGCTGCGCGGGCTGCCACACCGCCGATCCGGCGAGGCCGTTCGCGGGCGGAAAGCGCATCGATACGCCCTTCGGCGTGATCTACGCGCCGAACCTGACGCCGGACCGCGACACCGGAATCGGCGCCTGGGCGGAGGCCGATTTCACCCGGGCCCTGCGCTACGGCATCGCGCCTGATGGATCGAACTACTATCCGGCCTTCCCCTACCCTTACTTCACGCGGATGACGAAGGACGACACGCTGGCGATCCGCGCCTATCTCGGCTCGCTCGCACCCGTGGTGAGCCGCAACAAGCCGCCGGAGCTGCGCTGGCCGTTCGGCTATCGCGGCCTGATGCGGATCTGGAATGCCATGTACTTCAAACCTGGCCTGTTCGAGCCGGACCAGAACCAGAGTGCGGCGTGGAACAGAGGCGGCTATCTCGTCACCGGGCTCGGCCATTGCGGCGCCTGCCACACGCCGAAGAACTATTTTGGCGCCGACAAGCAGGCACAGGCACTCTCGGGCAACGAGGTCGGCGGCTGGTATGCGCCAAGGCTCGATGGTGCCGGGCGCACCGGGCTGAAATCCTGGAGCGAGGCGGACATTGCCGAGTATCTGCAAAGCGGACGCAACGCGAAGAGTCATGCCGGCGGTCCGATGGCCGAGGTGGTCGTCAACTCCACTGCGAAGATGAGCGATGCCGATGTTCGTAGCATTGCGCTGTATCTGAAGAGCCTGGCGCCGGCGCGGCGCGAGACGATCGTGACGCCGCCCGACGATGCCGAGATGAAGGCCGGCCAGGCGGTCTATGCAAAGCTCTGCATCGCCTGCCATGAGGCCGACGGCACAGGAGCGCCGCGGATCTATCCGCCGCTGCCGGGCAACGCGCTGCTGCAATCGGTCAATCCGGCCTCGACCTTGCGCATCATCCTCGACGGCGCCTACACCGTGACGACGCCGCGCGCGCCGAACACCGGCGAGATGCCGGGCTATGCCAAGCAATTGTCCGATGCGGAGATCGCCGCGGTGACGAATTACATCCGCAATTCCTGGGGCAATGCGGGCCCGCTGGTGACGCCGTCGCAGGTGGCGAAGGCGCGGAAGGAGGAACCGTAGCTCCTTCTCGTCACCTCTACCTCTCCTCCTCACCCGTGAACACGAATTTCGGCATCTCCCATTTGTAGTGCACCGCGAGCAGGCGGAAGCTGATGCCGAGGACGAAGGTGAGAATGGTCCAGAGCTCCGCGTTGAGCTGCAAGCCGAACGCGGTCGCGTAGAACAGGCCCGTTACCACCGAGACGCTGGCGTAGAGCTCGGAGCGGAACAGCAGTGGCACGTCGTTGCAGAGCACGTCGCGGAGCACGCCGCCGGCGCAGCCCGTCACCATGCCGGAGACGATCACAATGGGCAGCGTCGCATCCATCTGCCAGGCAACGTCGCAGCCGGTCATGGTGAAGACGACGAGGCCGATGGCGTCGAGCACGATGAAGGCGACCTTCAGCCGGTGCACGAGACGCGCGATCAGGATGGTGACGAAGGCGGCGCCGCCCGCGAGCGCGAGATAGACGGGGTTCTGCACCCAGGCCAGCGGATAGTGGCCGAGAAAAAGATCGCGCAGCGTGCCGCCGCCGAGCGCGGTGATGCAGCCGAGGAAGCAGACCCCCAGCCAGTCCATGCTGCGGCGTCCGGCAGCCAGCGCAGCCGTCATGCCCTGTGCGGCCACCGCGACCAGCGACAGGAAATGCAGCACGGTATCGGTTGGTGGCAGGCTCCACATTGCCGTGTTCCCTCATCCCCGATGGAACTTAAAGCCCGGGGCTCCCGGCGGAACAGGTTCCCGATTCCCGAGGCTGGGGCAACATGAGACGAAAGCATCAGAGCAGGCGGAACGGAATCTCGCAGCTGAGGGTTGTCCCGTCGTCATAACCGAGGAGACCAATCGATGGCTGACGACCGTTTTCCCAACGATCCGTATCGCCCGAACCTCGCCGACGATGAGTATCTTCGCGCGGCACGCCGGGATGCCGACCTGCAGGCCGACCCCGAGCTTGGCGAAGGCCCCGCCTCCAGCGGCAAGATCGCGCTGTTTGCCGTGGCCGTCGCCCTTGTGCTCGGCGCCGTGTTCTACGGCCTGAACAACACGAGCACGACGAACCAGGCCGGCAACGCGCCGACCTCGCAGACCGCTCAGCAGACGCAGCCGGCCAATCCGGCCGCGCCTCCCGGCATGCGTGACGTGACGCCGCGCAACAACACCGAGCCGGGCACGACCACGGGTGCTGCGCCGACCAAGCCGGCCCCGGATGCGCAGAAACCGTCTGACGGCGCGAAGTAACAGTCACAAGGTAGTGTCATCGCCCGGCTTGACCGAGCGATCCAGTACTCCGAGGCGGGAGTGATTGATTGATGGGCCGCGGCGTACTGGATGCCCGGCCTGCGCGGGGCATGACACCGAGAGGATGAGAAAGCGGCGGACTCAAAGGGTTCCGCCGCTTTTTCGCTTTCCGGGATGGTCGTTCGCCTAGCTGAACATCTTGTTGAGCTCGCCGCCGGGGTAGCCGCTGCCAAGCTCCGTGAACGTTCCCTTCTCCGCCATCTCCTTCGCGGCGCGCATGAAGCCGCCCCAGGCGGCGCGGGCGAGCGATCCGCCCACGCTGATGCGGCGCACGCCGAGATCTTCGGCTTCCTTTAGCGACAGGCCGGACGCGCCAATCAGAAGATTGAACGGCTTCGGTGCGACAGCCTTCACCACCGCGGCGATGTCTCCGCGGCTCTTCAGGCCCGGCGCGTAGAGGCAATCGGCACCTGCATCCGCGTAGGCCGTGAGCCGGTCGATCACGAGCTTGAGATCGGTCACGCCCCAGAGATAGGCTTCGCAGCGGCCGACCAGCAGCGTGCCGCTGTCGCCGATCGCCTTGCGCGAGGCCTTGATGCGCTCGACCGCCAGCGCGTGGTCGTAGAGCGGCTTGTCCTTGTCGCCGGTGGAATCCTCGATCGACAGGCCGGCGACGCCGGTGCGCACACAGCGCTCGACATTGTCGGCGACCTTGTCCGGCTCGACGGCAAAGCCGCCCTCGAAATCGGCGTTGACGGGAATGTCGACGGCCGAGCTCAATGCTGCCAGATGCTGACAGACATCTTCGACGGAGACGTGGTTGTCGGCCTTGCCGATGGTCCAGGCAAAGCCCGCGCTCGATGACGCGATCGCCTTGAAACCGAGATGCTGCAAGGCTTTCGCGCTGCCGACGTCGACCGGATTGGGCAGGATGAAGCAGCCGCTCTCGTGCATCTCCTTGAACGTCGCGCGCTTGTCGGCGGTCGTCACATGCATGTTTCTCTCCCTTGTTGGCCGCGCAGACATAGGCACGCATCATCGCGCGCGCTAGTGCGCATCATGCACCGCGCGGCTGTCCTTCGGCGCCTCGTCGCGATCGTTCATGCCGTAGTCGCGTACGACGCTGGCGATGCGCAGGTGATAATCGGCAAAGATCTGCGCCCTGCCCCTGGCCTGGGTGCGGCGGTGCTCCATGGTGTTGCGCCAGGCCTGCACGGCCGCCTCATCCCGCCAGAACGACACAGAGAGGATCTTGCCCTTCTCGGTCAGGCTCTCGAAGCGCTCGACCGAGATGAAGCCGTCGATGGTTTGCAGGAGCGGCTTCAGATCGGCTGCGAGGTCGAAATAGGTCTGGCGGTGTTCCGGCTTGGGCCAGACCTCGAAGATCACGGCGATCATGGGCGTCTCCTCTTATGTGAGCACGATCGCTTTCGGAAAACCGCGTTGCACTTTGCGCTAACGCGGCCCTTCGGGTCCGGATCATGCTGGCGTGGCCTACAATACCACCTTGCGCAGGAAGGTGCGCTCTTCCGCGAGGATGAATTTGTGTTCCTCGGCGAAGTGGAAGTTCGCCATGCCCTCCGCATCCTGGCGCAGCCGGGCGCGATAGGCCTCATAGGCGCCAAGGCTCTCGAAGGTGATCAGCGCAAACGCGATGTTGTTGGTGCCCTCATGCGGCATGAAATAGCCGATCAGGTCGCCGCCGCATTTCGGAATGATGGTGAGCCAGCGCGTCGAATATTCCTCGAACTGCGCGCGCTTGAACGGATCGAGCTGGTAGCGGATGAAGACAGTGACGGACATGACGGGCTCCTGATTTTTCGTTGCGCGAAGCGCGAGCGACACCGTCGCCGCTGAAGCAACTGGATTGCTTCGCTTCGCTCGCAATGACGTGTTTGCAGCGACACGCTACGCGCTTGCCCGACCGCAATGCTTCGTCTACCATCGAAGCATGAAATCAGGTCCCGACATCGCCATGGTCGCCTCGCTGGTCGGCGACCCCGCCCGCGCCAACATGCTCACGGCGCTGATGAACGGCCGCGCACTGACCGCGAGCGAGCTGGCGCAGGAAGCCGGCATCACACCGCAGACGGCGAGCTCGCATCTGGCCAAGCTCGAGGCCGGCGGACTGGTGGAGCCGGAGAAGCAGGGCCGCCATCGCTACTACCGCCTCACCGACGACGACGTCGCCGGCGTGCTCGAAGGGCTCGCGGGCCTTGCCGCACGCACCGGCCACATGCGCGTGCGCACCGGGCCGAAGGATCCGGCGCTGCGGCGCGCGCGGATCTGCTACGACCATCTCGCCGGCGACCTCGGCGTGCAGATGCTCGACGCCTTGCGCGAGCGGCACCTGGTCAGGCAGAAGAAGCAGGAGATCGAGCTGACCGCCGAGGGCGAGCGCTTTCTCGCCAAGCACCTGCAGATCTCGCCCGACATGCTCAGCCACCCGCGCCGCCCGGTCTGCAAGGCCTGCCTCGACTGGAGCGAGCGGCGCCATCATCTCGCCGGCACGTTAGGGGCCGCCATGATGCAGCGCTTTGCCGAGCTGAAATGGGCCGCGCGCGATCCCACGCCCGGCAGCCGCGTCGTGAACTTCACCCGCGCCGGCGAGAAGCAGTTTGCGGCGCTGTTCGGCAATGGGAAGGACTGATCACACGAGAAGCGTGGGATCGCACGTTTGCGTGTGATTGGATGATCTCGTCATGGCCGGGCTTGACCCGGCCATCGATCGCTTTAAGCGCAGTGTCATTCCGGGATGGTCCGAAGGACCAGACCCGGAATCTCGAGATTCCGGGTTCGCGCTACGCGCGCCCCGGAATGACGGCTCCAAACACGAGATCCCAAATGAACCGCCTCCTCCCGGCCGCGCTCGCCGCCGCCCTCCTTGCTTCCCCGTTCACCTCTGTCCACGCCGCCGAGACCACGCCGCGCGAACCTTACGGCATTGCGCTCGAGGGCTTTGCCTATCCCTATCCCGTTCACCTGCTCCCCGTGGTCAATGACGGCGAGCAGCTCAGCATGGCCTATATGGACGTCGCTCCCCAGCAGCCGAACGGCCGCACCGTGGTGCTGCTGCACGGGCGCAATTTTCCGGCAAGCTATTGGGCGCCCGTGATCAAGATGCTGAGCGAAGCGGGCTATCGCGTCGTGGTGCCGGATCAGGTCGGCTTCGGCAAATCCTCCAAGCCGGTGGGCGAGCTGCATTTCGACAATCTGGCGCGCAACACCATCGCGCTGCTCGACCATCTCAAGATCGACAAGGCCGAGATCGTGGCGCATTCGCTCGGCGGCATGCTGGGCGTGCGCATCGCCCGCGCCTATCCCGATCGCGTTGCCCATCTGGTGCTGACCGCCCCGATCGGCCTCGAAGACTACCGCTTCTACGTGCCGCCGACGCCGACCGAGAGGATGATCGAGACCGAGGACAAGCTCACCGCGGACGGCTATCGCAAGCAGCTGCAGACCAACTACGCGATCAAGCTGCCGGGCGAGGCGATCACGCCCTTCGTCGATGCCCGCTTCAACATCAAGGGCAGCCCCGACTATCCGCGCTGGCTGCGCGCCTTCGTCTCTTCCGGCCAGATGATCTATCGCGAGCCGGTCGCGCACGAGATCCCGTTGATTGCGCTGCCGACGCTGTTCATCATGGGCGCCGACGACCACAACGCGCCGGGCCGGCCGCTCGCGCCCGAGGCGCTGCGCGCAAAAATGGGGCAGAACGCCGAACTCGCAAAGCAGCTCGCCGCGAAGATGCCGAACGCGCGGGCCGAGGTGATTCCCGACACCGGGCATCTCGTCTTCCTGGAGGCGCCGGAGAAGTATCGCGAGCTGGTGCTGGGCTTTCTCGGCCGCTAGCGACAGCTGCGTGTCGCTTGAGGCAGGATGCGGGGAACGTTCATGCCGCATTCAGGTCATGATTGGCAGGTTTGGATCGCGACGTGTCGGCATGTTGCAAGTTTAACGTGTCGAATCGTGTCTTTTGATTCATTGTGCGCCGCAAGCGCCCTGCCCCAACAATCTGCCCCAAGGACGAGAAGGAAGATCAAATGAAATATCTCTTCGCCGCCGCCATGCTCGCGAGCGCCGTCGTCGGTTTCAGCGAGGCGGCCAGCGCCATGCAGGGCTGCGGCCCCGGCTGGGCCCGCGGCCCCTATGGTGGCTGCCGCCCGATGCGCGGTGCGGTCGTTGTGCGCCCCGCCCCCGTCGTGGTCGCCCCTGCGCCGGTCGTCGTCGTGCCGCGTGCCCGCGTGTGCCCCTACGGCTTCCGCTGGTGGGGTGGCCGCTGCCGCCCGATCTGATCTCGTCTTTTCGTACTGCGAGGTGGCCGCGCGGGATCAGCCCGCGCGGCCATTTTCTTTTGAAGGCCTCCAAACAGCCGTCGGCGGAGTTTTTGCAACAGCCACGAATCAAAACGGGGACCGCGATCGCGATCCCCGTCGAAAGCCTGGCCTCGCGCGAAGCTTACCAGTGATGGCGACGCCAGTGCCGGCGGCGCCAGCCCCAGTGACGGCGGCGCCAGCCCCAATGATGGCCACGGCCGTGCCAATGAACCTGTTCAGGCTTCAGCTGCGCAGCTTCCTCGCTGGTGGTGACAGCGGGATGAGCGTCGGGATTGCCTTCCGGCATGCGGTTCGGACCGCCGACCGGCTGCGGTGACAGCGGCGCGGCCTGGGCGGTCGCCGCGAAGGCGGCGGCGCCCGCCGTCACACCCAATGCAAGTTTCAGAAAGTTCCGGCGCTCCATGACATTTCCTCTAAGCTATCGAGCAAGTGATGCAGAGGAAGTGTCGCGGTCACGACATGAACCCAAGCTGAATCCCGCATTCAGATTCGTTGCGAAGTGGAGAGTTCGTAGCCCGCATGAGCGGCAGCGACATGCGGGAACGCTTGTCCCGGATATCGCTGCGCTCATCCGGGCTACGGGGCCGCTTCAGCTATTTCGCAAACTCCTGCGCCAGCACCAGCGTCTCGCGCGAACGCTTCACGTCGGGCCAGTCGCGGTTGAAATCGGCGACGAGCCTTTTCAGCGCATCGCCCTTCAGCATGGCAGCGAGCTCGGCCTCGTCATCGAACTGATACATCGCCTGGTGCAGCGAGGGATCGTCGAGGCTCCAGAACCGCCAGGCTTTGCTCACGCCGAACGCCTTCACCGCATCGGGCACGTGCTCGGTCTCGTACCATCTGTCGAAGGCGGCGCGCTTGTCGGCATCGGTGACGATGGCGCGGACGACGAAGAAGGCTGCTGGCATCGGATTTCCTCCTGTTGTTTGACCCCAGGATAGCTGGTTATAGTCGCCGCAACAAAAAGCCCGCGGGACGGAACTTGCCGTCGTGCCATACAAGGGAAGGACAGCCATGCGCAGGATCATCTCGGCTCTCATCGCGATCACCTGCCTGTGGCCCGCGGCCTCGCCCGCCGAAATCGTCCGCTTCGACATTCTGGAACGCGTGCCCGCCTTCGCCGGACGCAGCTTTGGCGCTGTCGGCACCTATGAGCGCATCACCGCGCGCGCGACTTTCGCACTCAACCCGTCCGACGACCGCAACGCTGTCATCACCGACCTCGCGCTCGCACCGCGTGGCGCCGACGGCAAGGTTGAGGCCACCGCCGACGTCGTGATCCTCAGGCCCAGCGATGCCAGCCACGGCAACGGCACGCTGCTGCTGGAAGTCCCTAATCGCGGCCGCAAGCTGGCGCCGCAGCTGTTCGACGAGTCCGCCCAGCCCGGCGCCAACATTGCAGACAAGGCCGAGGACGCCGGCGTCGGCTTCCTGCACCGCCAGGGCTTTACGATGGTCTGGGTGGGCTGGCAGGGCGACATCCCTTCGAAGCCGGGACAGCTCGCGATGAGCGCGCCGGTGATCAAAAACGTCACCGGCCCCGCACGCGAGGAGGTGATTTTCGACAACACGACCAATCCCGCGCGCGCGACCCTGACCTGGCCCGCAGCCGACGCCGCCAACCTCAACGTCACCGTGCGCGCGGCCTGGGCCGACGCGCGGCAAACGCCATCAGGCCTTGCGGCAAAGCTCGTCGATCCCGTGACCGTAGAGATCTCCCGCCCCGAGGGTTTTGACGCCGGCGCGCTCTATGAGATCACCTACACCGCGCGCGATCCGGTGCCGCTCGGCATGGGCTTTGCCGCCGTGCGCGATGTCGTCAGCTTCCTCCGCCATGACGAGACGCAAGCGAACCCGCTGCTCAATGGTCTGCACCCATCGGTCAGCCGCGCCATCGGCTTTGGCGTCTCGCAGTCCGGCCGCTTCCTCCGCGACTTCCTCTATCTCGGCTTCAACGAGGATCTCCAGGGCCGCACCGTGTTCGACGGATTGATGCCGCATGTCGCGGGCACGCGGCGGATGGCGACCAATGTCCGCTTCGGCCAGCCCGGCCGCAACCCGCGCCATCCGCAGGATCCGGCGTGGCAGGCCGATCTGTTCCCGTTCACCTACGCGACGTTGAGTGATCCCTATTCCGGCAAGACCGACGGCCTGCTCCGCCGCTGCTCGCTCTCGGCCACCTGCCCCAAGGTCATGCAGACCGACAGCGAGCACGAATGGTGGGCCTCGCACGCCTCGCTGCTGGTCACCGATCTCGCCGGCAATCATCTCGATCTGCCCGACAACGTCCGCGCCTATATGATCACGGGCACGCCGCATTTCGCCGAAGCCGCGGAGGTCATGCGCAAGGGCTTGCCGGCGATGTCGCTGCCGCAGAACCCGATGCATGCGGGCATGCCGATGCGCGCACTCCTCACCGATCTCAACGCCTGGATCAGCGACGGCATCAAGCCGCCGGCGAGCCGCGTCCCCATGCGTGCCCACGGCACGCTGATGCCGGCGCAAGGCGCCGTGCCAACCGACATCCCCGGCCTGCCCTTTGCCGGCATCCACACGCTCGCCGCCTTCTCCGACCAGAGCGTGCTGCCGCCCAAGGAGATCGGCCGCTATCCCGTGTTCGTGCCGAAGGCGGACACTGACGGCATGGCGATTGCGGGCATCCGTCAGCTCGCATTGGCGGTGCCCCGCGCGACCTACACCGCCTGGAATCCGCGCGCGCAAGGCTTTGGGCCGACCGCGCTCTATCCGCTGCAGGGCGCCGTGGTGCCGTTCGCACCGACCGAGGCCGCACGCAAGGAGGTGCACGATCCCAGGCTGTCGATCGCGGAGCGTTATGCCGACGACGGGGCGTATGTCGCTGCGGTGAGGCGTGAGGCGGCACGGCAGGTGGCAGAGCGGACCCTGCTGCCGGAGGATGCGGAGCGCGCGGTCGAGGCCGCAAAGCAAGGGAAGCTGGCGAAGCTTGGGCAGTAAGGGAGCCACGCTGCCGTAGGGTGGGCAAAGCAGAGCGTGCCCACCACCTCTGTCCCTGGCAAAAGATCGTGGGCACGGCGCAAACGCGCCTTTGCCCACCCTACGGACTAATTTTGTGAGCGCGTGAACGGGACAAAGCGCACGAGGGCAACGGTGCGAGTCGTTGTCTTGCCGGGGGCGACTTTTTCGACGACCGTGAGCTGCTGGGTCGTATAAGCTGGTCCCACCGGCATGACGAGCCGGCCCCCCACCTTCAGCTGCTCGATCAGCGGCGGCGGTGGTTGCCCGAGCGCCGCAGTCACGACGATGGCATCAAAAGGACCGCATTCGGGCCAGCCATCGTAGCCGTCGCCGAGCCTGACGCTCACGTTGTCATATGCGAGGTCTCTTAGTGTTTTCGCGGCGGTCTCGGCCAGTTGCGGGATGATCTCGATGGTACAGACCTTTTGCGCCAGGCGCGCAAGAATGGCGGCCTGGTAGCCCGAACCTGTACCGACTTCGAGCACAACATGATCGGGCGCGACCTCGGCCAACTGGGTCATCAAGGCGACGACATAGGGCTGCGATATGGTCTGGCCGAGGCCGATCGGTATCGGTCGATCCGCGTACGCGACAGAGCAGGATCGCTCGGGGATGAACAGATGGCGCAGCGTTTGCGCCATGGCCTCAAGGACCCTCTCCGACAGGCCTTGCTGTCCCAGAACACCGGCGGCGGACCGGGCGTAGGTCCGGATGGTTTCGACCATGGCGGCGCGCTCGCGGACGCATTGTGCATCCTGTGGTGCGTCCTGTGCGGTCGCTTCCCGCGCGACGACAGCCATGGCAAGCACGAGCAGGACAACCGTGGCAAACACGAGCAGCAAGGCCTTCATGATCGTGCGCTCTCCAAGAGGTACACAATTCACGTCGACCGCTGAGCACAACGAATGGATTCGGCCGATCACCGGTATCCAGTCGCTACAGCTTGTAGCCGATCTTTCGCAGCAGGTCTTTCCGCCACGCAATGTCCTCGTCGGTTTCGACACCCACCGGGGAGGAGCCATCCACCACCCCGAGCACGCCGCGGCCCTGCTCCGTTTGCGCAACGATCACTTGTGTGGGGTTGGCCGTCGCACAGTAGATGCGGCAGACCTCCGGCGCCGCGCGCACCGCAGCCAGCACGTTGACTGGAAAGAATCCGTCGCCCAGGAAGATCAGGAATGTATGGCCGGCGCCGATGGCCGTTGCGTTGTCGCGTGCAAGCGCGATCGCGGCTTCGTCGTTCCCCGACCAGCGCACCAGCCGCTTGCCGGAGGCCTCACAAAAGGCCAGCCCGAAGCGGATGCCGGGGACAGCCCCCACCAGCGCCTCGTGGAGGTCCTCCACGGTCTTGATGAAATGCGACTGGCCGAAGATGAAGTTGGCGGCGTCAGGCTTGACGATGGGCACCACGGTGAGTTCCATGGCTGCGCTCCTTCAAGGTAGACACGCAACACATCGTAGGCCACCGGGAGGCGATTGCAAGCGACTGGTGCGGCTGATTTCGCGCCGCGGCGCTTCGACCTTTGCCCGTCGAGCTACGGCAGCCAAGTCCCCCTCGCAGAGCGGTCGTCCTTACGCGCGCGCCCGCGTCACATCAGTTTCATGGGCGCATCGCTGACCATCCGAAGGTCGATGCTGCCGATCAGTTGAGACCGAAGCGCTTCCGCAGCACCGATGGCGCTCTCGGTCTGCCGCAATGTGCTGACATTCGATCCGAGCGAGACGATTCCGCCCAGCACCAGAGCAATCGATCCGAGCGCAGCGATCTGATCCGAACAGACGGAGGATCGTAACCAACAGCAGCGCCGCCCCACCGCCGATGGCGATCTTGGACGACAGAATGTACTTGCAGCAGCGCTCGGCGATCTCGGCAAGCCGCTCGATCCGATCTTCGAAGTCAGAGATTTCGTCGGTCGGGTCGTCTTCGGTCATCTTTGAGCAAGCTCGAGGTCCCGTAGGATGGGCAGAGCGAAGCGAAACCCATCCTACGAGGTCTGACGAAGCTCGGGCAGTAAGGGAGCCACGCTGCCGTAGGGTGGGCAAAGCGGAGCGTGCCCACCACCTCGGTCCCTAGCGAAAGATCGTGGGCACGGCGCAAGCGCGCCTTTGCCTACCCTACGAACGCCGCCCGTGGAGAAAAAACGTCGCTCACTGTCGGAACGCGCGGCCCTCATCCGTCCTATGCGTAAGACAGCACGGAGACTCCACATGGCTGACCTCACCCTCACCACCTTCGACTGGGTTCCCGAAAAGCCGCGCGGTTTCGTGCGTGACCTCCGGGTGCGCTGGGCGCTTGAAGAGGCGTCCCTGCCCTATCGCGTCGCCAGCACGCCGTTCGGCGACCGCGGGCCTGAGCACCTCGCGCACCAGCCGTTCGGCCAGGTGCCGTGGCTGACCGACGGCGAGCTCTCGATCTTCGAGACCGGGGCGATCCTGCTGCATCTCGGCGAACTCAGCGCGAAGCTGATGCCATCAGATCCGCGCGGCCGCGGCGAGGCGACAAAATGGGTGTTCGCGGCGCTCAATTCGGTGGAGATGGCAAGCCTGCCATGGTCCATGTTCAAGTTCACCGGCAGCGATGACGGTTCACCGGCCGCAAAATTCGTCGACGGCTTCCTGAAGATCCGCCTCAAGCATCTCGAGCCGGTGCTGGCCGGCCATGAATGGCTGGCGGGCTCCTTCTCCGTCGCCGACATCCTGATGGCGGACGTGCTGCGCCCCGTCGATCGTTTCGACGGGCTCGCGGACCATCCGGCCTGCCGCGCCTATCTCGCGCGCGCCACCGCCCGCCCCGCTTTCATCAAGGCCCGCGCGGACCAGATGGCGCATTTCGCAGCGGCGGATAAGGCGCGCGGGACGTGACGCGCCTCACACAATCAATCCAGTGCGCTGGCATACAGTCGCCACCGCCGGAACCAAGCAATTCGAAAGTCGACACATGACCCGCATCGAATATCTCAAGCAACAGATCGCCCGCGCCGAGCGGCTGGCCAAAGCCATCCTCGACCGGCAGGCCGCCGAGCGGCTTCAAGCCTTCGCCGCCGAATGCCGCACGGAATTGTCGGAGCTGACGCTCAAGACCGTCGCGTGAGGCCTGGTGGCGCTGGATGCGTCACACCAGCTTCAAGGGCGCATCAGCGACGACCCTGAGGTCGATGCTGCCGATCAACGCCGAACGCCGCGCCTCCGCAGCAGTGATGGCGTCGTCCGTCTGCCGCAACGTGCTGACGTTCGAACCGAGCGAGACAATCCCGCCGAGCACGAGTGCTATCGATCCGAGCGCTGCGGTTTGACCTGTTCCGAGCAGGCCGAGGATCGTCACCAACAGCAGCGCCGCCCCACCACCGATGGCGATCTTGGACGCCAGAATGAACTTGCGGCAGCGCTCGGCGATCTCGGCGAGCCGCTCGATCCGATCTTCGATGTCGGAGATTTCGTCGGTTGGATCGTCTTCGGTCATTGGCTACGAAATTGAGGCTGTCGCGGCATGAACTGAACCTACATATAGGGCGGGTCAGGCGAAGCCGTAACCCGCCGGTCGCAACGTCGCTAGACGGCTGATTGAGGTCCGCCCCTTACCTCCAACTGCTTCGCGAGAAGCCAGCCGGACAACCCGTACGAAGAGTAGAGTTCGAATCCCCGGATGCCCTTGGCGCTTAGCACTGCGTCAGCCGAAGCGAGGTCCGCGGCCCATGGCCCCGGCGCCCCGGACATCCGATAAGACTCTTTGATCTCAGTTTGACGATCGAGAAGAAGCTTCTCGACCGGAACTTCCGTCAACGAAAAGATGATGCTGCCAAACGCGTCGTCCCAAAAGTGGTAGCCTTCCACACCATCAAACACGACGATGCGGTCCAACGACGGGTCTGATGCCGGATGCGGCCTGGTATCAGGCCGTGCACGCAACGTGATGCGGCGTGCCTCGCAGTGGACCTCATAAGAAATCAGAAAATAGTCATGGAGCGACGGCAACACGACTTACACCTGATCTTTGGTTCGCACGCACGTTCCTCTCAACCGGTAGCCGCATGAGCGAAGCGACACGTGGGACCCCTGGGCAAGAACCCGGATGTCGCTGCGCTCATCCGGGCTACGTTTCCTCACAACGGCAAATTGTCGTGCTTCTTCGCCGGCATTTCCGTCTTCTTGTCCTTCAGCATCGCCAGCGCGCGGGCGATGCGCTTGCGGGTCGAGTGCGGCATGATGACGTCGTCGATGTAGCCGCGCTCCGCCGCGATGAACGGCGACAGGAAGCGGTCTTCATATTCCTTGGTGCGCGCGGCGATCTTGTCGGGGTCGCCGATGTCGGAGCGGAAGATGATCTCGACCGCGCCCTTGGCGCCCATCACCGCGATCTGGGCGGTCGGCCAGGCATAGTTCATGTCGGCGCCGATTTCCTTCGAGGCCATGACGTCGAAGGCGCCGCCATAGGCCTTGCGGGTGATGACGGTGACGAGCGGCACGGTGCACTGCGAATAGGCGAACAGCAGCTTTGCACCGTGCTTGATCAGGCCGCCATATTCCTGCGCGGTGCCCGGCAGGAAGCCCGGCACGTCGACGAAGGTGACGATCGGGATGTTGAAGGCATCGCAGAAGCGCACGAAGCGTGCGGCTTTCCGCGAGGCGTCGCTGTCGAGCACGCCCGCCAGCACCATCGGCTGGTTGGCCACGAAGCCGACGGTGCGGCCGGCGATGCGGCCAAAGCCGGTGACGATGTTCTTGGCAAAGCTCTCCGCGATCTCGAAGAAGTCGCCCTCATCCACGACCTTCAGGATCAGCTCCTTCATGTCGTAGGGCTTGTTCGGATTGTCGGGGATCAGCGTGTCGAGGGAATCGTCGAGGCGCTCGATCGAATCGAAGCTCGGCCATTCCGGCACGCCGTCGGTGTTGTTGGACGGCAGGAAGTCGATCAGGCGCCGCATCTGCAGAAGAGTCTCGACGTCGTTCTCGAAGGCGCCGTCGGCGATCGAGGAGCGCGTGGCGTGCACCGAGGCGCCGCCGAGTTCTTCCGCCGTGACGACCTCGTTGGTGACGGTCTTCACCACATCGGGGCCGGTGACGAACATGTAGCTGGTGTTCTTCACCATGAAGATGAAGTCGGTCATGGCCGGCGAATAGACGTCGCCGCCGGCGCAGGGGCCCATGATGACGGAGATCTGCGGGATCACGCCCGAGGCCAGCACGTTGCGGCGGAACACGTAGGAATAGCCGGCGAGCGCCGCGACGCCTTCCTGGATGCGGGCACCGCCGGCGTCATAGAGGCCGATGATGGGCGCCCGCGCCTTCATCGCCATGTCCTGGAGTTTTGTAATTTTCAGCGCGTGCGTTTCCGACAGCGAGCCGCCGAACACCGTGAAGTCTTTGGCAAAGACAAAAGTCTTGCGGCCGTTGACGGTGCCCCAGCCGGTAACGACGCCATCGCCGGGCACCTTGCTCTTCTCCATGCCGAACTCGGTGGAGCGGTGCTCGACGAACATGTCGAACTCCTCGAACGATCCCTTGTCGA
The DNA here is from genome assembly GCF_028128625.1 of Bradyrhizobium sp. CCBAU 45389. Taxonomy (NCBI): domain Bacteria; kingdom Pseudomonadati; phylum Pseudomonadota; class Alphaproteobacteria; order Hyphomicrobiales; family Nitrobacteraceae; genus Bradyrhizobium; species Bradyrhizobium sp. CCBAU 45389. The sequence goes on along the minus strand of NZ_LBIY01000097.1, from coordinate 479,585 downwards.
GCAGGAGCTCGATGCGCTCGCGGGCGGTCAGCTTGCCGCGGGCGTGCTGCGCCTCGATGCGCTTCTCCCCGCCGCCGAGCTTTGCGCCGGCACGACGATCTTCAAGGGCGTCCAGGATATGTTTCATTTGCTCCCGCCAGGTCTTAAGTGATGCGGGGTTCTAACACGGCATTTTGCGGGCCGGAAAGCCGCTTTCGCCGTCGCAGGGCTGCCTTGCCGTAGCGGGAAAGCGCAAGGAATTACAAAGTTTTGTCCGGGAGGCGAGCATGACGGAAGGAACGGCCGAGACGGGGGCTGCGACAGGCGGCGTCAACATCCTGCTGCGGCTGGAGGGCCTGACCCTGTTTGTGGGCATGGTGATGCTGTACTGGGCCTGGGACGGGTCGTGGCTGGTGTTTGCCCTGCTGTTCTTCGTGCCCGATCTGAGCTTCCTGGCATACCTGTCCGACGCCAGGTTCGGCGCGATGGTCTACAACGCCGCCCACAGCTACATGGCGCCGGTGACGCTGCTGACGCTGGGCTTCGGCCTCGCCTCGCCCCTCACCCTGTCCATCGCCTTGATCTGGCTCGCCCATATCGGCATCGACCGGGCGCTCGGCTACGGCCTGAAATATTCCGCCGGGTTCGGCTTCACCCATCTGGGGCGGATCGGGCGGCAGAAGGACGCCTGACCCGGCCCGGAAAATTGGCGGCCCGGCCGGTTGACCGGGCCAGCCGATTCAGGCTTGCTTCAAGGCCTTGCGATCAGGCGCCGAATGTTGCGTGAGCCCAGTCGGTACGGCGGCTGTCATCATGGCCTGGCTCCAGCAACATCATGTCCGCGACGGTCGTCCCACTGCCGCCGAACCCATCGTCCGAAACCATCGACTTCCTGCGGCGCATGGCCAGCATGGTGTCGGGACGGAACGGCGAGATGCTGCTGCGGGCAGCCCGCCTGATCGAATCGCTGAGCCAGCGGGCGATGTCGGCCGAGCGGCTCTATCATCAGGCGCAGGAAGAGAGCTCGCGCAGCACCGAGCTGCGCGAGGCCGCCGAGCTCGCCTCCGATGCCATGGTCGGCCAGATCGAGGCGCTGCGCACCCAGCTTGCCGAGGTCACCGCGGCAGCCGCCGCGGAGCGCGCGGCATTCGATGCCGAACGCAACAAGCTGCTCGGCCTGATGCAGCACGCGGAAAGCCATATCGTCCAGCTCACCGCTGAGCTCGACAGCTTGCGCGCCTCCGTGGACAGTTTCAACGAGACCGTCGTCTCGGTGCCGATCGAGGTGCTGCGGCTGGCGCGGACGCAGTTCGATTATCTCTCCAGCGGCTTTGCCAGGCGCGGCGACGTGATCTCGCAGGCCATGAGCGAGATCGGCGGCTTCGCGATCGACCAGGCGCTGATGGCGAAGAAGACGGTCGACAAGGGCTGAGTCCGGCCCGCGACAAATTGACAGCGCTCGGGCGCGTTGTTCTACTGAACGAAAATATCAGGGAGTATCCGATGCCGACGGCATTCCGCGCCGCGATGGTGCTCATTGCGCTCTGCGCGTCCACCGTGCTCGCCAATGCGCAGGCGCTTCCGAAGGAAGTCGCCACCCGCGCCGAGATCTACCCGATCCCCTCGCTCACCCTGTCCGACCAGCAATTCCTCAGCGGCGATGCAGCCGCCGGCAAGCCGGTGACGGTCGCCGGCGAATTCCGTGTCGCGCAGGGCACGGGCAAGCTCCCCGTCGTGGTGCTGATGCACGGCTCCAGCGGCGTCGGTGCCACCACCGAGGCCTGGGTGCACGCGTTCAACGCCATGGGCATCTCGACCTTCGTCATCGACGGCTTTACCGGCCGCGGACTGACGGTGGTGGGGCCGAACCAGGCCCTGCTCGGCCGGCTCAACCTGATCGTCGACATCTACCGCTCGCTGGAGATTCTGGCGAAACATCCGCGCGTCGACCCCGACCGTATCGTGCTCATGGGCTTCTCGCGCGGCGGACAGGCGACGCTCTATGCGAGCCTCGACCGCTTCAACAAGCTCTGGAACAAGTCCGGCATCCACTTCGCGGCCTACATTCCCTTCTATCCGGATTGCTCGACCACCTATGTCGGCGATAGCGATGTCGCCGCACGGCCGATCCGCATCTTCCACGGCACGCCCGACGACTACAATCCCGTGAGGAGCTGCAGGGCCTTCGTCGAGCGGCTCAAGGCCGCCGGGCGCGACGTGGTGCTGACCGAGTATCCCGACAGCGCGCACGGCTTTGACAGTGGCCTGCTCGGCGTCAACACGGTTGCGGTGTCAGCCAATGCGCAGACCGTGCGCAATTGCCAGATCAAAGAAGGCGACGGCGGCGTGCTGATGAACGGCGCGACGCAGGCGCCGTTCTCCTACAAGGATTCCTGCGTCGAGCTGAACCCGCATGTCGGCGGCAATCCGGCGACCGCCGCGGAGTCGCGGAAAGCGGTGGAGGAGTTTTTGCAGGTGTTGTTCAAGTTGGGATGAGACTGCCTGCTCCACACGCACTGTCGTAGGGTGGGCAAAGCGAAGCGTGCCCACCGATCGCGGTACCAAATAGAGAGATGGTGGGCACGGCGCTACGCGCCTTTGCCCACCCTACGGCACCGCAATTTTGTCGCGGGTTTCTCGCGAGCCCTACGGCTCGCCCGGCCTAAACGGCTCCTGCTTGTCCGGCGGCACCGTCTCTTCCGCCATGGCCAGCAGCATCGCCACCATCACGTAGTTGCCGGCAACCGCGGTGAGATCGACGATCTGCTGATCGCTGAACACCTTCTTCGCCCGCGCATAGGTCTCGTCGCTGACCTTCTTGGTCGTGGTGATCTCGGTGACGAAGTCGTAGACCACGGCCTCGTCCTCGGCCATCTTTGACGGCCGCTTGTTGGCCTTGAGCTCCGCGATGATGTCGGGCGACAGGCCCGCTTTCGCCGCAAGCGGCGCGTGCGCGAACCACTCCACCTGCGAGCGCCATTGCCGGCCGATGATCAGGATCGCGAACTCGTTGAGCTTGGTCGGGACCGAGGTCTCCCAGCGCAGATAATAGAACAGGTCGAACAGGCGCTGGCCGAGCACGGGGCTGCGGATCATGGGATTGTAGGGTCCGCCGATGCCGACGCTCGACACCTTCATGATCTGCTCGCCAAGCGGTTTCTGCTTCGCATCCAGCTGGTCCATGGTGAGCTGAGGAAAGCGTGGCTCCTTGCTGGTGGCGGGGCCGGCAAACATCGTGGCGGCGAGCCAGCCGCCCGCGGCGGCAAGCGTGAGCGACGACAGCCAGAGTGGCGTTGAATTCATTGTCTCCTCCCGACCTTTGTTTTTGCTTGGTCGGGAGGATGCTAATCGAGCGGCGCCGGCGCGGTAGCGCTATATCGCGCCGATCTCGGCAAGGCAGGCTTGCGTGAGCGGCATGCGCTCGCCGACAAGGCGCGGCTCCTTGCAATCCATGTTGAGCGCGAACACGGTGTGGGCCTCGCCCTTCTCGGCCCAGCCGACCATCCAGCCGAGCGACGGCTCGCCGCGCTCGGCGCCGAGCAGGCCGGATTTGGCGCGGATGACGCTGTCGCCGACCTTGGTCACCGGCAGGATGTCGGCGACCAGATCCTGGCTGCGCTTTGAGATCGGCAGCGCGCGACGGCGCAGGCGGTCGACGAAATCGATCTGCTCGACCGGATCGATGCGCAAATTGCCGGTGAGCCAGAACTGGTCGATGCCGCCGCCGATGTCGCGATTGCCGTAGTCGAACTCGTCGACATATTTCTGCATGCGTTCCTGCCCGATGCGGCGCGCGATCTCCTGATAGACCGGCACCGCGCTGACCGCGATCGCGCTGCGCAGCGTGTGGTCCTTGTTCCAGGCTTCGATCGGCCGCTTCACGCCGTCCCAGGGAAACACGTCCTTGTCGGGGTCAGTGACGACGCCGGTCTCCAGCGCGATCAGCGAGTTCGGAATCTTGAAGGTCGAGGCCGGCAGCTTCCCCTCGCCCGAGCGCTCCTTGTCGGAAGCGACGATCAGATACTCCTCGACCTTGTAGCCGACGAAGGTGCCTGATGTGCCGAGATCGGTGAAGCGCTTTGCGAGGCTATCGCGGATCTCGTTGCGCGGCGGCGCGACGTGGGCGAGCGCGCGTGACGGCAATGTGGCAGCAGCGGCGAGAAGGCCGAGGGTGGAACGGCGGGTGAGCAAGGCAGGATCCGTCGAATGATGAAAGTGGCCGCGACCATGCAGCCGCTACGTGGTAAAACGATGACAGGTGGTTTCTACCGCCCCCGGCCCGACAGCCGCAGCACGAACACCAGCACCTCGGCGACGGCCTTGTAGAGGTCGGGCGGGATCTCCTCGCCGAGCTCTACCTTGGAGAGCGCGCCGGCCAGGATCTCGTTCTCCTCGATCGGGATGTCGTTGGCCTTCGCGATCTCGACGATCTTCTCGCCGATCGTGCCCTTGCCCTTGGCGACGACCACGGGCGCGCCAGAGCCCTTCTCGTAATGCAGCGCGATCGCGAGCTTGGACGGATCGCTCATGTGGCGCGGTCCAGGAAGTGGCCGGCGCGGGCCGGCGCCGGCTGCGGCGGCGTGCCGTCGCGCACGACGATGTCGCCGGGCTTGAGCTCGGCCCGCGTCATCGCCTGGCTGAGCTCCCCGATCCCGGCGCGGAGCTGCTGCGCGGTCGCCGGCCGCTCCGCCCACATCCGCACGAAGGTCTTGTCGCCGTTCAGCGTGATCAGCGCGTGCACGGGCCCGGCCGGCTCGACATTGAGCGTGAAGCGCGCACGCCAGGCGCGCTTGGCCGGATCGGCCTGCTCGCCACCGCCATCGCGCGAGATCTCGAACTGCGCCATCGCGGTGCCTTGCGGGGTCGCGAACGGAATCTCGAAATTCCACTGCGGCACGGCCGGATCGATGCGGTGACCGCTGGCATCGGTGCGATCGGGGAGCGAAGCGACCTGCAACAGCGTCTGCCGCGCGATCGCGGCATCGGTGTCGTCGAGGAGGCGATGCACGGTTGCGGCCAGCGGTGTATCAGGCGCGAGCGATGGCGCGGCGACAGCCTGCGGCACCGGCAGCGCGCCGCGGATCGGCGGCGGCGTGGTTGCGCGCGCGGCGGCCTCGAAGATGTGACCATCCGGCACGGCCTTGTTCGAGCCCGGCAAGTTGCCGAGCATCCGCGGCAGGTTTTGCGTAACCTCCTGCAGCAGGCTCGCGGCAAGGCCTGCGGACACGGTTCGCGGCACCGGGCCCTGCGGATTGCCGCCCGCTATCTCCGCCAGCACGGCGGCGGCAAGCGCAGCGCCCCGTGGCACTTGGGTCACTTCCGCCGCCGGTGACGGTAACGCCGCCTGTGCCGCCTCGCCCGCCACTTGAAGCGTGGAAGCTGCGGTCTGCGTCGTGGCCGCAGCACTGGTCGGCGGCGCGGCGCCTTGGGCCGGCGCCTGCGGCACGGCGGTATCGAGGGTCGCCAGTGTCTGGCGCAGCACCAGCAGTGCGGCCTTCAAGTCCGGCGTCGCGCCAGGAGACGGCGTTGTGCCTGCGGCCAATGACGCCTCGAGAAACAGCCCGGACTTCTGGAACGCGGATTCGATATCGCCGCCATCGAGGGCGGTGTTGAGCGGTGTCTGCTGCGCCAGCACGTCGAGCACCGCCTGCTTCAGGCCCGCGGGCAGATCGCTGTCTGTCACCACGGAAGCCAGATTGGCGAACAGCGGCGCCTGGCTGCCCTGTTTTGTGACCGCCTCGGCCGAAGCGGCGGTGACGGCGACCTGTTCCGATGCCGTCAGCGTGTTGCGTGCCGCGGTCGCGGACGGCGCGAGCGAGGGGCTGTCCACCAGCGAGGCCGCGCGCGGCGTCAGCGTGACCTGATCGGCGGTCGCCTCGCCTGCCCCGTTCATGACAGCGAGCCGGATCGTGCCATCGTTCTGCGAGACCGCGAGCTGGAGGTTTTGCCCAGGGGTTAGCGCCACCTCGGACATCACGTCCATCGACAAATTGGCAATCGCGATCCGCACCAGATTGTCGGCCATCACGCTGACGACCCTGGCATCGACGACGCTGCCGGCCTGGAGCACGAGATCGGGCGTCGCCGCATCAGCGACGGGGCTGGCGGCACTGACGGGAACGATCGAGCTTATCGGCGTCGGCATCTCAAGGGGCCCGGGAAACGCTGGCCCCTCACCCTAAAGCCCCGTCGTAAACCTCTCGTTAAGGACCTTGGGCCGCGGGCGGCTTCACCGCCGCCAGGACCGCCACGGCGGCCTGGAAATCCTTCAGGCGGGCGGCGCGGCGGGCGGCCGCCTCCTCGTCCGCGCCCCATTTCTCGATGTTCCAGTCCTCGTCGACATGGGCGGCGGCCCAGACCTGGTCCGCATCGCGCACGCCATGGGCCAGCGCCAGCGCCAGCAGCGCCGAGCCGGTCAGGGTCGTGACCATGTGGAGGGCTGCGACCGACCAGGGATCGCCGGGCAGCGCGGCCCGGGCCGCCTTCAGCGCCTCGTCCGGCTGCTTCACATGCATGACGCCCTCGGACAGGATGAAATGCGCGCCCAGCGTATCCGCGGCCCAGAACAGCACGGGGTCCCAGTGCGCGGCCTCGCGGGCGACCAGCCCCTCGGGATGGCCGGCGCGATAGAACAGCAGGTCGGACTCGAAGTACTTTGCGAGATCGTCGCTGACGAGCTCGACACGGTCGACGACGCCCTCGACCACGCTGTTGGCGATCCGCGTCTGCGGCATGGTGACAGGGTCGATCGTCTCGCCCTGGGCCGCCCACTCGGCGGCCACCGCATCGGCCAGCGCGCGCGCGGGGATCACCACCTGGCGGCCGGACGGCGTGCGGATCGGCTTGCCGTCGAGCGTGATGGCGAAGCCGCCCTCGGCATCCGTGACGCCGGCCTCCTTGTAGAAGCGCTTGCGCAACGGCGTACGCGCGGACGCACGTGCCGATTCCCGTGGATCCGGCGGGGGCTGCCCCGCAGCTTCTTCGAACAATTCGCGCATGTGAGTTTTGGGTCCCGGTCGCCGGATGCTAGGCTTTTAAGATAAGACCTGTGGCCGATAAAGCGAGCAGCGGGCATGAGGGAACTTGGGGGCATTGGGGGCATTGGAGCCCTGTTGGCAGGACTTTGGCTGGCCGCGGCCGAGGCCGGCTTCCGCACCCCGGAATCGCTGGTCCGCAACGTCTATGCCCATTACGGCGAGGGCGCGCCGGAGCTGTCAAAGGGCCTGCCGCGGGACACTGCGACCGCCCGTCAGTTCTTCGATCTGCCCCTGCGCAAGGCCTGGAGCACGCCGAGAGTCGAGCCCTACGATTTCCTGGTGCAGAGCCCGAACTGGAGGCTCGGCCCTGTTACGATCGCGGTCGTCCGCAGGCAATATGACAAGACCTATGTCGCGGCGAATTTCGACAATCACGGCCGCCGGGTGGCGCTGAACTTCGTCCTGGTGAACGGTCCCGAAGGCTGGCTGATCACGGATGTCGAGAGCCCGCACGACAGCTTGCGGATGTTTCTGGAGCAGTTCCGGAATTGAGGACGTGTGTGGGGAAGCTGGTCGCCAAACATTCCGCTGTCGTCCTGGCGAAAGCCAGGACCCATACCGCGTGATCTATCTGGAGGACGAAGTCGAAGTACCAAACGACGAGTCTTCGTCAAACTCCTCTCTGTGGTAATGGGTCCTGGCTTTCGCCAGGACGACCTTGGGGAAACGCCTTAGCCCAAAGCTCAGCCCCTACTCCTCCGGTGCGTTCTCGATCGGGTCAAACCGGCTCGCGTCCAGCCCGAGCAGATTCCACGACTGCTGCATGTGCGGCGGCAGCGGCGCGGTGGCGTCGATCACGCCGCCGCGCGGATGCGGAATGACGATGCGGCGGGCCAAGAGATGCAGACGATTTTGCAGGCCGCCCGGCAGCTGCCAGTTCTCGATGTTGAAATATTTGGGATCGCCGACGATGGGATGGCCGATATGTTCCATGTGGGCGCGCAGCTGGTGGGTGCGGCCCGTCACCGGTTTCAAGGACACCCAGGTCAGCTTGTTGCCGGCGGTCTCGACCACGGCGTAGTAGGTCACCGCGTGGCTGGCGCCCTCATCGCCATGCTGCGCGATGCGCATGATGGTGTCGTCCTCGCTCTCTTCCTTCGCGAGGAAGGTGGAGATGCGGCCCTGCTTCGGCTTCGGCAGACCCGGCACCAGCGCCCAATAGACCTTGCGGGCCGATCGCGAACGAAATGCGCCGGTCAGATGCGAGGCGGCAAAGCGCGTCTTGGCAATCAGCAGGCAGCCCGAGGTCTCGCGATCGATGCGGTGCACGAGGCGCGGCTTCTGGCCCTTGGCATCGCGCATCACCTCCAGCATCTGGTCGATGTGGCGCGTCATGCCCGAGCCGCCCTGCACGGCAAGGCCGGCCGGCTTGTTCAGCACGAGGACGTCGTCGTCCTCCCAGATCGTCATCTCCTTGAGCGCCTTGAGCGTCTTCTGCGCAGCCTCCGAGAGCTCACCGACGGCCTTCGGCGCGTCGAGCTTCAGCGGCGGAATGCGGACGCTCTGCCCTTCCTCAAGCCGATCCTTGCTGTCGACGCGCTTGCCGTCCACGCGCAGCTCGCCTTTGCGGACGACGCGCTGGATGTGGGAGAACGACAGGCCGGGAAAGCGCGCCTCGAGGAAACGGTCGACGCGCATGTTGTTCTCGTCGGCCGTGACGGTCACGGTCTGCACCTTGGTCGGCAGCAGCGCCTCGACCGGCTTCTCCGGCGCAGGCCTTTCCTGGGCGGCAGCTTTGGGCGGCCGCCGCTCGGCGCGCTCGGGGCCACGCCGCTCGGCACGCTCTCCGGCAGAGCGCGGCGGCTTCCCGCCCGGACGCGGCCCGGCCTTCTTCGCGCTGCGCGCCTTCAACGGGCGTGCGTCGTCGCGCTCGTCACGCGAACGGGGTTTTGGATTCATTCTCTTGATGCGGCGGCTCATGAATGCCTGCCTACCCTAAAAGCGGCCTTCCGTCACGGCGAAATGGCCGCCTCTAGCGCGAGCCACCCCGCTCCTTGCGCAGCTTGGCCCAGTAATCCAGCCGCTTCCTGATCTCCCGCTCGAAGCCGCGCTCCGGCGGGTCGTAGAAGGTCTGGCGGCCCAGGGCTTCCGGGAAGTAGTCCTGGCCGGAGAAGGCATCGGGGGCGTCGTGGTCGTATGCGTAGCCGGAGCCGTAGCCCTCCGACTTCATCAGCTTGGTCGGCGAGTTCAGGATGTGCTTTGGCGGCAGCAGTGATCCGGCCTGCTTGGCGACCTGCATCGCCGTGCCGAAGGCGGTGTAGACCGCATTCGATTTCGGCGCGGTGGCGAGATAGACCACGGCCTGCGCGATGGCGAGCTCGCCCTCGGGATGGCCGAGGAAATCGAAGGCATCCTTCGCCGCATTGGCAATGACGAGCGCCTGCGGATCGGCAAGGCCGATGTCCTCCACCGCCATGCGCACGACGCGGCGGGCCAGGAACAGCGGGTCCTCGCCGGCGTCCAGCATGCGCGCGAGATAGTACAGCGCGGCGTCGGGATCGGAGCCGCGCACCGACTTATGCAGCGCCGAGATCAGATTGTAATGGCCGTCGGCCGACTTGTCGTAGATCGGCGCACGCCGCTGCAGGATGTCCTGCAACTGCGCGGCGTTGAAAATCTCGTCCGCTCGCGCCGAACGCCAGACCTCTTCGGCGAGCGTCAGCGACGCGCGACCGTCGCCGTCGGCCATGCGCACCAGCACCGCGCGCGCCTCCGCATCGAGCGGCAGCTTCCTGCCCTCGACCTGCTCGGCATGCGCGAACAGCTTCTCGATCGCGGCGGCGTCGAGCGAGCGGAACACCAGCACGCGCGCGCGAGAGAGCAACGCCGCGTTGAGCTCGAAGGACGGGTTTTCGGTGGTGGCACCGATCATCACCACCGTGCCGTCTTCCATCACCGGCAGAAACGAATCCTGCTGCGCGCGATTGAAGCGATGGACCTCGTCGACGAACAGCAGCGTGCCCTTGCCCATCTCGCGGCGGGCACGTGCGGCGTCGAACGCCTTCTTGAGGTCGGCGACGCCGGAGAACACCGCGGAGATCTGCTCGAAATGCAGATCGGTCGCATCCGCCAGCAGCCGCGCCACCGTGGTCTTGCCGGTGCCGGGCGGGCCCCAGAACACCAGCGAGCCCAGCGTGCGCGTCTCCAGCATGCGCGTCAGCGCGCCGTCGGGGCCGAGGATGTGATCCTGGCCGACGACCTCCGACAGCGCGCGCGGACGCAAGCGATCCGGCAGCGGATGCGGAGCCTCGTGATCGAGCCCCGCCGCGGCAAAGAGAGTTGGCGTCTCCTGTGGTCGCTTCGGACTCATCCGCCCAGCGTAACGTTGATCTGCTGACCGCCGCGCACCAGCGTGATGCGCCAGATCCGCTGGCGCTCGCCCGCGGCCTTCTCGAGATCGCCGGTCTTGCTGATCTTCTGGTTGTTGACGGCGAGGATGATGTCGCCCTTCTGGAAGCCGACACTCGCCGCCGCGCTGTCGCCGCCGAGATCGGCGATCACGACGCCCTCGGTGTCGGCGTCCAGATGCAGCTCGTCGGCAACCGCCGGCGTGATGGTCGAAACCTTCGCGCCCTGGAACGGCGAGCGCGCGGTAATGACGAGCTCGTTGCGGCCGGTGTCGGGCGCGGTCTCCAGCGCCACTGTCAGCCTGACCGGCTTGCCGCCGCGCTGCACGTCGATCTGCGCCGTGCCGCCGAGCGGACGCGTCGCGAACCGATAGTCGAAGGCGTTGGGATCATCCACGGTCTGGCCGTCGATCCCGGTGATGAGATCGGAGGATTTCAGGCCGGCCTTGGCCGCGGGGCCGTTCGACACCACGCTCGCGACCAGCGCGCCGGTCGGCGAGCGCAGCCCGAGGCTCTCGGCGATCTCCGGCGTCACCGCCTGCAATTTCGCACCGAGCCAGGGACGCTTCACCGCCTTGCCGCCGCTCTTGGCGGAGGCGACGACGACGCGCACCATGTTGGCGGGAATCGCAAAGCCGATGCCCTGCGAGCCACCGGAGCGCGAATAGATCGCGGTGTTGATGCCGGCGAGTTTGCCGCTCATGTCGACCAGCGCGCCGCCGGAATTGCCGGGATTGATCGCCGCATCGGTCTGGATGAAGAACTGGTAGTCGGTGATGCCGACCTGCGTGCGCGCCAGCGCTGAGATGATGCCGTGCGTCACCGTCTGGCCGACGCCGAAGGGATTGCCGATCGCGAGCACGATATCGCCGACCAGCAGCTCGTCGGAATTGGTGAAGTCCAGCGTCGGGAATTTCTCTTTGGTGTCCTTCAGGCGAAGCACGGCCAGATCAGTGCGCGAATCCTTGAGCAGGATCTCGGCCTCGAACTCGCGCTTGTCCGACAGTGACACCCTGACCTGGTCCGCGCCCTCGATGACATGGACGTTGGTGACGACGAGGCCGGAGGCATCGACGATGACGCCGGAGCCGAGCGAGCGCTGCATCTGCTCGGGCTGCTGGCCGGGTACGCCGAAGAAGCGGCGGAAGATCGGATCGTCGAGCAGCGGATTGCGGTTCTGCACTACCTTCGCGGCATAGACGTTGACGACCGCCGGCTGCACCCGCTGCACGATCGGCGCATAGGACAGCCGCAGTTCGGCCGGCGACGACGGGACCCGACGGTCCTGCGCCGTGGCCGGATTGAAGTGGGCCGAAAAGGCTATGCACAATGCCGCCACCGCGGCAGTCCAGGTCGATCGAAACATTCCTACCTCTTGGAAAAGACGACGGAATATAGGCGTGTTCGCCCCCCAATAGAAGGGCGCCGGGCGGCAATATTCGGTCCCTTCCCCGGTGCGTCCGGCATGCAAGCGAACCGTGCGAATCGGCAATTTACCCGGGCGGTGGATTGGCATGATGCGCGTCATCTTGCATGGTGGTGGGAAGCGGATTCGGTTGCGGCGAATTTGCACCAGTGGGAACCCACGCAACCGGGCGCAGCGTCGCGGGGCAGTCATCGTTCATACCTAGGCTCTCCGTTCGCGACTTGAGGAAGTCACTTGGGGAAGTTCGTCAAACGATGGAGGCGTAACGTGAGCAGGACAAGACTTGCAGCCACGGCCATTGGTCTCGCCGGAGCGCTGGCGGCCTCGCAGGCCCAGGCCCAATCGGCAAGCAGCAGCGAGCAGGAGATCGCTCTCCTCAAGCAACAGCTGAAGCTGCTGGAGCAGAAGCTCGACAAGCTCCAGAGCCAGACTGCGGCGAACACGGCGGCCACGGCGAAGGCGAAGGCCGAAGCCAAGGCCGAGGCGAAGGCCGAAGCGCGCTCGGAGGCGAAGGCGGTGGTGGCAAACGCGAACGCGGCAATCCCCGTCAAGGGACCGGTGCCCGCCTCTGGCGTGGTCGTGACGATGCCGAACAACCGACCGACCATCTGCACCGCCGACCAGGCCAACTGCGTGGCGATCACCAGCCGCTTGCATTGGGATGTCGGCGGCTACGACTACCGCCCCAACACGGCGGCCACCGTGCCCCAAAAGCTCGACAGCGGCGAGAACGTCCGCCGCGCGCGCATCGGCGTCACCGGAAAATTCTTCAACGACTGGAATTTCGCGCTGGTCTACGACTTCGGCGGCTCCTCCGACGGATTTGGCGGGGCGGCTCCGGGATCGCTGCCCGGCGGCGGCGTGTCCGGCGTCGAGAACGCCTATCTCAGCTACACCGGCCTGAAGCCGTTCGGCGGACGGATGGCGATCGAGGCCGGCATCATGGACCTGCCCTACACCATGGACGAGGCGACGAGCTCCAACGACATCATGTTCATGGAGCGCGCCTCACCCGGCGTGATCGCGACCAACATCGCCGCCGGCGACTTCCGCTCCGCGGCCGGCACGCGCTGGTTCACCGACCAGCTCTGGATCGGCGGCTATGTCACGGGACCGTCGACCGGCGCGATCCACTCCGCCTCCAGCGCGGCTCCGGCGGGCACGAGCGAGCAATATGGCGCCGTGGCGCGTATCGCCGGCAACCCGATCAGCGGCAAGGACTACTCGGTGCATATCGGCGCCGACGCGCAATGGCTGATCCAGCCGCCGCGCAACCTCATCGCCAACACGCAGACGGTGACGCTCAGCGATCGCCCCGAACTGCGGCTTGATCCGACGACGCTGATCTCGACCGGCGCGATCGCCAACACCTCCGGCGCGCAGGTCTACAGCGTCGAGGCCGCGGCGACCTACGGTCCATTCATCGTTCAGGGCGAGTACTTCTGGTACAATGTCGATCGCACCGCCAACACCGGTGTGCCGCTGGTCGGCGCGCCGAGCCTGAAATTCCAGGGCGGCTACGCGCAGGCCGGCTACGTGCTGACCGGCGAGGGTCGCACCTACAACGCGGCGAATGCGGCCTATAACGGCGTCAAGCCGGCGCATCCGTTCTCGCTCGACGGCGGCGGCTGGGGTGCGTGGGAGATCGCGGGACGCTTCTCGACGATCGATCTCAACAACCAGCTCGCGACCGCCAACGGCGTCGCCGGCGGCCGGCAGACGGTCTACACCCTTGCGCTCAACTGGTATGTCAACGGCAACGTCCGCTTCATGCTCGACTATCTGCACGGCACGGTGTCGCGGCAGGCTTCGCCGATCTCGACCGCCGATGTCGGCTCGAAGTTCGACGCGGTCGCGATGCGCACGCAGTTCGCGTTCTGAACTCGTCGTCCCGGGGCGCGCGACAGCGCGAACCCGGGACCCATAACCACCAGCGGATGCGTTCGCAGGGACGACACCGAGCACGCCGCGCTGCTTACGCCGCGCGCTTCGGCTTCCTCACGACCACGGGCGGCGGCGCGCAGGACAGCCGCTGCTGATGGCTCTCGCCCCAGGCCTTGAGGATGTCGATCACCGGCTTGAGGCTCTCGCCGAGCTCGGAGAGGCAATACTCAACCCGCGGCGGCACTTCCGCATAGACCTTGCGGATGACGAGCTTGTCCTCCTCCAGCGCGCGCAGCTGTTTCGTCAGCATGCGCTGGGTGATGCCGGGCATCCGGCGGCGTAATTCGCCGAAGCGCTGGGTTCCGCTCTGCAGGTGATAGAGGATCACGCCCTTCCACTTGCCGTCGATCAGGTCCAGCGTCGCCTCGACCGAGCAGCCGGGACGACGGGCAAAATTGCGCCGTTTCATGCGTGTTTTTCCAATAGTATCCAAACAGGGACTATATCCCCGAATTTACAGTACTTGCCAAATGGACGCCAGCGGGACAGTTAGCAGGCTAGGCGCACGCGACAAGCTGCGCCAACTGATGGAGACACGCCATGAAGGCCGTCGGCTACAAGAAGTCGCTTCCGATCGAGGACGCGAATTCACTGATCGATTTCGAGACCGCAAAACCCGAGCCCAAAGGGCGCGACATCCGCGTCGCCGTGAAGGCGATCTCGGCCAATCCGGTCGATTACAAGGTGCGCAAGCGCGCTGCCCCGCCCGAGGGCGAGGTGAAGATCCTGGGCTATGACGCCGCCGGCGTCGTCGATGCGGTCGGTCCCGATGTCACGCTGTTCAAGCCGGGCGACGAGGTGTTCTACGCCGGCTCGATCCTGCGCCAGGGCACCAACGCCGAATTCCATCTCGTCGACGAGCGCATCGTCGGCAACAAGCCGAAGAGCCTGTCGTTCGCGCAAGCGGCCGCTCTTCCCCTCACCTCCATCACGGCGTGGGAATTGCTGTTCGACCGGCTCGGCGCCGTGCCCGGCAAGAGCGTCGATCCGCGCACGCTGCTGATCACGGGCGGCGCCGGCGGCGTCGGCTCGATCCTGATCCAGCTCGCGCGCCGCCTGACCGGGCTCACGGTGCTCGCAACCGCGACGCGGCCGGAATCGCAAAAATGGTGTCTCGATCTCGGCGCGCATGCCGTGATCGACCACGGCAAGCCGATGAAGGAGCAGATCGAGAAGTTGAAGCTGCCGCCGGTCGCGCTGGTGGCGAGCCTCACCTTCACCGATCAGCACTACAAGGCGATCGCGGAGTTCATGGCGCCGCAGGGCCGGTTCGGTCTGATCGACGATCCCCCGGAATTTACGATGAGCACCTTCAAGGGCAAGGCGATCTCGGTGCACTGGGAATCGATGTTCACGCGCTCCTCGTTCCAGACGCCCGACATGATCGCGCAGCATCACCTGCTCAACGACGTCGCGGACCTCATCGACAAGGGCGTGTTGCGCACGACGCTCGACCAGACCTTCGGCACGATCAATGCCGCCAACCTCAAGCGCGCGCATGTGCTGCTCGAGAGCGGCAAGTCGCGCGGCAAGATCGTGCTGGAGGGGTGGTAGTCGAAGGCCTCGGTGCGTAGGGTGGGTTAGCGCAGCGTAACCCACCTCTTCTTGTACGGCGGAGGCACCCAGTGGTGGGTTACGCGATCGGACTGCGCTTCGCGCAGCCGCACGCTAACCCACCCTACGTTTCCGCTACGCCCTCAACAAAGATCAAGCGCCGCTCCAGCGCAGCGGCGCGGATCTTCAACGCCTCGGCATATTCCGGCGAGGCGTACCATTCCTTCAGCCTCGCCATCGACGGGAATTCGACGATGACGATGGCCTTCGGCGGAAGGTTGCCTTCCGCCAGATCGGCCTTGCCGCCGCGGACGAGATAGCGCCCGCCAAACTGCGCAATCGTCTTCGCGGCGAGCGCGCGATAGGCTTCAAATCCCTCGAGATCGCGCATCTCGACTTCGGAAATCACATAAGCGCTCATAGGCGCTCTTACGCGATCGTATTGACGATGCCGCCTTCCGCCCGCAGCGCCGCGCCGTTGGTGGCGGACGCCTCCCTCGAGGCGACGTAGACAACCATGTTCGCGATCTCGTCGACGCTCGCAAAGCGCTGGATCAGCGAGCTCGGGCGATGCTGCCTGACGAAATTGGCGGCGGCTTCATCCACGGATTGTCCGTTTTGTTTGGCGAGCCCCTTCACGAAGGTCTCGACGCCCTCCGACATGGTCGGGCCCGGCAGCACGGAATTGACGGTGACGCCGGTGCCGCGGGTGAGCTGCGCGAGGCCGCGCGCCACCGAAAGCTGCGCCGTCTTGGTCATGCCGTAATGGATCATCTCGACGGGAATGTTCAGTCCGGACTCCGAGGAGATGAAGACGATGCGGCCCCAGTTACGCTTGAGCATGCCCTTCATGTAGGCCCGCGACAGCCGCACGCCACTCATCACGTTGACGTCGAAGTAGCGGCTCCATTCCTCGTCCGGGATGTCGAAGAAGTCCTTTGCCTCGTAGACGCCGGTATTGTTGACGAGGATGTCGACCTCGGGCAGCGCCGCGATAAGCGCCTTGCAGCCCGCAGCAGTGGAGACATCGGCGGCGATGCCGCGGACCTTGGCGCCCGTCCCTTCCAGCTTGCGCACGGCGGCATCGACCTTGTCCTGGCCGCGCCCGTTGATCACGACGTTAGCACCCGAGCCAGCAAGGCCCTTGGCGATGGCATGGCCGATGCCGGCCGTCGAGCCGGTCACCAGGGCGGTCTTTCCGGAAAGGTCGATGTTCATGCAATATCTCCGTCAGTTCGGTGATCGTGATATCGGACGCGGCGGATCGGGCCGCAATCGGCACTCACCAATCAGTGACGCGTTGCGGAGCTTTCCCGCGACAACTTGGACACCCGCTCTACGAATGGAACGATTATTGCTAGGCTGCACCGAGCACTCTTGCTCTGGCGAACACGGAAAATCTCTGCATGAAATCAACGGCTCTCACTGTTGTCCTCGGACTGCTCGGCCTGATGGGCGGCAATTCGCTAGCACTGGCTGAAGCGGCCTATCCGGAAAAGCCGTTGCAATTGATCGTCCCCTTCCCACCCGGCGGCGCCTCCGACGTCGTGGCGCGCATCATCGGCGGCGAACTGGAGACGCGGCTCGGCAAGCCCGCGGTCATCATGAACCGCCCCGGCGGCGGCACCACGATCGCGGCCAAGGAAGTCGCGCGCGCGGCGCCCGACGGTTACACCCTGTTCTTCAGCTCGAACTCGAGCTTCACGCTGCCGGCGGCCGTGAAGGAAAGTGTGCCCTACGACGCCGCCAAGGATTTCGAGCCGATTGGACAGACCGGCAAGATCACGCTGGCGCTGGTCACCTACAAGGATAATCCCATCACGGACGTGGCTGCGCTGGTCGCCGAGGCGAAGGCCAATCCCGATAAGCTGTCGCTGGCGTCCTTTGGCGTCGCAACTGTCTCGCATTTTGCCGGCGAGCTGTTCAAATCGGCCGCCGGGGTCAAGATGGTCCACCTGCCCTACAAGGGCAGCGCGCCGGCGATGAACGACCTGATCGGCAAGCACATCCAGTACCATGTCGACACCGTGATCGCCGTGAAACCGCAGATCGAGGCCGGCACCGTCAAGGTGCTCGCGGTGTTCTCGGGCAAGCGTACGCCCTACCTGCCCGACGTGCCGACGCTTGCCGAGCTCGGCTACACCGGCATCGACTTCTCGTCATGGGGCGCGGTGGTCGCGCCCAAGGGGCTGCCGCCGGCGGTTCGCGACAAACTGACGGTGACGCTGGAGGAGATCATCAAGAGCCCTTCCGTCGTCGATCGTTTCAGCAAGGTCGGCTTCGAACCCGGCTTCATGCGCTACAGCGATTGGGAGGGAGCCATCGGCAAGGAGACCGCCGAGATGAAGGAGATCGCGCAAAGGGCGGGGATCAAGGAAGAATAGTCTCGCGGACCTTCGACCGTCCCAAAAACAAAAGCGGCGCCCGAGGGCGCCGCTTTCAATTCCGTGCCTGCTGAAACGGCTTACGCCGCCTCGGCTTCCTTCTCCTGCACCGGGCCGGAATCCTGGCCCTTGGCATCGACGTCGCGATCGACGAACTCGATCACGGCCATCGCGGCGTTGTCGCCGTAGCGGAAGCCGGCCTTGATGATGCGGGTGTAGCCGCCCTGGCGGTCCTTGTAGCGGGGGGCCAGCGTGTCGAACAGCTTCTTGACCTGATCCTTGTCGCGCATCTCGGAGATGGCCTGGCGACGCATGGACAGGCCGCCCTTCTTGCCGAGGGTGATCAGCTTCTCCACGATCGGGCGCAATTCCTTGGCCTTCGGGAGCGTGGTGACGATCTGCTCGTGCTTGATCAGCGCGGCACACATGTTGGCGAACATCGCGCGGCGATGCTCGGCGGTGCGGTTGAGCTTACGATGAACCTTGCCGTGACGCATTTTTGTATTCCTTGAATTTCCATTCGTCGCGACGGTTCGTCGGACTTGTTGCTCAGGTGGGCTGCCTGCGTTCGCCCAGTCAGTCATTCCGGGGCGGCTCGCAGAGCCGAACCCGGAATCTCGAGGTTCCGGGCTCGATGCTCGCGCATCGCCCCGGAACGACGAAAACTCAGTAATGATCCTCGAAGCGCTTGGCGAGCTCGTCGATGTTCTCCGGCGGCCAGCCCGGCACTTCCATGCCGAGGTGCAGACCCATCTGGGCCAGCACTTCCTTGATCTCGTTCAGCGACTTGCGGCCGAAGTTCGGGGTGCGGAGCATTTCCGCTTCGCTCTTCTGCACGAGGTCGCCGATGTAGACGATGTTGTCGTTCTTCAAGCAGTTGGCCGAACGCACCGACAGCTCGAGCTCGTCCACCTTCTTGAGGAAGGCCGGGTTGAAGGCGAGGTCCGGGATGATCTCCTGGGCGACTTCCTTGCGCGGCTCTTCGAAGTTGACGAACACGTTGAGCTGATCCTGCAGGATGCGGGCGGCGTAGGCCACCGAGTCATCCGGCGAGATCGCGCCGTTGGTCTCGATCGTCATGGTCAGCTTGTCGTAGTCGAGGATCTGGCCCTCGCGGGTGTTCTCGACCTTGTAGGAGACCTTGCGGACCGGCGAGTACAGGCTGTCGACCGGGATCAGGCCGATCGGCGCGTCCTCGGGACGGTTGCGCTCGGCGGGGACGTAGCCCTTGCCGGTCGAGACCGTGAACTCCATGCGGATCTCGGCGCCCTCGTCGAGCGTGCAGATCTGCAGGTCCGGATTGAGCACGGTGACGTCGCCGACGGTCTGGATGTCGCCGGCGGTGACGACGCCCGGGCCCTGCTTCTTCACGACCATGCGCTTGGGGCCTTCGCCCTGCATCTTGATCGAGATGTCCTTGATGTTCAGCACGATGTCGGTGACGTCCTCACGAACGCCAGCGATCGAGGAGAACTCGTGCAGCACGCCGTCGATGTGCACCGACTGCACCGCCGCGCCCTGGAGCGAGGAGAGCAGGATGCGGCGCAGTGCGTTGCCGAGAGTCTGGCCGAAGCCGCGCTCGAGCGGCTCGGCGACGATGGTCGCGAAACGCGAGGGGTCACTGCCGGGCGTGACCTGGAGCTTGTTCGGCCGAATCAGTTCTTGCCAATTTTTCTGGATCGTCACTGTTTCACCCATACAGGCCAGTCAATTTGAGGCATCAAATACTGGCGTTGGAGAAAGGCCGCAGAGCATTCCCGCGGCTTCTTGCAAAGTCATTGCGGGCGCCGATGCGCCCGCAACTCGTAGAAATCAAACGCGCCGACGCTTGCGGGGACGGCAACCGTTGTGCGGGATCGTGGTCACGTCGCGGATCGAGGTGACGGTGAAGCCCGCGGCCTGGAGCGCGCGGAGCGCCGACTCGCGGCCCGAACCGGGACCGGCGACTTCGACTTCCAGCGTGCGCATGCCGTGCTCCTGCGCCTTCTTAGACACGTCCTCGGCGGCAACCTGCGCGGCATACGGGGTCGACTTGCGCGAGCCCTTGAAGCCCATCGTGCCGGCGGAAGACCAGGCAATCGTGTTGCCCTGCGCGTCGGTGATGGTGATGGTCGTGTTGTTGAACGACGAGTTCACGTGCGCAACGCCGGAGGCGATGTTCTTGCGCTCACGACGGCGAACGCGGGTGGCTTCCTTGCCCATTGAGTCCCTTTCCTGAAGATCTCAAACGCCGCCGTAATGCCAGCGGCTACACCTGTGGAACGAAAAGCGCGTGGCGAACGGGTATCCCCTTTCGCCACACGCCGCGATGGAATGCGAAAACTTACTTCTTCTTGCCGGCGATGGCCTTGGCCGGCCCCTTGCGCGTACGCGCATTGGTGTGGGTCCGCTGACCACGCACCGGCAGACCGCGACGATGACGCAGGCCGCGGTAACAGCCGAGGTCCATCAGACGCTTGATGTTGATGCCGACCTCACGACGCAGGTCGCCCTCGACGAGATAGTCGCGGTCGATCACTTCGCGGATCTGGAGCACTTCGGCGTCGCTGAGCTGATTGACGCGACGATCCTCGGGGATCTTCACCTTCTCGATGATGTCACCGGCGATCTTCGGGCCGATGCCATGGATGTACTGAAGCGCGATCAGCACGCGCTTGTTGGTGGGAATGTTCACGCCGGCAATACGGGCCACGGCCTTCTCTCCTGTTGCCGATCCCTCGTCAGAAATCGGGCTTAAGTGCTTGGTTTCTCGGGCAGGTGTTCACAAACGCGAACACGACGCCCACCCCCGGTCTTCCTGGGGCCCGGCATCGTCTGAAACTATCCGACTTGGATGCGGGGCTTATTAGGGGATTCCAGGGGCTTTCGTCAACCGCTGCTAGCGCTTGGCTCGCTTTTTCGTGACCTTTTTTGCGGTCTTTTTGGCACCCTTTTTGACGGCCTTCCTGGCGGTCTTCTTGGCTGCTTTCTTGACCGTTTTCCTGGTCGTTTTTTTGGCCGCCTTCTTGGCACCCTTCACGGCCTTCTTGGCGGCCTTTTTGGAGGATTTGCCAGCCTTTTTGGCCGTTTTCGCCGGCTTTTTGGCCGCTTTCTTCGCCGCCTTGGCCTTCTTGGCCGGGCTCGACTTGGCCGCGCTGCGGGCATGGGTCTTGGGTTCCACCGCCCCGAGCGCCAGGAGCTGGCGGTGGATGGCGCGGGTAACCTCGTCGATGGCCATCATGCCGTCGATGGTGGAGAGCTTCCGCCGCTCGGAATAGTAGTGAATCAGGGGCTCCGTCTGGCTGCGGTAGCTGGCCAGGCGCTTGGTCAGAACCTCCGGGGTGTCGTCGAGCCGGACCTCCTCCCCGCGCTCACGCATCTGGGCGACGCGGGTCTCGACGCGACTCAGAAGCGCGCTCTCGTTGACGCGGAGCTCGATCACCGCATCGAGCTTGAGATGCTTGTGCCTCAGCAGCTCATCCAGCGCCTCGGCCTGCGGCACGGTGCGCGGGAAACCGTCGAGGATGAAACCGTTCTTGGCGTCCGGCTGCTCGATCCGGTCGGAGATGATTCCGACCACGACTTCATCAGGCACGAGCCCGCCGGCGGCCATGACTTCCTTGGCCTTCAGCCCCACCGGCGTAGCCGCAGCAACGGCCGCGCGCAGCATCTCGCCGGTCGAAAGCTGGACGATGCCATAGCGCTGCACCAAGAGCTGCGCCTGGGTCCCCTTGCCCGACCCCGGCGGTCCCAGAAGTATAATTCTCATCGGCGTACGCCCCCCGGATTGGTGAGCGATACGTCGCGCACCTGTGTTTGAAAGCTCGGTAACAGTGCAAATCATAATCAGCGCCGCACCGCTACCCATATCATAGGGGAGCAAATGCCCGGACGCCAAGAAGGCCTTTGAAATCAGTGATTGCGCTGCGGTGGAAGCCGCTCTGCCGAAGCGGCCGAACGGTTGGTTGATCGTTACCGCGGGCGCCGCGCGCTGCTCGCGCGGCGAATCGGCGGCGCTGTTGCACCGACTCGAGAGAACGCCGCGCTTAGCGGCGGCGGCCGCGCAGCTTCGACTTCCGGATCAGACCTTCGTACTGATGGGCCAGCAGATAGCCCTGCACCTGCGCCACCGTGTCCATGGTGACACTGACGACGATCAGCAGCGAGGTGCCGCCGAAGTAGAACGGCACCGACGCGTAGGAGATCAGGATCTCCGGGATCAAGCAGACGATGGCGAGATAGATCGCGCCGAGCACGGTGATGCGCGACAGCACGTAGTCGATATATTCGGCGGTGCGCTCGCCGGGACGGATACCCGGAATGAAGCCGCCATGCTTCTTCAGATTGTCCGCGGTCTCGGTCGGGTTGAACACGATCGCGGTGTAGAAGAAGGCGAAGAACACGATCAGCGCCAGATACATGGTCAGGAACAGCGGACGGCCGTGGCCAAGCTGGGTGGTGATCCACTGGAACCATTCCGGCCCGCTGCCCGCGTTGAAGTTCGCAACCGTGGTCGGCAGCAAGAGCAGCGAGGACGCGAAGATCGGCGGAATCACGCCCGAGGTGTTGAGCTTGAGCGGCAGATGCGAGGACTGGCCCTCGAACATCTTATTGCCGACCTGGCGCTTCGGATACTGGATCAAGAGCCGGCGCTGGGCGCGCTCCATGAAGACGATGAAGGCGATCACGGCAACCGCCATGATGATGACGACCAGGATCAGGCCGGTCGACATCGCGCCCTGACGGCCGAGCTCGAGCATGTTGGCGAGCGCCGCGGGCAGCTCGGCGACGATGCCGGCCAGAATGATCAGCGAGATGCCGTTGCCGATGCCGCGCGAGGTGATCTGCTCGCCCAGCCACATCAGGAACATGGTGCCGCCGGTCAGCGTGATCGCCGTGGACAGGCGGAAGAACATGCCGGGGTCGCTGACGACGTTGCCGGCGCCTTCGAGACCCACCGCAATGCCGTAGGACTGGAACGCTGCCAGGATGACCGTGAGATAGCGGGTGTACTGGTTCAGCAGCTTGCGGCCGGCCTCACCCTCCTTCTTCAGCGCCTCGAGCTGCGGCGAGACGGTGGTCAGGAGCTGGATGATGATCGATGCCGAGATGTACGGCATGATATTCAGCGCGAAGATCGCCATGCGGTGGATGCCACCGCCGGCGAACATGTTGAACATGCCGAGGATGCCGCCCGCCTGCGACTTGAACACCTGCTCCCAGATGTTGGGATCGATGCCCGGCAGCGGGATGTAGGTTCCGAGCCGATAAACGAGCAGCGCACCCAGGGTGAACCAGATGCGCTTCTTCAGTTCGTCGGCCTTGGCGAACGCGCCGAAATTGAGATTGGCTGCCAGTTGTTCCGCTGCAGAGACCATCTTGGACTTTCTCCCGCCGCCTGTTGCGCCGTCATGCCCGCGGCCGGGCTACTATCTAGCGGACGCCGGACATTATCTGGGGCTCGGCTTCGATAAGTCCACGTCCCGCATGCGTAAAGGCCCGCGAGCCGCGGGCCAATGACGCAGTTGTTACGCCGCCTCGCCTTCTTCCTTGGCAGGGGCGAGGATCTTCACCGAGCCGCCGGCCTTCTCGACCGCCGCAATCGCGGTCTTGGTGGCGCCATGCACTTCGATGTTGAGCTTGGACCTGAGCTCGCCACGGCCGAGCAGCCGCAGGCCGGCCTTGGCGCGGCGCAGCACGCCGCCCTTCACCAGGGCTTCGACGTTCACGACGCTGCCGGCGTCGATCTTCTTGGCATCGACCGCTTCCTGGAGCCGGTCGAGATTGATCTCGGCGAACTCGACGCGGAAGATGTTGTTGAAGCCGCGCTTGGGCAGACGGCGATGCATCGGCATCTGGCCGCCTTCGAAACCCTTGATGCGCACGCCCGAACGCGCGGTCTGACCCTTGCCGCCGCGGCCGGACTGCTTGCCCTTGCCCGAACCGATGCCGCGGCCGACGCGCATACGCTTTTTGCGCGAGCCGGCGTTGTCGGCGATATCGCTGAGCTTCATCGCCCTTCTCCTTATTTCTTACTTCTCGTCGACGATGCGGACGAGATGGTGAACCTTCTCGATCATGCCGCGGACTGCCGGGGTGTCCTGCAGTTCGCTGGTGCGACCGATCTTGTTGAGCTTGAGACCGATCAGCGTCGAGCGCTGCGAGTGATGGCGGCGGATCGCGCTGCCGATCTGCTCGAGCTTGATCGTCTTGCTGGACTTAGCGGCGTCCTTGGCCATGGGAGTCTACTCCAAAGCTTCCGTTAGTCGGCAGCCGCCTCGGCATCGCCACCGATACGGCGCGACTGCAGAGTGGACACCTTGATGTTGCGGCGGGCTGCGACCGAACGCGGCGAATCCTGATGCTTCAGCGCGTCGAAGGTTGCGCGAACCATGTTGTACGGGTTCGACGAGCCGATCGACTTCGCCACCACGTCCTGGACGCCGAGCGTCTCGAACACGGCGCGCATCGGACCGCCGGCGATGATGCCGGTACCGGCCGGAGCTGCACGCAGGTAGACACGGCCCGCGCCATGACGGCCGGCGATGTCGTGATGGAGCGTGCGGCCCTCGCGCAGCGACACCCGGGTCAGGTTGCGCTTGGCGGACTCGGTTGCCTTGCGGATCGCCTCAGGCACTTCGCGCGCCTTGCCGTGACCGAAGCCGGCGCGGCCCTTCTGGTCGCCGATCACGACCAGCGCTGCGAAACCGAAGCGCTTGCCGCCCTTGACGACCTTGGCCACGCGGTTGATGTGGACCAGCTTGTCGACGAACTCGCTGTCGCGCTCCTCGCGCTCCTTGCGTTCGCGTCCGCCGCCGCGTTGATCGCGTCCACCACGTTGTTCGCGTTCTGCCATTTTTCCAATCCTTCAGAGGCTTACGCCTCAATCCTCAAATTCTGTTAGAAGCTCAGCCCGCTCTCACGCGCCGCGTCGGCAAGAGCCTTGACGCGCCCGTGGTAGAGGTAGCTGCCGCGATCGAACACGACTTCCTTGACGCCCTTCTCGGCGGCGCGCTCGGCCAGCAGCTTGCCGACCGCCTTCGCCGCATCGATGTCGGCACCGGTCTTGCCACCGTCGCGCATCGCCTTCTCGAGCGACGAGGCAGAGGCCAGCGTCTCGCCCTTCAGGTCGTCGATGACCTGGGCGTAGATGTGCTTGGACGAGCGGAACACCGACAGACGCGGACGGCCACCACCGGAGCGACGCAGCTTCAGCCGCACACTCCGCTTGCGCCGGGCATTCGTAACCTTGGCTTTGGACATGACCGGCTCCGTTACTTCTTCTTGCCTTCCTTGCGGAAGATGAATTCGCCCACATACTTCACGCCCTTGCCCTTGTAGGGCTCCGGCGGACGGTAGGCGCGGATCTCCGCGGCGACCTGGCCGACGCGCTGGACGTCGCTGCCCGAAACCGTGATCTCGGTCGGCTTCGGCACGGCGATCGTGATCCCTTCCGGGATCGGATAGATCACGTCGTGGCTGTAGCCGAGCGCGAGCTGCAGGTTCTTGCCCTGCATCGCGGCGCGGTAACCGACGCCGGTGATCTCGAGCTTCTTCTCGAAGCCCTTGGTGACGCCTTCGACCAGATTCGCGACCTGGGCGCGAGCGGTACCGTACAGCGCGCGGGCGCGGTTGGTCTCGGCGCGCGGCTTGACCTTGATCTGGCCGCTCTCGAGCTTCACCTCGACGTCGTCATGGACGACGAACTGAAGCTGGCCCTTCGGCCCCTTCATCTTGACGGTCTGCCCATCGACGGTCGCGGTCACACCCGACGGAACCGCCACAGGCCTTTTGCCAACTCGTGACATGGATGAAAAATCCTTCTCAGAACACCGTGAAGAGGACTTCACCGCCCACATTCGCGTCGCGCGCGCTGTGGTCGGCCATGATCCCCTTCGGCGTCGACAACACCGAAATGCCGAGCCCGTTGTTGACCCGCGGCAGGTTCTTCACCGAGGCGTAGACGCGACGCCCGGGCTTGGAAACGCGTTCGATCTCGCGGATGACGGGCTCGCCGTCGAAATACTTCAGCTCGATCTCGATCTCGCTGCGGCCCGAGGGATGCTCGAGCGTGGCGTAACCGCGGATGTAGCCCTCGGACTTGAGCACCTCGAGCACGTTCTCGCGCATCTTCGAGCCAGGCGTGGAGACCTTGGTCTTGGAGCGCATCTGCGCGTTGCGGATGCGGGTGATCAGATCGCTGATGGGATCGTGCGTAGACATCTAAACGACCCTCCTTACCAGCTGGACTTCACGAGGCCCGGGACCATGCCCTTGGAGCCAAGGTCGCGCAGCGCGATACGGGACAGCTTGTTCTTGCGATAGTTCGAGCGCGGCCGGCCCGACAGCTCGCAACGCAGGCGGATGCGGGTCGCCGACGAGTTGCGCGGCATCTCGGCCAGCTTCAACGTCGCAGCGAAACGCTCTTCCATCGGCAGCTTCTTGTCGGCGATGATCGCCTTCAACCGCTCGCGCTTGGCGGCGGCGTTCTTCACCATCCGCTTGCGCCGGTTGTTCTTCTCGACTGAACTCTTCTTTGCCATGCTTGGCTCCTGGGTATCCGCGTTTGAGAGGCTTTAGGTCAGCGTCTCACTGCCGGAACGGGAAATTGAAAGCGGTCAACAAGGCCCTCGCCTCTTCGTCGGTCTTGGCCGTGGTGCAGACGGTGATGTCCATACCGCGGGCTTCCGTGACCTTGTCGAAGTCGATCTCGGGGAAAATGATGTGCTCCTTGATGCCGAGCGAGTAGTTGCCGCGGCCGTCAAAGCTCTTCGGGTTCAGGCCGCGGAAGTCGCGGACGCGCGGCAGCGCGACCGTCACCAGGCGATCGATGAACTCGTACATGCGGGCCTTGCGCAGCGTGACCTTGCAGCCGATCGGCTGGTTCTCACGCAGCTTGAAGGTCGCGATCGCGATACGCGAATAGGTCACGATCGCCTTCTGGCCGGCGATCTGGGTCAGCTCGGCAGCAGCGGTCTCGGCCTTCTTGCGGTCGTTGACGGAATCGCCAACGCCCATGTTCAGCACGACCTTGTCCAGGCGCGGAACCTGCATGACGTTCTCATAACCGAACTTCTCGGTCAGAGCCGTGCGGATCTTCGCATCATATTCCGCGCGCAGGCGCGGCGTGTAAGCGGCCTCAGCCATCGATCTCAGCTCCCGAGCTCTTGGCGATGCGGACCTTCTTGCCGTCCGCCAGAATCTTGAATCCGACGCGGGTCGGCTTTCCATCCTTGCCGACATACGCGATGTTGGACAGTTGGATCGGCGCCTCTTTCGAGATGATGCCGCCCTCCTGGGCCTGCGTCTGCTTCTGGTGACGCTTGACCATGTTGATGCCGCGCACGAGCGCCGTGCCGGCGTCGGGGCGAACCTCGAACACCTCGCCGGTGCGGCCCTTGTCGCGGCCGGTCAGCACGACGACCTTGTCGCCCTTGCGGATCTTCGCAGCCATCACAGCACCTCCGGCGCGAGCGAAATGATCTTCATGTGGTTCTTGGCGCGCAGCTCGCGCGGCACAGGCCCGAAGATACGGGTGCCGACCGGCTCGGACTGGTTGTTGATCAGAACGGCGGCGTTGCGGTCGAAACGGATGACCGAACCGTCGGCGCGGCGGATGTCCTTGCGGACGCGCACCACGACGGCCTTCATCACGTCGCCCTTCTTCACCTTGCCACGCGGAATCGCTTCCTTGATCGAGACGACGATGATGTCGCCGATCGTGGCGTAGCGGCGCTTGGAGCCTCCGAGCACCTTGATACACATGACACGGCGTGCGCCAGAATTGTCGGCCACGTCGAGGTTGGTCTGCATCTGAATCATTGATGCACCTCGTCCTCTTTCTCTTTGCGCCAGCCCAGCCGGCGCTCAACATTTCCCTGAAGTCAGTCGGCTAAAGCCAACAGATCAGGCGCTTTTCTTGTGTTCGCCCCGGATCACGACCCAGCGCTTCAACTTCGAAATCGGCTTCGATTCCTCGATCCACACCACGTCGCCCGGCTTGAACTGGTTGCTCTCGTCGTGCGCGTGATAGTTCTTCGAACGGCGGATCGTCTTCTTGTAGATCGGGTGCGTGAAACGGCGATCGACGCGCACCACGATGGTCTTGGCTTGCTTGTCGCTGACGACCACGCCCTGCAAAGTACGTTTCGGCATCTTCGTAAGCCTCTTACTTCTTCTTCGCGCGCGTCTGCGCGGCGACGGTCTTGATCCGGGCGATGTCACGGCGGGCCTCGCGCAGGCGCGAGGTGTTCTCGAGCTGCCCGGTGGCGCGCTGGAAGCGCAGGTTGAAGCGCTCCTTCTTCAGGTTCAGGATGGCGTCATCCTGCTGGTCGGGGCTCATCGCGCGGATGTCTTCGATCTTCATCTGGGCCATGGCCATTACTCCGCAATGCGCTCGACGAAGCGCGTCTTGATCGGCAGCTTGGCGGCCGCCAGGGTCAGCGCCTCACGCGCCGTCTGGGTGTTGACGCCGTCGATCTCGAACAGCACCCGGCCCGGCTTGACGCGAGCCACCCAAAGTTCCGGTGAACCCTTGCCGGAGCCCATGCGGACTTCGGCCGGCTTCTTCGACACCGGAACGTCGGGGAACACGCGGATCCAGACGCGGCCGGCGCGCTTCATGTGGCGGGTCAGCGCGCGGCGGGCGGCCTCGATCTGGCGCGCGGTGACGCGCTCAGGCTCGGTCGCCTTCAGGCCGTACTGGCCGAATGCCAACGTCGCGCCCGAAGACGCAACGCCGTGGATGCGGCCCTTATGCGCCTTCCGGAACTTCGTTTTCTTAGGTTGCATCATGGCTTTAAGCCCTCAAATTCCTGTCTGGCTTTAGGCCGCAGCCGTGTCGCGGCGCTGACGGCCACCACGATCGCTGCTACCGCCCGTCTCGCCTTCGGCCATTCTCTTGTCCTGGGCCATCGGATCGTGCTCGAGGATCTCGCCCTTGAAGATCCAGACCTTGACGCCGCAGGTGCCGAAGGTCGTGAACGCGGTCGCAACGCCGTAGTCGATGTCGGCGCGCAGCGTGTGCAGCGGCACGCGACCTTCGCGGTACCACTCCATGCGTGCGATTTCCGCACCGCCCAGACGACCCGAGCAGTTGATGCGGATGCCTTCCGCGCCGAGACGCATCGCCGACTGCACGGCGCGCTTCATGGCGCGGCGGAACGCCACGCGGCGCTCCAGCTGTTGCGCGATCGACTCGGCCACCAGCGTCGCATCGAGCTCCGGCTTGCGGATCTCGACGATGTTGATGACGACGTCGGACGAGGTGATGTCCGCAACCCGCTTGCGCAGCTTGTCGATGTCGGCGCCCTTCTTGCCGATCACCACGCCCGGACGGGCCGAGTGGATGGTGACGCGGCACTTCTTGTGCGGACGCTCGATCACGATGCGGGCGACGGCCGCCTGCTTGAGCTCCTTGTGCAGGATCTCGCGGATCTTGACGTCCTCGTGCAGCAGCTTGCCGTATTCCTGCTTGCCGGCGAACCAGCGGGAATCCCAGGTCCGGTTGATGCCGAGACGCAGACCGATCGGATTGATCTTTTGACCCATCGTGTTCTCCTGCGCCCTTAAGCCGCTGCTTCGGCTTCGACCTGACGAACGATGATCGTCAGCTGCGAAAATGGTTTGTAGACACGGCCCGAACGGCCACGGCCGCGGGCGGCGAAGCGCTTCATCACCAGGCCGTTGCCGACGAAGGCCTGCGCCACGACGAGATCGTCGACGTCGAGGTCGTGGTTGTTCTCGGCGTTGGCGATCGCCGATTCCAGGCACTTCTTCACGTCGACCGCGATCCGCTTGCGCGAGAACTGCAGGTCGGCGAGCGCGGCAGAAGCCTTCCGGCCGCGAATGAGCTGGGCGACCAGGTTGAGCTTCTGCGGGCTCACCCGCAGCATCCGGGCGACCGCCTTGGCCTCGTTGTCGGCGAGGCTCCGTTCGCGCTTAGGTTTGCTCATCGTTTAATCCTCAAGCCTTCTTGGCTTTCTTGTCGCCGGAGTGGCCATGGAAGGTCCGGGTCGGCGAGAACTCGCCGAACTTGTGACCGACCATTTCCTCGTTGACCGCCACCGGCACGTGCTTCTGACCGTTGTAGACGCCGAAGGTCAGACCGACGAACTGCGGCAGGATCGTCGAGCGACGGCTCCAGATCTTGATGACGTCGTGACGGCCGGACGCGCGCGCGGCATCTGCCTTCTTGAGCAGAGAACCCTCGACGAACGGGCCTTTCCAGACTGAACGAACCATGTCCGGCGTTCCTTACTTCTTCCGCTTGTGGCGGCTTAGGAGAATGAATTTGTTGGTCGACTTGTTGGTGCGGGTCTTCTTGCCCTTGGTCGGCTTGCCCCACGGGGTGACCGGGTGGCGGCCGCCCGAGGTACGACCTTCACCACCGCCGTGCGGATGGTCGATCGGGTTCATGGCGACACCGCGGTTGTGTGGGCGACGGCCCATCCAACGCTTGCGACCGGCCTTGCCGATCGAGGTGTTCATGTGATCCGGGTTCGACACCGCGCCGATCGTGCCGCGGCAGCGGCCGTGCACCAGGCGCTGCTCGCCCGAGTTCAGGCGGATGATGACGTAGTCCTGGTCGCGGCCGACGAGCTGGGCGTAGGTGCCGGCGGAACGGGCGAGCTGCCCGCCCTTCCCGATCTTGACCTCGATGTTGTGGATGATCGTGCCTACCGGCATGTTGCCGAGCGGCATGACGTTGCCCGGCTTCACGTCGACATAGTTGCCGGCGATGATGGTGTCACCCACGGCCAGGCGCTGCGGCGCCAGGATGTAGGCCTGCTCGCCGTCCTGATACTTGATCAGGGCGATGAAGCCGGTGCGGTTCGGATCGTATTCCAGCCGCTCGACGGTTGCGGGCACATCGACCTTCTCACGCTTGAAGTCGACGGTGCGCAGCGTCTGCTTGTGACCACCGCCGCGGAAGCGCACGGTGATGCGGCCGGTGTTGTTGCGGCCGCCCGAGGACTTCTTGCCCTCGGTGAGCGCCTTCAGCGGCTTGCCCTTGTAGAGGGCCGAACGATCGACCATCACCAGCTGGCGCTGGCCCGGCGTCGTGGGATTGAATGTCTTCAGTGCCATCGTCGTACGACCTTACAGACCGGTGGTGACGTCGATCCGGTGGCCCTCTTCGAGGGTCACGATCGCGCGCTTGGTGTTCGACTGCGAGCCGATATTGCCGCGGAAGGCCTTGACCTTGCCCTTGCGGACCAGCGTGTTGACGCTCTTGACCTTGACGTCGAACAGCTTCTCGATCGCTTCCTTGATCTGCGGCTTGGTCGCCTTCGCGGCCACCTTGAACAGCACCTTGTTGTGCTCCGAAGCGATCGTCGCCTTTTCGGTCACGACCGGCGACAGGATCACGTCGTAGTGGCGAGGCTCGATGTTCTTCGTCATTTGAAGCGCGCCTCCAGCGCATCGATGGCGGCCTTGGTCAGAACGAGCTTCTGACGGCGCAGGATGTCATAGACGTTGATGCCCTGGATCGGCAGCACGTCCATGTTCGGGATGTTGCGGGCCGCAGCGGCGAAGCCGTTGTTGAGCTCGGCACCGTCGATGATCAGCGCGTTGGTCAGGCCGAGGCCCGAGAAGTGACCGAGCAGCGCCTTGGTCTTGGCGGCCTCCAGCGCGGCCTTCTCGATCACGACGAGATCGCCGTCCTTGGCCTTGGCCGAGAGCGCATGCTTCAGAGCGAGCGCGCGGACCTTCTTCGGCAGGTCGGTGGCGTGCGAACGCACCACCGGACCGAAGGCACGGCCGCCGCCACGGAACTGCGGCACGCGGGCCGAGCCGTGACGAGCACCGCCGGTGCCCTTCTGCTTGTACATCTTCTTGCCGGTGCGCCAGATCTCGGCGCGCCCCTTGGCCTTGTGCGTGCCGGCCTGGCGCTTGTTGAGCTGCCACTGCACGCAGCGCGCGATGATATCCTCGCGCGGCTCGAGACCGAAGATGGCGTCGGACAGCTGGACCGAGCCGGCTTCCTTACCTTCGAGGGTGGTGACCTTCAGTTCCATCTCACGCCTCCTGCGCAGCCGGAGCGGCTTCCGCGTCGCCAGCAACCTTGAACTTGCCGGGCTTCGGAGCTTCCTTCGGCAGCGGCTTCTTGACGGCGTCACGCACGCGGATCCAGCCGCCCTTGGAGCCGGGAACGGCGCCTTCGACGAGGATCAGGCCGCGCTCGACATCGGTCTGGACGACGCGAAGGTTGAGCGTGGTGATGCGATCGACACCCATGTGGCCGGGCATCTTCTTGTTCTTCCAGGTCTTGCCGGGGTCCTGACGACCACCGGTCGAACCGATCGAGCGGTGCGAGATCGACACACCGTGCGTGGCGCGCAGACCGCCGAAGTTCCAGCGCTTCATACCGCCGGCAAAGCCCTTACCGACCGAGGTGCCGGTGACGTCGACGAACTGGCCGACGACGAAGTGATCGGCCTGGATCTCGGCGCCGACCGGGATCATGGCGTCCGCGGTGACGCGGAACTCCTCGACCCGGCGCTTCGGCTCGACCTTGGCGACCGCGAACTGGCCGCGCTCGGCCTTGGGCATGTAAACGGTCTTGCGGGCACCAGAACCGAGCTGGAGCGCGACGTAACCGTTCTTCTCTTCGGTGCGGTGGCCTACGACCTGGCAATTGCCGAGCTTCAGCACGGTCACGGGGATATGTTCGCCGGCCTCCGTGAAGACCCGCGTCATCCCGACCTTTTGTGCGATCACTCCGGAGCGCATCGGCTTGCTTCCTGTTCTCTTTGTCCGCTTTCGCGAACGGGATCCAAAATCTTAGAGCTTGATCTCGACGTCGACACCGGCGGCCAGGTCGAGCTTCATCAAAGCATCGACGGTCTGCGGGGTCGGATCGACGATGTCGAGCAGGCGCTTGTGGGTGCGCATCTCGAACTGTTCGCGGCTCTTCTTGTCGACGTGGGGCGAACGGTTGACGGTGAACTTCTCGATGCGGGTGGGCAGCGGAATGGGTCCGCGGACCTGCGCGCCGGTGCGCTTCGCCGTGTTCACGATCTCACGGGTCGACGTATCGAGGATACGATGGTCGAACGCCTTGAGACGGATACGAATGTTTTGGCCGTTCATTGCCGTGGTCTCTCTTCAGTGGGTGGCGAATAGCGAATAGCGAATGTCACCATTCGCTACTCGCCGTCCCTTTTCTCGTAATTACTCGATGATCGAGGCGACGACGCCGGCGCCGACGGTGCGGCCGCCTTCGCGGATCGCGAAGCGGAGCTTCTCTTCCATCGCGATCGGCACGATCAGGTGCACTTCCATCGCGATGTTGTCGCCCGGCATCACCATCTCGGTGCCTTCCGGCAGGTGCACGACACCGGTCACGTCGGTGGTGCGGAAGTAGAACTGCGGACGGTAGTTGGTGAAGAACGGGGTGTGGCGACCACCCTCTTCCTTGGTGAGGATGTAGGCCTCAGCCTTGAACTTGGTGTGCGGCTTGACCGAACCCGGCTTGGCCAGAACCTGGCCGCGCTCGACGTCCTCGCGCTTGGTGCCGCGGAGCAGAGCACCGATGTTGTCGCCGGCCTGGCCCTGATCGAGCAGCTTGCGGAACATTTCGACGCCGGTGACGGTGGTCTTCTGGGTGGCGCGGAGACCGACGATCTCGATTTCCTCGCCGACCTTGACGACGCCGCGCTCGACACGGCCGGTCACGACGGTGCCGCGGCCCGAGATTGAGAACACGTCTTCAACCGGCATCAGGAACGGCTGGTCGATCGGACGCTCCGGCTGCGGAATGTACTCGTCGACGTTCTTCATCAGCTCGAGGATGGCGTCGTGGCCGAGCTTCTTGTCGGAGTCTTCGAGAGCGGCGAGCGCCGAACCCTTGATGATCGGGATCTTGTCGCCCGGGAATTCGTACTTCGAGAGCAGCTCGCGGACTTCGAGCTCGACGAGCTCGAGCAGCTCCGGATCGTCGACCATGTCGCACTTGTTGAGGAACACGACGAGCGCGGGCACGCCGACCTGGCGGGCGAGCAGGATGTGCTCGCGGGTCTGCGGCATCGGGCCGTCAGCGGCCGACACGACCAGGATCGCACCGTCCATCTGGGCGGCGCCGGTGATCATGTTCTTCACGTAGTCGGCGTGGCCGGGGCAGTCGACGTGAGCGTAGTGGCGGTTCGGCGTCTCGTACTCGACGTGCGCGGTCGAGATGGTGATGCCGCGCGCCTTCTCTTCCGGCGCCTTGTCGATCTGGTCGTACGCGGTGAACGTCGCACCGCCGGCTTCGGCGAGAACCTTGGTGATCGCCGCGGTCAGCGACGTCTTGCCATGGTCGACGTGACCGATGGTGCCGATGTTGCAGTGCGGCTTGTTACGTTCAAACTTTGCTTTGGCCATTTGACTCTCCGTTCAATCGTCAGTTTGAGACCGACGACAATCAGGCAAACTTCTTTTGGACTTCTGCCGACACGTTGGCCGGCGCTTCTGCGTAGTGATCGAACTGCATGGTGAAGGTCGCGCGACCCTGGCTCATCGAGCGCAGGTTATTCACGTAACCGAACATGTTCATGAGCGGCACCATCGCGTTGATGACGTTGGCGTTGCCGCGCATGTCCTGACCCTGGATCTGACCGCGCCGGGAATTCAGGTCGCCGATGACCGAGCCGGTGTAGTCTTCCGGGGTCACCACTTCGACCTTCATGATCGGCTCGAGCAGGACGGACTTGCCCATCTGCAGCGCCTCGCGGAAGCAGGCGCGCGAAGCGATTTCGAAGGCCAGCGCCGACGAGTCGACGTCGTGATACTTGCCGTCGACGAGCTGCACCTTGACGTCGACCACGGGGAAGCCCGCGACCACGCCGGACGACAGCACGCTCTCCAGGCCCTTCTCGACGCCGGGGATGTATTCCTTCGGCACCGCGCCGCCGACGATCTTCGATTCGAACTCGTAGCCCTTTCCGGCTTCGTTCGGCTCGACGATGAACGACACGGCCGCGAACTGGCCGGTACCGCCGGTCTGCTTCTTGTGGGTGTAGCTGTGCTCCACCCGCTTGGTGACGCGCTCACGGAACGCAACCTGGGGCGCGCCGATGTTGGCGTCGACCTTGTAGGTGCGCTTGAGGATGTCGACCTTGATGTCGAGATGGAGTTCGCCCATGCCCTTCAGGATGGTCTGGCCGGACTCGTGGTCGGTCGACACGCGGAAAGACGGATCCTCCGCCGCGAGCTTGGCCAGCGCCACGCCCAGCTTCTCCTGGTCGGCCTTGGACTTCGGCTCGATCGCGATCTCGATCACCGGCTCGGGGAATTCCATCTTTTCCAGGATCACCTGCTTGTCGGGATCGCACAGCGTGTCACCGGTGCGCGCTTCCTTCAGGCCGGCCAGCGCGACGATGTCGCCGGCATAGGCTTCCTTGATGTCCTCGCGGTTGTTCGCATGCATCAACAGCATGCGCCCGATACGCTCCTTCTTCTCGCGGGTCGAGTTCACGACGCCGGTGCCGCTCTGGAGAACGCCAGAGTAGATGCGGCAGAAGGTGATGGTGCCGACGAACGGGTCGTCCATGATCTTGAACGCGAGCAGCGCCAGCGGCTCCTTGTCGTCCGCCTTGCGCACGACTTCGTTGCCCTTGTCGTCGGTGCCCTTGATCGCGGGCACGTCAAGCGGCGACGGCAGATAGTCGACGACGGCGTCGAGCAGCGGCTGCACGCCCTTGTTCTTGAAGGCCGAGCCACACAGCACGGGATAGAACGCACCGGTCAGCACCGCCTTGCGGATCAGGCGCTTCAGGGTCGCCTCGTCCGGCTCCTTGCCGTCGAGGTAAGCGGCCATGGCATCGTCGTCGAGCTCGACGGCGGCTTCCACCATCTTCTCGCGGTATTCCTTGGCCTGGTCGACGAGGTCTTCCGGAATGTCGACATAGTCGAACTTGGCGCCGAGCGCCTCATCGTTCCAGACAACGCCCTTCATCTTCACGAGGTCGACGAGACCCTTGAAGTTGTTCTCGGCACCGATCGGAAGCTGGATCGCGACGGGCTTGGCGCCCAGACGGTCAACGATGTCGGCCAGACACTTGAAGAAGTCGGCGCCGATCTTGTCCATCTTGTTGGCGAAGACGATGCGCGGAACCTTGTACTTGTCGCCCTGGCGCCAGACGGTCTCGGTCTGCGGCTCGACGCCCTGGTTGGAGTCGAGCACGCAGACGGCG
The DNA here is from genome assembly GCF_028128625.1 of Bradyrhizobium sp. CCBAU 45389. Lineage (NCBI taxonomy): Bacteria > Pseudomonadati > Pseudomonadota > Alphaproteobacteria > Hyphomicrobiales > Nitrobacteraceae > Bradyrhizobium > Bradyrhizobium sp. CCBAU 45389. The sequence continues at coordinate 443,756 of NZ_LBIY01000097.1, read as the reverse complement.
CCGTCGAGCACGCGCAGCGAACGCTCGACTTCGATGGTGAAGTCGACGTGACCGGGGGTGTCGATGATGTTCAGGCGCTTGCCGGCCCAGAAGGCGGTGGTCGCAGCCGAGGTGATCGTGATGCCACGCTCCTGCTCCTGCTCCATCCAGTCCATCGTCGCGGCACCTTCGTGCACTTCGCCGATCTTGTGGCTCTTGCCGGTGTAATAGAGGATGCGCTCGGTCGTCGTCGTCTTGCCGGCGTCGATATGCGCCATGATACCGAAGTTACGGTAGTCCTCGATGGCATGTTGGCGGGGCATGGGGTGTTCCTTGCGAGTCCGTTTGTTTCGCCGTTACCAGCGATAGTGCGAGAAGGCGCGGTTGGCTTCCGCCATGCGGTGCACGTCTTCGCGCTTCTTGACGGCGTTCCCCCGGTTATTCGATGCGTCCAAGAGCTCAGCCGAGAGCCGCTCGGTCATCGTCTTCTCGTTGCGCTCGCGCGCAGCCGCGATCAGCCAGCGGATGCCGAGCGCCTGCCGGCGGGTCGAGCGAACCTCGACCGGAACCTGGTAGGTCGCGCCGCCGACGCGGCGGGAGCGAACCTCGATGGTCGGCATGACGTTCTCGAGCGCCTGCTCGAACACGCCGAGCGGGTTCTGCTTGGTCTTGGATTCGATGATGCCGAACGCGCCGTAGACGATACCTTCGGCGACCGACTTCTTGCCGGCGTACATCACCGAGTTCATGAACTTCGTGACGATGATGTTCCCGAACTTCGGATCCGGGAGAACTTCGCGCTTTTCCGCAGAGTGGCGACGAGACATAGGCTTGGTTCCCGCTTACTTCGGACGCTTGGCGCCGTACTTCGAACGACGCTGCTTACGGTTCTTGACGCCCTGGGTATCCAGAACGCCGCGGAGGATGTGGTAGCGCACGCCGGGCAAGTCCTTGACGCGGCCGCCACGGATCATGACCACCGAGTGCTCCTGGAGGTTATGACCCTCGCCGGGGATGTAGCCGATCACCTCGAAGCCGTTGGTCAGGCGCACCTTGGCGACCTTACGAAGCGCCGAGTTCGGCTTCTTCGGGGTCGTGGTGTAGACGCGGGTGCAAACACCACGCTTCTGAGGCGACTGCTGCAGCGCCGGCACCTTCTTGCGCGACTTCTGCACTTCCCGCGGTTGAGCGATCAGCTGGTTGATCGTCGGCATCCTGGCCTTACCCTTTGTTCTGCCGCGGCCCCTTGCGGGCCCGCTGTCTTGGCGCGGCCCGTTGCCGGGACCGCAAATTCTGTTCGGGCCACCCGCCCGACGAGGCCGCCTTGAAGCGGAACAATCCGCACAAAGCGAAATTGCGCCAACCGCTCCATCAACGAGCGGAAAGCGTTACGACGCCACAGAGGACCGCAGTTTTCAGGCCAATCAGCGTAAAGCTGCGGCCCGCGCACCGAGGTCATGCATCCGAATTCGATCTCAAGAGAACATGCTCAAGAGAACTAGAATCGCACTGGCATTGCCTAGCTATGATCGACAGCGTCTGAGCGGCATTCGTCGAGGTTGGTGCCTGCCGGACGATCCTAAAAGGATCAGGCAGGTGGTCCGTACCGACGTTGGCGATGCTCACCGCCTGTCGTTAAGTGAGGCGCTTTCTATAAGTGAGAATCGGTCAAGTCAAGGTGAAACGACAGTCACAAAGCGCTTCTCGCGCCTGTCGAAATCGACGTTTACCGCCCTCACCGCACGTCCCCGATATGGCGACCCCGACCGTGTTCCGCTACCCCAACGACCTATTTATACCCGGATGAAATATACTTTTATAACCCCTGCTAAGGCTTTTTTTCCTGTTGATGCGGCAATCTGCCGCCTTCGGCAGAGATTTGCACCATGCAGTACACCGACATTGCCATTGTTGGCGGGGGCTTGTCCGGCTCGACCGCCGCCGCGATGCTCGGGCGCGCCGGCATTTCGGCGGTGCTGATCGATCCGCATGAGAGCTATCCGGCGGACTTTCGCGTCGAAAAACTCAGTGGCGAGGTGCAGGTCGAGCGATTCCTGAGGACCGGAATCGCAGAATCGGTGCTGCGGCGGGCGACCTATTCCGGCGAGAACTGGATCGCTCGATTCGGCCATCTGCTCGACAGGGCGCCGAGCCGGCAGTTCAACATCCTCTACGATTCCCTGGTCAATGCCATCCGCGACGAGATTCCTGCGAGCGTCGGGCGCATCCATGCCAAGGCGATCGCGGTCGAGACCAGCACGGAGCGGCAGAGGATCACGCTCTCCAATGACGAGACGATCTCGGCCCGCCTGGTCGTGCTCGCCAACGGGCTGAACGTCGGCTTGCGCCACCAGCTTGGCATCGCGCGAAAAATCGTCAGCGCCTGCCATTCGATCTCGATCGGGTTCGACGTGGTGCCGGCCGGGCGCAATGCGTTCGACTTCCCGGCGCTGACCTACTTCTCGGAGCGGCCGAGCGACCGCATCCCCTACATCACGCTGTTTCCGGTCGGCACGCGGATGCGCGCCAATTTGTTCGTCTACCGCGGCTTCGACGACCCCTGGCTCCACGAGCTGCGCCGCGCCCCGGCGGAGACGCTGCATGCCGCCCTGCCCCGGCTCAAGCGCATCACCGGCCCATTCGACATTCCCGGCGAGCTGAAGATCCGCCCGGTCGATCTCTATGTGAACGATGCAAGGGGCCAGCCCGGGCTCGTGCTGGTGGGCGATGCCTTCTCGACGTCCTGCCCGGTCGCCGGGACCGGCTGCGACAAGGTCTTCACGGATGTCGAGCGACTCTGCAACCTCTACATCCCGCGATGGCTCGCCTCGGACGGGATGGATGCTGCCAAGGTCGCCGCCTTTTACTCCGACCCGGTCAAGCGGGCCTGCGACGAATGGTCGGCGGCGAAGGCGTTCGACTTCCGCTCAGTCTCGACCGCCACAAGCCCCTACTGGACGGCGCAGCGCTGGGCTCGCTTCGTTGCCTGGTCGGTTCAGGGGCTGCTGCGGCCGCTTGGAGGCGCCTTCGATCTGGAGCCGAACTTTCTCGGTCACTCCTCCTCGTCGTCCTCGTCCTCATCATCCTCAAGGTCGTCTTCATCCTCGTCGTCATCGTCGCTGTCGTCGTCGGCCTGAGCCACAGCGCCGTGCGGCTGGTGGATCTGGTCGTTCCAGAGCTGGCGATAGGTGCCGTTCTTGGCGAGCAGCTCGGCGTGCGAGCCGCGCTCGATCGCCCTGCCCCCTGAAATCACGATGATCTCGTCCATCTCGACCACCGAGGTCAGGCGGTGGGTCGACCAGATCATGGTACGGCCCTTGGCGACCTTCAGCAGCGTGCGGTTGATCGCGGCTTCCGTGGTCTGGTCCAGCGCCGACGTCGCCTCGTCCAGCAGCAGCACGGACGGATTGCGGATGATCGCCCGCGCGATCGCGATGCGCTGGCGCTGGCCGCCCGAGAGCGTATCGCCGCGCTCGCCGACCTGCGTGTCGTAGCGCTGCGGCAGGCTCATGATGTAGCGGTGGATCTCGGCCTTCTTGGCCGCGTCCTCCACCTCCGCATCGGTCGCGCCTTCCTTGCCGAGCCGGATGTTCTCGCGGATCGACATGTTGAACAGCATGTTCTCCTGGAACACCACGGCCATGCTCCGGCGCAGCGAATCCAGCGTGACCTTGCGGACGTCGACGCCGTCGATGGTGACGCGCCCCTCGTCCGGCACGTAGAGCCGCAGGATCAGGTTGAGCAGCGTGCTCTTGCCGGAGCCCGAGGGGCCGACGATGGCGATGCTCCTGCCGACATTCAACTTGAGGCTGAGATTGTCCAGCACCGGCGTCTGGCTGCCCTCGTACTGGAACGTCACGCGGTCGAAGGTGATGTCGTGGGTGATGCGCGGCAGATCGGGCGCACCGGGGCGATCGGCGCCGCGGGTCGGCTCGTCGAGCAGTTCCTGGATGTGACGGATTGCGGCGGCCGAGGAGATCGACACCGGGATGAAATGCATCACGTGGGCGATGTTGTAGGAGACCTCCCAGAACGCGCTCTCGAAGGTGACGAAGGTGCCGATGGTGATCTGGCCCTTGGTCGCCAGATACGCGCCGATCGCGAGCACCACGAGGTGCAGCATCAGGACCGAGATGGTGACCGTCCGCTCCACCATCGTCGACAGGAACGCGGCCGAGGCGATCCTGTTGCGGGTCTCGTCGTTGCGGAAGCTGAAGAAGCCGAACATCTTGCGCTGCAGGCTGAACGCCTTGATCACGGCCTGCGCGCCGATGTTCTCCTGCACCATGCCGAGCAGCGCGGCTTCGTTCTGCTTCTGCTCGTAATTGGCCTGCACCGCCTTCGGGGTGAGGATGCGCGGGCCGATCAGCGTGATCGGAAACACCAGCAGCGCGACTGCCGCGAGCTGCCAGTTCAAAAACACCATCAGGATGATGCCGGCGATCAATTCCAGGAACGGCAGCGCCGCACTGTTGGCGAAGGTTTTCACCGAGCCTTCGAAGGCCGAGAGGTCGACCGAGAAGCGCGACAGGATCTCGCCGCGCTTGGTGCGGCCGAAATAGGCCGCCGGCAGGTCCTGGACGTGCTCGAACAGACGCTTGCGGACATCGGAGATGATGCAGGCCGCCAGTCGCGCGTCCCAGCGCTCGTACCAGACCGCGACGATCGAGGTGAAGATGCCGGCGGCCGCGAGCACGCCGAGGATCTTGTACAGCGCCTGGAAATCCTCCTCGCCGAGCGCGTCGTCGATCAGGTATTTCAGGCTGAGCGGCATGATGACGTTGAACAGCGTCTCGACGACGACGCCGAACGCCACGAACGACAGCATCCGCTTGTAGTTGGTCAGATAAGGCTTGACGAAACCCAGGATGGTCGCGAGCGCGCCGGCGGCCTCGCGCGCGGTGAAGACGACGAGGTCCTCGTCCTCATCGTCGTCGTCGAGCTCCAGCTCGTCATCCTCCTCGTCTTCGTCGTCCTCGTCGTCTTCGAGATCGGGCTTGGCAGCGGAGGCGAGCTTGTCGTCGAGCTCGGCCGCCTCTTCGGCGGCGAGCTTCTGTTTATCGGGCGAGAGAGGCTTGGACGCCATGATACCAACCGATGCTGACGGCCGGCATGACCGCAGAGAAAGCAGGAGATAGCGGAGAGCCGCTATCGCACCGATTCTATGCGATCATGATGAATTCGGCAAAGCAATTGGCGAATTCACCCGATCTTAAGGGCTAGTCGTCGTCCTCGTCCTCGACCTTGTCGAAGAACGAATAACGCAAAGAGTCCGCGTCGGCGTACCACTGGCCCGGGCCCTTGCCCGCGGCGAGCGTCGCCTCCCAGAGCGCATCGGTGCAGTCCTTGCGGTGCATCGACAGATCGAAGCCGTTGCCAAAGAACAGCTCGGACCATTCCCACCAGGTGCCGAGCTTCTTGACCCCGCGCAGGAGGTCGTAGCGGTCGATCAGAGCCGGCGCCATGTCCGAGGTGACCGAGCCGAACACGAGGCCGGTCTTGACCACGCGGTTGAGCTCGCGGATCGCGCGGACCACCTGCTTCGGGGCAACGTGGCAGAGGCTGGTCTCGAACACGTAGTCGAAGCTGCCGTCCTTGAACGGCATGTCGGTGATCGAGCCGAGCTTGTTGTACTTCTTCAGCGCCTTCGGCGTCCTGGCATGGATGGCACGGTTGTTCTCGACGCCCCAGGCATCGATGCCTCGCTCGCGCAGCGCGCCGACCAGCTCCCCGCTGGCCGAGCCCGCGACCAGGAGCTTTGAGCCCTTGGCCTTGCCCCAGACGACGCCGATCAGCTTCGTCAGATAGTCGGGATCGGTGAAGTGCTGCCACGCCTCGTGATAGGGACCGAGGCCGCGATAGTTCTCGAAATAGTCGCGGTCGATCTTGTCGGAGAGCGGCTTGTCCTCCTGCGCGCGTTCGCGGCGCAGGCGCATCATCTCGGTCAGGATGATGTCGGTGGCCGCATCCGAGGAGTCGAGCAGACCGTTGAGCGTCGAGTCGAACAGATAGTCGCCGACCACGACGATGCCGGGATGTTCCTTCGGCTCGGGCCGGTGATTGGTCATGACGTCGCGCACGGGCAGACCGCCCGGCAGCGCGTTCACGGACGACAGCCAGCGGTGGATCTTGCCTTCCAAGAAATGCGCGCGCGCATCGCCGAGCGAGGCCGGCAGCGATTTCAGCGCGGCGTCGATCAGCTCCTGATCGGAAAGATTGGCGAAGGCCAGCGCGTCGGAGCCGGGAATGAGCCAGTTCAGCACGCCATGCTTGCCGACGTCGTGGCGCGCGCCCTCGTTGTAGACGCAGCAGCCGCCGAAGGCTTCAGACATGAACCAGGCGCCGGGAATCTTCTCGCCCCAGAACGGCTCGTCGAACAGGATCGAGACGCGCAAATAGTGCGCCGGACGGTCGAAATACGAGACGTGCTTGACCATCGACTTGCGCAGCTGCTCGCCTTCCCACCCGACGGTGGCGAGCCAGGAATGCGGCAGGCAGACCAGCACGAGGTCGAAATCGCGCGTCTCCGGGCCCTTGCCGTTCATCATCTTGAGCTGGTAGCGGCCGGTCGGTGCCTTGCCGACGGTGAGCACGCGGTGATTGAGCTGGATGTCGGCATTGACCTCCGACTGCAGGCACTCGATCAGCTGCTCGTTGCCGTTCTGGATGGAGTAGAGGCCGATATAGCCGTCGACATCCATCAGATAGTTCTTGAGCGCGTTGAGGCCGTTGGTGTTGTGGCTTTCGGTCGCGATGTCCGAGCGCGCCATCACCTTGAAGAAACGCTTTGCGGTCTCGTCCTCGACCTCCTCGTCGAGCACCTGCTCGGCGGTCTTGTAGGCCCAGGGATTCTCGTTGTCGTGCGCGCCGACGCCTTCGTAATATTCGATCGGCGACATCACCTCGGTGCAGCGCTTGCGGAACGCCTCGATCGCGGCCGCGGTCTTGGCGCCGTATTTGCGACGCATGCCCGGCACGTCGTTGAGCAATTCGCCGCCGAACTGCACCTGCTCGGCGTCCATCGGAATCGTCTGCAGGCCGAAATGCTGGATCAGCTCGCGCAGCGGATCCGGACCGGTCATCGAGTAGTCGTAGATCTCGGCAACGCCGGCCTCGTACGTCGCGGGCGCGGAATCGAATTTACGTGTGACGATCTTGCCGCCGAGCCGGTCCGACGCCTCGTAGATGGTGACGCGGCAGAGGTCGCCGAGCTTGCGCTTCAGATACCAGGCGCTCATCAGCCCGCCGGGGCCGCCGCCTACGATTGCGAGATCAAGCATATCAGTTCCGTGGTCTCCGGCCCTGCCCCCGTCACGGGATCCACCGGTCTAAGCTCTCCTAGCAGAAGCGCTTTTGCGCCTGAAGGAAAGATGAACAAAGGTTGATCCTGCATCGCAGCAAGCAAAGAAAGCAGCAAAAAGGCCGGCTTGCGCCGGCCTTTTCATTGTCCTCGGTATTCCTACGGATGAACGATCATTCCGCGGGCGGCAGCGCAGGAAGCTCCGCTTCCGGCGCGGGCGGCACGACCGACGCCTGCTTCTCGCGCTCGTCCAGGATCAGCTTGTCGCGCTTCATGGCGACTTCGCGGATCTTGGCCATGGAGGCGCCGGTGCCTGCCGGGATCAGCCGGCCGACGATGACGTTTTCCTTGAGGCCTTCGAGCGGATCGATCTTGCCGTTGACCGCCGCCTCGGTGAGGACGCGGGTGGTCTCCTGGAACGAAGCCGCCGAGAAGAACGAGCGGGTCTGCAGGCTCGCCTTGGTGATGCCGAGCAGAACCGGCGTTCCCGTGGCGGGCTTCTTGCCCTCTTCCTTGGCCTTCTCGTTCAGCGCGTCGAACTCGATCTTGTCGACCTGCTCGCCGGAGATCATGTCCGTGTCGCCCTGGTCGGTGACTTCCACCTTCTGGAGCATCTGACGGACAATCACCTCGATGTGCTTGTCGTTGATGAGCACGCCCTGGAGCCGGTAAACCTCCTGGATTTCGTTGACCAGGTAGGCCGCGAGCTCCTCGATGCCCTTGACCGCAAGGATGTCGTGCGGCGCCGGGTTGCCTTCCACGATGAAGTCGCCCTTTTCGACGACGTCGCCGTCCTGAAGGTGGATGTGCTTGCCCTTCGGGATCAAGTACTCGCGCGGCTCCTCGGTCTTGTCCATCGGCTCGATCGAGATGCGACGCTTGTTCTTGTAGTCGCGCCCGAACCGGATGGTGCCCGCGATCTCGGCGATGATCGCCGCATCCTTCGGACGCCGGGCCTCGAACAGTTCCGCCACCCGCGGCAGACCGCCGGTGATGTCACGCGTCTTGGCGCTTTCGGTCGAGACACGGGCGAGGATGTCACCCGGGTTGACCTTGGCTCCGACGTCGACCGAGAGAATGGCGTCGACCGACAGCATGTAGCGGGCATCGCCGCCACGGGCGAGCTTGAGCACCTTGCCGTCCTTGCCCTTGACCACGATGGCCGGACGCAGGTCCGAGCCGCCGCGGGTCGAGCGCCAGTCGATGACCACGCGCTTGGCGATACCGGTGGCTTCGTCGAGCGTTTCCGAGATCGACTGCCCCTCGACCAGATCCTCGAAGCCGATCGTACCTTCGACTTCGGTGAGGAGCGGACGGGTGTAGGGATCCCACTCGACGACGCGCTGGCCGCGCTTGACCATGTCGCCTTCGTCGACATGCAGGCGCGAGCCGTACTGGACACGGTGTGTCGCACGCTCGGTGCCGTCGGCATCGACGATCGCCACCACCATGTTGCGCACCATCGCGATCAGGTGACCTTCGCTGTTGCGGGCGATGGCCTTGTTCCGGATCACGATCTTGCCGTCGAAGTTGGCTTCGACGAAGGACTGCTCGTTGAGCTGCGCCGCACCGCCGATGTGGAAGGTGCGCATGGTGAGCTGGGTGCCCGGCTCGCCGATCGACTGCGCCGCGATGACGCCGACCGCTTCGCCGTGGTTGACCGGCGTGCCGCGGGCGAGGTCGCGGCCGTAGCACTTGCCGCAGATGCCGTTGACGAGCTCGCAGGTCAGCGCCGAGCGGATCTTCACCTCCTGCACGCCACCCTGCTGGATGGCTTCCAGATGGCTCTCCTCCATCAGCGTGTCGCGCTTGATGATCACCTTGCCCGAGCTATCACGGATGTCTTCGCAGGCCGTGCGTCCGAGGATGCGCGAGCCGAGCGAAGCAACCACGGTGCCGGCATCGACGATGGCGCGCATCTTGATGCCGAGCTTGGTGCCGCAGTCGGACTGCGTGATGATGCAGTCCTGCGCCACGTCGACGAGACGACGGGTCAGGTAGCCCGAGTTCGCGGTCTTCAACGCGGTGTCCGCGAGGCCCTTACGGGCGCCGTGGGTCGAGTTGAAGTACTCGAGCACCGAGAGGCCTTCCTTGAAGTTCGAGATGATCGGCGTCTCGATGATCTCACCCGACGGCTTGGCCATCAGGCCGCGCATGCCGGCGAGCTGGCGCATCTGGGCCGGCGAACCGCGGGCACCGGAGTGGGCCATCATGTAGATCGAGTTGATGTCGGCATCGGCCCCGCTCGCCGTCTTCTTGGTCGAGGAGATCTCCTTCATCATCGCCTTGGCGATTTCTTCCGTGGCCTTCGACCAGGCGTCGACGACCTTGTTGTACTTCTCGCCATGGGTGATCAGACCGTCGTTGTACTGCTGCTCGAAATCCTTCGCCAGCGTACGGGTGGTGTCGACGATCTTCCACTTGCCGTGCGGCACGACCATGTCGTCCTTGCCGAACGAGATGCCGGCCTTGAACGCATTGTAGAAGCCGAGCGCCATGATGCGGTCGCAGAAGATCACCGTCTCCTTCTGACCGCAGTGACGGTAGACCTGGTCGATGACGCCCGAAATCTCGCGCTTGGTCATCAGCTTGTTGATGATCTCGTACGAAATCCGCGGATTCTTCGGCAGCAGATTGCCGAGCATGACGCGGCCGGCGGTGGTCTCGATCCAGCGCGTCGAGACCTTGCCGGTCTCGTCCATGCCCTGCCACCGATACTTGATCTTGGTGTGGAGGTGGATGACCTTCGCATGCAGCGCGTGCTCGAGCTCGGCCATGTCGCCGAAGATCTTGCCCTCGCCGGGCAGGCCTTCGCGCATGATCGAGACGTAGTAGAGACCGAGCACGATGTCCTGCGACGGCACGATGATCGGCTGGCCGTTCGCCGGATGCAGGATGTTGTTGGTCGACATCATCAGGACGCGCGCTTCCAGCTGCGCTTCGAGCGACAGCGGGACGTGCACGGCCATCTGGTCGCCGTCGAAGTCGGCGTTGAACGCCGAGCAGACCAGCGGGTGAAGCTGGATCGCCTTGCCCTCGATCAGCACGGGCTCGAACGCCTGGATGCCGAGGCGATGCAGCGTCGGCGCGCGGTTGAGCAGCACCGGATGCTCGCGGATGACCTCGTCCAGGATGTCCCAGACCTCGGGCCGCTCCTTCTCGACCAGCTTCTTGGCCTGCTTCACCGTGGTGGACAGACCCTTGGCGTCAAGCCGCGAATAGATGAACGGCTTGAACAGCTCGAGCGCCATCTTCTTCGGCAGGCCGCACTGATGCAGGCGCAGCTCGGGACCGACCACGATCACCGAACGACCCGAATAGTCGACGCGCTTGCCGAGCAGGTTCTGGCGGAAGCGACCCTGCTTGCCCTTGAGCATGTCGGCGAGCGACTTCAGCGGACGCTTGTTGGCGCCGGTGATGACGCGGCCGCGGCGGCCGTTGTCGAACAGCGCATCGACCGCTTCCTGAAGCATGCGCTTCTCGTTGCGGATGATGATGTCGGGCGCGCGCAGCTCCATCAGCCGCTTCAAGCGGTTGTTGCGGTTGATGACGCGGCGGTAGAGGTCGTTGAGGTCGGAGGTCGCGAAGCGGCCGCCGTCCAGCGGCACCAGCGGACGCAGGTCCGGCGGAATCACCGGGACCACGGTCATGATCATCCATTCCGGCTTGTTGCCGGAGTGGCGGAACGCTTCCACGATCTTCAGGCGCTTGGCGAGCTTCTTGTGCTTGATGTCGGAGTCGGTCTCCTGCATCTCGACGCGCAAGCTAGCCTCGAGCTTCTCGAGGTCCATGCCCTTGAGCAGCTCGCGGATCGCTTCGGCGCCGATCATGGCGGTGAAGCTGTCCTGGCCGTATTCGTCCTGCGCCTTCAGATACTCGTCTTCCGACAGCAGCTGACGGTCCTTCAGCGCGGTGAGGCCCGGCTCCAGCACGACGTAGTATTCGAAGTAGAGGATCCGCTCGAGATCCTTCAGCGTCATGTCGAGCAGGAGGCCGATGCGCGAGGGCAGCGACTTCAGGAACCAGATGTGGGCGACCGGGGCTGCGAGCTCGATATGGCCCATGCGCTCGCGCCGGACGCGCGACAGCGTGACCTCGACCGAGCACTTCTCGCAGATGATGCCCTTGTACTTCATGCGCTTGTACTTGCCGCACAAGCACTCATAGTCCTTGATCGGCCCGAAGATGCGGGCGCAGAACAGGCCGTCGCGCTCGGGCTTGAAGGTACGGTAGTTGATGGTCTCCGGCTTCTTGATCTCGCCGTAGGACCAGGACAGAATCTTCTCTGGAGACGCGATCGAGATCCGGATCTGGTCGAAGACCTGAGCCGGCGTCGTCGGGTTGAAGAGATTCATAATTTCTTGGTTCATCGTCTTCTCCTCGCGTGCCGGTCGCCTCCGGCCGCAAATTCGAAAATCACTCGAGCACGGCGCCCTGCCCTCAAGGCCTCGGGAGGGGCGCCAATGCCCGGCCGCGAAGGCCGGGCATGAAAGGTCGAATTACTCGGCCGCTTCCGACGTCGGCGCCGGTCCCATCTTGGAGTTGTGCAGGTCGACGTTGAGGCCGAGCGAGCGCATTTCCTTGACCAGCACGTTGAACGATTCCGGAATACCGGCCTCGAACGTGTCGTCGCCGCGCACGATCGCCTCGTACACCTTGGTGCGGCCGGCGACATCGTCCGACTTCACCGTCAGCATTTCCTGGAGCGTGTACGCCGCGCCGTAAGCCTCGAGCGCCCACACCTCCATTTCGCCGAAGCGCTGGCCGCCGAACTGCGCCTTGCCGCCCAGCGGCTGCTGGGTGACGAGCGAGTACGGACCGATCGAACGCGCATGGATCTTGTCGTCGACGAGATGGTGCAGCTTGAGCATGTAGATGTAGCCCACCGTCACCTTGCGATCGAACGGATCGCCGGTGCGGCCGTCGTAGACGGTCGACTGACCCGAAGCGTCGAGACCAGCAAGCTTCAGCATCTCCTCGATGTCGGCTTCCTTGGCGCCGTCGAACACCGGCGTCGCGATCGGAACGCCGCGGCTGAGGTTATGACCGAGTTCGAGCAGCTCATTGTCGTTGAGCGACTTGATGGTCTCGTCCTCGCCGTAGACCTTCTTCAAGGTTTCCTTCAGCGGCTTGATGTCCTGCTTCGACAAATAGGCATCGACCGTCTGGCCGATGCGCTTGCCGAGGCCGGCGCAGGCCCAGCCGAGATGAGTCTCGAGTATCTGTCCGACGTTCATGCGCGAGGGCACGCCCAGCGGGTTGAGCACGATGTCGGCGTGCGTACCGTCCTCGAGGAACGGCATGTCCTCGATCGGCACGATCTTCGACACCACGCCCTTGTTGCCGTGGCGGCCGGCCATCTTGTCGCCGGGCTGGATCTTGCGCTTCACCGCGACGAAGACCTTGACCATCTTCATCACGCCGGGCGGCAATTCGTCACCGCGCTGAAGCTTCTCGACCTTGTCGAGGAAGCGCTGCTCGAGCCCCTTCTTCGACTCGTCGTACTGCTTCCGCATGGCCTCGATCTCGGCCATCAGCTTGTCGTTCGGCGAAGCGAACAGCCACCACTGCGACTTCGGGTACTCCTCGAGCACCGCACGGGTGATCTTGGTGTCCTTCTTGAAGCCCTTCGGGCCCGCAATGCCCTGCCGCCCTTCGAGCAGCTCGGCAAGACGGTTGTAGACGTTGCGGTCCAGGATCGCCTGCTCGTCGTCGCGGTCCTTGGCCAGACGCTCGATCTCTTCCCGCTCGATCGCCAGCGCACGCTCGTCCTTGTCGACGCCGTGACGGTTGAACACGCGTACTTCCACGATCGTGCCCTGCACGCCCGGAGGAACGCGCAGCGAGGTGTCGCGAACGTCGGAAGCCTTCTCGCCGAAGATGGCGCGCAGCAGCTTCTCTTCCGGCGTCATCGGGCTTTCGCCCTTCGGCGTGATCTTGCCGACCAGGATGTCGCCGGCGCGCACTTCCGCACCGATGTAGACGATACCGGCTTCGTCGAGGTTCTTCAGCGCTTCTTCCGAGACGTTCGGAATGTCGCGGGTGATTTCCTCGGGTCCGAGCTTGGTGTCGCGGGCCATTACCTCGAACTCCTCGATGTGGATCGAGGTGAAGACGTCTTCCTTCACGATCCGCTCGGAGAGCAGGATCGAGTCTTCGAAGTTGTAGCCGTTCCACGGCATGAACGCGACGAGCACGTTGCGGCCGAGCGCGAGCTCGCCGAGATCGGTCGACGGACCGTCGGCGATGATGTCGCCCTTCTTGACGATGTCGCCGACCTTCACCAGCGGACGCTGGTTGATGCAAGTCGACTGGTTGGAGCGCTGGTACTTCATGAGGCGGTAGATATCGACGCCCGACTTGGTCGGATCGAGATCTTCCGTGGCGCGGATGACGACGCGGGTCGCGTCGATCTGGTCGATCACGCCCGAACGGCGCGCCGCGATCGCAGCACCCGAGTCACGCGCAACGACACCTTCCATGCCGGTGCCGACGAACGGCGCCTCGGCGCGAACCAGCGGCACCGCCTGGCGCTGCATGTTCGAACCCATCAGCGCGCGGTTGGCGTCGTCGTTCTCGAGGAACGGGATCAGCGCCGCGGCGACGGAGACGAGCTGCTTCGGCGACACGTCCATGTAGTCGACCTTGTCCGGCGTCACCGGCAAGACTTCGCCGGCGTGACGGCAGACCACGAGGTCTTCGGTGAAGCGGCCCTTCGGGTCGAGCGGCACGTTGGCCTGCGCGACCGTGTAGCGGCCCTCTTCCATCGCCGAGAGGTACACGACCTCGTCGGTGACGCGGCCGTCCTTGACCTTGCGGTACGGCGTCTCGACGAAGCCGTACTTGTTCACGCGCGCGAAGGTCGCGAGCGAGTTGATCAGACCGATGTTCGGACCTTCCGGCGTCTCGATCGGGCAGATACGGCCGTAATGCGTCGGATGCACGTCGCGCACCTCGAAGCCGGCGCGCTCGCGGGTCAGACCGCCCGGTCCAAGCGCCGACAGGCGGCGCTTGTGGGTGATCTCCGACAGCGGGTTGGTCTGGTCCATGAACTGCGAGAGCTGCGAGGAGCCGAAGAACTCGCGCACGGCAGCCGCCGCGGGCTTCGCGTTGATCAGGTCCTGCGGCATGACCGTGTCGATGTCGACCGAGGACATGCGCTCCTTGATCGCGCGCTCCATGCGCAGCAGACCGATGCGGTACTGGTTCTCCATGAGCTCGCCGACCGAGCGCACACGGCGGTTGCCGAGATGGTCGATGTCGTCGATCTCGCCCTTGCCGTCGCGCAGGTCCACCAGCGTCTTGATGACGGAGAGGATGTCTTCCTTGCGCAGCGTGCGCTGGGTGTCGGGCGCATCGAGGTCGAGGCGCATGTTCATCTTGACGCGGCCGACCGCGGAGAGGTCGTAGCGCTCGGCGTCGAAGAACAGCGACTGGAACATGGCCTGCGCCGATTCCAGCGTCGGCGGCTCGCCCGGACGCATCACGCGGTAGATGTCGAACAGCGCGTCCTCACGCGTCATGTTCTTGTCCGCGGAGAGCGTGTTGCGGATGTAGGGGCCGACATTGACGTGGTCGATGTCGAGCAGCGGCAGCTCCTTGTAGCCCTGCTCGTTGAGCGCCTTCATCAGCTTGTCGGTGATTTCCTCGCCGGCTTCGGCGTGGATCTCACCGGTCTTCGGGTTGACGAGGTCCTCGGCAACGTAGTTGCCGACCAGCTCCTCGTCGGCCATGCGCAGCGCCTTCAGCCCCTTCTCCTGGAGCTGACGGGCGGCACGGACGGTGAGCTTCTTGCCGGCCTCGAGCACGACCTTGCCGGTATCGGCATCGATCAGGTCGTTGACGGTCGAGTAGCCGCGGAAACGGTTGGCGTCGAACGGAACGCGCCAGCCTTCCTTGGTCCGCTTGTAGAGGATCTTCTTGTAGAACGTGGACAGGATCGCCTCGCCATCGAGGCCGAGGGCGAACATCAGCGACGTCACCGGAATCTTGCGGCGACGGTCGATACGCGCATAGACGATGTCCTTGGCGTCGAACTCGATGTCGAGCCAGGAACCGCGATACGGGATCACGCGGGCGGCGAACAGCAGCTTGCCCGACGAATGGGTCTTGCCCTTGTCGTGGTCGAAGAACACGCCCGGCGAACGGTGCATCTGCGAGACGATGACGCGCTCGGTGCCGTTGACGATGAAGGTGCCGTTCATCGTCATGAGCGGGATGTCGCCCATGTAGACGTCCTGCTCCTTGATGTCCTTGACCGACTTCGCGCCGGTTTCCTCGTCGATATCGAACACGATGAGGCGCAGCGTCACCTTGAGCGGCGCAGCGAAGGTCATGCCGCGCTGGCGGCACTCGTCGACGTCGTATTTCGGCTGCTCGAACTCGTAGCGGACGAATTCCAGCATCGAGGTGCCCGAGAAGTCCGAGATCGGGAACACCGAGCGGAACACCGCCTGCAGACCCTCGTCGAGACGACCGCCCTGGGGTTCGTCGACCATCAGGAACTGGTCATAGGACGCCTTCTGAACCTCGATGAGGTTCGGCATCTCGGCGACTTCCTTGATGTGTCCGAAGAACTTGCGAACGCGTTTGCGACCGGTGAATGTCTGCTGCGCCATCGTGGCCTCTCATTTCGTCGCCCGCTCCGGGCGCGCCGTCCGGAACGCGGCTGCCACCGCTCCCCGGGTTGAATTTTTCGAACCCGTTTTGGGGGCCAGAAACTCAGGTTCAGGCAGGAATGTCCTGAATCTGTTCTTCAGACCTTCAAAACGCAAAACGACGCGCGGGGCGCTGGTGTGCGCGCCCGCCCGTCACAACGATCGTCTTCACGGACTGCAAAAGCCCGAAATAGCCTGCTCTCCCAACGGCTTACAGGGAAATCCGGCCTCCCTGCCCACCGCGCTTTCGTGCTGTCGACCCGATATGGGGCGACAATAGTTCAGATTCGAGGGTTAAACCCGCAAATCCCCACACTTTTTCGTGTTCGGCCTGCGTCGGATGGTTCCGTCGCACGCCTTTTGCATCCGGCCCGCCCTCTCGAGGGGACCAGGGTCCCGAGCCTAGCTGACGCTCGCCCGGGACCTCGTGCCAGTAAGCGGCGCTTACTTGAGCTCGACCTTGGCGCCAGCCTTCTCGATCTGGGCCTTGATCTTCTCGGCTTCTTCCTTGTTCACGCCTTCCTTCAGCGGCTTCGGAGCACCCTCGACGAGGTCCTTTGCTTCCTTCAGGCCGAGACCGGTGATGGCGCGGACTTCCTTGATGACCTCGATCTTCTTCTCGCCGGCAGAGGCGAGAACGACCGTGAACTCGGTCTTCTCTTCCGCCGGAGCGGCAGCAGCGCCACCGCCAGCCGGGCCGGCCACGGCGACAGCCGCGGCAGCCGAAACGCCCCACTTCTCTTCGAGGAGCTTCGCCAGTTCAGCAGCTTCGAGCACGGTGAGGCTCGAGAGGTCGTCAACGATCTTCTGCAAGTCAGCCATTGTTCAGTTTCCTTACGTGTAAGTCTGGTTCGGGTTTGAGTTTTGCGAAGGGCGTCAGGCCGCTTCGCCCTTTGAGGCATGAGCCTGGATGACGCGCGCGAGCTTGCCCGCGGGCGCATTGGCGAGCTGGGCCAGCTTGGTCGCCGGGGCCACGATGAGGCCGACGATCTTGCCGCGCAGTTCGTCAAGCGACGGCAGCGAGGCAAGCGCCTTCACGCCGTCGACATTCAGGACGGTCTTTCCCATCGAGCCGCCGACGATGACGAACTTTTCGTTCGCCTTGGCGAATTCGATGGCGACCTTTGGCGCCGCTACCGGATCGTTCGAAGTGGCGATCACGGTCGGTCCCTTCAGCATGGGGCCGATGGCAACGACGTCAGTGCCTTCAAGAGCAATTTTGGCGAGACGGTTCTTCGAGACCTTCACCGAGGCACCCGCCTGCTTCATCTGCTGGCGCAGCTTCTGCATCTGGGCGACGGTGAGGCCGGAATATTGAGCAACGACCGCGACGCCCGTGGTCTTGAAGACCCCATTGAGCTGTTCGACCGCTTCCTTTTTTGCCGCTCGTTCCACAGCAAGCTCTTTCCGGTTGGCGGTCATCGCGAAAGCGGGACCGCCGGGTTGCACCCATCGCCCCGCCCAAAACCTGAACCTCGGGGCCAAAACCCCTGGAACACGCGCCGGGCGAGACGACAATTCAAAGCCTGCCCTCCGGGAGCCCACTAAGGCCCACGGCGTGTCGAGGTCCGAACCAGACCCGTTCCGCAACCACCGCTAAGGTGGAAGGCGAAGTGAAATCCGGTCTTCACCCGTCTATGCAGGCCATGCGATTAAGCCGTTGAGAAATCGAAATTTCCCGCAGGCGCCTGCAGTCTTGGACAGGACAAGGTCAGCCGGCGAACCGCCCGACCCCTGCCCGCATCCCAGCCAACCGACGGGCTTTCCTTCCTTTTCCGGCAAATCCTTGCGGACGTCCTGAAAAGGAATGATCTCCTGCCGTGTCGGGTTTTCGGAATGCGTGCACGAACGCGCCAGCCGAGGCCGGCACGTCCGGAGGCGGTTCTTTAACCGCTCCGGGCCTGCTTGCCAAGAGCAAAATTCACACCAGTTCCAATCCGTTGCCGACCGGGCTTGAGACAGCCCAACAAGGACCGATTCAGGCCGATTTGACCGCGTAAGGCAGCGGCTTGCCCTCGAAGAACGCGGTCAGGTTCGCCAGCACGCAGTCCTGCATGGCGATGTGCGAGTCCAGGGTGTGACCGCCGATATGTGGAGCCAGCACCACATTGGGGAGCGCCGTCAGGGCATCGGGCGCGTGCGGCTCCTTCTCGTAGACATCGAGGCCGGCGCCAGCGATGGTCTTGTCGGTGAGCGCCGCGACCAGGGCTTTCTCGTCGATGACCGAACCGCGGGAGATGTTGACGACGTAGCCGTCGGCACCCAGTCGCCCCAGGATATCGGAATTGACGACATGCTGGGTCTCGGCCCCTGCCCGCACCGCGATCATCAGCACGCTGCACCAGTCGGCAAGCGCTTCGAGCGACGGGAAATATTGATAGGGCAGATCGTATCTGGTGCGGCTGAAATAGCCGACCTCGCTCTCGAAGGCGGCGCAGCGCGCCGCGATCTTGCGGCCGATCTCACCCATGCCGTAGACGCCGATGCGCCGGCTGGGCATGCCGGCCTGCGGGCGCATCATCGGCGACTGCTTGGATGCGGCCCAGTCGCCGCTGCGGACGTACTGGTCGGCGACCAGGATCCGGCGGGTCGCCGCCAGCATCAGGGTCATCGCGATATCGGCGACCGAGGCCGCGTTGGCGCCGGGGCTGTGGCCGACCGTAATATTACGCGCGGCGGCCGCCTTCAGGTCGATGCCGTCATAGCCGGTACCGTAGCAGACGATGGTGCCGAGCTTTGGAAACAGGTCCATCGCCTCCGCGCCGAGCGGGCTGCCACCCTGGGCAAGCATCGCGCGGATGCCGCCGAGCTCGTCGGCCGGAAACACCTCGCCCGCAGGCTTGCCGCCGGTGTCGAGCAGCTCGAACCGCTCGGCGAAGCGCGCCATCATCGACTTGGGAAAGCGCGAGTAGATCAGGACCTTGTCAGCCATTGTTCTTGTTTCCGGTGAGTGCCGACGAAAATGGAAAGGGGCGGAATCGGTTGCCCAATTCCGCCCCTCGCCTCATGCAATTTCCAAACCTCAGCCGAGAATGGTGCCCGGCTCGACCTTCACGCCCGGGCCCATCGTCGAGGACACCGCAACGCGCTGGATGTAGGTGCCCTTGGAACCAGCCGGCTTCGCCTTGGAGACAGCGTCCGCGAGAGCCTTGATGTTCTCGACCAGCTTCTCCTCGGAGAACGAGGCCTTGCCGACGCCGGCCTGCAGGATGCCGGCCTTCTCGACGCGGAACTCGACCGAGCCGCCCTTGGCACCCTTCACCGCACCGGTGACGTCCATGGTCACGGTACCGATCTTCGGGTTCGGCATCAGGCCGCGCGGACCGAGCACCTTACCGAGACGGCCGACCAGCGGCATCATGTCGGGGGTGGCGATGCAGCGGTCGAAATCGATCGAGCCGTTCTGCACCTTCTCGACCAAGTCCTCGGCGCCGACGACGTCGGCACCGGCGGCCTTGGCTTCATCGGCCTTGGCGCCGCGGGCGAACACGCCGACGCGGAGCGTACGGCCGGTGCCGTTCGGCAGGGTCACGACGCCGCGAACCATTTGGTCGGCGTGACGCGGATCGACGCCGAGATTGATCGAGACCTCGATGGTCTCGTCGAACTTCGCCTTAGCGCGTTCCTTGACCATCTTGATGGCGTCCGCGAGCGGGTAAAGCTTTTCGCGGTCAATGCCTTCACGGGCTTTGTTCAAACGCTTTCCGATTGCCATGGCCGCTTACCCCGCAACTTCCAGACCCATCGAGCGGGCGGAGCCCTCGACCATCTTCATGGCCGATTCGATGGTGTCGCAATTCAAGTCCTTCATCTTCTTCTCGGCGATCTCGCGCACCTGCGCCTTGGTCACCTTGCCGGCCTTGTCACGGCCCGGCGCCTTCGAGCCGGACTGGATCTTGGCGGCCTGCTTGAGGAAGTAGGACATCGGCGGCGTCTTCATCTCGAAGGTGAAGGAACGGTCCGCGTAAATGGTGATGATCACCGGGATCGGGGTGTTCTTCTCTTCCTTCTGGGTCTGGGCGTTGAACGCCTTGCAGAACTCCATGATGTTGAGACCGCGCTGACCGAGCGCGGGACCGATCGGGGGCGAAGGATTCGCCGCACCGGCCGGGACCTGAAGCTTCAGGTATCCGGTCACTTTCTTTGCCATGTATCACTCCTGTTGTGCCGGCGGAGCCGGCGGTTTCAGGTTCGTGGTCTGGGTCGGATGCGGCTGGCAACCGCCCTCTCCCTCCCACGGCCTCTCGTTGCGTGAGACCGAAGCCTCACGCGCTACCCGGTCAGACCTTCTCGACCTGACCGAATTCCAGTTCGACGGGCGTAGCGCGGCCGAAGATCGACACCGCGACCTTCACGCGCGAGCGCGCCTCGTCGATCTCCTCGACCACACCCGAGAACGAGGCGAACGGGCCGTCGGCCACGCGCACGTTCTCGCCAATCTCGAACGACACCGACGCCTTCGGCCGTTCCACGCCTTCCTGCACCTGGTGCAGGATGCGCATGGCCTCGGCTTCCGAGATCGGCATCGGCTTGTTTTCAGCGCCGAGGAAGCCGGTGACCTTCGGCGTATTCTTGATCAGATGGAACGCCTCGTCGGTCAGCTTCATCTTCACCAGCACGTAGCCCGGGAAGAACTTGCGCTCGGCGTCGATCTTGCGGCCGCGGCGCACTTCCGTGACCTTCTCGGTCGGAACCAGCACCAGCTCGAACAGCTCCTCGAGGCCGCGCTGCTTGGCCTGCTCGCGGATCGATTCGGCGACCTTCTTCTCGAAGTTCGAATAGGCGTGGACGATGTACCAGCGCTTGTCGGACACTTGAGCGGTTGCTGTAGCCATCAGTGAATGCCCAGAAGGAAGGTGATGAGGACACGGATGATCTGGTCGGCGGCAAAGAAGAAGATAGAGGCCACCGCGACCATGACGAACACCATGATGGTGGTGATCGTGGTCTCGCGGCGGGTCGGCCAGGTGACCTTGGCGGTCTCCGAGCGCACTTCCTGCAAGAACTTGAACGGGCTGACTGCCATCGTTTGAGGTCCAGCGTCCGTCGACAGACGCACATGAATTTCAGGGATCCGAACAGCCGCCGTTGGCCCAGCCCTCTGTCTCGAAGGATGAGCCGGGAACCGGGCTCGATTGTTCGGGGATTTAAAGCCGCGCCGGAGATCCGCGTCTAACGGGCCGGCTGCGAGTGCCGGGTATCTACTGCGGATGGGACCAAAGGTCAAGATATAGAGGGCTTGTGCGGGCAAGCCGCCCTCCCTCGGACCCCCGTGCAGAGGCCATGTGGATCAATGACTTATCCACCGCCCGCAAGGCGCCATCCCGGGGAGGCCTTCAAGCCCCCCGGCAGCGTCAGTCGGCCCGGTCCACCATGGTAATGCCCGGCAGCGGCACCACGAACTTTCCGCCCTCGGCAAAATAGCGGGCATGCTTGGCCCGGATCGGGTCGACATAGCGCCAGGCGAACACGACGACGAAGGCCGGCTTGCGCTCGTAAAGGGCGGCGGGCGGCAGGATCGGGATGTCGTACCCCGGTCCGGCCATCACGTTCGCCTTCTTGGGATCGTCGTCCACGAGAAAGTCGATCTTGTTCTCCAGGCCGAACTGCGGCAGCAGCGTCGTGGTACCGACCGAGACGCCGTAACCGGCAACCGATTGACCGCGCGCATGGGCGGCGTCGGCCATTGCAATCAGCTCGTCGCGGATCGCGGCGATTCTCTTCACATAGGGTGCGTAATAAGCCGGCTGATCGACACCGAGCCGGTCCTCCTCGGCGACGAAGCGCGCGACTTCAGCGGACGGCTTCTTCGGGCCGCCGGCGCGCTGCACCGTGACGCGGATCGAGCCGCCCTTGGTCCAGATGTGCTGGACGTCGATCAGCTCCATGCCGAGCCGGGCAAAGAAACGGATCAACGGCTTGATGTTAAAATACGACAGATGCTCGTGATAGACGGTGTCGAGAAGGTTCTTCTCGGTGACGTCGACGCCGTACTGCGTCTCGAACACGAACAATCCGTCCGGCGCCAGCACGTCGCGAACGCCGATCACCAGCGGATCGAGATTGTCGACATTAGCGATCATGTTGTTGGCGATCACGACGCTGGCCGCGCCGTGACTCTGAAGGATGCGGTGACCGATCACGTCGGTGAAGAAATCGCCGATGGTCTCGATCCCCGCCTCCGTCGCGCGCCGCGCGATGTCGACGGCGGGATCGACGCCCAGCACCCGCATGCCGCGCTCCTTGAAGTAGCCGAGCAGCGATCCATCATTGCTGCCGAGCTCGACGACCAGCGAGCCCGGCGCGATCCCGAAGCGGCTGACGACGTCGTTGGCATAGCCGGCGAAGTGCTCGCGCAGACCGAGCGAGAGCGAGGTCGTGTAGACGTAGTTGCGGTACTGGACCTCCGGATTGCCGACATGGAGGATCTGGAGGTGGCCGCAATCCCTGCACAGGTGTAGCGCCATCGGCACCGCGGCCCGGAAGACCGGATCGTCGACGCTGGCGTTCGGCACCTGGAAGTTCGGCGTGCCGATGGGCATGCCGGCCATCGGAACGACCAGCTCCTGCTTGTCGGAATGGCAGAGACGGCAGGTATGGCGGACGTAGAACAGATTTTGCATCAGAGGACCGGAAAACGGAGATATGCGTGCGAGCGGGTCGAACCCGCCCTGTGAAGTTCAGATCGACGGCAATGGTTCAAGAGTGTCAAGGGTGGCTCGACACCTCCTCGGCCTTTGCCAGCCCGTAATTCGGCGATTCTTCCGCAGCTCTTGCTGCCTTGTCCGCCGAATAGGAGCCGCGCTCCGGACTTGCCAGCCAGATCACGCCGCCGGCCAGACCGATGATCACGCTAACGCCACCAAGCAGAATCGAGACCGACAGCGCTTCCTCGGAAGGAATGCCGGCCAGGCCGAGACAAGCGACCATCGCACCCTCGCGAACGCCCCAGCCGCTGATCGAGATCGGAACAGCGGTCAGCAGAACCACCGGCGGAATCAGGATGCCGGCATCCACGACGGAGAGTTGCGCCCCCACGCCGCGCGCCAGGGCGTAGCAGGCTGTCGCCGTCACGAGATGGATGAAGAGCGCCGACCCGAACAGCAAGCCGCGATGCTCGGATCGGAGCAGAAGGAATCTGACCAGCGTGCCGAAGCGGACGAAGCTTGCGATCGCGGGAATCGCGATGAGACGCTTGGGCAGGCGATCAAGCGTCAGCAAGACCACGGTCCCGGCAACGCCCGCCAGCGTCAGCGCGCCGATCGCCAGGATCGCGGCCTCGTTGGACACGCGCGACATCAGGAACGGAAATCCCGCCACCATCAGCACGATCAGTCCGATCAACGCCGTGAAGCGGTCCGCCGCCACGCCCTTGACCGCCTCGGGCCACTGCACGCCTCGCTGGCGCAGCATCCACATCCGAACGGCGTCGCCGCCCACCGACGACGGCAGCACCTGGTTGAACCAGAGGCTGATCATCAGGATCCGCCAGCCGGCGAGCCAGTCCAGCGACACGCCGAGCGCGCGCATGATCAGCTCCCACCGGCCGTTGAGCGCGAAGGTCTGAAGGAAGATCAGCGCCAGCGCGAGAATGAACAGGAAGGGATCGACGGAGACGAGATGGCTGCGCAACCGGTTCAGATCGAGACCGCGTGCGATGTAGATGAGCACGGCGATCGACAGCAGCAGCTTCACCGAGAACAGGGCCGCCTGCTTGAACCGCGACTGCATCGATGCCTGCCTCAGGATGCCGGATATTCCGCGCGACCGATGACGAGGTCGATCGCAGCCATCATCCAAAACTGGTGCGTGGTCTCGACTATGTTGTAGCTGCGGCTGTCGACCCAGAAATTGACATCGCCGAGATTGCGCAACGGATTTTCCGCGTTCATGCCCGACAGCGTGATCACGCCGAGCTTCATCGTCCGCGCCTGCGCAACCGCGTTGATGATGTTCTTCGACCGCCCCGACGAGCTGATCGCGACGAGACAGTCGCCGGCACGCGCGCTCAGCCGCACCGCATGCGCAATCCAGTCCTCGAAGCCGTAATCGTTGGCAAGGCACGACATCATGCTTGCATCGCTGAAGCAGAGCGCGGGCACCGATGCGTTCTTCGCCAGGTCGATCGCCAGATGAGAGGCGATGCCCGCCGAGCCGCCGTTGCCGATAAAGATGACGCGGCCGCCCAGCTCGCGCGCGCGCAACCAGGCCGCGCGGGTGGCCGATATCTGGGCGAAGATAGCGTCGTCGACAGCCGTCGCACGATGAAGGCGCCCCATGTAATCGACGAGGAAAGCCTTGTGATCGGGATCAACGGACTCGGTGGGCATGGGCTCGCGGCTCGGCTGTAATGGGCGTGTGATACCGGCTATTACTAGGGATTGCAAAGGTATAATACTTGCCAAACTTGCGCGTGGCTGGTAACCGGCTTTCGGGTTTCACTCAACATTGGCGAGCCTGTTTCGCTGGGCATTCGCATCACGGATGTTCCCCATGAAATGCATCGTTACTGGCGGCGCCGGGTTCATTGGAAGCCACCTTGTCGATCGTCTCCTCGACGACGGACATGAGGTGATTGCGCTCGACAATTTCGTCATTGGGCGTCCCGAAAATTTGTCCTCGCATGCCAGTTCGAATCGCTTGAAGGTCGTGCGCGCCGACGTCACCGACCTCGAGCAGATCCGCCCGTATTTCCACGGCGTCGACTGGGTCTTTCATCTCGCCGCGCTCGCCGACATCGTTCCCTCGATCGAATCGCCGATCCCGTATCACCGCGCCAATGTCGACGGCACCGTCAACGTTCTCGAGGCCGCGCGGCAGGCTGGCGTCAGCCGCTTCGTCTACGCCGCGTCATCGTCCTGCTACGGCATTCCCGACGTCTACCCGACGCCGGAGACCGCCGAGATCCGGCCGATGTATCCCTACGCTCTCACCAAGAATCTCGGCGAGCAGTGCGTCATGCACTGGTGCCAGGTCTACAAGCTTCCGGCGGTGGCGCTCCGTCTATTCAACGTGTTCGGGCCGCGCCATCGCACCACCGGGACCTACGGCGCCGTGTTCGGCGTGTTCATGGCGCAGAAGCTTGCCGGCAAGCCGTTCACGGTGGTCGGCGACGGCGAGCAGACCCGCGATTTCACCTTCGTCAGTGACGTCGCCGACGCCTTCGTCACGGCCGCACGCTCCGACGTCTCGCACGAGATATTCAATGTCGGCTCGGACAACACCTACAGCGTCAACCGGCTGGTCGAGCTGCTCGGCGGCGACAAGGTCCACATTCCCAAGCGTCCCGGCGAGCCCGACTGCACCTACGCCGACATCACCAAGATCAAGCGCGTCCTGAAATGGGCGCCGAAGGTGAAATTCGAGGACGGCGTCGCGACGATGCTGAAGTCGATGGACCAGTACAAGGACGCCCCCCTGTGGACGGTCGACAAGATCGCCGATGCCACCAAGGACTGGTTCAAATATCTCGGTGACGACAAGGATGCGACGTCCGGCACGCCGAAGGCAAGCTATTGAACAGGTTCGCCGGGTATCGTTGCCGCGAATCGATCAATTTCGGACCGTCCGGCTGCCGCCGGCCGGCGCTTTTGGGTAATTCAGATGGATAATTCTTCGACAGACAAGGCGGCGCTCCATCCGGCACCGCACGAGAAGATCAAGACGCTCGAGGAACTGGGGGCGATCGCACGGGCCGCACAGGCCGAAGGCCGTACCGTTGCGCTCTGCCACGGCGTGTTCGACCTGGTGCATCTCGGTCACGTCCGGCACATCCTGGCGGCGCGCAACGAGGCCGACGTGGTCATCGTGACCATCACCGCCGACCGTTTCGTCAACAAGGGTCCGGGACGGCCGATCTTTCCCGAAAACATGCGCGCCGAGATGCTGGCCGCGCTCGGCACGGTCGACTGGGTCGGCATCAACCGGACCTCCAGCGCCGAGCCGGTCCTCGATACCATACGCCCCGACATCTACGTGAAGGGCTCGGACTACGAAAATCCCGAGGATGACGTCACCGGCAAGATCGCCACCGAGCGCGACGCCGTCGAGCGCCATGGCGGGCGCATCGTCTTCACGCGCGACGTGACCTTCAGCTCGTCGTCGCTGCTGAACCGCTACTTCGACATCTACGATCCCCCGCTGCGCGACTACCTCCAGAAGGTGCGCGAAGGCGGCGGCGCCGAACGGCTCCTGAAGCTGATCGACAAGATCCAGGACATGCACGTCGTGCTGGTCGGAGATACGATCATCGACGAATACCAGTACGTCACGGCGCTCGGAAAGGCCTCGAAGGAAAACATCGTTGCGACCCTGTTCAAGAACCGGGAGCAATTCGCAGGTGGCGTGATCGCCGCGGCGAACCATGTCGCGAGCTTCTGCAAGTCGGTCGAGATCGTCACGACGCTCGGCGGCGACGACTATCCCGAGGAATTCCTGCGCGCGCATATCCGCCAGAACGTCAAGCTGACGCCGATCCGCGTCGAAAACCGCCCCACCACCCGCAAGCTCCGCTACGTCGAGCTCGGCTACCTGCACAAGTTGTTCGAGGTCTACACCATGAACGACACGCCGGTCAGCCCGGCGCAGCGGGAGGAGATCGACAGGGTCACGACCGAGCGCGTGCGCGGCGCTGACGTGGTCATCGTCACCGATTTCGGTCACGGCATGATCGCATCCAGCACGATCGACGCGCTGATCGCGAACTCCAAGTTCCTGGCCGTCAATGCCCAGAGCAACAGCGGCAACCACGGCTACAATCTGATCACGAAGTATCCGCGCGCGGACTACATCTGCATCGACGCGCCGGAAGCGCGGCTGGCCGCCACCGACAAGTTCAGCGACATCGCCTCGGTGATCGAGACCGGCCTGCACGGCAGGATCGCCTGTGACAACATGATCATCACCCACGGCTCCTTCGGCTGTTACCCCTTCTCGTCGAAGACCGGCGTGGCGCGCGTCCCCGCCTTCACCAAGACCGTTGTCGACACGGTCGGCGCCGGCGACGCCTTCCTGACGATCACGGCGCCCCTGGTGGCCGCCGGCGGCAACATCGAGGACGTTGCCTTCATCGGCAATGCGGCCGGCGCGATCAAGGTCGGCATCGTCGGTCACCGCAGCTCGGTCGAGAAGGTGCCGCTGGTCAAGTTCGTCACCGCGTTGTTGAAGTAGCGCGAAGGCATATTCTGGAGAACGACAGTGATTGATCAAAAGTGGAATGTGATGGTCACCGGTGGCGCCGGTTATGTCGGCAGCGTGCTGGTTCCCCAGCTGCTCGCGGCAGGCCACAAGGTCACGGTGCTCGACCTGTTCATGTACGGCGAGAACGTCTTCGACGCCTTCCGGGACAACCCCAATTTGCGCCTGATCAAGGGCGACATCCGCGATGAAGCCGCGATCAACGAGGCCCTGCGCGGCAACAATGCGGTGATCCACCTCGCCTGCATTTCCAACGACCCCTCGTTCGAGCTCGACCCGACGCTCGGCAAGTCCATCAACTACGACTGCTTCCGGCCGATGGTGCGGGCGGCGAAGAAGGCCGGCATCAAGCGTTTCATCTATGCGTCCTCGTCCAGCGTCTACGGCATCAAGGACGAAGCCGAGGTGACGGAGGAGCTGTCCTGCGAACCGCTCACGGACTATTCCAAGTTCAAGGCGATGTGCGAGACCGACCTCGCCGACGAAGCCGCGTCCGGATTCGTCACCTGCACCGTTCGTCCCGCCACCGTCTGCGGCTACGCACCGCGGCAGCGGCTCGACGTCGTCGTCAACATCCTGACCAACCTTGCGGTCAACACCGGCCGCATCCGCGTGTTCGGCGGAACGCAGCGCCGGCCCAACCTGCACATCCAGGACATGTCGGCGGCCTATCTGTTCCTGCTCCAGCAGGACGACGCGAAGATCGACGGCAGGACCTACAATATCGGCTACGAGAACCACTCGCTGATGAAGATCGCCGACATCGTCAAGTCGGTGGTCGGAAGCAATGTCGACGTGGTGGTCGAGCCGACCGACGATCTGCGCTCGTATCACGTCTCTTCGGAGAAGATCCGCCGGGAGCTCGGATTTGCACCGACGCACACGATCGAGCAGGCCGTGTCGGGTCTGGTGGACGCTTTCAAGACCGGCCGTCTGCCGAACTCGCTCAACGACCCCAGGTACTTCAACATCAAGATGATGCAGAACATCAGCCTGAAGTGAGCGGCGTGCGGATCGGCATCGATTTCGACAACACGATCATCTGCTACGACAAGGTCTTTGCCGCCGCGGCGCGCCAGCGCGACCTGGTGCCGGAGGGCTGGGAGGGGCTGAAGACCGATGTGCGGGATTACTTGCGATCCCGCACGGGCGGCGAGCTCGCCTGGCAGGGCCTGCAAGGCTTCGTCTACGGCAAGGGCATTGGCGGCGCCGAAATCTATCCGGGCGTGCGGGAATTCCTGGCGGCGTGCCGACAGGCCGGCGCGAAGGTGTACATCGTCAGCCACAAAACCCGATACGGTCATCAGGACCCCGACCACACCGACCTGCGCGAGGCCGCACGCGGCTGGCTGCGTGGTGCCGGCCTGATCGACGCTGCGGATGCGGCGGTGGCCGCCGGCGACGTCTATTTCGAGGACACGATGGCCGCCAAGGTCGAGCGGCTCGCGAGCCTGGAGCTCGACGTCTTCATCGACGATCTCGTCGAGGTCTTCGAGCAACCGCATTTCCCGAAGAGCACGCGATCGATCCTGTTCACGCTTTCACAGCCCCCGCACCCCGGACATTGCAAGCCGATCGCGACATGGGCCGGCATCCGCAACGAAGTGTTTGCCTCATGAGCGAGCCCGACATCAGCGCAGCGGATGCGATGGCGATCGGCAGCCGTCTGGCAGGTGCTCCGGTCGCGGCCGCCCAACCGGCGCGGTCCGGCGGCAACAACAGGGTGTTTCGGCTGGAGATGGCAAAGGGACCTGCCCTCGCCCTCAAGCACTATCCGTCCGACGGACGCGATCGCCTGGGACAGGAATATGACGCGCTCTCGTTTCTGTCGCGCCACGGCATCATGTCGACACCGCGCCCGATCGCGAAGGATGCGGGCGCGTTCTGTGCGCTGTATCAATGGTTCGACGGCGAGGCGGCGGTGCTGCGCCCGCAGGACGGCGATGCGGATCAGCTGGCCGATTTCCTGATCGAGCTGCAGAAACTGCGCGACGCCAACGGCGCGCAGACTCTGCGGAACGCTTCGGCCAGCATCTTCTCGCCCGAGGAGGCGATCGCCCAGTACGAGCAGCGCCTGGACGGACTGAGACGGACTTCGGATGATCATCCGGAGCTGCGCGCATTCATCGACGGCAGCCTGGTGCCCAGCACGTCCCTTGCGATCCGGAAGCTGCGCCTGCGCTACGCGGAACTCGGCCTGGATTCCGCAGCGGATCTTGCGCCCGCGCATCGCGCATTGAGCCCGTCCGATTTCGGGCTGCACAATGCCCTGCGCGGCGAAGACGGCGGGCTGCTATTCATCGACTTCGAGTATTTCGGCTGGGACGATCCGGTCAAGCTCGTGTCCGACACCGCGCTTCACCCCGGTAGTGATCTGCCCGAAGCCAAAGCAAATCGGTTGACCGAACGCCTCACGCAAGCTTTCGCGGCTAGGGATGACGCGTTTGCGATCCGCCGTGACGTACTGTATCCTGTGTTCGGGGCGATCTGGTGCCTGATTGTCCTGAATGCTTACTTGCCGGAAAGCCGCTCCCGACGCGCATTGGCCGCGCAAGGTGGCGATCTGACGGCCCGCCTCGCCGGTCAGCTCGACAAAGCGCGCCGGCTCCACCAAACGATTTGCCAACGTGATCCAGATCTCACCCCACGCTGAAGCCGCCCTCACCTGCACGCTGGACGAGCGCAGCCTGTATTTGCGCCGTCTGGTGCTCGGTTCTGTCCGTTCTGCGGGACGCGGACATGTCGGACCCGCCCTGTCGCTGATCGAGATGGTCCGCGTGCTCTACGATGACGTGCTGCGGATCGATCCGAAGAATCCGCGCGATCCCAATCGCGACCGCGCCATCCTCAGCAAGGGACACGGTTGTCTCGCGCTCTACGCGCTGCTGGCCGATCGCGGCTTCTTCCCGCTGTCGGAGCTGGATGGTTTTTGCGGCCCCGACAGCATCCTGGGCGGACATCCCGAATACGGCATGGTGCCGGGGGTCGAGGCGTCGACCGGCGCGCTCGGACACGGCCTCTCGATCGGCGTCGGCCTTGCGCTGGCTGCACGCATGCGCGAGCGCAGCTACCGGACCTTCGTCCTGCTCGGCGACGGCGAGATCAATGAAGGATCGGTGTGGGAAGCTGCGATGGGCGCGGCCAAGCACGGGCTCGACAACCTGGTCGCAATGATCGACTACAACAAGCTGCAGAGCTACGGGCCCACCGACTACGTGCTGCCGCTGGAGCCGCTCGCGGACAAGTGGCGCAGCTTCGGCTTCGCCGTGCAGGAGGTCAACGGCCACGACGTCGGCGCCCTGCACAGCGTGCTGAAGCAGGTCCCGGCCGTTGCGGGCAAACCCACCGCCATCATCTGCCATACCGTCAAGGGCAAGGGTCTTCCGGCGGCGGAATCCAACGCCGATTGGCATCACAAGAACAAGCTGACCGACAGCGAGCTCGACGCCATCCGCGTTGCTGTCGGCGATTTTTGATCGGCTCCCCATGCGCAACACCGCGATGAACATGGTCCACAAGCTCGCCGCGCGCGACGAGCGTGTGCTTTACATCGGCTCCGATCCCGGCGCCGGCACGCTGCGCGCGATGAGCAAGGAGTTTCCCAAGCGCCACCTGATCGAGGGTATCTCGGAAGCGCACATCATCGGCATGTCGGCCGGCCTCGCGATGGAAGGTTTTGTGCCTTACGTGAACACCATCGCGACCTTCCTGACGCGGCGCTGCTACGAGCAGGTCGCGGTCGACCTCTGTCTGCACAATCTGCCGGTGCGGCTGATCGC
This sequence comes from Bradyrhizobium sp. CCBAU 45389, assembly GCF_028128625.1. NCBI lineage: Bacteria > Pseudomonadati > Pseudomonadota > Alphaproteobacteria > Hyphomicrobiales > Nitrobacteraceae > Bradyrhizobium > Bradyrhizobium sp. CCBAU 45389. The sequence continues at coordinate 412,845 of NZ_LBIY01000097.1, read as the reverse complement.
AAACGGCGGCGGCCTCGTCTATGCGCCGCTCGGCCCCACCCACCAGGCGATCGAGGACATCGCCATCATGCGGGCGCTGCCGAACATGACGGTGATCTGCCCGTGCGACGCCGACGAGGCGGCGCGCATGATGGAGCATACACTGGACTGGAAGGGTCCGATCTACATCCGGCTCGGCAAGGGCGGTGACGCCATCGTCTCCAAGGCCGAGCACGGCTTCGAGATCGGCAAGGCCATCCTGATGCGGCCGCCCGGCGACGTCCTCATGGTCACCACCGGCATCATGCTCCAGCGCGCCCTCGCCGCGGCCGACCTGCTGGCCGCGCAAGGCATCCGTGCCGGCATCCTGCACATGCACACCGTCAAGCCGCTCGACACCGAGGCGCTGCTGCAGGCGGTGCGCGCGACGCGCCTGCTCGTGACGCTCGAGGAGCACGTCCCCTCCGGCGGCCTCGGCAGCGCGGTCGCGGAGACGCTGATCGACAAGCTCGGATCGGGCCTGCCCGCGATGCTGCGGCTGTCGCTGCCGGATCGCTTCATGCACAATTACGGCTCGCAGGACTCGCTGCTGAAGAAGCACGGGCTCTCCGCCAACGCCATTGCGACCTCGATCGAGCATGCGCTCGCGGCGCCGCGCACCTCCTCTCCTCAACTTCATTCCACCTGACGGGTCACATGTACGACGTTCGATATTCCTATCTGCTCGAGCAATTCGCCGATCCCGCACCGATCCTCGCCGAGATCGGCCGCCTGGTGGCGACCGGTGACTTCACCCTTGGCAAGCCCGTCGCCGAATTCGAGAAGCGCTTTGCCGAGCTGATCGGCGTGCGTCACGCCATCGGCGTCGGATCAGGCACCGATGCGCTCAAGCTGCCGCTCAAGGCGCTCGGCATCGGCCATGGCGACGAGGTCATCACCGCGGCCAACACCTTCATCGCTACCGTCGGCGCGATCGCGGAGACCGGCGCGACGCCGGTGCTGGTCGACTGCGACGATTCCTTCTGCATGAACGTCGACTATGTCGAGGCCGCGATCACCGAGAAGACCAAGGCGATCATGCCGGTTCAGTTGACCGGCGAGGTCACCGACATGGGCAAGCTGATGGCGATCGCCCAGCGCCACAACATTCCCGTGGTCGAGGATGCCTGCCAGGGCATCCTGTCGGAGTTCGCGGGAAAGCGCTCCGGCACCCACGGCATCGCGGCGGGCTTTTCGCTCCATCCGCTCAAGAACCTCAACGTCTGGGGCGATGCCGGCGTCGTCGTCACCAATGACGACGGGATGAACGAGAAGCTCCGCCTGATCCGCAACCACGGCATGAAGAACCGCGACGAGATCGCGATCCTCGGCTGCAATTCGCGGCTCGATTCCTTGCAGGCCGTCGTCGGCAACTGGCTGATCGGCCAGACCAGCGAGATCACGCGGCGCCGGATCGAGAACGCGGCCTATTACGATGCGGGTCTCGCCGGCCTGCCCGGCCTGCGCGTTCCGCCGCGCCGCCCCAACGTGAAGCACGTCTACCATCTCTACATGGTGTTCGCCGAACGCCGCGACGAGCTCTACAAGTACTGCCTGGACAACGGCATCGAGGCCAAGATCCACTATCCGATCCCGCTGTATCAGCAGGAAGGCCTCAAGCATCTCGGTTACGCGCCGGGCACGTTCCCGGTCACCGACCGCCATGCCAAGGAAGTCATCAGCTTCCCGGTCGACCAGCACCTGACGCGCGCCCAGCAGGACCGCGTCATCGAGACCGTCCGGAAGTTCTGCCATGGACGCTGACACCGGCCGCCGGCGCATCGGTTACGTCAATCTTCCCGCGCAATTCGAGGAAGAGCGCGCCGAGATCATGCAGGCGGTGGAGGGCGTGTTTTCCCGCGGCGATTTCATCGGTGGCGCAGCGGTCGGGAGGCTCGAAGAAGAGTTGTCCGCCTATCTCGGCTCGCCGCATGTGGTGACGCTGAATTCCGGCACCGACGCGCTGATCCTCGCCATGCGGGCGCTCGACATCGGTCCCGGCGACGAGGTCATCACGCCGCCGAATTCGTTCGTGGCCTCGACCGCCGCGATCATCGCGGTCGGCGCCACGCCGGTCTTTGCGGACGTGCTACCGGACCAGAACATCGATCCCGCCGCAGTCGAGGCCGCGGTCACACCGCGCACCAAGGCCATCATGCCGGTGCACCTGACCGGCCGCATGGCCGACATGAACCCGCTGATGGCGATCGCGAGCAAGCACGCTCTCGCCGTGATCGAGGACAGCGCGCAAGCCGTCGGCTCGACCTATGACGGGCGCATGAGCGGCACCATCGGAACGTTCGGCTGCTTCTCCGCGCATCCCCTGAAGAATCTCAATGCCGCGGGCGATGCCGGCTTCCTCGTCACCGCCGACGCCGAGCTTGCCGCAAGAATCCGCCGGCTGCGCAATCACGGCCTGATCAACCGCAGCGACGTCCAGGAATGGGGCCTCGTGTCGCGGCTCGACACGCTGCAGGCCGAGGTGCTTCGCATTCGTCTGCGCCACCTGCCCTCGGTGATCGAACGCCGGCGGCGCAACGCTGCGCAATACCGCGCCGAGCTCGCGGGCCTGCCGCTGTTCATCCCGCCCTGCCGCAACATCGAGTTCAACACCTTCCACACCTTCGTCGTGCAGACCGAGCGTCGCAACGATTTCCAGAAATATCTCGCCGACAAGGGCATCGAGACCGCGATTCACTATCCGGTCCCGATCCATCTGCAGCCGGCGGCAGCGCATCTGGGTCACGGTCGCGGCGCGTTTCCGGTCACCGAGCGGCAGGCGGACCAGATCCTCACCCTTCCCATCAACCAGTTCCTCTCGGCCGCCGATATCAGCCATATCTGCGCGACCGCGCGGGAGTACTTTGCATGACGGATACCGACTTCCTCGGGGCCGATGAGCAGGCGCTGGCGCAGCGCTTCATCGACGACGGCTTCGTCACCACGCCGGCTGACGACCGCGCCGGGCTCGACCGCATCCAGCGGCGCGCCGCCGAGCTCGCAGCGGACTATCTCAAGCTGCCGCACAGCAACGATCCCTATGCGATGCTCGACACCATCCACACGCGCGTGAGCGTGGATGATCTCAACGGACTGCGGCTGCACGTCTTCAACGGCCTCAACGCAGAGCCCTGGTTCCGGCCGACCTATTTCCGTCTGGCGCGCTCGACGATCGAGACCATCGTCGGCAACGAGCTCTGCATGCAGCGCCGCGTCAATCTCAGCATCCAGCTGCCCGGCGACGATTCGTCCCTGCTCGCCACCCATTCCGACGTCTGGTCGGGCGACTCGCCGTTCGAGGTCGTGGTGTGGGTGCCGCTGGTCGACGTCCGCCGCACTAAAGCGATGTATCTGCTGCCGCCGTCCCAGAACGGCGACATGCAGGACCGGATGGCAAGCCTGCGCAGCGCCGAGGAGCTGTACAAGACCATCAAGCCGCACGCGACCTTCATCGAGATTCCCTACGGTCACGTGATGCTGTTCAACCAGACCTTGATGCACGGCAATCGCGTCAACGAGGAGCCCGGCACGCGCTGGAGCATGAACTGTCGGTTCAAGAGCATCATGTCGCCCTACGCGGACAAGCGCTTCGGCGAGTTCTTCGAGCCGATCCTGCTGCGTCCGGCGACGCGGGTCGGCATGCAATACAAGCTGCCGGGAGGCTTCCATGGCTGAGCGAGCAGGCCACCGCGGCTATATCGGCGCCCGGCCACTGAACGGCAGCCGCACCCCGCAGCACGTCCAGAACATCGTGATCCGCGACTATGCGCGGCGCAAGAACCTGCAATATCTGCTCAGCGCCGTCGAGCACATCATGCCCGGCAGCTACATGGTGCTCGAGGACATCCTGGACGAGCTGCCCCGCCTGAACGGCCTGATCCTCTACAGCATCTTCATGCTGCCGCCCGATGAGGCACGGCGACGGGAGATCTATGACCGCGTGCTGCGCGAAGGCTGCGATCTGCATGCGGCCGTGGAGGAGATCACGCTCTCGTCGCAGAAGGACATTCGGGCCGTCGAGGACATCCTGCTCGTCAACAAATTCGCGACCATCCTGTGACGATGCCGCGATCCGGTTAACGACCATGGCCGAGATCAACCTGCTCCAGCCGATGCACGCGTCGACCAGGCGGAACTACGTTCAACGCGTGGTCGAGCATGACAAGGCGGAATCGGCGACAGTCGCCAGGCAATGGGGACGCGACTACTGGGATGGCGACCGGCGCTACGGCTACGGCGGATATCGCTACGACGGAAGGTGGCGCCCGCTCGCCCAGACCCTGATCGACCGGTATGGCATCAAGCCCGGCATGAGCGTGCTCGATGTCGGCTGCGGCAAGGGCTATCTGCTGTACGAGTTCACCCAGCTCGTCCCCGACCTCACGATCGCCGGCATCGACATCTCCGATTACGGCATCGCCAATGCGAAGGAGGAGGTGCGGCCGCACCTGAGGGTCGGCAGCGCCGTCGCGCTCCCCTACCCCGACCACAGCTTCGACCTCGTGGTGTCGCTCGGCGTGCTGCACAACCTTGCACTCGAGGACGTCTTCCGCGCGGTGGGCGAGATCGAGCGCGTCGGACGCGGCGCCTCGAAATATCTGATGGTCGAATCGTTCCGCAACGAGCGCGAGAAGGCGAACCTCCTCTACTGGCAGCTCACCTGCCTGAGCTTCCATGGTCCGGAAACATGGGCCTGGATCTATGACAAATGCGGCTATCGGGGCGACCATGGGTTCATCTTCTTCGAATGAGACGGCGCGTTCGCGCCCGCCGACCTCGCTGCGCGCGCAAAATCCGGAAGTCTATTATTCCGACGACGCCATCGTCACGGCGGACGATGCCACGATCGCGGAGCTGAAGCGCATCGCCGCCGGCAACCCGCGCCTGCGTAGCCGGCTGTGCACGCATCCCGATCCCTCGTCCGGTTTGCACGAGATGCTCATCGTGCATCACCGCGAGGCCTATGTCCGGCCCCACAAGCATCTTGGCAAACCTGAATCGTTTCACGTGATCGAGGGCACCGCTCAGGTCATCATCTTCGAGGATGACGGCCGCATTCGCGAGGTGCTCGAGATGGCCCCCTACGGCCAGGGCAAGCGCTGCTATTACCGCATGCCGGAAAAGGTCTTCCACTCGATCCTGATCACCTCGGAATGGCTGGTGTTTCACGAAACCACCGCCGGCCCGTTCGATCCGGCTCGCACGGCCTTTCCCGATTGGGCCCCCGATGGCAGCGACGCTGCCGCGGTGCAGGACTACGTGACGAGGATCGGTGCGCTCGCCGCGGAGAAGCTGGCCGGGCAAGGCAACGCATAGCCGTGATCGGCCCTGACAGTTCCGACGATCTTCACATGAAGGCCGGCTCAGACGCAGCGACTGCCCGATCACACGCTCGATTGGGCATCGGATATGTCTGGCTGGCCATGGCTATCGCTGTTGTCACGAGCCTGCCTGCACTGTTCGCGCGTGAGGTCTTCGGCGACGACTGGACGGTCTATTACATCTATTGGACCCAGGATGTAGCCGGCCTTTCCCGCGTGCTGTGGGAGTCGGCCCACGCCGGCTTCGCAATTCCCATGACGCTGTATGTCGTGCTGCTCCACGACATGCCCGACGTCGCCGCGCGGTTCGCCGGGTTGGGCTGCCACGTTGTGAACGGCATATTGCTCTACTCTATCCTCTCGCGATCATCCCATACGAAACGCATCGCTGGATTTTTCACGGCCCTCTACTTGCTCAGCCCGTTCTACGCAATTCGCCTGACGCAAAATGCAGTCTACGACTTCTTCCTGGTCTTCTATTTGTTGTCCTACGAATTGTCCTATTCGAAGGTACGAGCGCTTCGATGGGCGGCGCCGTTCAGTCTGCTTTTCTCATTGTCGCTCGAGACCCTGATCGCCCTTGAGCCGCTCCGCGTCGTGCTGGCCCGATCTGCCGGCGAGCGTTGGACGCGGACGCTCGTGCGTCTTGCCCCGTTCTGGCTGGCCGTCGCGGCCATGATCGTGCTGCGCCTGACGATTCTGGGGAAGAGCGGCCACTATGCCGGACAGTATAGTTTCGCGCCTGACATTGCCGTCATAAGGCAGGCACTGGCTAATCACCTCATGGCCTTCCCGAGCGGGCTCGAATACGCTTACTTTCAAGGGTTTGCGTTTCTAGGCTATCGCCTCTCGACCGTGGTGATACTGGCCGCCATGGTCGTGTTCGTTCTGCTCTCTTCAGCAGCATCGTCGACGCCTTGGAGGCTCAAAACCCATGCGTCGACCAGAAGCGCGCTGATATTGTTCCTGTTGGGAGCCGCGATGGCGCTCCTTGGCGCCGCGCCCTACGCGCTTGCCGGCCTTTACGGCGATGTGACGCGGGGCGAAACGAGACTGCTGTTTCCGTCGCAATTCGGCATCTTGATACTGGTGGCGGCCCTGGTGCAGTCGATTACAGTACAGCGTGAACGTGCAGCAGCCGCCGGTGGCGTGATCGCGATCTTCGCACTCTCGATGGCGCACGATTCCAAATGGCTGCTGTATGACGGGCTGGTTACCAGCGATATGCAGCGGCAAGTTCGCGCAGCCTTGCTCGCGGATCCCGAACCCAAGGTCGTGAAGCTCCAGGTCCCGGACAGCCACATCATCTCGTTCCGCTCGCGTTGCCTGGGGGCCAGTGACATGAATGTCGCACAAGCGACACTGCGTGACGAAAGTCGCGCGCGATCGTTTGTCTACACCGACTATTGCGGGGATTTCACGCCGCCTGGTGAAGTCTCGCGCGGTAGATGCTCGATTTCCTACCTCGAATTCCTTCCCTGCCCGCCACGCCTGGAGACCTGGCGGTATCGTGCGGCGCCTGGAATTCCGCCACCCGACAAGATGGGCCTGTTCGAACTCCTGGGGGCGGTCCTCGAGGACGCCCCCTCGGCCATCGAAGGTCGCGGCGAGCTCATGCAGTTGAAGGACGGAACGCCAACCCCCTTGGCAAGAGCCGAATATCGGCCGCCCTGCCGGCGCTCTGGCGTTCGTGGAGCGGCATGGCTTCTGGCTCTTCCTTCACCGGCTTGCGACGAATCGGAACTCGGAGTTCAGTAGGGCACGCACTTGAACACCTGTCTGAGGCCGGCAACTAAAGAATTGTAGCGTGGTCCCGGGCATTATATAGCCCTGTTTGCGCCGCGTTTGCCTGGGCGCGGAAGTCCCCTCGTACTCCTTGCACAGAGCCAAACACAGTGACCGACCATTGCCGCCTCTGCCATTCGACCGACCTGCGACCGGTCATCGACCTTGGATTGATGCCGATTGCACATCGGCTTCGACACAGTCGGAACGAACAGGAGGAACGGTACCCGTTCGAGGTGCTTGCCTGCGGCGAGTGCGGCCTGCCTCAGATCGTCAAGCCGATCGATCCCGACATCCTGTATCGGCAGTTCAACTACAATTTCAGCAGCTGGAAGCCCGAGCCGCACCAGGTCGACGAGCTCGATACCATCGCGAAATTCTCGAGCCACCAATCCGTGTTCGAGATCGGCTGCAACGACGGCCTGTTCATGGACAAGCTGCGCGAACGCGGCGCGAAGGTCCTGGTCGGCGTGGAGCCCAACCCGGTGTCGGGCAAGATCGCCCGCGAGCGCGGCATCAAGGTCTATGCCGACATGATCAGCCCGGCGATGTGTCACGACGCCGTGGCGCAGACCGGCAAGTTCGATCTCGTCGTCTCGCGCCAGGTGCTGGAACACATCGTGGATTTCGAGAACTTTTTCGATTGCGTGAAGATCGCGCTCAAGGACGACGGGCTGCTGTTCATCGACGTGCCCGACTTTGATCCTGGCTCGACTGCCGGAGACCTCTCCGTCCTCTGGGAGGAGCACGTCAGCTATTTCACCGAGCCGACCCTGCTCGCCCTGCTGGCGCGCCACGGCTTCGAAGCGGTGTCCGTGAAGAAGTATAATTTCAGCGGCGGCAGCCTCGCGATCGCAGCCCGCCGCGCTGCGCACAAGGTGACGCCTCCGCCCGCCCCAGCCGGTGTCGGCGAGAAATTCGGTCAGCGTGCGAGGGAGTATGGCGCACGCCTCCGACCGATCCTCGCCAAGGCCCGCGCCAGCGGCGCCGAGATCGCCATCTACGGCGCAGGTTGCCGCGCCTGCACCTTCACCAATGCGCACGAACTGGCGGATCTCATCGACCTCTCGGTCGACGACCAGACGGAACGCCAAGGGTTGTTCCTGCCGGGTACCGGGATCCCGATCCGCTCGCCGGAGGACCTCATCGGCAAGTCGAATGCGCTCGTCTGTCTGCTGGCCGTGAACCACGAGAACGAGGCCAAGGTCAGCAGCCGGCTGCGCGAGAGCGTGAAGCGCCCGCTGCACATCGTCTCCATCTTCGCGCCCTCCGATATCTGGAGCGAGCTCGATCGCCTCGAAGCGACCGCAGGGTCGCGGCATGGCTGACGACAAGCTCTTCAACTACTACGAACGTCAGAACGTCCTGCCGACGTTCGGGAATTTCAAGTCGGCCGCCGAACTCGATGCATATGCCAGCCAGCGGCGCGAGCTGTTTTCGGACAAGCTCGTGCTGCCGCCGCGGCTGTTCCGCGATGCCGAGGTGCTCGAATTCGGTCCTGATTCCGGTGAGAACGCCCTCGTGTTTGCCGGCTGGGGCGCGAATATGACGCTCGCCGAACCGAACCGGCATGCGCATCCGAAAATCGAGGCCTATTTCGCGCATTTCGGCCTGACCGAGCGCCTGCGCGAACTCGCATTGGCCGATGTCGAGGGATTTCGCGGCCAGCGCCGCTTCGATATCATCGATGCCGAGGGATTCATCTACACGGTGCAGCCGAGCGAGAAATGGCTCGGCATCTTCCACCGGCTGCTCAATCCGGACGGCTATGCCGTCGTTTCCTATTACGAACGCTATGGCGGATTCTTCGAACTCGCGCTCAAGGCGATCCATGCCGCCGGCAAGGCATTAACGGGCCGCCCGGCGCTGGAGACGGCGAAGTCACTGTTCGAGGCGAAGTGGAACAGCATTCCGCACACCCGCAGCTTCGAATCCTGGTTGATGGACGTGCTCGAAAATCCGTTCGTCCGATACCGGTACTTCCTCGATTCGGGCGCCCTTTGCACGGCTGCGCATGAGCAGGGGTTCGACATTCATTCGGCCTGGCCCGCCTATCGCGACAGCCTGGACGTCTACTGGCACAAGAAGGTCCTGTCGGCGGACGAGAAGCTGCGTCGCGCGACGCGCCACCTCGACCGCAGCCGCCTGAGCTTCCTCGGGGGACGGAAGCTTTATCTGGTCGGTCAAGCTGACGCTGTGAGCGCGATCTCGGCTTCGATCGAAGCGCTGGTGCTCGATGTCGACAGAATGATCGACGAGCCCTTCGGCGACAGCCTGCCCCGCGTGATCGCGAGCCTCGCTTCGTTACGCGAGACGATCCTGACGACGGACATTCTCGCCGACGATGCTTCCGACATCGAAGCCATCACCGCGACGCTCGACAGTTTCCATCGCATCTTCGGCGCGATCGCGCGGCGCGATGCGTCCGCGATCACCGCCCTCACCCAGTCAGACCCGGCGTTCATCAACACCTGGGGTCAGCCGGCGCATTTCCTCGTCGTCAGGAAGCGCCTCGAGGGATCGTAGCCAGTGAGGCCCGGCATTGGCATCATCGGGACAGGCATGGTCGGCCAGATGTGCCACCTCGCCAATTTCGCTGCCAATCCCGCCTGCCGCGTCGTCGCGATCGCCGATCTCCGGCCCGATCTGGCGGCCGCCGCCGCGCAGAAATTCGGCATCTCGCGGGTCTACGGCACGCACCGGGAACTGCTCGCGGATAGCGAGGTATCCGCCGTCATCGTCGTGACGAAGCGTCGCGCCACCGGCCCGATCGTGCTGGACGCGTTGAACAGCGGCCGGCACGTGCTGTCGGAGAAGCCGATGGCCTACACAACGGTTCAGGCCGCATCGCTGGTCGAAGCTGCGCGGCACCAGCAGCTCGTCTACAGCATCGGCTACATGAAGCGTCACGACGCCGGCGTAGCGCGCGCGCTGGCCCAGCTGGCGCGCCTGCGCACGGACGGCTCGCTCGGACGCGTCGTCGGCGCAAGAGGCTGGTGCTTCGGCGGCGACACCGGCCGATCGCACGACAACTTCGTCATGACCGGCGAAACCCGGCCGGACGGGCTTGAGCTCTGGCAGGATGGTCCCGACTGGATGCCGGGCACGCTACGGCCCGGCTACGACAACTTTCTGAACGTGTTCAGTCATATCATCAATCTCGCGCGCTACGTGCTCGGACCGTCGCCGACAGTCGCCGATAGCACCGTGGAGACCTCGGGAGCTGCGCGCATCACCCTCGATTTCGACGGCATCGCGTGCGCGCTGGACCTTGCGAACGGGACCAGGGGCGCTTGGCGCGAGGGACTGACGATCAATTTCGAGCGCGGGACCCTGACCATCGAATTGCCCGCTCCCTTCGCCGAAGAGGAGGCACAGGTCATCCTCGATCATGGCGGCGAATCCACGCGCTTGGAGCAAACAACCAGTTGGGCATTTCGGCGCCAATCCGATGCCTTCGTCTCCGATATCGTCCAACGACGGATGCCCCTTGCCTCCGGCGAAGACTCGATGATGGACATCGCGCTTGCGGAGGCGGTCTGGCAGCGGCGGGCTAGCGGCTAGGCGCGACATTCTCGCTGGCGCCGTTGAGCGGCGTGATTCCGGCGATTGGACCGACCTTGATCGTGACCTGCGCGAGCTGAGCCAGAAGCTCTGCAACGTCACAACGCGCCAGAAGCCGACACGTGTAGTACGTTCGCACCAATGCCCGGTCCGCCGCACCTCCAGAGCCCGCCTGCAACAAGATCGTCGCCTGCCGCCCCGAAGGATCGATATGACGGAACGCAGTTCCCGGAGCAACCCGCTTCTCCTCCATTTCCTGTAGGACGTCGGGCCGCTCGGCACCCAGGGCAAACCCGAAGAAGGGCTGATTGCCCCAGGCGAGGCGGAGCATACCGGTGACCTCGGCCAGGCCGAACGGCACATCCCGTGACGGACGGTCGAAGAAGCGGTCGTCAAGCGCGTAGACCGTCGCCGCGGGCTGGACTAGGCCGGCAAGGCCGCGTGTCAGAGCCTCCTGTTTCAGCGTTCTCGCCTGCATGAAGGTGTAATCGTTCCACAGCATTCCGAACCACAGTATCGTTGCCAATCCGAACAGGCTTGCAAAGGCGGCACTGGGGCCGATCCACCGTTCGGCCTGACGCTTGAACGCGAGTAGTGCCAGCGCCGCCGGCACACCGAACAGCAACAGATGACGGCTCTCATAGAAATGCGTGGAAGAGGGCCGCAGGCCGGCGATCAGATAGGGCGAGGACAATGCGAGAAACAAAACCACGGCCAGCACGAGCGGCAAGGCGATCGCGCGTCTGGGTGCAGTTGGCTCCGTGCCGGGACGCAGCAGCAGCAAGACGATGCCGACGAGCGCCGCAGCCAGGATGAAGGGCGCCGGGACCTGGATCGCCGCCCGGATCGCGTGGGCCACGACGTCCCTGTAGCCGGCGTCGAAGAACGCCCTCCATCCGTTCGACAATTCGTCGAGCGTCGGGAAATGGGCGTCATAGTGCTGCGCGTACAAACCAATGCGCTTGAACCAGATGCTAAGCGTGCCCGCATAGACCAGAGGAAGCACGATCAATTCCGGATAGCCCAAAGCGCAGCGCCAGGCTGCGAGCCAGGTGCGGCGAATGAATCCTTGCGCGACGGCTCCGCTCCGCCAATTTGCAACGAAGAGCCCAAGCATGACGCAGGCGTAGAGCACGACCGTCGAGTTGAGCGCGAAGCTGAGAAGGAATACGACCGCACAGGCCACGCGAAGCAAAACACGCCGCCACCCCCGGGTACTGAAAGCGAGCGTCAACAACCAAGCACCGACGAACAGAAGTCCAAAGCTGAAGACGTAGACCGCGTTCGCCTTTCCCGCCCAAAGCTGATAGCCGGGATAGGTCCAGACGATCAGCGCAAATCCAACCGCTTCGGTGCAATCGAGCAAGCCGAGCCGCATCGCCGTCAGCACCAGACAGGTCGCGCCGAAGACAACTCCAGCAAACGCCAACGATACCATCACGGCCACCGGGGCGCCCGTCCAATTCGCGAGCGTGTCGTAACTGTAGAAGATCGGATGGCCGGCGCCGTTGAGCAGGAAACCGATGTCGATGAAATAGTCCGGACGCGGCTTGAGCACGAACCAGTCGTCCATGAAGAGGCCGTCGTTCAGCAGCATCGGCGCGTGCGCGATCAGCAGCAGCGCCAGCAGAACGACTGTCGCGCGCAGCATTCCGGATGTGCTGGGAGAGGGAGGGGACGGCATCGGCAGCAAGAATTCGCATGCCTGCCTGGGCGCCGCAAGAGCCGGATACAGGATCTCGATTGGTCATTGACCCCCAAAATCCGACCTCCTATAGACACCGCGTAGGCTGGGCAGCACCGAGGCGTCCAAGGCGATTTCCGCGATGAACTTCCTACCGGGCCCGGCGCAGACCACTGCGATTTGTCTCAGTGTCGCGCTTCCGCTGCTGTTGCTGTGCTATGCACGTATCGCCGCCATTCGCGGAGCTGGCCGCCGTTTTCGGCTGGGCTGTCTCAGCGTGGTCGTACTTTTTGCGATCGCCTGCATCGCAATTCCGGGTCCAAGGCATCTCGACGACGTGGTCAGCGGCCTCTTCCTCCTGGCGACGGCGATGATGCTTTGCTACGTCCTGTTCAGCCTGCTGGCCTGGGGCTTTACCCTGACGCTGCTCACGGCGCTCGCCCGGGCCGGCTCTCCCCTGACCCTGGAGCAATGGGCTGCCGCCTACATGCAAGGGGGAGATCTCGGCACCTTCGCGCACAATCGATTGAAGCTGCTGATCGGTTCGGGAATGGTGATGATAGCCGACGGCAAATTGGCGCCGACGGCCAAGGGGCTTGCGGTGGCGCATCTCGTCAAGCTCGTTCGTTTCTCGACGGGGCTTGGATAACGCCACCATGTCATTCGCTGTCGGTTTCATCGCTGCCGTCGCATTTGCCATGCTGGCGCCTGTCCTGCAGTTCGTCGCTCGCGCTCGGGCATGGTCGCTTGCACCGGTGATCGTGCTCGCGATCGCCGCGATCGTTTCGCATCTTCTTAGCGTGCTGCTCGGCGTCTTGATCCTCCCGCAATTCCGCTATTGGGACGCCGCATCGATTTTCGGCTTTGGCGTCATGGGCTACGTTTTCGCCTTCGGCGCAGTCTACAAATCGGTCTCGCTGGACATCCTCTTGGGTCTTGCCGAGCGGCCCGGCCGGACGGCTCCGCTGTCCGACGTCGTGGAACGGCAAGTTCCAGCTCTGTTCCGCGGGCGCACCGGCATCCTGATAGACGGCGGTCTGGTCGAGCGGGTCGATTCGCGGTTTGCCGCGACGGCGGCAGGGCAGGTCATGGCGGGCCGGATCGGGCGGCTGCGGCGCGCCTTCGGCATCGGCGACACCGGACTCTACGATTTTGGGGAGTAGTTGCCCGAATGCAACGCAGTTGCGTTGACCTGACTGACGGGACCGATATTGTCGGCCGCATCCTGATCCCAGAGTTGTGGGTGGGGTTCCAACAGTACCGGTGGCCGGCAACGGCGGTATAGCAATGACACCTACCAAGGCGGCAAAACGGCTTACGATCGTCATCCCTGCTCTGAACGAGCAGGACAAGATCGCAGACACTATCGACGGCGTGCTGCCACTCGCACGCGAACTGCTGGACGATTTCGAGATCTTGCTGATCGACGACGGCAGCACCGACGCCACCGGCGCGATCATGGACGAATTCGCGGCCAGCGACCGGCGGATCACCGTTCATCATAACGCCGAGCGGCGGGGTGTCGGCGCCGGGTTTGAATACGCCCTGGCGCGCGCGAAATTCGATTCCATTACGCTGATCCCCGGCGATCACGCCTTCCAGAACGAAGGCATTGCCAGGATGTTCAAGGCGGTCGGCGCCGCCGACATGGTGATCACCTACCGCGACAATCAATCAGACCGTTCGGTCAACCGCTCGATCCAATCGCATTCGCTGCGCTTCATCCTGAACTGCCTGTTCGGCTTCTGGCTGTACGACTACCACAGCATGATCGTCTACCCCGTGAAATGGCTCCGCCAGATCGCAGTGAAGGCCGACGGCTATGGCTATCAGATCTGTGGGTTGATCTCGCTGCTCCAACTCGGCCTCACCTTCGTGCAGATTCCGGTCAGCCTGAACGCGGAGCTGAAAGGCTCTTCCCGTGCGCTGCGGCTGCGCACCTATCTCGAGCTCGGCGGGACGATCTTCTCGCTGCTCCGCCGCGTTCCCATCCGGCACGTCGATGTCAGCCAGACTCCCGTCGAAGCCGGCCGGACCTCCGCGCGCTGATCCACGGGCAAAGCCGATTGTAGCGGACAACAGCGGCCGCCGGGCATACTTATGCCCGCCCCGCCAGAATTCGACCTAAGTGATTGATTTTGCTGGCAGGAGTGGCAGGGCTCGAACCTGCGACCCCCGGTTTTGGAGACCGGTGCTCTACCAATTGAGCTACACTCCTACGAACCTGCGTCGCCGCGGCTCAGGGCCGCTTTCAAGCACAGGGGGCGACCGGATTGCAAGGGAGAAGCGCACAAGGGCCGCTTGTTCACAGTGCGACTTCTGGGCGACAGTTCGCTCCGAACGACAAGAACAACCCGGGAGCCCTCATGAACGCCGCCCAAGCCGCCCTTAAGCCCGCCTCCGCAGCCCAGACGCCGCCTTTGCCGGAAGCAAGGCCCGAGACACTGGGGCTGTCCCGCCCTCGCCTGCAGGCCATGTCGGACGCCTTCAAGCGTGAGATCGACAAGGAGACCGTCCCCGGCGTCACCGTGCTGGTGGCGAGGCGCGGCCAGGTCGGCTGGTTCGAGGCGCTCGGCAGGCAGAGCCCGGCGGGCACGGCGCCGATGGTGCGCGATTCGATCTTCCGGATCTTCTCGATGACCAAGCCGATCGTCTCGGTTGCGGTCATGGCGCTGGTCGAGGACGGCCACCTCCTGCTGGGCGATCCCGTGGCCAAGTTCATTCCGGAGTTCGCCGACCAGAAGGTCGGCGTGGTCAGCGGCAGCAGGATGGAGCTGGTTCCACCCAAGCGGGCGATGACGGTGCAGGATCTGCTCCGCCACACCTCCGGCCTCACCTATGAGCACCAGGGCGACGGGCCCGTGCACAAGCTCTACCAGGAGTCCCGCGTCCGCAGCCGCAAGATCACCAATGCCGAGCACGCAAGCCTGGTGGCGAGCTTCCCCCTCGTCTGCCACCCCGGCGATGAATTCAACTACAGCCGCTCCACCGACATCCTTGGCCGCATCATCGAGGTCGTCAGCGGCAAGTCGCTTGGTACGTTCCTCTCCGAGCGCGTGCTTGCGCCGCTGCAGATGGCCGAGACCGGCTTTGCGACCTCCGGGGCCAATGCCAACAGGCTCGCCGAGCCGTTCGCGGCCGATCCCTGGACCGGCGACAAGGTCGCCCTCTTCAACATGCTCGAGCAGCCGGTGATGGAATCCGGCGGCGGGGGTCTGGTCTCGACCACGATGGACTACGCCCGCTTCGCGCTGATGCTGCGCAACGGCGGCACGCTCGAGGGCAACAGGATCATCGGCCGCAAGTCGCTGGAGCTGATGACGTCCGATCATCTCGGGCCGTACGTTCAGACCAACGGCACCCTGCTGTCGCCCGGCCACGGCTTCGGCCTCGGCTTCGCGGTGCGCACGCAGGCCGGCATCGCCCCCTTCCCCGGCAGCGTCGGCCAGTATTTCTGGAGCGGCATCGCGGGGACGTTCTTCTGGATCGATCCGAAGGAGGACCTGTTCGCGGTGTTCATGACGCAGGGGCCAGGCCAGCGCGATTTTACGCGCACCCTGGTGCGAGATCTGGTTTACGCGGCGGTGGATTGAGGTGACTTCGCGCTCGTCGCGACGCCGCCTCCTCACACTCGCTGTCATGCCCCGGCTTGACCGGGGCATCCAGTACTCCGCGGCGGCAGTTCGTTCACACCGCTCCGGCCGCGGGATACTGGATCGCCCGCCTTCGCGGGCGATGACACCTGTTGTTAGGCGGGCTGCGTGCCCCTTCCCCAAGCAACGCCTCAGCTGATCGTCGCGCCGCCGTCGATCACCATGGTCTGGCCGGTCATGAAGTCGCCGGCCTTCGAACCCAGGAACACGGCTGCGCCGGCGATCTCGTCGGGGATGCCGATGCGCAGCAGCGGCGAGCGCGAGGTCGAGGCTTTCAGGTTCTCGGGATTGTCCCACAGCGCTTTGGCGAAGTCGGTCTTGATCAGGCCGGGCGCGATGCAGTTCACGCGGATGTTGTGCTTGCCGTATTCGCAAGCGAGGTTGCGCGCGAGCTGCATGTCGGCGGCTTTCGAGATCGCGTAGGCGCCGAGGATGGTCGAGCCCTTCAGGCCGCCGATCGAGGAGACGATGATGACCGAGCCGTCCTTGCGCTCGATCATCTGCGGCACCACCATCGAGATCAGCCAGTTGTTGGCGACGATGTTGTTGTCGAGAATCTTGCGGAACTGATCGTCGGAGATGCCGGCGAGCGGCCCGTAATACGGATTCGACGCGGCGTTGCAGACCAGCACGTCGATCTTGCCGAAGGCGCGGTTGCTCTCGTCGACGAGGTTTTGCAGGTTTTCCTTCGAGGAGATGTTCGCGGCGACCGCGACCGCGGTCCCCTTGCCGAACTTGTCGTTGATGTCTTTCGCGACCTGCTCGCAGACATCGGCCTTGCGCGAGGAGATCACGACCTTGGCGCCGTGCTCGGCCATGCGCTCGGCGATCGCGAGCCCGATGCCGCGCGTCGATCCCGTGATGACGGCGACTTTCCCCTTCATGTCGAACAAGGTCATGTTTCTCTCCCAAGATTGATCTTCGTATTCACATCGAGATTCTCAGGTGCGCAACTGCGCACCATAGTCCGGTCCTGCGGACCGTCCCGGAATGACAGCTCGCTCAGGCGAGCTTCTTGACTTCCGGCCCGGCCAGCTGATGCATCGCCGCGTGCGCGTCGTCCGCGATCCACGGCTGCTGATTGACCATCGGCAGCCGCCAGACGGTGCGCTCCGGGCTTGCGAAATAGTCGAGCCGCGTCACCGACACGTTGTCGATATCGAACGCCAGCCCCTGCTCCGGCAAGTCACCGAGTGCGAGCCCCACCGCGGCCTTGATGGTGCCGCCATGTGCGACCGCGATGATGTCCTGCCCCGCCGCCTCGATGTTGATGCGCTCGATGGTGCGGCGGGTGCGGTTGTAGAGATCCATGAAACTTTCGCCGCCGGGCGCGGGCTCGTTGATGTCCGCGAACCAGCTGGTGCCGACGGGGCGGCTGGCAATGAACTGGGCGCGGTTCATGCCCTGCCAGCGGCCGAGATTTTGCTCGGCGAGGTCCGCTTCCCATTGCATCGACGCAGGCCGCGGGAAGCCGGCCGCCCAGATCGCTTCGGCCGTCTGATGCGTGCGCTGCAGATTGCTCGAATACCAGACCGCCTTGCGTGGCAGCACCTTGGCAACGGCATTGAAAACGTAGGTGTCGCTGGTGTCGCAGGCGATATCGCTCTGCCCGTAGATGTTGCCGCCGTCATTGCGCACCGGCGCGTGACGGACCCACCACCACCGTGTCGTGACCACATTGGGCTTGTCTTCGGCTGCCATCGAAACCCTTCCATCCCGTCTGATGTCGCTGTACGTGAGTAGGCAACGTGTCTCAAGACACTTTACCGTTTGAAATCTTGTTTGAAATTCCGTCGCGCGGCAAGCGTCGCGCGAGGCACCAGAGGGAGAAACGCATGGGCCGTCTGCAAGGCAAATCCGTCATCATCACCGGCGCCGGCAGCGGCATCGGCCGTGCGGCTGCGCTGCTGTTCACCAAGGAAGGCGCAAAGCTGATCGCGGTCGATCGCACCGAGGCGGTGAAAGAGACCGTCGATGAGATCAAGAAGGCCGGCGGCATCGCGGAAGCGATGGTGGCCGATGCCGGCTCGGAGAAGGACGTCATCGCCGTGATCGACAAGGCGGTGAAAACGCACGGCCGGCTCGACGTGATCTGGGCCAATGCCGGCGTCTCCGGCGGGCTCGTTCCGCTCGGCGAACAGACCGTCGAGCAGTGGCAAGAGGTCTTGCGCGTCAATTTGATCGGACCGTTCCTCGCCGTGAAGCATGCGATGCCGCACATGGTGAAACAGCAGTCGGGCGCGATCGTGCTGACGGCATCCGTGGCAGGCCTCAAGGCCGGCGCGAGCGGACATCCCTATGCCGCGAGCAAGGCCGGCGTGATCAGCCTGGTGCAGACCACGGCTTATTCGCTCACCGGCACCGGCGTGCGCATCAACGCGGTCTGCCCCGGCCTGATCGAAACAGGCATGACCAAGCCGATCTTCGACCGCGCCAAGGAGCGCGGCACCCATGACAAGATCGGCCAGCTCAACCCGCTCAAGCGCGCCGGACAGCCGCACGAGCTTGCGGCGATGGGACTGTTCCTGGCAAGCGACGAGGCGTCGTATGTCAACGGGCAAGCGTTCCCTGTGGACGGTGGCCTCACCGCGTCGATGCCGTATACGGGGAAGCCGGTTTAACACGCACACTCTCGTGTCCCGGACGCGCTGCAGCGTTCTCACGCTGCTGCGCAGAGCCGGGACCCAGCAGGCCACAGAGCTCGCTGATGCATGGGCCCCGGCTCTGCAGCGCACCGTCGAAGAGACGCTGCGCTGCGTCCGGGGCACGAGAGCGGACTTGTCGCGCACACCTGCATCCACATCGTCATTGCGAGCGCAGCGAAGCAATCCAGAGTGCCTCCGCGGAGGGACTCTGGATTGCTTCGTCGCAAGGGCTCCTCGCAATGACGTGGTGGCAGCAACGCTTCTTCAATTCGCATTGCCATTCGCAGACACGCCTTCGCATTCTCGCGGCATCTTCCGCCCGAGCTTTGCCTAACTACCCCCGGTGAAAGAGGGCGCAGGGAAGACCGGGTGCCGGCCGGGCACCCACGGTCCACTGTGCGAAAGGTGGCAGCAAGAATTTGCACAGCGGCATACAGGTGAAGCCAAACATCCGGCCTTCCCTGCGCAGTGGTTTTACGGCTTATGTCGTGATCTCCCCGGGGAGCGATGCACTATTGCCCCCGTCGCCGTACGGATCACTGATGCGCGGGCCCGGTCGGGCCGCCACATCACCGCAAGGCTTGACGCACAGACCCGGACGTCAGGACCACACGATTTTGCCGTACGTGAGCCGCACCTGTCGCTGGCGCGAGGTCTTCGCTCACGGCTCTCCGCCCTGCGAAGCTTTTCGCGCCGATGTGGCCCGCGTCCACCGCCGTCCGGCCCGCGTTCGTGACGATCGCGATACGCCCCTCTTCCTTGGGCCGGAGTGCGGCGACACATACGCCGTTTCCGAATTTCGGTAAAGTGGAATATTTTTGGCGCCATGCCTTGACCGGCATGATGGATGTTTTGCCCGTCGGGCAACCCAAGGGCTTGTAGATGCGTAGGGTGGATTAGCCGAAGGCGTAATCCACCTCTTCTGCTTCCGTGGAGAGAGACAGTGGTGGGTTACGCCTTCCGACTGCGCTTCACGCAGCCGCAAGGCTAACCCACCCTACAAAACTACGGGCCTGTGTTGATTTGCGCCACCAGCCATCACATTGGTATGGTTCGTGCAAGCGCTTCTGCTTCCGTTCCCACGACAAGAAATGACAATGCCGAACCCGATCTTCCCAAGCTCAAGACCCGATCGCATCCGCCACCTGCTCGCCGACCTCATCGGCTTCGACACGATCAGCGACCGCACCAACCTGCCCCTGATTGCCCATATCGAGAGTTATCTCGCCTTCCTCGGCATCAAGGGCGAGCGCATCACCGACGAGACCGGGCAGAAGGCTTCGCTCTGGGTCACGATCGGACCGCAGGACCGGCCGGGCTTCGTGCTGTCGGGCCACACGGACGTTGTTCCCGTCCTAGGCCAGGACTGGAGCCATGATCCGTTCAAGCTGGTGGAGCGCGAGGGCAAGCTCTATGGCCGTGGCACCACCGACATGAAGGGCTATGTCGCGGTGTGCCTTGCCATGGTGCCGGAGATGCTGGAGGCGAAGCTGACGACGCCGATCCATCTCGCCATCTCCTATGACGAGGAGATCGGCTGCGTCGGCGTGCGGCCGATGCTGCACGAGGTCGCAAAGAAGAAGCTCAGGCCGCTCGGCGCCTTCATCGGCGAGCCGACCCAGATGCAGGTCATCATCGGCCACAAGGGCAAGCACGGTGTGCGCGCGACCTTTCGCGGGCTCGCCCGTCATTCCTCGATCGCGCCCGAGGGCGTCAACGCGATCGAATATGCCGCCGAGCTGATCGTCGAGATCCGCCGCCGCGCCGTGGCACTCGCGGCCGTGCGATCGACCGACAGCCTCTACGACGTGCCGCATTCGACGCTGCTCACCAGCATCGTGCATGGCGGCGCCGCGCTGAACATCGTGCCCGATACCTGCACGGTCGATTTCGAATGCCGCGGCATCGGCATCACGGAGTCCAAGGAGGTGACCGATGCGATCGTCGCCTGGGCCAAGGCCGAGCTCGAGCCGGCGATGAAGGCCAGGCATCCGGACTGCGGCATCGATTTCGAGGAGATCCTCGATTATCCCGCGCTCGACACTGCCGCCGATGCCGCCATCGTCACGCTCGCAAAAAGCCTTGCCGGGCGCAACGACCACGCCAAGGTGGCCTTCGGCACCGAGGCGAGCCTGTTCGCCAGCATCGCCGACATCCCCTCGGTCGTGATCGGCCCGGGATCGATCGCGCAGGCGCATACGCCGGATGAGTTCGTGGAGATGGCGGAGCTGGAGAAATGCGCGGGGTTCGTGGAGAGGCTGATCGCGCATTGTGCGAAGACGGCGTCTTAGGCGACGCTGCCGTAGGGTGGGCAAAGCGACTTGTCCG
The DNA here is from genome assembly GCF_028128625.1 of Bradyrhizobium sp. CCBAU 45389. Lineage (NCBI taxonomy): Bacteria > Pseudomonadati > Pseudomonadota > Alphaproteobacteria > Hyphomicrobiales > Nitrobacteraceae > Bradyrhizobium > Bradyrhizobium sp. CCBAU 45389. The sequence goes on along the minus strand of NZ_LBIY01000097.1, from coordinate 391,847 downwards.
CCGTAGCTCGAAGAGCGAAGGCGGAAGCGTGCCCACCACTTTTCCACCATCGCGGAGAGATGGTGGGCAAAGCGCTACGCGCTTTTGCCCACCCTACGAGAGTTGTGCCTCGTCATTGCGAGGAGCTCTTGCGACGAAGCAATCCAGACTGTTTCCGCATATACATCCCTGGATTGCTTCGCTGCGCTCGCAATGACGGGTGGAACGAACTCCGCCTCATCACAGCTAACGCAGCAAGCTCCGCGCCGGCGAATAATCCACCAACACGAGCAAGCGGTCCTCGATCTGGCCGACCATCAAGCCGTGTTCGGCGTGAGTGACCCGCTTGATCTCGGACCACTCGGTGTCGGCCATGAAGGCCGTCCACGCCGCCGTTTTGGCCGCCTCGTCCGGCCATTCCAGGAGATAAGCGAATTCGGTGCGGTCGCTGAACCTGGTTTCCCACATCGCCACGATCCGGAAGCCATATCTGGTTCGCATGATGCGCGCCGCGTGGTCGCGAAAGCGGGCGTGGAAGGCGGCCTTGTTCTTCTCGAAGATCTCGTAGATGCGCAGTTGCTGGACCATGATCATTCTCCGTGCGGAGAGAGATATGGTCACGCCTGGTGGCAGGACAAGCTGAGGGCGTTCCTCACGATCTGCGTCATGCCCCGAGACGGCGGCCGTTCAGGCGACGCTGCCGTAGGGTGGGCATAGCGAAGCGTGCCCACCCTTTTCTCCGTGATCGCGGAGAGATGGTGGGCACAGCGCTACGCGCCTTTGCCCACCCTACGAGAGCTGACGTAGCCCGCATGAGCGAAGCGACATGCGGGATCATCTGTCCCGGATATCGCTTCGCTCATCCGGGCGACGACACCGAGTATGCGGAAACAGCGGCGCACATCGAAAGCAAAAGGCGCGGCCACCAGCCGCGCCTTCGTTCTTCCTACACCGCGCCCGCCTTCTGCGCGAATTCCCACGATGCCTGCGACAGCGGCACGGTGCGCTTGGCGGACTCCAGCGCCTTGGCGTTGGCGGCGGTGCCGTCGCGGATGCGGCCGGCGATGCCCTGCGTGATGCCCGCGAGGCGGAACAGATTGTAGGAAAAGTACCAGTTGAGGTCCGGGACGCTCATCCTGGTGACGTTGCAGTAGATCTGCGCCGCCTCTTCCAGGCTCGGGATGTTGAGCGCCTTGAGGTCGACGCCCTGCAGGCCCGGCATGATCCACTGCATCAGCAGATAGGTGAAGTCGGCCATGGGATCGCCGAGCGTCGACAGCTCCCAGTCCAGCACGGCCTGCACGCGCGGTTCCGTTGCGTGGAAAATCATGTTGTCGAGGCGATAGTCGCCGTGGACGATCGAGACGCGCGCCTGCTCCGGCACCGTCTTGGGCAGCCATTCGGCGACCTTCTCGAACTCCGGAATGTGCTGCGTCTCCGAGGCCCGGTACTGCTTGGTCCAGCGGTCGATCTGCCGCGCGAAATAATTGCCGGGCTTGCCGAAGTCGCCGAGGCCGATCGCGACGGGATCGAACATGTGGAGCTTGGCCAGCGTCTCGATCTTGCTGGTGAAGATCTTGCGTCGTGCATCGGCATCCTGGCTCGGCAGCGTCGGATCCCAGAATACCCGACCCTCCTCCATCGACATGATGTAGAAGGCGGCGCCAATGACGCTGTCGTCCTGGCACAGCGCATAGGCATGCGCGACCGGAAAGCCCTGCTTTCCAAGCGCCGCGATGACGCGATACTCGCGATCGACCGCATGCGCCGACGGCAGCAGCTTGCCGAAAGGCTTGCGGCGCATCACGTAGGAGCGCTTCGGCGTGTTGAGGCGATAGGTCGGGTTGGACTGGCCGCCCTTGAACTGGAGCACGACCAGCGGGCCTTCATAACCTTCGACGTTCTCGCGCATCCACGCCTCGAGGCGCAGCTCGTCGAAACGATGCCGCTCCTCGACCGGCTTGGTGCCCGAGAATTCCTCGTCTTTCCTGACGCCGTCAGCCACGGTGACGCTCCCTCTTCAGTCCTGACCGTTTCTGGTCGAGCACGATCCTAATCGGTAACCGCTGACGCACTTGCGTCAAGCGGTCACCCAATCATGCCCTGTCTTTTCTTTAGATCGGGAGCGCCGCCTGGCTCTCCCTCTCAATGACTGGCAGAGTTTGCATACTTCCGAAGTTCAAGTCTGGCAATGGCGCGATTGTGCACCTCGTCCGGACCGTCGGCGAGACGGAGCGTGCGGATGTGGGCGTAGTCCTTGGCAAGGCCCGCCTCGTCCGAGACGCCGGCGCCGCCAAAGGCCTGGATCGCCTGATCGATGATCTTCAAGGCCATGTTGGGGCCTGCGACCTTGATCATGGCGATCTCGAGCTGCGCGGTCTTGTTGCCGACCTTGTCCATCATGTCGGCGGCTTTGAGGCACAAGAGGCGATTCATCTCGATGTCGGTGCGGGCCTCGCCGATGCGCTGCTCCCACACACTGTGCTCGATGATCTTCTTGCCGAACGCGGTGCGCGAGGCGAGCCGCTTCACCATCTTCTCCAGCGCCTCCTCGGCCTTGCCGATGGTGCGCATGCAGTGGTGAATACGGCCGGGGCCGAGGCGGCCCTGGGCGATCTCGAAGCCGCGGCCTTCGCCGAGCAGGATGTTCTCCTTCGGCACCCGCACGTTCTCGAGCAGCACCTGGGCATGACCGTGCGGCGCGTCATCGAAGCCAAACACGGGCAGCATCTTCTCGACCTTGATGCCGGGCGTGTCGAGCGGAACCAGGATCTGCGACTGTTGCTGGTGCTTGGCGGCCTTCGGATCGGTCTTGCCCATCAGGATCGCGATCTTGCAGCGGGGATCGCCGACGCCGGACGACCACCATTTGCGGCCGTTGATGACGTAGTGATCGCCGTCCTTCTCGATACGGGTCTCGATGTTGGTGGCGTCGGACGATGCGACCGCCGGTTCCGTCATCAGGAAGGCCGAGCGGATCTCGCCGTCCATCAGCGGACGCAGCCATTTGCGCTTCTGCTCCTTGCTGCCGTAGCGGATGAACACTTCCATGTTGCCGGTGTCGGGCGCTGAACAGTTGAACACTTCCGAGGCCCAGGTGATGCGGCCCATCTCTTCCGACAGCAGAGCGTATTCCAGATTGGTCAATCCCGCGCCGCGGAATTCATCATCTTCATGCTCGTTTGGCGGCATGAACATGTTCCAGAGGCCTTCGGCCTTCGCCTTCTTCTTGAGGTCCTCGAGCACGGGGATGACCTTCCAGCGCTCGCCGCTGCGATCCTGCTCGTCATAAACAGGCACCGCCGGGCGCACATGCTTGGCCATGAAGGACCGCACGCGGTCGAGCCATTCCTTCTGCTTGGGGGACAGATCGAAATCCATGGGACGCTCCTCGTTTCTCTCTCGCTGATGCTTTTGCGCCGGACTGTCCTCCCGCCGCGCGCGGCCCGCAAGCGCGAATGCGCTCGCCTTGCGGACGCCCCGGAACCCGGCGCAGTTGCGAACGAGTCCCGATTGCGGATTGACTTTTCCCGGCCTTCAAACGATAGTTTCATACAACTGTTTGAATTGCAACTCCCTCGCTCACGACGTCGTTCCGGGGCAGCCCGCAGGGCTGAACCCGGAATCCCGAAATGTGGCGCGAGATTCCGGGTTCGACGCTGGCGCGTCGCCCCGGAATGACCGGACAAGAGCCATGGCCAGCGATCATACGAGGTCTGCCATTCTCGCCGCCGCCGAACGGCTTTATGCCGATCGCGGCTTCGGCGACGTGACGCTGCGCGACATCGTGGCGGAGGCCGGCGTCAACCTCGCCGCGGTGAACTATCATTTCGGCTCGAAGGACGAGCTGATCGCGGAATTATTTGTCACCCGCTCGATCGCCACCAACCGCGAGCGCCTGCGCGAATTGAAGGCGGCCGAGGAAGAAGGCGGCGGCCGCGCGCCGATCGAGGTGATCCTGCGGGCGCTGGTCGGGCCGACCTTGCGGGGCTGCCTGGGGCCGGAGAACCAGCGCTCGACGGCGGCGCGTTTCATGATCCGCGCCTCGATCGAATCCGTGCCGCCGATCCGCCGCATCAAGAACCGCGAGATCGACCATTTGCGCAAATTCGCCGGCGCGATGCGCCGGTCCCTGCCCGACCGCAGCGACGTCGATATCTATTGGGGCCTCAACTTCGCGCTCGCCATGGCCCACCACACCATCCGCGAGAGCGAGCGCCTGACGAAGCTGTCGGAAGGCAAATGCGACCTCGACGACGTCGAGGACGTGGTCGCGCGCGTCGTCAGCGTGGCGACGATGGCGCTGACGGCGGGACGGGTGGAGGCGAAGGTGCCGTCAAAGGTTGCGGCACGCTAGCGCGCGTTACATCATCGCGATGCAGTCGATCTCGACGTCGAACGGGCCGAACCATTCCGGCGTGCAGACGAAGATCCGCGCCGGCGGATCCTGCGGGAAGTAGCGCGCATAGACCGCGTTGAAGGCGGCGAAGTGTTTCGTCGAGGTGCAGTAGACGTTGCACTTCATGACGTTGTCGAGCGAGGCGCCGGCCGTCTCGAGGCACAGCTTCATCTGCTCCATGATGAGCTCGCTCTGGCGCTCGATCGGGGCGACGGCGATTTCGCCGGTCTCGGGGTCGAACGGCGGCAGGCCGGCGACGAAGATCATGTTGCCGGCACGCGTCACGGGCGAGGTCGGCGCCTTCCAGCGATCCAGAAACGACGAGATCGGTTCGACGCGGAGCGCTTCGCGTTTCATGCGGCCACCTTCGGTTCGAGCGAGACTGAGGCCTGACTACATCATTCTGCAGCCGGCATGTTTCGCTTCTGATCGAAGTGTGGTGGCGGGTTACGCCCGCTGCGGCATCTCCTCGGCCTCTTCCTTGGCGAGCAGCAGCAGCATCTCGATGCCCATCTCGCCTTCCTGCGGCGAGCGGATGAACTTTATTTCGTCGGCGCTTTGCCGCAGTGCGGCAATGATGGCGACGGCCTGATTGGCGGTTGCCGCCTCAGTCGCCAGAATGGACTTCTGGTTCTTGGACTGAAACCCGATGGTGTAGGACATTCGTTCCCTCCCGCGCTTACGAGAAGAGATCGAATCAGAGTCGCGCGCAGAGTGGAAGCCTGTGCGACTACGGACCGGGTTTATCTGGGGATTGCGCGCAAGCTCCACGCAAGGCCGCGCGAGCGCCACACTGAGGTCACCAGTCTATGGTTAGCGATCCGGCGTCGGCGCAGTGTTACACGAGCCCCAGCATCGCCCGCGCATCGGCCGCGCTCGCAACCGTCGCACCAAGGCTCTTCAGGACGCCCGCAGCGTGCGCGACGAGTTCCGCATTGGTCTTCGCCAGCACGCCCCTGGACATATAGAGATTGTCCTCCATGCCGACGCGGACATGGCCGCCGAGCAAATAGGCCTGCGCCACCATCGGGAATTCGGCGCGGCCGATGCCGAAGCCGGACCAGATCACGCCTGGCGGCAGCAGGCTGCGGGCATAGAACATCGTCTCCGGCGTCGCCGAGAAGCCGTATTTGACGCCGAGCACGAGGGAGAACAGGCCCGGCCCCTTCAGCGTGCCGTCGGCGAACAGGTCGCGCGCCAGATGGCAGTCGCCGGAATCGAACAGCTCGATCTCCGGCAACACGCCGGCGGCCTTCATCCGCTCGGCCATGATGCGGACATTGCGCGGCGTGTTGATCACGACCTCGCCGCCGGAATTCATGGTGTTGAGGTCGAGCGTGCAGATGTCGGGCTTGAGCAGCTCGATATGCTCGACGCGCTTTTCGGGCTGCAGCAGTGTGGTGCCTGGACCGGCGACGCGGGGATCCTCGATCGAGGGCACGAAGCGGCCGCCGGGGCCGGTGGTGAGATTGATGACGAGGCTCTTGTTGCGCGCGCGGATTTGCTCGACCACCTCGCGGTAGAGATCGATCTCCATCGAGGGCCGCCCCGTGGCGGGATCGCGCACATGGATGTGGGCGATGGCCGCGCCGGCTTCGGCGGCTTCCAGCGCGGATGTCGCGATCTGCTCGGGCGTGATCGGGAGGTACGGCGACTGCTCGGGTTTGGTGAGATTGCCCGTGATGGCGCAGGTGATGATGGTTTTGCCGGTCATGCGTATGTCGCCCTCTATCTCAACGCGATCGCCGCCCTCTTCCCTTCTCGCCTTGTGGGAGAAGGTGGCGCGAAGCGCCGGATGAGGGGTTCTCTCTGCGAACTCAACTAGCAGTGTCACGCGCGGAGAGAACCCCTCACCCGTCTCGCCGCTATCGCGGCGAGCCACCCTCTCCCACAAGGGGAGAGGGGGAAGCTCGCGCACCGCTTCTTAAAACTCAGATAATCCCCTGCTTCTTCAGCTCCTCGATCTTGCCCGCATCGTAGCCGAGCTTGCCGCCGAGCACCTCCTGCGTGTGCTCGCCGAGTAGCGGCGGGGCGCGGTAGGTCTTGATCGGGGTCTCCGAGAGGGTCAGCGCGTTGCGGATCAGCGAGAGATCGGGCTCGAAGGGATGCTCGGTCTTCACCCGCATGCCGCGCGACTGGACGTGCGGATCGGAGAACACCTGCTCGAAATTGTTGATCGGTCCCGAGGGCACGCCGGCCTCCTCCAGCTTGTCCAGCCAGTAGGCCACCGGCTGCTTCAGGAACAGGCCGGCGAAGATCGCCATGATCTCCTTGCCGTGCACGACACGGTCGTTGTTCTTGACGAAGCGCTTGTCGTTGGCGAGCTCGGGCTCGCCGAGCACGGCGCAGGTGCGCTGGAACTGGCCGTCATTGCCGACCACCAGCATCAGCTCGCCGTCGGTGCAGCGGAACACGCCGGCGGGCATGCCGCCATTACCCCAGGTGCCGCGGCGCGGCGGGGTCTTGCCATTGACGAGGTAGATCTGCAGCCAGTGCGACAGCGACGCGATGACGGTGTCGAACAGGCAGACGTCGATGTGCTGGCCCTGCCCGCCATTGGCATCGCGATTGTAGAGCGCCGAGAGAATCCCGATCGAGGAATTCATGCCGGTCATGTAGTCGACGATCGACGGACCGACCTTCATCGGTCCCTCGCCGGGCTCGCCGTCGATATGGCCGGTGACGCTCATCAGCCCGCCCATCGCCTGCAGGATGGCGTCATAGCCGGCGCGCGGCGCGTAGGGGCCGGTCTGGCCGAAGCCGGTCACCGAGCAATAGATGATGCGGGGATTGATCGCCTTGATCGTCTCGTAGTCGAGGCCGTAGCGCTTGAGATCGCCGACCTTGTAGTTCTCCATGAAGACGTCGACGTCCTTGGCGAGCTCGCGGATGATCGCCTGCCCTTCGGGCTTGGCGATGTTGACGGTGACCGACTTCTTGTTGCGGTTGGCGCAGAGATAGAACGAGTTGTTGTTGTTCGCCTTGCCCTCGGGATCGCTCAGGTAAGGCGGGCCGAAGGCGCGCGCGTCGTCGCCGGTGCCCGGCCGCTCGATCTTGATGACCTCCGCGCCGAGATCGCCCAGCATCTGGGCCGACAAGGGCCCGGCAAGCACGCGGGTGAGGTCAAGGATCTTGATGCCTGAGAGCGGCAAGGCCGACATGTCGGTTTCCTCCGGGGAACTGGTGTTGGCGCGGCGGCTCGAGCCAAGCCGCGCTCCCTGCGGATACACCATTTTCGTTCCCCGAGCACTGCGCTCCGGGCATACGGCCATCCGCGCCGCCAACAACCGTGACCCTGCGGCGGCGATTTTCCGCGTCGCGAAGATCAGCGCGCCGAGCTCAGGTTGCAGCCGCTGCGGCCAGGCTTGGCCGCCGTCGCCCGAGCAGGACCAGGATCAATACCGTCGCGCAGGAGCAGACGAAGGTGAGACCGAGCGCACTGCGGCTGCCGAACTGGGTGAGCAGGCCGGCCAGCAGCGGCGGCGACAGCGCGGAGGCCAGATTAAGCGGCAATGCGATCATCGACATCGCCTTGGCGAACTCGGCCTGGTCGTAGAACACGAGCGGAATGGTCGCCCGTGCCACCGCCATCGCGCCGCTGCCGGCGCCATAGAGCAGGATGAAGACCGCGACTGCCCAGGTCGCCCCCTCGCTCAGCATCAACAGCAGCATGGCCACGGGCAGCGCCGTGCCGGCGACGAGCCCGGTCGTGATGCCATCCCACCGTCCGCCGCCGAGGAAGTCGAGCCCGCGGGCGCTGACCTGGATGACGCCCAGCATCGAGCCGAAGGCGATCGCCTGGGCCGGCGCCAGCCCCTCCGCCCGCAGCAATTCGATGAACACCGCGCCGAGGCCGAAATTGACGAAGGCGTTGAGGGTGATCGCGGAGACCACGAGGCCGAACGTGCTGCGCGCAACCGGCGGCACATCCGCGTGCTTTGCCGGCGCCGGGCCCTTGTCCTTCGCGACGCTCCGGCGCGGCGCAGCCAGCGCATAGAGCGGGAGCGAGACCACGATCAGCATGGCGGCGTAGACGAGGCAGGTCCAGCGCCAGCCGACGAGACCATTCAGGAACGATGTGGCCGGCCAGAAGATGCTGCTCGAAAGCCCGGTCACCAGCATGAGCGCGCCGATCGCGCTCTTGGCCTGCCGCCCGGCGACCTCGTTGAGCATGATATAGGCACCGGTCGAGAGCGTGGCGCTGCCGGCAAGGCCAAAGACGATCCAGGCCGCGAAATAGAGGGCCGGGTCACGCGCGAAGAACAGGAGCACGAATCCGGGCACACTGACGACCGTGCCCACCATCATCACCTTGCGTGCCCCATGTCGCGCGAAAACCTTGGCGAGCCAGGGCGCGCACAGGCCCATGGTGACATAAAGTGTCGAGGTGCCCGCAAAAACCATCGGCAGGCTCATGCCGAGATCGGCGGCAAGGTCGCGGCCGATGATGGGCGGAAGGCCGATCGTTCCCCATCCAATGAGCTGGGTGATTGCAAGCACCAGCAGGACCCCGATGAGCCTGCCGTCAGATTTCAAGAACCGCATTCCAAACGTCGCCCGCCCCAGCTGCGTGCCTGTGCACGGACCGGTCATAGCGGGAGTCTTGGCGCAACGGAACGTCAGCCACCGAATAGCAGAAGGCAGCCGGGAGCATGTCAGGAGGAGGCAGTAGCCCCTACCCCGCGAGCCCGAGCAGGGATCGCGCCTCGGCCGCGGTGGCGACGCGCCGGCCATGGCGCGTGACCGCCTCACAGGCGACGGTCACGAGCTCCGCGTTGCTGGCGGCGAGTCGCGTCTTGTCGATCCTGATATTGTCCTCGAGCCCGGTGCGAACCGCGTCGGCGCCCCGCGCGAGCGCCCAGCCCATGACCTCGGCTTGATGCCGCCCGATCCCGGCAGCCGTCCACGTCGCGTTAGGGATCAGCCGCTTCAACTCTCCCAGAAGGATGTCGAGCACGTGCTCGTCCGCCGGCATCGCGTTCTTGACGCCCATGACGAACTGTACGTGCGGACGCGCATCCATCAGTCCCGACTCGATCAGGCGACGGGCGCCGTGCAGATGCGACAGATCGAAGATCTCGATCTCCGGCCGGATGCCGTTCGCCTTCATGCCGGTCGCGAGCGTCTCGACCAGGGCGGCGCTGTTCTCGTAGACGATGGTCGGAAAGTTCACCGAGCCCGTGGACAGCGAGGCCATGTCAGGCTTCAGGTAGAGCGATGATCCACGCGCCGAGGGATCGCGCCCTCGCCCGCCGGTGGAGAACTGAACGATCATCCCCGGACAATGCTTTTTGACGCCCTCCTGCACCAGCGCAAAACGCTCGGGATCGGAGGACGGCGTCTCGTCATCGTTGCGAACGTGGATATGGGCAAGCGTGGCACCGGCCTCGAAGGCCTGGTGGGTCGACTCGATCTGTTCGGACGGCAAGATCGGCACTGCCGGATTGTCCTTCTTGCGCGGAACAGAGCCGGTGATGGCGACAGCAACGACGACGGGGTTCATCCCTGGACCTCATGATGATCGCGCTCGCGCGCACCGAATTCGACTAGGCAGTTACATAACAAGTCGAGCCCTGCCGCTGCAAACATCATCGATCGCAGCGGCACGGCTTTCTCGCGTCAGCGTCAGGTCGGGACTGCGGTCGCCCCGCTCGCCGCTTCGGCACGCCGCCGCTCATAGTCGGTCCGCGGCATCGGAACGGCCTTGGGATTGCCGAGATCGTCGATGCTGATCCGGTAGGTTTCCCGCGCCGAGACGGCCGCCAGCGCCGCGATGACCGTGATGCCGAAGGCGATCGCCCCGACCGTCAGGGGAATGTTGGCCGAGCCGGGAGGCGCCACGGTCGCAAACAAGGCCGGAAGCAACGCGGTGATGGTCGTCCCGATGTTCTGCGAGATCGCCATCGCCGACACACGGGTGCGCGTCGGAAACAGCTCCGGGTAGAAGCTCGGGAAAATCGCGTTGTAGCCCTGGTAGACGACGCCCCACATCAGGAGCGAGAGCAGGATCGCCAGCGGCACGTTCCGGATGCTGATGGCATAGAGGTAGCCGAAAGCAAGCAGGCCGGAGAGCAGCGCGCCCACGATGATCGGAGGCTTGCGGCCGACCTTGTCGGAGAGATGGCCGACGAAGGGAATGACGAACACCGCCAGCATGTTTCCGAGCACCGGGATCCAGAGATACACGTCCTTGGCAAAGCCGATGCCATAGGCCGGCTGGACCGCGTAGGCCGCGCCGAAGATGGTCGCAACGACAGGGATGACGTTCATCAGCGCCATGCAAATGACCCTGAGCATGTCGCGCCAGCTCAGCTTGATGGCCTGGACGATGGGCGCCCGCGGCGTTTCCCCCTGCTCGCCCTCGCGGGTGAAGGCCGGGGTTTCGTCGACTTCGCGACGAATGATGTAGCCGGCGACGATGACGAAGAAGCTGAGCAGGAACGGAATCCGCCAGCCCCAGCTGTTGAAGGCCTCGGTCGGCATATAGGCCGCCAGCGGCAGGAAGACGGCTGCTGCGAGAATTTGGCCGGCCTGCACGCCCTGAAGCGCGAAGCTCGCATAGAAACCGCGCCGGCCGAACGGCGCGTGCTCCAGGATCATCGAGCTCGCGCCGGAGATTTCACCGGCGACCGCAAATCCCTGCACGAGGCGAAGGATGACGAGCAGGATCGGGGCGAGGATGCCGACCTGCTGATAGGTCGGCAGAAGGCCAACGGCCATGGTCGAGATGCCCATCAGGAACATGCAAACGATGAGCACGGTCTTGCGACCATGGGTGTCGCCCCAATGTCCGAGAACGAAGGCGCCAATGGGACGGGCCACGTAGCCGACGCCATAGGTCGCCAGCGAAGCGACGATTGCGACGGTGGGATTCTCCGACGGGAAGAAGATTTGCGGGAAGATCAGCGAGGCGGCCGTCGCGTAGATGAAGAAGTCATAATATTCGAGAGCCGACCCAATCCAGCCGCTCGCAGCGGCCTTCTTGGACTGACTCTTGTCATGGATCGCGCGAGTGGTGGTCATCTCAGAAATTCCTCCTCTGGGTTTGTCGACGTCCCGTTGGCGGGCTTCGTTCGAAATCGGACAGCACTCTCCAGGCGCTCTGCGGGGCTTCGCGGAGCGCTTGTCATGGCCGATGGCTGTCTGATTGGTCGCAACAATAGGCTTTCGCCGGGCTAACACAATTACCCAGTTATGCGATAAACCTAACATGATGTTATCCAGGCCGGAGCGTCTATCTCCGGGCTCCGGCGATGCTCGCGCTCGGCATGACGCCGCGAGAGCTCACTCCGGCGGATTGAACGTCCGCACGAAATACACGGGCTCCCTGCCTTTCTTCAGACGATAGAGCTGCGCCGGACGGTTCGGGCCGCGCCGCATCTTTGCGACCGGCTCGATCATGTCGGCCGACAGGATCCGCGTCCGGAAGGCACTCTTCTCGAGGGGGCGGTCGAGCACGATCTCGTAGACGCGCTGCAAATCCGGCAGCGTGAATTCCGCCGGCATCAGATAGGCCGGCAGCGAGGTGTACTCCACCTTGTTGCGCAGGCGCTGGACGGCCGTTGCCAGGATATCGCCGTGGTCGAAGGCGAGCTTGTCCCTGAGCCGCCCCCCTGGAATCGGAAACCAGCGCGCATCGGGTGCGAGCGTGCCTGCGTCGTCCGGGATCAGCGCGAAATAGGCGTGCGTCGCCGACCAGCCGCGCGGATCGCGCGTCGCACTGCCCCAGCTTCCGAGCTGCTCGAGATAAGGGCTCGTGACGCCGGTCTTTTCCCTGAGCTTGCGGGCCGCACAGGCCGCGAGATCGCGGTCCTTCGCGACGTCGACGAAGCCACCCGGCAGCGCCCACGTCAGCGGAAACGGCTCGCCCTCACCCGCCGGACGTTGCACCAGCAACACCTGAAGGCTGTCGTTCACGATCGCAAAAATCACCACATCGACCGTGGTCAGGGGCCGCGGAAAGTCCAATTGTCCTGACTTTCCATGGTCTTTGCCAAGGTTCTTGTTAAGCGCCTCGCCTGCCATCCCCAACTCCGCTGTTCGGCCTTGACAGTAGCATAGTTAGTTGTACAGTCCAACTTACTTAGTTGCTTAGACACACTTAGTAAGATCGACGGAGATGGCCATGTTCGGCATCAGGTTCATCAAGGCTCAGCCCACCACCTATCTCATGAAGTATCGCGCCGGCGAGATCGTCGCCGAAGGCGCCGGACTTTCCGCGCTCTACTACGCGCCGGTGACCATGCTCGTCGCCGTGCCGATCGGCAGCCGCGACGCCTCCTTCATCTTTCAGCAGATCGCGCGCGACTTTCAGACGCTGACGGTGCAGGGCCATGTCACCTATCGCATCAACGAGCCGAAGAAGGCGGCCTCGATGCTCGATTTCACGCTGAAGGCCGACGGCAAGACCTATGAGACCGACGATCCCGAGAAGCTGCCGCAGCGCATCCTCGGCACGGTCGAGGTGCTCGCGCAGCAGGCGGTGAAGGAGCTGACGCTGAAGGACGCGCTGCAGTCTCCCGACCGCATCGCCGACATCATTGCGGCGGGCTTGCGGGCGCGCGCCGACATCGCCTCTCTCGGCCTCGAGATCCTCGGCGTGTCCATTCGCGGCATCAAGCCGACGCCCGACACCGCAAAGGCGCTGGAAGCCGAAGCGCGCGAGGCGATCCTGAAGAATGCCGACGAGGCGATCTTCGCCCGGCGCAATTTTGCCGTCGAGCAGGAGCGCGCCATTCGCGAAAGCGAGCTCGACACCGAGATCGCGGTCGAGCAGAAGAAGCGGTCGATCCGCGAGACCCAGATGGACGCCGAGGCGAGCGTCGCCGCCAAGCGCAACGAACTGCGCCAGGCCGGCATGGCCGCGGACATCGTGCTGGAAGGCAAGCGCAAGGACTTCGTCGGCCTCAACGCCGAGAACACCAGGACGCTGGCCGACGCCGAAGCCTATCGTGTTGGCGCGCTGATGAAGATCTTCGAGGGCGTCGACACCCGCGTGATCCAGGCGCTCGCCGCGGCCGGCATGCAGCCGGGGCAGCTGATCGCGCAAGCCTTCTCCGGCATCGCCGAGAAGGCCGAGAAGATCGGCCAGCTCAACGTCTCTCCGGACCTGCTCAGCCAGTTGATGGAGAAGCCGAAGATGACGGAGGCCGGCAGTGCCCGCCGCCAATGACCGCAAGATCGTGCTGGTGACGCGCAAGACCAGGCTGGAGGACCTGATCGCGCGTTACCTGACGCCGGCGCAGGCGCGCTTCTATGTCGAGCATCTCGGCGCCGACTTCTCCGACTATGAGCGCGAGCACGAGGTCTATCAGGCGCAACGTCGCACGACGCTGCAGGTGCTGGAGCAATGGGGACGCTATCAAATCATCGAGCGCGGCTTCCTGCCCAATTTCATCTTCGCGCCCGATGACATCGTGGTTGCGCTCGGCCAGGACGGTGTCGTCGCCAACACGATGAAATATCTCGATGGCCATCCGCTGATCGGGGTCAATCCGGACCCTGCGCGCTATGACGGCATTCTCCTGCCCTTCGCGCCCCGCGACCTCGCAAAGCTCCTGCCGGAGGTCGCCGCTGAGAAGCGCGACAGCCAGGCCGTGACGATGGCAGAAGCGCGGCTCAGCGACGGTCAGGTCCTGCATGCCGTGAACGACCTGTTCGTCGGCGCACGCACGCATGTCTCTGCGGTCTACGAAATCGCGGCCGGCGGGATGACGGAGCGGCAGTCCTCGAGCGGGCTGATCGTCTCGACCGGGCTCGGATCGACCGCCTGGTTCAAGAGCATCGTCACGGGATCGCTTGCGATCGCCGGCAGTGTCGGCCAGCCCTCTCCGCCGGCCGCCTACGACGCCCTGCCCTGGGACGCAGCGGAGTTGCGCTTTGCCGTACGCGAGCCCTTCCCCAGCCGCCATTCGCAGACCAATCTCGTCTTCGGCCGGCTGGCGTCCGAGGATCAATTGCGCATCCGCTCCCTGATGGCGGAAAACGGCGTCATCTTCAGCGATGGCGTCGAAGCCGACCGCCTCGATTTCAACGCGGGCGCGGAGGTCACGATCGGAATTGCCGCGCGGCGCGGGCGGCTGATCGTGTGACGATCTCAGCTGCCGAGCGCGTTCTCGCCGGCTTCGCGGCCGGGCACGCTGACATGAACCTCGTGGCCCTCGCGTAGAGCCAGTGACGCCGCCGCGACCGCCGACTCGAATGCAGCTTCCTTGGTGGCGTATCTGCTCTTGACGTCGCCGTCATGCAGCACGCCCCATTCGTCCTGCACCGGCACGATCGCATATTGAGCAAGGCCCATGGTCTTTTCCTCCAGCTCTCTCATATCCATGCTCTATCGCTGCGTGAGTTGCGGATGCGTCGCGCTCACCCGCCACACCGTGTTGCCGCTGTCGTCGGCGACCAACAGCGCGCCGGTCTTATCGATGGCGACACCGACAGGACGGCCGCGCGCGTGGTTGTCGCTGTTGAGGAAGCCGGTCACGACATCCTGCGCCGGCCCGCTCGGCTTGCCGTCGCTGAACGGCACGAACACGACCTTGTAGCCGTTCAGCACCTGCCTGTTCCAGCTGCCATGCTCGCCGACGAAGGCGCCGCCGCGATAGACGCTCGGCAGGCTGCTCCCCGTATAGAATGCCATTCCGAGCGGAGCGACATGCGAGCTCAGGGCGTAGTCGGGCACGATCGCCTTGGCGACGAGATCGGGCCGCTCCGGCTTGACGCGGGGATCGACGTGCTGGCCGTAATAGCTGTAGGGCCAGCCGTAGAAGCCGCCGTCCTTCACCGAGGTCATGTAGTCGGGGACGAGGTCGGGGCCGAGCTCGTCGCGCTCGTTCACCACCGTCCAAAGCGCGCCGGTCTGCGGCTCGAAGCTGAGGCCGTTCGGATTGCGCAGGCCGCTCGCAAAGATGCGCCAGCGGCCGCTGTCGCGATCGACTTCGAGGATCGCGGCGCGATTGTGCTCGGCCTCCATGCCGTTCTCGGTGATGTTGCTGTTGGAGCCGACGCCGGCATACAGCTTCGAGCCATCGGGGCTGGCGACCAGGCTCTTGGTCCAGTGATGGTCGATCGGGCCGCCCGGCAGCGGCGTCAGCACCGTGCCCGGCGCGGTGATCTTCGTGTCCCCTTCCGTGTAGGGATATTTGACGATGGCGTCGGTGTTGGCGACATAGAGGTCGTTGCCGACCAGCGCGACGCCGAAGGGCGAGTTGAGATGGTCGAGGAAGACGCTTTGCGTATCCGGCACGCCGTCGCCGTTCGTGTCACGCAGCAACGTGATGCGATTGCTCTCGCCGGTATCGCCGCCTGACGTCGCCCAGGACTCGACATAGCCGATCACGATTTCCTTAGGCCGCTTGATCGGAGCCCCCTTCGGCGCCTTGGATTCCACCACCAGCACGTCGCCATTGGGAAGCACGTAGAGGAAGCGCGGATGCTGCAAGCCCGTTGCGAAAGCCTTGGCCTGCAAGCCCTGTGCGACCGTGGGCGTCTCATCCTTCTTCCAGCCGACGATGCGCGCGATATGCATCGGCGGCAGCAGGTATTGCTGAATCTCGGGTAGCTTCGGGTTGGCGCCGATTTGCGCGTTGGGATCGCCGCTGCCGTCATTGCAGCCGGCGAGGCACAGCAGCGAGGCGCACCAGAGCGCGCGGGCAAGCATGGACGTCATCGCGCAACTCCCACGCCGTGACGATAGACCATTGCCCAGCCGAGCCAGCCGGTGACGGGCAGGATCAGTACGGTGATCGCCGAAAGGATGAGCCCGGTCGGCCACACCGAGGTCCAGCCATCGCGCGTGTGGATCAGGACATTGAGGGTGGCGAGAACCAGCGCCAGCGCGTTGCCGAGCAGATGCGGCCAGGCCGGCGGCTGCGCGCGCACCAGGCGGTTGCCGAGGAAATCGGTCAGGCCCGCAATCGCCGCCAGCCAGCCGAAGATGACGCCAACGAGGAGAAGCCAGGCGGAGAAATTCGCCCACATGATCTCGGCGCTGGCGACATAGGCAATGTCGGTCAGCAGCGCGCCGATGAAGCACGCGATCGGGATCGGCACCAGCATCGGATGAATTGGATGGCCTGCGATTTGCGCGGTGCTGTGCACGCGCACGTCTTGCTGCACGGTCGGCCTCGTATGGCTCTCGCCCTGCCCGACCGCCAACTCGCGCTTGCGGCGAAGGTTCCTACTGCAGCGCGGTCACTGCGCGCCTGCCTGATACGCCGCATATGCGCGCTTCAAGCCATCGTGAAGCGACGTCGTCGCGCGCCAGCCGAGCTTGTCGAGGCGGCTGACATCGAGCAGCTTGCGCGGGGTGCCGTCGGGCCGCGTGGTGTCAAATGAGATCTCGCCGCCATAGCCGACGATGCCGGCGACGAGGCGCGCGAATTCGGCGATGGTGATGTCCTCGCCGGTGCCGATATTGACCAGTTCCGCACTGGAATAGGTCTTCATCAGGTGCACGCAGGCATCCGCCATGTCGTCGACATAGAGGAACTCGCGCCGCGGCGTGCCGGTGCCCCACACCACGACGCTTGTCACCCCCGACACCTTGGCCTCGTGGAAGCGGCGGATCAGGGCGGCGACGACGTGGCTCATCTCGGGATGATAATTGTCGCCGGGGCCGTAGAGATTGGTCGGCATCACGCTGATGAAGTCGCAGCCGTACTGGCTGCGATAGGCCTCGACCATCTTGATGCCCGCGATCTTGGCGATCGCATAGGGCTCGTTGGTCGGCTCCAGCGGACCTGTCAGCACGGAGTCCTCGCGCAAGGGCTGCGGCGCCAGCTTCGGATAGATGCAGGAGGAGCCTAGGAACATCAGCTTCTCGGCGCCGCTCTGATGCGCGGCCTGGATCACGTTCGCGGCAATCGCGATGTTGTCGTAGATGAACTCGGCCCGCAGCGTGTCGTTGGCGACGATGCCGCCGACCTTGGCCGCGGCGAGGAACACCACCTGTGGCCGCGCCTTTGCGAACCAGTCGAACACCGCGGCCTGGTTGCGCAGATCGACCTCGCGGCGCTCCACCGTGACGAGCTGGACGTTCTCCACTGCGAGCCGGCGCGCGAGCGCGCTGCCGACCATGCCGCGATGGCCGGCGACGTAGACGCTTTTGCCTTTCAGCTCAAACGGTGCGTTGGCCACGGCCTGCATCCCGCTTTGCCTCGGCCAGATCGCTTTTCATCATCTCCGCGACCAGCTCCGCAAACGTCCGCTTCGGCGTCCAGCCGAGCACCTCGCGTGCCTTGCTGGCATCGCCGATCAGGAGATCGACCTCGGTCGGGCGGAAATAGGTCGGATCGATCTTCACGACCGTCTTGCCGCTCTTCTCGTCAATGCCGGTCTCGTCGACGCCCTTGCCGCGCCAGACGATGCGGCGGCCGACCTGCGCGAACGACAGCTCGACCATCTCGCGCACCGAGTGCATCTCGCCGGTGGCGAGCACGAAATCATCGGCCTTGTCGGCCTGCAGGATCCTGTGCATGCCCTCGACATAATCCCTGGCATGGCCCCAGTCGCGCCTGGCCTCGAGATTGCCGAGATAGAGCGTGTCTTCCAGGCCGACCTCGATACGCGACACGCCACGCGTGATCTTGCGCGTCACAAACGTCTCGCCGCGGATCGGGCTCTCATGGTTGAACAGGATGCCGTTGGACGCGAACATGCCGTAGGCTTCGCGGTAGTTCACCGTGATCCAGTAGCCGTAGAGTTTGGCGACGCCATAAGGCGAGCGCGGATAGAACGGCGTCGTCTCCTTCTGCGGGATCTCCTGCACGAGGCCGTAGAGCTCGGAGGTCGAGGCCTGATAGAACCGCGTCTCCTTCTCCATGCCGAGGATGCGGATCGCCTCCAGCAGGCGCAGCACGCCGATGGCGTCGGCATTGGCGGTGTATTCCGGGCTCTCGAAGCTGACGCCGACGTGGCTTTGCGCGGCCAGATTGTAGATCTCGGTGGGGCGGATCTGCTGCACCAGGCGGATCAGATTGGTCGAATCCGTCATGTCGCCATAGTGCATCAGGAACGGCACGTTGCCGACATGCCGGTCCTGGTAGAGATGGTCGACCCGCGCCGTGTTGAACGAGGACGAGCGCCGCTTGATGCCGTGCACGACATAGCCGAGCGACAGCAGATATTCGGCGAGATAGGCGCCGTCCTGGCCGGTCACGCCGGTGATGAGAGCGATCCGCTCAGCCATATGTGCTCCCCACTCCCAACAGCGCTCCGAGGGGCCGCCGGATTCCCGTTTCGGCCGCCGTCCTTCTCTGACAGATCGGCCGCCGGGGTCAACCCAATATGGGACAAGGGTTAGCGGCGTCGCAAGCCCGACGATGATCCCGGATCGCCGCCTTGGCATTTTTTGGCAAGGGCTTCGGCGCGGGAGGGCGGTCCGCAGGTTCAGTGCGCGCCGCGACAGCCGCCACAGCGGGCGAGATCGTCGCCTTCGCTGATGTGATGCTGATATTCGGAGATCGCGCGATTGGCCATCCGGATGCGATTGGTCTGGCCTTCCTCAACCATCGTGGCGACGCGCTGCGCGAGGAATACGCACGCCTCGAATTCATCCCGGATCGCCCCCGTGCGCGCGAGAAAGTCCCACGCGATATCATATGCCTGCTCGGCGGCTGGATTGCGGTAGTCGCTGAAGATGATATGCGTCATCACATCACACTGTCATTTGACCGCCTTCGTTGGCGCAACCTGTCGCCGGAAGAGACGTTCCTATCTTCGTCTAGCGGCGCCGCGCGACGAGGACGCCGATCACGAACGCCGCGGCCAGCGACCGGAGCGGCGCGGCCCTGGCGATCTCCCGCAATTGCCCGGCGAGGCGCGCTGCGGCCGTCTCCGCTGCCGGTTCAGATTGCCGGGTGTTCGCTCTCCGTGCGCCGGATGCGGCCGGGGCGTTTTCAACGCTGGGATCATCAGGAAGGCCGGATGCTTCGGTCATTGCGGAGGCGTCTCTCAGGTCCATCGGAAAACCTCTCATGGCTGGTTCGAAGCAACCGCGCTTTACCCGTCAGGTTCCTGTCGGTCGGCTTGCCAATCGCTATCTGCGCTGACGGTTAGGAACGCGTTGCGGGTCCCGCCGTTCACCTGGATGGTACGATATTCCTTCAAGATCACGGACGGCGGTGATTTCTCTGACAGCGAAGAGCTGCCGGACGATGAGGCAGCCTGGCACCAGGCTCTCCGCACGGTGAGGGACATTGAATCGACACTCAGCTCCAATGGAGGCGATTGGTCCCTTGTTGTCCACCGGGAGGGTGATCCGCTCTACCGCATCGATGTGCGGGCCCAAAAGCTCAGTTAAGTGCTCGGACTGAGATGGAGATAGGTCGGGTCGAAGCCTGCCAGCTCTTCCATCTCCCTGGGTTTGAGGATGTGAAACTCTGATCTGCTCACCGCCACCAGCCCTTCCTTGCGGAGGTTCTGGAGCACCCGGTTGGTATGTACCACCGACAATCCCAGGCAATCTCCGAGGTCGGCTTGAGTAATGGGCAAGCCGAACTCCCCGTCTCGGGTATGCCCGATCGCCTTGAGCCTCTGATGCAGTTCAATCAGGAGGTGGGCCATTCTCGGTGTCGCCTCCCTTCGTCCGACATTGACGATCCATTCCCTGAAGATCGCTCCATCAATCAGCGATTCGCGCCACAGTGCCGCTGCCAGGTTCGGGCGTTGCTGATTGATCCCTCTCAGATCATCGTGCGAGATGAAGCCCAGATTGCAACGCGTGACGGTGACTAGATCATGATCCATGACCTTGAGATGAAGGCTTTGAAGGTCAGGGATTTCGCCGGGTATGTGGATGGAGAGAACCTGTCGATCTCCATCCGCCGTCGTCTTCGACCGGAACGCGAATCCATTCGCGATCAGGCAACAGTCGCTGGGCCGCTCTCCGTCGCTCACGATGATTTCGCCGGCGTCGAGATGCCGCTCGCGAATCCGCAGGCCGTGAATGGCGCGGATGTCGTCGGCATCCAGATCGTTGGACACGGTCAGCTTCGTGATCAGCGCCGCAGCGAGGTTTGCCGGCATCGGATGCTCCTATTCGAGACCCGAACGGTGCAAACCACTCCGGCCTGTCAGGCGGGAGCGCTACACTCTCGGCACCGGCGCCCAGGACTATCTGCCGGTGATGTAAGACAACGCAAAGTTATAAGATCGTTCCAAAATGCCCCATCGAGCAACTTTTGACGGAAAATCATAACGTTGAGCTGCCTTTGGCTAGGCCCCGCCGAGCGTATGCAGGACCGGTCGAAGTTCGGTACTTTCATCCAGATCGAGCGTCGCCAGCGTGATCGGGAGCTTGAAGCGCCTCGGTCCGGCGCTTCCGGGATTTAGATAAAGCACGCCGTCGGCCGTCCTGACGCTCGCACGATGCGAATGACCGTAAATCACGGCATCGATGCCGTCGGGGGCTGGTTTACTCTCGAGCTCGTTCAGATCATGCAGGACATAGAATACGTATCGCCCGAGGCGTACGGTTTCCGTCTCTCGATAGTTCCGCGCCAAATCGCCGCTATCGACATTCCCGCGGATGGCCGTAACCGGCGCGATCCTGCGCAGCCCTTCCAGCACATGTTCGGCGCCGATGTCGCCGGCATGAATGATATGCGCGACCCCGGCAAAACAATGCTCGACTTCCGGCCGCAACAGCCCGTGCGTGTCCGAAATCACCCCGATGGTCGTCACCGTGCTCTCCTGACGTCCTGCCGATGCCTTGCCCGCGCTTAGGAACCATGACGGCACGCCCGCATTGCCCGCATATCTAACGGGAGCACACGGATGGGCAATAGCGGCGTCGGCATGTTTTTGGGAGACGTCTCGGCCACGGCATTGTGGCTATGGTTCATCGGCGCCTTCATTCTTGGCGCCGTGATCTGGTATGGCGTCAGGCAATCGGGACACTTACGCCGCAGCGAGCGGGCGCAGCTGGACCGGAACACGGAAGCGGCGCAGCGCCGCGATGATCCACAAAAGCCGATGGCGAGGTAATGACCGCTCCGAAGACGCTGCGACTCGTTACGATCCGATTCTGATCGTCGCAACGCGCGATCGAAGTGCAGCAAGGATGCTCGGCGCGACAATTCGGGACGTCTTAGGGTTGACGGACGGAACGTTCCGACTCTCCATGGTGAGACCGATTTCATCACCTTCGATCTGAAGGAGATGGATCGCCCCGGGAATGCCGGGATCCATCCACAGCTCGATTGTTGTTCGTTCAAATCCAATACCAGCGAGACTAATTGCAACCGCGACATTGAGATGCCGTGGGAAATGTCGAGCGGCATCAGAAGCAGAGCCTAAGAAGACCCGGACGGGGCTCTTTGGCCGTTCAGTTCGGAAATCAAACCCCTGGTCGAGCACGTAAGCTTCGTTTGCGAGCGTCTCCGGCTTAACGCGCCCTTTCAGGTGAACGCTCCTGATCGAGCCCTCTGCCGCACATCTCAGAATATCGAGTCCCGGCATCGCCCCGGACGCAATCTGGACTCGCGCACCGTGTTTTCTAGCGATCTGCTCCAAATTCGGCACGGCCAGGAAGCCGCCGGCGCTCACGCATATCAGGTCCTTCCCTTTGAGCAGAACCGCATCGACGATCTCGGGTATCGCTGCACCGGTCGCCGCTTCCACGACCACGTCGCAATGGTCGGCAAGCTCGCGAAGCGCGACTACAGCGACGGTCGGATCCAATGTGCCGAGATGCTTGCGCGCGTTGTCGAGGTCGCGCGCGGTCACCACCGCGAGACGTACGCCAGGGATTGCCCCCGCGACCAGCGCCGCGGCCACCGCTCTGCCGACGCTTCCAAAGCCTGCCAAACCAACTTTCATCGGTGATCCCCGTTCTTCGGCAATGCCAGCTGGAGCTATAGATACCGGCGAGGATTGGCCGCACCGTAGAACATGTGGATCAGCGTATTCACGTCGAAGACCGGCAGTCCCGATTCCTTCGCCACGAACGACGCGAACGGGCACATGTTGGTGCATTCAAACAGAATGGCACCCGGATTCGGGCAGGTCGCCATGAACTCCCGGGTCATCTCAAGCATTTCTTCCTTGAGGACGTCGATGTTCAATTCCTTACGATTGCCAATATAGGTGGCGGGAAATTCGGCATCTGGCTTCATCCCCTGCACCTGAACTGGAATGTCCTTCATGGACCAACCGACGCCCTTAAAATGATCGTCGTTGAGGTGATGCGCCCTTTCGGTAAAGACACCAATGATCTTGCCCGGCGGGAGCATGGCATGGATGATAGGCGCTTGAAGCAGCGAAGACGTAAACACGGGTATGTTGACGGCGGCGGCGATTTCCTTCTGAAACGGGCCAAGGAAGCCGCAGCTGGTGGTGATCGCTTTCACGCCCTCCGCTTCCAGTTCACGCGCGGCCGTAATGAATGGTGCGATGAGATCGGCATCGGGATGGTCGCCCATGATCTTCGTTGCAAGGGCACCCCTCACCGTCTTGTACCGCACGGGAAAGTCGTACGAACGCGCATTGCCAATGTCACCCGGCGGCCGCGGAAAGACTGTATCCAACATCAACACGCCGATGTCCTCGCCGTAATTCGTGAAGCCGCCCTTCAGGATCAATTTCAGTCTCCGTCTTTCTTTTCATCGGTTGAGATGCGTTTCGATACAGCGCTCAAGAACGCCGAGCGAACAGCTCTCCGTCCGGCTACAACGATCTGTTGCGGCCGCGACCAGCACATCGTGACGATCGCAGGCGACCTCACGCTCGAACGAGAGTTCGCCCTCGAAGCTAGCTCAGAAGGTGATGCTCGACGGAATGTCTTCCGGCTTGATATTGGCAAGGTCCAGGCTGGAAACGATCCACCCCTTCATGGCACCAAGGGCGCGATTATATTCGAGCCAATTGTTGACGAAGCGAAGGAAGCGGCCGTCGGAATCCGGCCGAACGCCTGCGCAAGTCGGTTGAGCGCTGATCGGCGTCGGCACGATGATCGAACCAATCGCCGGATTCTTCTTGACGGTCGCAAGCGAGTTCATCGCAACCTGGACCGAGCAATCTGCACGTCTTGACAGCAGCGAGAGAGCAACGTCATCGAAATTCTTCAGCGCGACCAGGGTTGCCTTTGGCAGGGTGCGGCGGGCGAAAAGATCCTGCGTCGAGCCGATGTCGACGGCAACTCGAACTTCCGGCTTGTTGAAGTCTTCCCAGGTCTTTCCCTCAAGCCCGGGCTTCGCGACGATCGTGAAGGTGTTGTTCATGATCGGATTCGTGAAGTCGACGACCAGCGCGCGAGCGGGCGTTGGACTCAATCCAAACATGATGTCGATCTTGTTCGCCTGCAGATCCAGGACCGCATTGCTCCACGTCGTCTCGGCAACCTCGATTTCGGCATCCAGCGATCTTGCGAGATCCTGGGCCATGCTGATGCAGAAGCCCGTCCATTGCCCGGAAGCGACGTCTCTGTGGTAGTAAGGCTCCGTGCCTACGACCCCGGCAATGCGAAGCTTCTTGCTGCTGCGAACCTTGTCGAAAGTGGATCCCGCAGCAGCCGATTGTGCAGCTGCTGACGTCGATGCGGCCAGCGAGGCCGCTCCGGCCGCGGCAAGCCCTACCAGCCCTGCGAACTCTCTTCTCTTCATCATCTTCATCCCCCTCGCCCGTTAAGCCCCTTCGTGACCACTTCGACAGCGGCGCACCTTTCCGCCTGATTGTTCGTCGACCGGAGCCAAAAACAAACTATTGAAAAAATGCATGCTTCATGACTTTTAGTCATGATCGCCAGTGGGGCCGTTTCATGAGACGCTTCCTCCCCTCTCTCTCCGCACTCCACGCGTTTGAAACAGCAGCGCGCTACATGAGCTTCACCAAGGCTGCGGAGGATCTGTCGCTCACCCAAAGTGGAATCAGCCGCCAGATCCGGAATCTGGAGGATTTTCTCGGTGTCGCGCTCTTCCATCGCATTGGACCACGCCTGGTCCTGACAGAAGCCGGAGCGGCCTACTATCGGGACGCGGCTCTGATCCTGGACAAGCTTCAGGAGATATCGATGGATGCCGTGCGCGGGCGCCGAATTGACGCGGCGCTGATGATGGGAACGCATCCTACGCTGGGTTCGCGATGGCTGCCCGCGCGGCTCGGTTCATTCATAACGGCATATCCTGACATTCCCCTGGAAATCAGGCAGGCCACGCCAGATGTCGACTTTGAAACCACGCGGCTTGACCTGGCCATTCTCAGGGGTGTGGGATCATGGCTGCATGCCCGGTCCATCGAGCTCTTTGCCGAAGAGCTCGCGGTCGTCGCCTCTCCCAAGCTCATCCCGCTTGGAGAAACGCTCGATCCACTCGACTTCTCGAAATTCGCGATGCTGCAGAACGCGTCTCGCCCGAGCTTGTGGCTGCACTGGCTACGGCTTGCAGGTCTAACCTACAAGGGCAGCATACAGGGAATTCGGTTTGCCTACAGCAGCATGCTGATCAATGCCGCCGTTCACGGCATCGGGATCGCGGTTGTGCCGGTTGCCTATATCGAAGCCGAGCTGGAGAGAGGCGATCTTCATATGCCCTTCGGCTCCCCTATTCTCTCCGGCGACTCCTATTTTGCGGTCTACCCCGAGCGAAAGGCCAATCACACCAACATCATCGTCCTCCGTGATTGGCTCGTGCGGCAAACCCGCACCAATCGAAAGCTGGACATGCAGCGGACGGATCGATGAGCACTCCCGGTGGAGCGGATCCAACGGCCGCGCGTCGCGTGCACTCAATGACGGAAACGTGACGCGCCAAACGGTACGATATCGATACCGGCTTTCCTGCCGGCAATGAGATCGGCGACGATGGAGCCGGTGATGGGGCCCGACGCCAAGCCGACATGTCCGTGTCCGAAGGCGTGGACAATATCCGCCGACGCCGATGCCGTGCCGATGACGGGACGCCCGTCCGGCGTCGATGGTCGATGCCCCATCCAGCGATCGATCGTCAGGCCGCCGCGTGATCCAAGGCCGGGATACGTCCGCAAGGCATGCGTGACGAGAATCTCGACGCGCGCCCAGTCCGGCCCGGCGTCGACCAGCGCGAGCTCGACCTGTCCCGAAAGACGCAAGCCAGCCGGGGTCGGCGTGTTGGCCATTCGTCCGTCGCTCGGCATGATCGGAAACCTTGGGCCGGCCGCGGGCGATGCAATGACGCCGTGATACCCCCGCTCGCTCGCCAGCGGCACGCGATCGCCCGCGGCCTCGGCAAGCGCGCTTGACCAGATGCCGGCGCAGATCACGGCGCGATCGCATTCGATCGGGCCCTGATCGGTGACGATCGCAGCGAGACGGCGATTGGTGACAACAAACCCGGTTGCGCGCGCCTTGACCAGCCGTGCACTGCGCGCACGCGCGGCATCGACAATGTCTCGCACATATGCGCCCGGATCGGTGCAGTAGGCTCCTTCGTGGACGAAGGCGCCGAACTGATAGTTGGAGCTCAAATCCGGCTCCCGGCGGCGCAGCTCGCCGGCATCGAGCTCGAGCCACTGGAGCCCATTGTCCTTTCGAAGCCGCCAGGCGAGCGCCTCGCCGTCAAAGGCATTGCGATCGGGATAGGCATAGAGCAGACCCGTCTGGCGGATGTAATCCGGCCTCCCGATCTCCTTTGCGAGCGCGGCGTGCCGCCCCGGACCGTCGCGCAAGATCGAGGCGAGTACGCGCGCGGTATGCTCGACCTTCGCAACGGTCCATCCGGCCGCGAGGAAGCGGAGGAGCCAAGGCGCGAGCGCAGGCAGTGCCGTCCAGCGCAACACCAGAGGCCCGTTCGGATCGAACAGATAGCCCGGCAGCTTGCGCCACAGGCCGGGCATGGACATCGGGATAATGGAAGCAGGGCTGATCCAGGCACCGTTGCCATAGCTAGCCGCTTGGGGCCCGCCCGGCTCTCCCGGCTCGATCAGCGTAACGTCGTGTCCGTCCTTGATCAGCTCCCATGCGGTCGCAGCACCGACGATACCTGCGCCGATCACGGCGATGCTCATGGGCGTCCTATCCCGCTTCATCCTTCAACCCGATCGCAGATCGTCACGTCATCCGTTCGCCGCGGCTGCAGGCAGGCCGCTGCTGTGGTAGTGACTGAGGAAGGCCCGTGTTGCCGGCTGTCTTGGCGTGTCGATCACCTGCCGAGCCGGCCCCTCCTCCACGACGACGCCATCGCGCATGAAGACGACGGTATCGGCGACCTCGCGCGCAAACGCCATCTCATGGGTCACGAGCACCATGGTCATTCCCTCGGCCGCGAGTTGACGGACAACCGCGAGGACTTCTCCGACCAGCTCGGGATCGAGCGCAGACGTCGCCTCGTCGAACAGCATCACTTGCGGCTTCATCGCCAAGGCACGTGCGATCGCCACGCGCTGCTTCTGACCGCCGGACAGCTTGTCGGGGGCGACGTCCGCCTTGTCCTTCAACCCCACCTTCTCCAGCAACCCAAGCGCCGCCTCGCGGGCCGCGTCCGGCTTGGTTTTCAGAACCGTGACCGGTCCCTCCATCACGTTCTGGATCGCCGACATATGCGGGAACAGATTGAAATTCTGGAACACCATGCCCGTCCGCGCGCGGAATGCCGCGAGCTCCCTGTCGGCCGGCAGCTTGTGCCCATTGGTAAAATCCATGGTGCTTTGGCCAACCCGGATGAAACCACTTTCCGGGATGGTCAGCAGATTGAGGCACCTCAGCAGCGTCGACTTGCCCGATCCGCTCGGGCCGATCAGCGCGACGACGCCGCCGCGAGGCACCCGCAGCGAGATGTCCTTCAGGACGCTGACGGGCCCAAACGCCTTCTTCACGTGAGCCAGCTCGATCATCGGGACATCAGACACGGGACCGCTTCCCTCTTTGATGGACATGTCGTGCCTCACCGCGCCAGCCGCGCTTCGAGCACGCTCGCAGCGCGCGTCATCGGGAACAGGATGAGGAAGTAGATGACCGCGATCATGGTGTATGTCTCCAATGGCCGGTAGGTCGCGGATGTGATGAGCTGCCCCTGGTAAAGCAGGTCCGGGACCGCCAGGACCGAGAGCAGCGAGGTGTTCTTCAGCTGCAGCACGGCCTGGTTGACGAGCGGAGGAATCATTCGCTTGAGGGCCTGCGGCATGACGATGCGCTTCATCAGATCGAAACGGCGCATGCCCAGCGCGCGGCCGGCGTCCCATTGCCCGGCGTCGATCGACACGATGCCGCCACGTATGATTTCCGAATAGAACGCACCGCCATAAAGGCTCAGCGCGATGAACGCCGCCACGGCGGGGGAGAGCTCAACACCAATCAGCACCGGAAGTGCATAGTAGATCCAGACCAGCTGAACCAGCACCGGCGTGCAACGAAACACCTCGACCAGCATCACGAGGGGCGCCGAGACGAACCTCACCTTGGACAGGCCGGCGATAGCGACCACACATCCGATCACAAATCCGCTCGCCGCGGTGAGGATCGTAAAGCCGATCGTGTAAGCGGTGCCGACACCGATCAGCCTGCTGTATTGCAGAAGGAAACCAAAACTCCAGTCATAATGCATCGCAGCTATCCCATGCTCGGCGATTGCGAATAGGCGCTCTGGATCAGTCCCGAATAGAACCAGCGCCCGAGCGTGATGATGTCGTAGACCGGCAGTCCGAACTCGCGCGACACCTCTTCCGAGAATGGTGGAAGGTTAGTGCATTCGAACACGATCGCGCCAATGTCTGGATTTCCCGTAAGCAACGCACCGACGGCCCCATGCACATCGCGCCGCACTCGATCGCGATCATAAGGACGGCCATGTTCGATATGCGCGCGCAAGCTACCGTCCGGCGGAAGGCCGACGCGCGGCGTGTCAGGATCGGCGCCGACTCCGGCAAAATGCCTGTCCGTCAACGCCTCCGCGTCGTAGGTGACGACCCCGGCGCGGCGACCGGACGGAAGACAGCGCTCCACGATGGGCAATTGCAAAAGGCTCGACGTCGCAAGCGGCAGCTTCATCCGCGCGGAAAGCTCGCGCTGACGAGATGCCAGAAAGCCACACGACGTGGTCAGGCCGATCGCGCCCTCCGCGCGCAGCGCGTCGCCGGCCGCGACGAATGCGTCCATGAGGCCGTCGTCGTCGCCGTTCACGATCTTCCGCGCAGTCGCGCCCGGGACGGTTCTGAAGACGACGTCGAAGGGCCAGCTTGCGGAATGCCCAACATCTCCCGGCGGACGCTCGATCGCGATATCAAGCATGATGATGCCCAGCGGAGGATGTCGCCCATGTTGCATCGACCAGATGTTCCCTGTCCAAGCCCAACGACGCTGCTGAAACGAAACTGCCCGCGTCATCTGAAGACGCGGGCAGTCTGAGATCAAAACTGAAGCCCGGGAGGAATGTCTTGCTCCCCGATATTGACCAGAGTCAGACTCGAGAGAATCCACTCGCGCAACGCTCCCAGCGAACGGCTGTATTCGAGCCAGTTGTCGACATAGGTGCGGAAGCGGGTATCGACGTCCACACGCACGCCGCAGCAGGTCGGTTGCGAGGCAACCGGAGTCGGGATGATGACCTTGCCCACCTTCCCATTCTTCTTGACAGTAACCAGCGAAAGCATCGCGACCTGGATCAGACAATCAGCCCGCCCAGCCTGCACCGCGAGCACGGCCTCGTCAGGCGTCTTCAGTGCGACAAGCGTCGCCTTGGGCAGGATCCGGCGCGCGTAGAGATCGTGGGTCGAGCCGATATCGACGGCAACCCGCACCTCCGGCTTGTTGAGATCCTCCCAGGTCTTCGGTTCAAAACCGGGCTTCGCGATGATCGTGAAGGTGTTGTTCATGATCGGGCGCGTGAATTCGACGATCAGGGCGCGTGACGGCGTCGGGCTGAGGCCGAACATGATGTCGATCTTGTTGCTCTGAAGATCCAGGACCGAGTTGCCCCAGGTCGATTCGATGATCTCGACCTCGGCCTCGAGCGCCTTGGCCAGATCAGTCGCCATGCTCACGCAAAAGCCCGACCACTGCCCCGTGGCGATGTCCTTGTGATAATAGGGCTCCGTGCCGACGATGCCGGCGATGCGAAGCTTTTTCGTCTTGCGAATTTGAGCAAACGTACTCTCAGCCGGCGGCGTCTGGGCGACGGCCTGGGACACGGCTGAGCCGGCCGCCATAGCCGCCGCGGCGGCGCCGAGCCCAACGAGCGATCCGATTTCACGACGATTGACCATATCAAGCTTCCCCTCTTCGATTGAATTCCTCAAACCCCGACCATGACGCAAGATCCGCTCATCGGACTCCACGATTCCTAAGCCGCTCTCTTGGTGGAGAACCGTCCCGCAAAATCGTTCGTCTCGGAGCTGCGCGCTTCCCTCGCCAGCCGGCTGCCCTCGCGGGTCGCGAGAAAATCGGCAAGGCTTGCATCCTCCTGCCGCACGAATCCCTTTGCGGGAAGCTTGCCTGAAAGGAACAGCTCGACCATCGCGACGCAACCGGCAGCCGTGGTGAGCTGGATCGCGCCGAGCTCGGGGCGCCCGTCGTAGCGCAGCACGACGCTATCCTCTTCCATCCGCCCGTTGCGCTCGCCGATACCGGTCACGAAGATCACGACGACGTCCTTTCGCGTGAACGGCGCGGCGCGGTTGAGGATGCGGCGCATGGTATCGCGATCGTCGGCAAGCCCCAACCCCTGCAGCAGGAGCTTCATGATCTCGGCATGGCCGGGATAGCGCAGCGTCTTGTAGCTCATGTCGCGGACCTTGCCGGACAGCGTCTCCGTCAGTGTCCCGAGGCCGCCCGAGGTGTTGAACGCCTCGTAGGCGACGCCATCGATCATCACACTCTCGACACCCTCGAGCGCGGGCACCGATATCGGCTTGCCATCGAAGACGATCTCGCAAGGGTTACAATATTCGTTGATGAGGCCGTCGACCGACCAGGTGACGTTGTAGCGCAAGGCGTTGGTCGGATAGAGCGGCAGTGCACCGACCCGCATCTTGATGGCCTTCACCGTTTCGAAACGGGCCGCCATGTCGGCTCCGAGCACGCAGATGAACCCCGGCGCAAGCCCGCATTGCGGCGCCAGGATCACGTCGGCGTCTGCTGCGATCTCCTTGATGTAGGCCGTTGTCGCCACGTCCTCAGTCAGGTCGAAATAGTGCGTTCCGGTCTCCACAGCTATCCGCGCGATACCCTGATTGAGAAAATACGGACAGGCGCTGACGACGATATCCTGATCCTTCAGGAAACCGCGCACCGCATGGAGATCTCCAGCGTCCACGATCTTGGTAGCGAAGGTTTGCCCGGCGCTCAAGCCGAGTTGCGTCTCCGAAGCGTCAGCCAGCGTAACTTTGTGTCCCTGCTCCGCCAGCATCCCGGCGATCACGGCGCCGATCTGCCCGGCCCCCAAAACTGCGATTTTTTGCGATGAATGAGCCATTTCGAATCTCCTAGAGAGCAGCCTGGACGCCGATCGCTGCCGGGTCGGCGCCGACCTTCTTCAGCCACGAGAACACCGGCGGCAGGCGATCGGCGATGGATTCGACCGCGACATCGACGAAAACCGGCTCGCTGAGCGCGAAAGCCTCACGCAAGGCCGTCTCCAGTTGCGCCGGCGTCTCGACGCGAAAGCTTCGGATCCCGTAGACGGCGGCGAGCTTGCTCATGTCGTAACTGCCGAAATCGACGCTGAATGTCGGGTCGTTGACCGGTGCTGGTTCGCTGCGTCCGGAGGCCTTGCGGGCGTGGTCGCGGTCGACGACCCGCTGGAGCGCCTTGATCCAGCCAAAGCATGCGTTGTTGAAATGGACCAGCACCGCCGGGATCTGCAGCCGCGACAGCGTCTCCAGTTCACCCGCCGACATGCCGAGCGAACCATCGCCGAACAAGCCGACGGGCCTCAGATGCGGCGCTGCGAAATAGGCCCCGATGACAGCCGGGATGGCATAGCCAAGCCCACCGTAGAAGCGGGGAATCACGAGCTTGGATTGCGGATCGCGCAGACGCAGGAAGCGCGTCGCGTAGGGGGTCGGGGTGCCGGCATCCGACACCACGTTGCAGGGCACGGGCATGCAACGGTTGAGCGTCTCGATGACCCGCTCGGGACGCAAGGGGATAGCGTCGCTCTCGAGATGCGGCGCCATCACGTCCCAGAACTCCGCACGGCGGTGGTTGATGTCGCCGACCCATCCCGCCGTAGTGGACGCATGATCCACGGGTATCTTTGCATGAAGGGCATCGATCACGGCACGCGCATCGCCCACGAGCGGATGGTCGATCGCGTATGTATTGCCGATGACTTCCGGCTCGAGATCGATCTGGACGATGCGCGTCTCGCCATTCGGCACCGGCCACTGCCAATTCATGGTGGCGACCGAGCCCATGCGACAGCCGGCATAGATGACGAGGTCGGCTCGTCCAAGTGCCCACACCGCATGCGGATGGAAGCCGTTGTCGCCGATGATGCCAATGCCGAGCTTGTGGTCGTCGCGAATGACGCCCTGCCCTGTGATCGTGGTGACGACGGGAATGCCGAGCCGTTCGCCAAACGCCGTGATGGAGGCCCCCGCGCCGGACCGATTGGCGCCACCGCCGGCAACGATCAGCGGGCGCTCGGCGGCGAGAATGGCCTTGATGGCCGCGTCGAGATCGCCATCCGGCGGCCTGCTTCGATACGACGGCGCCTGTCGGCACTGCGGCTCGATATGCAGGGACAGGGCTCCGTCCGGAAGCTCCTCATAGAGAACGTCCTCAGGCAGTGCGAGAACGACAGCGCCCGGACGGCCGCCGGTCGCCTCGCGGAAGGCACGGCGCACGAGTTCGGGCAATTTCCCGACATGACCTAGCGTCTCTGCGCGCTTGCTGACCGGTTTGAACAGCTCCTCGACGGGCAACTCGGTCAGGGTGCCGCGGCCGACGCCGGGCTGGGGAATATCGTTCACGAGGAGGATCAGCGGCACCGAAGACTTGTTCGCTTCGGCCACGCCCGGCAGACCGTAAAGCGCGCCCGCGCCGCTCGGCACCTCCGCCACACCGGGCTTTCCGGACAGGCGCGCGTAGCAGTCGGCCATGAACACCGCAGAGCGCTCGTCGCGGCACAGGATATGACGCGGCGCATCCCTCGTCGTTCTCAAAGCCTCGTAGAAGGCAACGTTCGTATCGCCGGGGACGCCAAAAATGACCTCGACGCCGTATCCGGACAGCATGCTCACGAGAGCGGACGCACCATTCATTTTCAAAATGCTCCTTGTCGTTACTTTTATTCAGGAGCATAGGCGCGACATAAATATCCAAACCGCCGGCTATAGGAACAATATAGTTACAATCCGTCGGGCTAAGTTCTATTTCGATGGGAAATGAGGAATTTTGCCAAGAAATGGAGCAGCGACAACAGCTGCGAGGCAGTGTTTTGCCTACGCGCTGCTCACCTTTCGAATTTTCTGGCGAGAAGAATCGATGACGTGGTGCGGCGAACACCTTCCATCTCGGCGATCCAGTCGATGATCTCGTCGAGATGCGTTGACGTCGCGCAATTGATCTTCACGAACAGATCGAACGGACCGCTCAGCGTGTAGCAGTGAACGACTTCGGCCTTCTTTCGCAGGGCCGCGATGACGTTTCCTTGCTGCTTGACCTCCAGCTCGATCAGGATGATCGCCGCGATCGCCGTGACATGATCCTGCTTGCCCAGAACCGCCGTGTAGCCCGCGATCGTTCCCTCCTTTTCCAGTCTCGCCATTCGCCCCTGCGCGGTCGCGCGCGATACGCCCAGCGCCTTGGCGATATCGGAGATCGACGTCCGCGCATTTGCGATCAGGATGTTGAGAAGATCCTGGTCCTTCCTGGCATCCGCCGGACGCGCCATTTACAACTCTCCAAAGTGCCTGTTTCTGAACAAAACGAGGGGAAATTATTGCGCTCCGTCGGGGAAAGATCCAGCGCATCGTGATTAACGGTCCGGCGCGGTCTCCGAGACCAGCCACTCCCGGAAGGCCGCCAGCGGCGGGTATTTCGTCCGTTCGGACGGCCAAACCAGGTAATAGCGTTCAGGACTTTCCATCGGCAGGTTGATGGCACGGACCAGCTTGCGGCTCGCGAGCTCGTCCTGGATGAGGAAGGTCGGCAGAAGCGCGACGCCGAGGCCGGCGATCGCCGCTTGGGCTGCGGTCGCGAACTGATCGAACACCATGCCCTGAGCGGTTCTGGCCGGCACATCGTGAGCGGAAAACCACCGATCCCAGGCGTGAAAGCGCGTTGAGATGCTCAGCAGCGGGGCCTTGCGGAGATCACCCGCAGCCCGGAAGCCGTATTGCTTCTTCAGCCCAGGGCTGCACGCAGGGACAATCTGTTCGGATCGCAAGAGAGCCATCTCGGCCCCGGGCCACTCCGGTTGACCGAAGTGAATCGCCGCGTCCAGGGTCTCGGCCCTGAAATCGAAATAGGACAAGCGGGTCGTAAGATTGATGGTGATCCCGGGATTTGCAGCCAGAAACCCGGGCAGGCGCGGCGCGAGCCAGCGGGTGCCGAAGGTCGGCAGAATCGCGAGATTGAGAGTCCCTCCCCGCGGGTTCGCATGGAGATTGAAGGAGGCGGAGCTGATCTTGTGGAGCGCGTCGCGGATTTCGCGGGCATAGGACTCGCCAACGGAGGTCAGCCGAACGGTCTGACGCTCACGGATGAAGAGCTCGACCTCGAGCTGCTCTTCCAGGATCTTGATCTGCCTGCTGACGGCGCTTTGGGTCAGTCGAAGCTCGCGCGCGGCGAGCGTCATGCTGCCGGTCCGCGCCGTGGCTTCGAACGCCGACAAGACGGCGGTGGAGGGAAGAAAGCGACGAGGTGTTTGCGGATTCATCCCTACTCATTCCGTTTCAGAATGATCTTCTGATTAAACATCGTTTGAATTGGCCGAACTGGCAAGGTCTAATCGCCGGGTTCATGATGAAATTGCATGATACCTTGGATCAGGCCAACGATGACGGCCGGATCCGCCGTCGGTGGAGATTTTGATGCCAGCGCTGCGCGCGGACGCGGACGAGATCCGCACTCTGTTTTCCCGCGCCATGTCGGACATGTACCGGGTCGAAGTGCCGCAATACGGCACCCTGATGGAACTCGTCGACGACACCAATCGCGAAACGTTGCGCCAGCACGAGGAGCTTCGTGCGAGCCTCGAGCGAAGCGATGAACTCGAGCGGCTGAACGTCGAGCGTCACGGCGCCATTCGCCTGGGGCGCGCGGACGAATTGTTCGACATGCGTCGCGTCTTTGCGGTGATGGGCATGCACCCGGTCGGCTATTACGACCTGTCGGTGGCCGGCGTGCCCGTCCATGCCACGGCCTTTCGGCCGATCGACGATGCCGCGCTTCGGCGCAATCCGTTCCGGGTCTTCACCTCGCTGCTGCGCCTCGACCTGATCGAGGATGAGACCCTTCGCGCCCAGGCGGAGCGCATCCTTGGTGAGCGCCGCATCTTCACCCCGCGCGCGCTCGAGTTCGTGAGTATTTTCGAGACGGAGGGTCACCTGACCGCCGCGCAGGCGGAGGAGTTCGTACGCGAAGCGCTCGATACCTTTCGCTGGCACAGCGAAGCGACGGTCAGCCTTGAGGTCTACAAGCGGCTACATGACGCCCACCGGCTGATCGCCGACGTGGTGAGCTTCAGAGGGCCTCACATCAACCACCTGACACCGCGCACGCTGGACATCGATGCCGTCCAGGCCGGGATGCCCCGACGCGGCATTGCGCCGAAGGCGGTCATCGAAGGGCCGCCGCGGCGCGACTGCCCGATCCTGCTGCGCCAGACCAGCTTCAAGGCGCTCGAAGAGCCGATCCTGTTCAGGCAGACAAATGCAACGAACGTCGCCGGGACACATACGGCCCGCTTCGGCGAGATCGAGCAGCGCGGCGTTGCCCTCACGCCCAAAGGCCGCGAGCTCTACGACCGATTGCTCGCCTCCGTGCGGCAGGCAGGCGCGACCGCGCGCGACTACGACACCGAACTGGCCGAGCGATTCAAAGCGTTTCCGGACGATTGGTCGGAGCTTCACGCGCGGGGGCTCGCCTTCTTCCGCTATTCGGCGACGCCCGCAGGCATTGAGGCATGCAAGCGGCACGCTCCGCCATCTAGCCTCGATGATTTGGTGTCTGCGGGCTTTCTGCGCTACGATCCGATCGTCTACGAGGATTTCCTCCCTGTCAGCGCGGCAGGAATCTTCCAGTCGAATCTCGGCACCGACCAGCAGCAGAACTACGCCGCGCGTTCCAACCGGGCTGCGTTCGAAGCCGCCCTCGGCGCCAAGGTTCACGATGAAATGAAGCTTTACGCGCAGACGGAAAGGGATTCCCTGGAACAAGCTCTGGTCCAGCTCGGGTCACCGCACCTCGCACGCCGGGCCATGGCCTGATCGAACCGCCTTTCAACCGTCCAAGAGAAAACCGCCATGACGACCACAACCCAAGCAGCAACACGCACCATCAACTCCCTGGCGGGCGAGGCCGACGCGCTCCTGAGCTCACTCGGCGTCAAGCGCAGCCGGTACACCGGCGGCAAGCTGATTGCACGATCGCCGATCACCGGCGAGATCACGGGCCATGTCAACGAGATTGGTGCAGCCGATGCACAGGCGGCAATCGACAAGGCGCATGCGGCCTTCCTCGAATGGCGACTGGTGCCCGCGCCGAAGCGCGGCGAGCTCGTCCGCCTGCTTGGCGAGGAGTTGCGCGCCAACAAGCAGGCGCTTGGCAGGCTCGTGTCGATCGAAGCCGGCAAGATTGCGTCCGAGGGCCTCGGCGAAGTCCAGGAAATGATCGATATCTGCGACTTTGCGGTGGGCCTGTCGCGCCAGCTCTATGGCCTGACCATCGCAACCGAGCGCAGCGAGCACCGGATGATGGAAAGCTGGCATCCGCTCGGCGTCACCGGGATCATCTCGGCGTTCAACTTCCCCGTTGCGGTATGGTCCTGGAACGCGGCGCTGGCGCTGATCTGCGGCAACAGCATCGTCTGGAAACCGTCCGAGAAGACGCCGCTGACGGCGCTTGCGACGGAAGCGCTGTTCGATCGCGCGCTGGAGCGCTTCAAAGCGGAAGGCGGCAAGGCGCCGGACGCCCTGTCCGCCGTTCTCTTCGGTGGTCGCGAGATCGGTGAAATCCTCGTCGATCATGCCAACGTCCCCCTGGTGTCGGCGACCGGCTCGACTGCGATGGGGCGTATCGTCGGCCCGCGCCTCGCAAAACGCTTTGCGCGCGCGATCCTGGAGCTCGGCGGCAACAACGCCGCAATCGTCGCGCCGACGGCCGACCTCGACCTGACGCTGCGCGGGGTGGCGTTCGCCGCCATGGGCACGGCCGGCCAGCGCTGCACGACGCTGCGACGCCTCTTCGTCCACGACAGCGTCTATGACACGTTCGTGCCGAGACTGAAGCGCGCCTATGAGTCCGTGACCATCGGCGACCCGCTCAAGGACGGCAACCTGGTCGGTCCGCTGATCGACGCAGCAGCCTTCGCCTCGATGCAGAAGGCGCTGAGCGAGGCACGCGCGGCGGGCGGCAAGGTGTTCGGCGGCGAGCGCGTTCTCTCCGACGGCGCTGATGAGGCATACTATGTCCGCCCGGCGCTGGTCGAGATCGCAGAACAGACTGGCCCCGTCGTGCACGAGACCTTCGCGCCTATTCTCTACGTGATCAAATATCACGACTTCAATGCGGTGCTCGATTTGCACAACGCCGTCCCGCAGGGACTCTCGTCCTCGATCTTCACCAACGACCTTCGCGAAGCCGAAGCTTTCCTGTCGGTGCGCGGATCGGATTGCGGCATCGCCAACGTCAATATCGGCCCATCCGGCGCCGAAATCGGCGGCGCCTTCGGTGGCGAGAAGGAAACCGGCGGTGGACGCGAGTCGGGCTCGGATGCCTGGAAGGCCTACATGCGCCGCGCAACCAATACGGTCAATTTCGGCCGGACATTGCCGCTCGCGCAGGGCGTCAAGTTCGACGTGGCGTAACGAGAAGATGCATGAACGCGCCTCTTCACAGCTCGGCGTTATTCCGCCCCTCCCACCGCCTTTCGTCGATCGGCGTGTCGGAGATCCTGAAGATCAGCGGCCTCGCTGCGGAGATGAAGCGTCAGGGCCGGGACATCATCATCCTCGGCGCGGGCGAGCCCGACTTCGACACACCGGACTCCATCAAGGATGCAGCCGAGCGCGCGATGCGCGCCGGCGCGACCAAGTACACCGCATTGGACGGCGCGCCGGAACTCAAGGCCGCCATTCGTGCAAAGTTCAAGCGCGATAATGGGCTCGAGTTCGCGCAGGACGAGATCACCGTGTCGGCCGGCGCCAAGCAGGTGCTCTTCAACGCCATGATGGCCACCATCAACCCCGGCGACGAGGTCATCATCCCGACGCCGTTCTGGGTGACCTACGCCGACATCGTTGCGATCGCCGGCGGCACGCCGGTGCTGGTGCCTTGTTCCGAAGCCAATGGTTTCCGGCTTTCGCCCGACGATCTTGAACGCGCCATCACGCCTCGCACGCGATGGGTCATGCTGAACTCGCCGTCCAATCCATCCGGTGCGGCCTATTCGGAGGCCGACTATCGACCGATCCTCGACGTGCTCCTCGCGCATCCGCACGTCTGGCTGATGGTGGACGATATCTATGAGCATATCGTCTATGACGGCTTTCGCTTCGCCACGCCGGCGGCGATCGAGCCGGCTCTGCGCAACCGGACGCTGACCGTCAACGGCGTTTCGAAGGCCTACGCGATGACCGGATGGCGCATCGGCTATGGCGGCGGACCAAGCGCGCTGATCCGGGCCATGGCCGTCGTCCAGAGCCAGTCGACCTCCTGCCCTTCGTCGGTCAGTCAGGCCGCAGCCATCGAGGCGCTGAACGGCCCGCAGAATTTTGTCCGCGATTGCTGCCGATCGTTTCAAGAGCGGCGCGATCTCGTCGTCGGCGCATTGAACGGGATCGAAGGCATCACCTGCCGCGTGCCCGAGGGCGCCTTCTACACCTTTGCGAGCTGCGCCGGCCTGATCGGCAAAACCACCCCCGAGGGGCGAACGCTGAAGAGCGATAAGGACTTCGCCGAGCATCTCCTGCACGCGGCGGGCGTCGCGGTTGTTCCTGGTTCGGCGTTCGGCCTCGCGCCCTATTTCAGGATTTCCTACGCGACTTCCGCTGTCGAGCTCGAAGAAGCGTGCCAGCGTATCGCACGCGCAACCGCGCAACTCTCGTGAACGCGTGGAGAAGATGCTGAGTGGCCGCCCCCGCGCCACTTCATCGCGATACCTGATATCCCGGGAAACCTTGGATCTGCTTTGATTTTGGCCGGTCGCTATCGGCCACGGTCGCGGATGGCGACGATCGGCTCGCGCGGACTTGTCATCCGCGACAGCGCCTCGACAAAGATCGGCTCCCACGACCTGATGTGACGCCTGAGAAGACCGGTAAGCGCTTCTTCCTTGCCGGCCATCGCAAGTTCGATGATTTGATAGTGCTCGGCTGCGGATTCATTCTGGCGGGCAAGACCCGCGCGCGACTTGATGCCGTAAAGCCGCATCTGATCGCGCAATCCCATCACCATGTCGGTGAGGCGCGGATTGTCGGCCGCTTCCGTCAGCAATTGGTGAAAGGTTCGATCGGCCTCGAGATAGAGCCTGATGTCTTCCGCCTTGACCGCGCGCGCGACCTCATCGGCAAACGGAATGAGCTTCTTGAGATTCTTCTTTGGCTTACGCGCCACGATCGCCGCAGCATGAAGCTCCAGCACCTCGCGGAGATCGAACAGGTTGCGCAGCTCGGCCAAGGTCGGCTCGACCACCCTGAAGCCGCGATTGCGCATCGGCTCGATCAGCCCGCTGCGTGCCAATTCGAGCAGCGCTTCCCTGACGGGGGTGCTCGACACGCCTAGGCTCGCGGCAAGCGTGGGCACGGAATACATCGATCCCGGCATGCTCTGGCCGGAGATGATCTCCGCGCGCACCTGCTGCAGCACCTGCTCCCTTAGATTCTGATCCATCCCGCTCCCGCTTCGTCGGCTCCGGAATCATCCGGTTCGTCCGCGGCACAATAGTCAGGTTTGGTCACGGCACAATAAATGGGCTTGACGAAGAATACGCCACGGATGAGGATAAGTAACGTTTTACAGTAACGCACTACTACTCAACCTTCGGACGGTGTGGCACCTCATATGGCGCAGCGCGTACCCGGCTATTGCACGCTCTGCCGATCCCGATGCGGGTCGACCATGGTCGTCGAGAATGGCCGGCTGGTCGCTGTCGAGACCCTGCCCGGACATCCGACCGGCGGAGCGCTATGCGCGAAGGGCCGGGCCGCGCCCGAGATGGTGCACA
Organism: Bradyrhizobium sp. CCBAU 45389; assembly: GCF_028128625.1. Classification (NCBI taxonomy): domain Bacteria; kingdom Pseudomonadati; phylum Pseudomonadota; class Alphaproteobacteria; order Hyphomicrobiales; family Nitrobacteraceae; genus Bradyrhizobium; species Bradyrhizobium sp. CCBAU 45389. The sequence continues at coordinate 352,172 of NZ_LBIY01000097.1, read as the reverse complement.
GCCCGCGTCGCCTGACCAAACCGCTTCGCCGAACAGCACCCCGGGACGCGGCCGATCCCGGCTGGATCGAAATCTCCTGGGATGAGGCGCTGGACGATATCGCCGAGAAGCTCCGCGACATTCGGAAGACATCCGGGGCCGAAGCGGTGGCCTTTGCCGTGACCACGCCGAGTGGCACGCCGATGGTGGACAGCTTCGAATGGGTCGAGCGGTTCATCCGCTGCTTCGGCAGTCCCAACTTGATCTACGCGGTCGAAGTCTGCGGTTGGCACAAGGACTACGCCCATGCCCTGACTTTCGGACGCGGCATCGGCGTTCCCGACTACGACCGGGCCGACGCCATCGTGCTGTGGGGACATAATCCGGCCCGCACCTGGCTCGCCCAGGCCACACGCATCGCCGACGCTCGGCGACGCGGCGCGCGGGTCGCGGTGGTCGATCCCAAGCCGAACGGCTCCGGCCAGCAGGCCGATATCTGGTTGCGTATCCGTCCCGGCGCGGACGGCGCATTGGCGATGGGCGCAATCCGGCACCTCATCACTACGAACTCATATGACGCAGACTTCGTGACGCGCTGGACCAATGGGCCGCTGCTGGTCGACACCGACGCGGGCCGCTTCGTCCGCGCGAGCGAACTCTGGGCGCATCAATCAGACAGCAGGTTCGTCGTGCTGGATCAGTCCGGAACGGCACACGCCTTCGATCCAGGCCTTGCGGCGCTCGACCCCATCTCCTGCAAGCTCGATGGTGATGCAACACTCCGTGCGCTGGATGGGCGCGTGATCGCCGCCGCAACAGCCTTCCGTTTGCTGACCGCCGAGGCTGCTCCTTACACGCCCGCTTGCGTGGCCGAATTGACCTGGCTCGACGAGCGCAAGATCGCGGACTTCTACCAGATGTTCGAGAACAGTCCGCAACTCGCCTATCATTCCTGGACCGGCGTCGGCCAGCACACCAATGCGACGATGATCGAGCGGGCGATTGCAACGCTCTATGCACTTACCGGCGCTTGCGACCGCCCCGGCGGCAATGTCTGGCTTGCGCCGCCGCCGGCACGCACCGTCAACGACTATTCCCTGTTGCCGCGAGAGCAACAGGCCAAGGCGCTCGGCCTCGACGAATTGCCGCTCGGGCCGCCGAGCCGGGGATGGATCACGGCACGGGATTTCAGCCGCGCCGTCCTGACCGGCGAACCCTACCAGGTGCGGGCGCTGATGAGCTTCGGGACCAATCTCGTCGTCTCGCAGGGCCACTCCTCGCGCAACCGCGAGGCGCTGCGCGCGCTCGACTTCCACGTCCACGTCGACATGTTCATGAATCCGACGGCCGAGAATGCCGACATCGTGCTGCCGGCCAACATGCCCTGGGAACGGGACGCCCTGAAGATCGGCTTCGAGATCACGCAGGAAGCCGTCGAGACGATCCAGTTCCGTCCGCAGATGTTGCCGCAGCTCGGCGATTGCAAGGCCGACTATGAAATCGCCATCGAACTTGCGGCAAGGCTGGGCCTGGCCGCTCAATTTTTCGGCGGCGACATCCGTGCCGGCTGGAATTATCAGCTCGCACCGCTCGGCGTGACGGTCGACGAGTTACGTCGGCATCCCGAGGGCATGCGTTTCCCGCAACTGCTTCGTCACGAGAAATACGCGCTCGCGCAACAGGACGGTGCGGTTGCCGGCTTCGCTACCGCGACGCGCCGCGTCGAGATCTATTCGGAATTGATGCTCGAGCATGGCTATGCGCCGTTGCCGGCCCACATCGAGCCCGCCGAAAGTCCGCTCGCTGACCACGCCGACAGTCGCTTTCCACTGGTGCTCACCACGGCCAAGAGCGGCTGGTTTGTCCACTCTTCGCATCGTCACGTCGCTTCCCTGCGCAAGAAGACGCCCGATCCGGCGATCGAGATCAGCCCGGCGCTCGCCGCCGCGCGTGGCCTCAGGGATCGTGACTCGGTGATCGTCAAAACCCGCTCGGGAGAGGCCCGGCTGCGCGTGCGGCTGAACGAGGCGCTCGACGATCGCGTCGCTGTCGCCGAGTTCGGCTGGTGGGAGGATTGTCCGCCGCTCGGACGCGGCGCGATCCAGCCTGCGGGATCGCCAACGTCGAACATGAACGATGCCCTGAGCGATGCTAACCGCGATCCCGTGAGCGGCTCCGTGCCGCTGCGCGCCACGAGCTGCGACATCCGCAAGGATGAGACCGCGAGCCGCGGCCACTGGACCGGCAAGCGCGACTTCACTGTTTCAGCCGTTCATCGCGAGACCGACGACGTCGTCGCGCTGACGCTTCTGCCGAGCGACGGCCGCGCGCTTCCCGCCTTCCTCCCGGGACAGCACATCATGCTGAACCTGCCGGGCCCCGTTGCCGCTCGCGCCTATTCACTGACCGGCCATGACGGAGACGATTTTCTGTCGATCGCGGTCAAGAGGCGCAGGTCCGACGTTTCAGGAGTCGCCGACGATACCGTTCACCTTTCCGATCGCGTTCATCGTCTGGCGGTCGGCGATGGCGTTCGGATCGAGGCACCAAAGGGCATCTTCACGCCGCCGCTGCAAGGAAGCCGGCCGCTGATCTTCCTTGCAGGCGGAATCGGCATCACGCCGTTTATCGGTCATCTCGAAGCGTTGGCGAAACTAAAGCGCGCCGAACGCGTCGCCCGGGTGCTGCTGCTCTATGGTTGCCGTAACGGCGGCGAACATGCATTTGCCGGCCGGTTGCGCGAGCTCGAGGATCTGCTGCCGGAGCTCGATCTCGTCACGGCTTATTCGGCGCCGCGCGCACAGGATCGTCGTCCGGGAGACTACGACTACGAGGGGCGACTGGATCTCTCGGCGATTGATCCGTTGCTGCCACAAAGGCCCCTCGCCTATCTCTGCGGTTCGCCGGACTTCACGGCATCGATGACGGCCCGACTGATTGAACGGGGCGTCCCGCGCTTCGACATTTTCTCGGAAGCTTTCACCTCACCGCCGGTCGTGCCGCGCACACTGAAGCCGCAAATCGTCCACATCGCCGACAGCGACAGGAGCTTCACCTGGACGCCGGATCTCGGGACGCTTCTCGACGCGGCCCAGGCAGCCGGTCTGTCCCTGCCCAGCGGTTGCCGTGTCGGCCAGTGCGAGAGCTGCCTCATGCGCGTCGTCGACGGCAATGTCGCACGGCTCGGCGACGGCGGCGACGGCGGCGCGCCCGATCAGTGCCTGACCTGCCAATCCGTTCCGCTCTCGGAACTCACGCTTGCACTGTGATCCAAAGTGACGAAACGAACGCAACACCAACGCGACTATGGGGGCCGCAATGACCGACACGACGGATAAAGCCATCTTCCTGGACGATACGCCGAGACAGGCCAACGTGCTTGCGAGATTCTCGCAGCACATGGTCGCCTTCGCCGAGCGCTGGTTCCCCGATGCTTATGTGTTCGTTCTGGTCGCCGTGGTGGTCATCGCACTCGGCACCATCGCGCATGGCGGCTCACCGCTTGCGGTCAGCCGCGCCTTCGGCGACGGCTTCTGGAATCTCATTCCGTTCACGATGCAATTGGCACTCGCTGCGGTCGGAGGCTACGTGGTTGCGATGTCGCCGCCGGTCGCTGCGCTGATGCGACGACTTGCCAACGTACCCTCCACCGCGCGCGGCGCCGTGGTCTTCGTCGGCGTGCTCAGTATCGCCGCGTCATTGCTGAACTGGAGCCTGAGCCTGATTTTTTCGGGCCTTCTGGTGCGCGAGATCGCGCGGCGCAAGGACATCAAGCTCGACTATCGCGCAGCCGGCGCGGCCGGCTACCTTGGCCTTGGCTGCGGCTTCACGCTCGGCATCACCTCATCGGTTGCCCAGCTCCAGGCCAACGCGGCGAGCATTCCGGCCTCGCTGTTGCCAATCACTGGTGTCATCAGTTTTTCCGAGACGATCCTGACATGGCAAAACCTGGTAACGATTATCGTCGTGACTGCGTTGTCAGCGGCAATCTGCTATCTGACGGCGCCAAATGAAGCGCTGACCAGAACCGCAGAAGATCTCGGCGTGTCTCTCGATGAGGACCGGATCGAGCCAAAGAAGCCGACCCGGCCCGGTGACTTTCTCGAGTTCAGTCCCGTTCTGACCATCCTGATCGTCGCACTGGCGTCGGGCTGGCTCTGGCAGACCTTTCAATCCGGCAATCCGCTGATCACCCTGTCGGGCCTCAACACCTATAATTTCGTGTTCCTGGTGCTTGGCATTCTCCTGCACTGGCGGCCCCGCAGCCTACTCGAGGCTTTTTCGAAGGGAACGCCGAGCATCTCCGGCCTGCTGTTGCAGTTTCCGTTTTATGCCGGCATCGCCCACATGCTGACCAAGGTGCCGAATGCCAACGGGCTGACACTGTCCGATTCCGTCGCTCACTGGTTTGCAAACGTCTCGGTCAACTCGACAGTGTTCTCGTTCTTGATCGGGCTCTATTCCGCCGCGCTTGGCTTCTTCATTCCGTCGGCTGGCGGCAAATGGATGATCGAGGCGCCCTACATCATGAAGGCGGCCAACGAAGTCGGGGCTCATCTGGGCTGGACCACCATGGTCTACAACATCGCCGAGACGCTGCCGAACTTCATCAACCCGTTCTGGATGCTGCCGCTGCTGGGCGTGCTCGGGCTGAAGTCAAAAGACCTGATCGGCTACACGTCCGTGCAATTCTTCGTGCACTTTCCGATCGTCATGATCCTGGCTGCGATCTTGATGACGACTTTCACCTACCATCCACCAATTCTGCCTTGATCGAACGTCGGACCTGACGATGCGGGATGTCGGGCCTCAGCGCCCGGCATCCCGAAACTTGATGTCAGATCGAATTGACGCGAACGCCGTTGCATGGAACTTCTCTCGAGAGATCGACAATAGCACTTCAAGGTGAAGCACTGATCGCTCGACGCTCTGCGCGCGGCCCGCGGCATAACGCTGCGGACATCTCAATCGGCGATGAACGCCGAAATTGCAGTCTCCAATGCCTCATAAGCTCGTTCGATCCGACCTTCCAGAGCGCCGAGCAGCTTCGCATCTGCATCGAGCCTGCCACGCGCCGCCTCCACTTCACGGCTGATCGCTTCGGGCGCCGGCCCGCCCAGGAGTTTGCGGCGGCGAACAAACGCAGCGGGATTCATGGCATCCGAAAACACGGCCGCCGACAGGCGCGGCGCCGCGATGCCAAATTCACGGGCCGCTTCATCGAGCGAGGTTGACGTCGCCTTGTCCGGTCGGATGCCCGCGGCGATGTTGCGGCGGACGAACACGCTGACGATCTGGTGGGAATTGCGCCAGTCGATGCCGCTCTCGCGGACGAGCGCCGCGGCAAGGTCGGTGACCTGCGCCCAATTGGCGCCGGCAAGCTCGCGCATCCGGCCGACCTTGACCTTGAGGTCGCGCATCAATGGCGACAACGTCTCCAGGCGGACGCCGAGCGCCCTGCCCATGTCCCAGAGAATCGCCTGACTGTTGCGGCGTTCCATGATCGGGAAACCCGTGGGGCCCTTCTCGGCCATCATCACCGTGGCGACGATGCCGAGCGATTGCGCGGCGACGCCCTTGATGTCTTCCAGGCCGTCGGGGTTCTTCTTCTGGGGCATGATCGAACTCGTGCCGCAATAGCGGTCGGGCAGCTCAACCATGTCGAATTCCATCGTCGACCAAATGAAGAGATCGTCGGCCAATCGGCCGACATTCTGGCCGAGAACAGCCAGCACACTGGCATATTCCATCTCCAGATCATGGCTGAGGATGGCGTCCATTGTGTGCGAGAGCGGAGAATCGAAGCCGAGCAGGTCTGACACACGCTGGCGATTCAGGGGAAAATCGGAGCCGGTCATGATCGCGGCCCCTGCGGGAGAGCGGTTCACGCGCACATGGAAGGACAGCAGCCGCTGCGTATCGCGGGCAAAGACCTCCTCGAACATGGTGAGCCAGTGCGCAAACGTCGTGGGCTGGGCGTGCTGGCCATGGGTGTAGCCCGGCATGACCGTCTCGCGATGTTCCACAGCGAGGTCGAGCAAGGTGCCGCGCAGCACGATCAAGCCTGCCAGCATGCGCTGGACGTGACTGCGGAAAGTAATACGTCGTGCCACTTCGATCAGGTCACCAGAGCTGCGGCCCAGATGAAGTCTCCCGCCGATCTTCTCGCCCAACGCCTTGGTGAGATAGTGCTCGCCGGAGTGCATACCGCCGTCGGCCTCGGCGCGCGCCGCCTCGACGCCCCGCTCCTCCATCGTGCGAAAGGCCTTCAGCATCGCGATGCCGGTCTCGCGCGGCAGGATGCCCTCCTCGCTCAGCATCAGCGCATGCGCCTTGTCGAACGCATGGATCGCATGCACGGACTCCCCGAGCAGGCTCGATCGGTGAAAGTCGAGATGGGCAAGCGGCTCTTCGGTCAGCCGAGCGCCCGCGGTGCGGAAGCCGCGATAGTCCGAGGCTTTGGTCATGGCTCTTACTCCATCAAGTCGGTTCGCCGGCAAGCGCCGGCGTCGTGAACGTCGTGCCGGTCGTCAGCGCGGCGGCATACGAAGCGATTGCAGAATCTCGTTCGGCCGCACGCCCTTGCCGAGGCCGAGCACGGCGTGTTCGAGCCGGCTCGTGGCCTCTGGCCCGATGATCGGGGTCGCCAGGGATCTGTATTTGGCAATCACACCATAATCCGGCAGAGGATTGGTGGCAGAGCCAGCCGGGACGTCGATGCGCAAGCGACGCTGTCCGCCCTCCCTGAATTCGAGCACCAGCTCGGCTGCGACATTGCTCATCGGCTCGACGCTTTCCACGACTTCGACGCGACGCGCCTGTTCAAGCACGGCACGATCGCGCCGCACGGCCTCGCTGAACATCGGCAGGTCCGCGGCGCCATGCACCAGCGCGACGGAGAGCGCATACGGCAGGCTCATCTGGGCATCGAGCAAGGTCGAGACCTCGGTCGCGCCGCACATGCGCACGATGGTCGGGTGCACATTGACGCGGATCGCCGCCAGATTTTCGGGCGATGCCCCTTCGCCGCGGAGCTTCAGCATCGCCTCGACGGCGGCATGGGTACCGCGACAGGACGCATAGGGCTTGATCGAGGAGCGGTGAATACGCCAATCCTCACCGAGACCGATCGTCAGCGCGGACCGGTCGGCATTGTCGGCGGCATAGGTCGAAAGGAAGCCGCCCCAGGACGCATCCAGGATCGCAGCCGGCCCCGTCATCCCCGAGCGCGCCAGCAGCACGGCCAACACACCCGAGGCTGCGGCATGGCCGGGATGGAGACGCTTCGTCATGGCGCCTTCGCTCATGAAGGCCCATGTCCCCGAGGCAAACGAACCGGCGATGCCCAGCGCGTTGCATGTCGTCGCCGCATCGCAGCCGAGGAGACGGGCGACCGCGGCGGCGGCGCCAAAGACACCGCAAGTCCCCGTGGAATGCCAGCCGGCATTGTTATGGGCGTCATAACCTCCCGAGGCTTCGAGCATGCGCCGGCCGAGATCGTAGCCGATCGCGACGCCGGCGATCAGTTCGCCCTCGCCTGCGCCCGCCGCCAGCGGCAACGCCGCCAGCAGCGCCGGCACAACCACGGCGCCGCTATGGTCGCAGCCGCTGGCATCATCGAGTTCGAGCGCATGCGCCGCGGTCCCGTTGACGAGGGCCGCTGCCCCGGGCGCGGCGGTCTCCGTTCTGCCCCAGAGCAGCGCCGGACCGCTGTCGCCATAAGCGATGCGGGCTGCTTCGAGCGCGGCGGCCGGCTCAGGCTGTCGGGCACCCGCGAGCGCGGCGCCGAGCGTGTCGAGCACATGGCGCCGCACCGCATGAACGGTCTCCGACGGCAGATCCTCCGCACGCAGCCGGGCATAGAAATCGGCCAGTGTCGCGGCGGCGGGGGATTCGGTCTGCGGGCGCTTGCGACGATCCACGGGTAATACCCCTATTGCTTACGCGGCTCGGCGTTGATCATCGTCTGCGTGACCATGGCATAGGGCATCTCCCATTTGGCGAAGATCGTGGCATAGGAACCATCCTTGATCATCGCATCGACCACGTCGGCCACGAGGTCGCGCAATGCGGTGTTAGGCTTTGCGAAACCGAAACCGGCGTAATCGACCGCGATCGAACCACCGATCAGCGCATACTTGCCACGATCGGGCGAGTCCTTGCTCTCATTGATAAAGCGGATTGCATCGACGCCGATAGCGACCGCGATAGCGCGGCCCTGGAGCAACTGCAGGCGTGCATCGGCCGTCTTGTCGACGAGGACGTATTTGACCTCGGACAGCCCCTTGGCGACACAGGTCTGCTGGTTGAACTCCTGCAAACGAATATAGAAGATGCCGTTGCGATTGACCGAGACCGGCTTGCCGCAGACATCCTCGACCTTCCTCAACTCAGCTCCGGCGGCCGGCATGGTGAACAGCTGGGTACCGGTCGAGAAATAGTCAACAAAATCGGTCTTTCCACGACGGCTCGGGATGTCGGTCATGCCCGACGCACCCATGTCGATGCGGCCAGTGTCGAGCGAATTGATCAGCTGGTCGAAGGATTGCTCGCTCCATTCGACCTTGAGACCGAGACGCCGGCCGATTTCCTCGATCAGATCGATATCGAGCCCTTTCAGCTCGAGCGTCGCCGGGTCCTTGAATTCGAGCGGCGGGTAGGTCGGGCTCGTGCCGACGACGAGCTTGCCCGCCTCTTTGATCTTCGCCGGCACGCGGGCGGCCAGATCCTGGGCTTGCGTCGTAGCGCAAGCCAGAACGGTGACGATGGCGGCGCCCAGCGCCAGGCGAAGTGCGCTCCGGATCGATGGCATGGCAGTCTCCTTTCTCGTCACGTTAGCAGTCCTTGCCGCATTCATTCCGCGGACCACCCTTTCATAGTCTCGCAGCACCGCCGCCTCACGACATATCGAGAAAGCGATCGAGTCCCAGCAGCCATTCAATCGCGAAGACGACCCCGACGCTCATCAGGATCAGCAAGGTCGCCATTGCGGCGACCGTCGGGTCGTCGATGTCGCGGATGTAGCTGTACGCCTCAACCGGCAGCGTCGTCGTCGTGATGCTGGTCAGGAAGATAGTAATCGAGAAATTGTCCATCGCCTCGACGAAGGCGAAAGTGCCGCCCGCCACGAGACCCGGCGCAAGCTGCGGCATGGTCACGGTCCAGAACGCTGCAAGCGGGCTCGCCCCAAGATTGCGGGCGGCTTTTTCGAGATCCGGATCCAGGCCCGACAGGTTGGCAATCAGCGGCCGCAACACGAGCGGCAGCGTGAAGCAGATCATCGCGACCGTGATCGGCCAGAAGCCAGGCCCTATTCCGGTCTGTGCAACGAAGCTGAGAGCCGCGGTGCCGGTGATGACCCCCGGCACCAGCAGGGGCGCCGAGATCAGCGCCATCATCAGATCCCGGCCGCGGAAGCGGTGCCGGACCGCGACGATCGCGGTCGGCGCCGCGATGACCAGCGCGGCCATCGTGGTGATGACAGACACGGCCAGCGAATTCTGCAGCGCCGCCATGAAACGGGCATTCTCGAAGAACCGCTGGAACCATTGCAGGGTGAAGCCCTGAGGTGAAAACAGCACGTAACTGTTCTTGCTCAGCGCATAGAGGACGATGAAGGGCAGCGGCAACAGCACGAAGCCGAGTGTCACAAGCCCGAGCGCCGTCACCGCCGGAGAAACGGAGCGCGCATGATCGATGATCGCGCGCTTCACGTCGCCTCTCCCGAAAAACGCATTGTAACAAGACGCTTTATGCTGCCGACGACCCCGAGCATGAGCAGCACGAGCAGGAGAAACAACACCGCCAGCGCCGCAGCCGAGGGAACATCATAGCTCGCCTGGATACGGTCGTAGATCGCCGTCGCCAGGACTTGAACGCGTCCGCCACCGAGCATTTGCGGGAAGAGAAAAGCGCCAAGCGAAAGTGCGAAGCACAGTGAGGTAGCCGCTGCCAAGCCCGGCAGAGACAGCGGCAGGGTGACGGTGACGAAGCTGCGCCAACGCGTCGCACCGAGATTGCGTGCGGCGTGTTCCAGCGACTCTGGGATCGTACGCAACGCGCCGAAGAGCGTCAGCACGAAGAAGGGCAGCACGAAATTCAGCACCGAGACGATGACAGCGAACTCGTTGTTGATCAGCGCAGCGCGCGGCAGCCCGACGGCCCGTAGCGCTTGATTGATCAGCCCCTGATTGCCGAGGATGATCAGCCAGGCATAGGCGCGCGTCACGCCGCCGGAGAGGAAGGTCGCAACGAGGCAGAACAGGATGACGCGACGCAGCGTCCGCGAATGCGAGCGCGCCAGCACGCGCGCCAGGGGATATCCGAACAGGACCGCCAACAGGGTGATCTCGCTCGACAGCCGCAAGGTGGTCAGCACAGCGCGCCAGGCGCCTTCCGATGCCAGAAGCTTGCCATAGTTCGTCAGCGTCGGCGGGCCGTGGAAGACCGCGCCCCCGCGATCGACCACCATCAGGCTGACGCTTGCAAAGGACAACAGGACGACCAGGAAGAGCGCCAGCACCGACATCGCCGGCAGCGCGAGCAGGAAGGTGCCGCGTCTCATGATGCCAGCACCGTGCAGCGGCTTGCGGCGAACCTGAGTGAGACGGCGGCCCCGGGCTCGAAAGGAGGCGCGTCTCGGCGTACCTCCGTCACGGTCACCGTGGTGTCACCCGCAATCGCCACTTCATAGCGCACCGAAGCGCCGAGCATCTGGACGAAACCGATCACGCCGTCGATATCGCCCTGCCCCGGAAGGAGAACGCTGATGGCCGCCGAACGAATTGCCAGCGTGGCAGCACCGGCCGCAGCCGTCGCCTTGACGCCGGATATCCTGCTGCCCCCCAGCTCGATCGTATCCTCGCCGAGAAAGCGCCCCGGCAGCAGATTCTCGACACCGGTGAAGCTCGCGACATAGCGCGTTTGCGGATGATCGTGGATCTCGAGTGGTGTGCCGATCTGCTCGATGCGCCCGTCCTTCATGACCGCGATGCGATCCGACAGTACGATGGCCTCGCGTTGATCGTGCGTCACCATGACCGTGGTCAGGCCAAGATTGCGCTGCAGCTTGCGCAACTCGACCTGCATCTCCTCACGCAGATTCTGATCGAGCGCGCCGAGCGGCTCGTCGAGCAGCAGCAGGCGCGGCTCGGTGACGACGGCGCGCGCCAATGCGACGCGCTGGCGCTGGCCGCCGGAGAGCTGCGCCGGCCGCCGCTCCGCGAGTTGTGCAATACGCACCAGCTCCAATGCCTGCTCGATGCGTCTGGAAGCCTCGGCTTTCGGCACGCGCGCCATGCGCAGGCCGAAGCCGACGTTGTCGCGCACGCTCATATGCGGGAACAGCGCGTATTGCTGGAACAGCATCGCTGTGCGGCGCTTCTCGGGAGGCGTCGAGAGTATCGAGCCCCCATCGAGCCTGATGTCACCGCTATCCGGAGCCACAAAGCCGGCAATTGACTGTAACAGGGTTGTCTTGCCGCAGCCGGAAGGCCCGAGCAGAGCAAGAACCTCGCCCGGCTCGACCGAAAGCGAGACATTCTCGACGGCCTTGACGTCGCCATACGCCTTGGCGATGCGGTCGACGTCCAGCCGGCAGGATGATCCCCTGTTCATCACACAAGACGCTCGCTACTTGGCAACGGCCTTGTTGAACTCCTCGGTCCATTCACCGAGACGTTCATTGATCTTGGCCTCGTCGAAGGTGACTGCGTTCTCGGGTGTCGGCAAGACCTTGACCAAGGCCTCGGCCGGCGTGACGTCCTTGTTGACCGGACCGAGATTGTAGACATCGGTCATGTGCTTCTGCCAGTCCGCGGCCAGCGAACGGTTGATGAAGATAGCGGCGGCGTCAGCGTTACCGTTGTTGACCATCATCATACCCTCAAAGATCAGTGGCGTCGGCTTGGGGCTGACCATGGCGACCGGGATGTTCTGATCGGCAAGCTCCTTGACCGCGGAAGGCGATCCGATCATCGCCATGATCTCGCCTCGCGCCAGCGCCCGGCGCGCATTGGTATCGGAGGAATTGAACATCGCAACGTGGTCACGCATCTTGCCGAGAAACTCGATGCCCGGCTTCACATTGTCGATCGAGCCCCCGTTCAGCAGCGAGGCGATCAGGATGGTGCGACCGGGGTAGACGGTCGGCGCCGGCAGCGCGATGGCGTTCTTGAAGCCGGTTTGGAAGATATCGCTCCAGGCGGTCACCTTGCCACCCGGCACCAGATCGGGCCGATAGACGATCGCCGTTGGGAAATACCAGTAGGCGACGAACATCTCGTTGTGCGAACCCGGGATGAGCTTGGCCAGATTGGGCAGCTTGTCGACCGGCAACGGCAAGAAGAGCCCCTTGTCGGTCGCCGCGCGCATCGCGATCGCCTCTCCGGTGAACCAGACGTCGACGCCGGGATTCTGGCGCGAGGCCTGCAACTTCGCCAGCCCCTCGGCCGAGCTGTTCTGGATGACGGGCACGATCTCGATGCCGGTTTCCTCCTTGAAGGCGGGCGCCAACGGCTTGAGCACACGCTCCCAGGTGGAGCCGAAGGTCATGACCTTGACCTGCTTCTGCTGTGCGTTCGCAGCGCCACAGGCGGCGAGCGTCACGGCGACGGCGGCAAGACAGCGCCAGGACAGCTTGGATAGCGTCATCATGTTCATCCCCTCTGCTCTCAATGTACCGTCATTTCGCGAGTGATCATTCCGGGGCCGAAGACGACGCGGCCGGCGGCCATGGTCCAGACGACACGTCCGTCCTCCCCGACGAGTACGAGATCAGCGTCCATGCCTGGCGCGATCGCGCCCTTGCGACTGGAAAGGCCGAGAACGCGCGCGACGTTGCCGGTGACAAAGGCCAGAGCCTGCGGCCAGTCGAGACCGCCCTCGGTGGTCAGGCGCAGCAAATCGCGCAAGAGAATTGCCGGCGGAACCGCGCGAAAGCCGCCCCGGTGATCCGGGACCGCCACCCCCGCATCGGATGACAGCGTGATCCGTTCGGCCGGAACGCCGGCATCGAGCGCCCGCAGGACGGCCTCGACCGGATCAAGGCCGGCAGGCAGTCCGTCGCGCGGGCCAAGACAGCAGGTGAAGTCGATCGTGCCGCCGGCTTTGGCGAAACGTATGCCATGCTCGAAGACAGGCGAGACGTCAGACGCGCGGTTGATATGCGTCGGGACCGCCTGCGACGGCGGGAAATCGATCTTCTCGATGAGGTCGAACAGCGCCGCGAGGCCGCCCCTCAGCCGGCCGACATGCAGATGCAGCACGGCGGCCTTGCCACTGACCGCCTTCGCCTGCACGAGACTGCCGGCGAGCGCTGCGAAAGCTGCGAAGTCGAGATTGGGAAAGGCGCGTTCGGCGATCGCGCTCTTGGCGCCAATCACCTTGTCGAGCAGCGCGATATCGGACCGCACGCTTTGCGTCAGGAACGGCGCCGGCAACGCCATGGCGCCGGTGTAGATGAAGGTGGTGAGGCCGGCGCGGTCCAGTTCATGCGCCTTACGCAGCAGCGACGGCAGCGTCTTGGCCTCGATTTCGCTGCCCAGCAGGCCGACTGCCGTCGTGATACCCGCCGAGACAAAGGCCTCGAATGCGAGCTCGGGCATGCGCGCCTCGGGCCCGTCGCCTTCGCCACCGCCGATGAAATGGACATGTTGATCGATCAGGCCCGGGATCAGTCGTCCCGGCGGCAGCGTCTCCACGCTGATGAGGCCGTCAAGCGCCGAAGCGGCCGACAGATCCGCACCGACCGCCAGGATGCGACCGCCGCCGATCAGGATATCCTGCGCACCAAGCTCGGCCGGCGCGAACACGTGCGAGCACCGCAAGAGACGCAATGGGGCGTCCCGCGCGTCCTCGTCCCGAGCCGATCCGTGCTGCCCACGGAGCATTCGCATCCCCTGTCTAAAGCAATCCGGAAACGCTCATCTCAGCGAAGCTCCGGCTGCCTGCCAGAGCCCATCAAGCAAGAGGTCGCAGCTGGGGGCAATTGATGATTTATCAGCAAAAGCATGATCTAGATTCATGTATAAAACAGTATCGTTGAGCCTAATGCCTGGGCACAAGCCCAATCGATGAATTTGGCTCAGGCAACGCGTGAGTATCCATCACTTCACCTTGCACGGGGGGCGTGCCTTTAATCGGCCCGGCAGCCGACATGAAGGAGCGCGCCTTGACCACACTCGACCTTCTCCCCCCCGGCCTCGTCGTCAACACGATGAAGGGCGATGTCGCCGAGCATCGGGCCGGAGCCTGGCTGACCTGGGACGGCACGCTCGATCTCGATTGCGCCATCGTCGGCGTGCCCTATGACGGCGCCTCGGTCGTGCGGAGCGGATCGCGCCACGGGCCCGATGCGGTGCGCCAGGGCCTGATGTATTTCACCACCTATTCGAGCCGCGACCGCCGCGCCATGACCGCATTCCGCGCCGCCGATATCGGCGACGTGCAGGTCGTGCTGACCGACATGGACGGCACCTTCAAGCGCATCACGAGGACGGTGCGGACGCTCGTCTCAAAGGGCATCGTGCCGGTGATGCTCGGTGGCGATCACTCGATCGCTTTTCCAAATCTCCGCGGCGTGATCGAGGCGATGGGGCCAGGCAAGAAGCTGGGCGTGATCCATTTCGACGCCCATCACGATCTGCGCAAGGCGCATCTCGGCGCCGAATCCAGCGGCGTGCCGTTTCGCAAGACGCTCGAATTGCCGGGCACGCTGCTCAGCGGCCGCAATCTCGTGCAGATCGGCATGGCCGAGTTCACCAACTCTCCCCAGCTCGACGACTATGCGAAAGAGATGGGCGTGACGGTGATCTCAGGCCTCGAAGTACGCGAGCGCGGCATCGCGGCGGTGGTCGATCAGGCGCTTCGCATCGCCGGCGACGGCACCGATGCGATCTATCTCTCGATCGACATCGACGTGCTCGACCATTCGCAGGCCCCCGGCACCGCCGCGCCGAACCCGTTCGGCCTCAACGCGCATGACGTGCAATACGCCATGCGCAAGATCGGAGCGAGCGGGAAGCTCATTGGCGCCGATCTCGTGGAAATCTCGCCCCCCTTTGATCCACGCAACATCACGGGCTCGACCGGCGCCTCGTTGATCCTAAGTCTGCTCTACGGCCTGTCCCAGGCCAGGAGCTGAAAGATCACGCCTGCCCGCTTTCGTCCGCCTCTCCGGCCGAGGGCAGCGTCAACGACTTGCCGAAGCGCGCCAGCAGCCAGTGCAGGAAGAGCCGGGTGTTCGAGCGCTCGAGCTTGTAGTCGTCGCAGAGCACATACCAGCCGCCGGTCGCCAGAATGGTCCCGGCGAACGGACGAAGCAACAGCCCGTCCGCGACCAGCGAAGCCGACAGGGTATCGCTCACCAGAACCACACCCGCCCCTTCGGCCGCCAGGTCGATCGCGATGCTGAGATCGCTGCAATAGAGGTGGCGCCGATAGGCTTCGAAGGCGTGATCCCCTTCGGCCGCCAGCCAGCGACGCCATTCAGCACCGTCGTCCTGATGCAGCAGGATGACGTCGCGCAGATCCGACGGCTTGGTAAAGGCGCGACCAGCACCGCGGAACAGCAGGGGACTGCAGGCCGGCGCGATGGCGACCGTTTCCAGCAGCGTCGACCATTTGGCAGGCCAGGACCCACTGCCGAACTGAATGCCAAGGTCGGCGTCGGGCACATCCACGACGTGATCATTGTCGGCGAGCTTGATCTGACATTCGATCGCCGGGTGATCGGAGCAGAACGCTGCGATGTTCTTCGCCAGCCATTTGCTTGCGAACATCGGCGGGCAAGCGATGGTGAGCCGCCCACCGACCTGAGCCGCGTCCGCCAGGCTGTGAGCGGTGCGGGCAATGTCGTGCAGCGCCGCCGCGACGGAGCGAGCAAAGACGCGCCCGGCATCCGTCAGCGCCACGCCCCGTCCGGCCTTCTCGAAGAGATCGACGCCGAGCGCCTCTTCCAGTCGTCTGAGCTGATGGCTGACCGCGCTATCGGTCAGGTTCAGCTCCTGCGAAGCCTTCGCCAGGCTTTGATGGCGCGCGGCTGCCTCGAACGTGCGCAACGTGGCAAGGGGTAGATTCCGGAACACTATCGTCTCGATTCAGGCTGGCTGGGAGGCGATATTCTCGCCTGCCCGAATAGCCCCTGTCCAGAACGCGGATGCGGCGCCACCGCCATTTCGAGGCTGCGTCAAGACGCCGGCTCTACGCCAGAATTCAACGCGAGATTGCGCGAGGCCAGGTGGATTCCGGCGAGCATGCAACGCACCGAACCTCCCGCGAGCTCGATGGTCGCCACCTCGATCGGCAAGATCGTCGCCAGGCCTTCCAGTGTCGCGACCTGTTGCGGCCGCAGGGCCCTGAGGGCGCGCGCTGACATCGCCACGATCCGCCCGCTGCGGCCCTGCAGCTCGATCGCGTTGCCGGCAAATTCGCCGATCTGCTCTTGGCTGAGGTCGATCACGACGCGCCCCGTTCCTGCCAGCCGCTCCGCGATTTCAGCGCGCCGCATCAAATCGCGGCTCGTGTCGAGCCCGATCAGGCAAAAATCGGTGCCGATGCACATCAGCACGTTGGTGTGGTAAATTCGTCGTCCCTCGGGGTCGACCGCATCGAAGACCACCGGCTCGAAACTGAAGTGCGTGCAGAACCGCTCAAGCGCGACCTCATTGGTACGGTTCGAGCGGGCGGCATAGGCGACGCGCTCGATATGATCGAGCACCATCGCACCGGTGCCTTCGAGATAGACACCGTCCTGCTCAAGCCCGGAATAGTCGATCACGTCCTGCACGCGATAGCGCTGCTTGAGCATCTCGATCACATCCTGCCGACGCTCCCGGCGCCGGCTCGGCGAGAACATCGGATAGAGCGCGACATGACCGCCCGAATGGGTGGAGAACCAGTTGTTGGGGAAGACAGAATCAGGCGTCGAGCGGCCCTCATCCTCGAACAGATGTACTTCGACACCGGCCGCCTCCAGCGCATCGGCCGCTCGCGTCACCTCGTCATGGGCGGCAATTGCGATCGCTGCGGCGCTGCGGCACGCGTCCGTTGCCTGGAACAAATTGTCCTCGGCCGTCGCCGTATTCGGGCTGAAATGGTGCGGGCGGATCATCACGACGCCGCGCGGCGCCTGGACCGAAATCTTCTGCATGGTCAGCACGCCTCGAGCACCGGGCGCGGCTGTTGTGTCGACCGGGTGAGCAGGCCAAACAGGTTCCGCGGATCCTCCGGCTCGGTCAGCAGATCAATCTCATCGTAATAGTCCGTGCCTGCGATCAGATCGCGCAGATGGCGTAGCGCCGAGAAGTCTTCGATGGCGAAACCCACGGAATCGAAGATCGTGATCTGGTCCTGCGATCGACGCCCCGAGGCTTGGCCAGCAATGACCTGCCACAGCTCGGTGACCGGAAAATCGTGGGGCATCTGTTGAATCTCGCCCTCGATCCGGGTCTGCGCCTGCAGTTCGACGAAGACGTCGGCGCGCAGAAGGATATCCCGCTGCAATTCGGTCTTGCCGGGGCAGTCACCGCCGACCGCGTTGATATGGACGCCGGCTCCGATCATGTTGTCCGAGACGACCGTTGCCTTCCGCTTGTCGGCGGTCAGGGTCGTGACGATATCGGCACCGATAACGGCCGACTCCGCGCTCATGGCAGCCACGATCTCGAACCCATACGGCGCCAGATTGGCCCTGAACTTCGCGGTCGCAGTTGGGTCGATGTCGAAAACCCGCAGCCGCCGGATGCCGTTGACCGCCTTGAAAGCGAGCGCCTGAAACTCCGACTGCGAGCCGAGCCCGATGATCGCCATCACCTGCGCATCGTTGCGGGCGAGATATTTCGCAGCAACAGTCGAAGTTGCGGCGGTGCGCAGTGCGGTCGTGATCGTCATCTCCGAAAGCAGGCGCGGATAGCCGGTTTCGACGTCGGACAACACGCCGAAGCCGGTCACTGTCTGCAGACCGCTGCGCGTGTTCTTCGGATGGCCGTTGACATATTTGAAGCCATAGAACTCGCCATCGCTGGTCGGCATCAATTCGATCACGCCGTCACGGGAATGGCTGGCGAGGCGCGCGGCCTTCTCGAAGGCGCTCCAGCGCCGAAAATCCTCCTCGATATAGCCGGCGAGACCAATGAGGTAGGGCTCGATTCCGACTGCGCCGATCAGGCGAAGCATATTCTCAACACCGACATACCGAACCATTTGTGAGCCCTCCTGCACGATTCTCCTCGTTTAGGAATCGTAGGCCGGAGCAATTTGTGCCATACACTTCTAACAAGTTCGATTTTCGGCCAAAATATGTACAATTCGCTCAACTAAAGTAAGCAGATTGCTCAATGCTTGTTTTCGACGAACTGGATCGCCGGCTGATTTCCGTCTTACGCGAGGACGGACGCGCGCCCATCTCGAAGCTCGGGACAATTCTCGGTATCTCGCGCGCGACGGTTCAGAACCGGCTCGACCGGCTCATCGAGAGCGGGGCCGTGCTCGGCTTCACCGTTCGCTTCCGGCAAGACTATGACGTCAATGCCATCCGAGCGATCATGATGATCGAGGTTACCGGCAAATCCACCACCGCGGTGATCCGGCAACTGCGCGGCCTGCCGGAGTTGCACTCCCTGCATACGACCAACGGCACCTGGGATCTGATCGCCGAGATTCGCGCCGACAGCCTCTCCGACTTCGATCGTGTGCTGCGCGAAGTGCGCACCATCGACGGCGTCCTCAATAGCGAGACCAGTATCCTGCTGAGTTCGGTTTAGATCGATGCGCGGCACATTTTGGAGCCGACATATCCTTGAATCTGCGCGAGGAGCCGTTTGCGGGCAAGCACTGCGCGACTCCTATCCGCCGATCGGGCGATCGGTCGACGCGCTTCCGGAGGCAGGTCCCGATATCCATTCCGTAGTACGCCACACGCTCGGCGTGCTGACGCACCCGCCGCCTTCGGCGTGGATCGACCGTACAGGTCCGAAGCCTTGCATCATAACGGCGCGGACTGGGAGCCGGCTCTCACCGGATCGGCGTCCGCCACGTCTCGGCTCGGTGCAGTCAGGAGCAAACAAGGCCAGGATTGGTGCGCGGAGCAGCGAGTCGCGCGCCCGTATACCGGCTGCTCCAAGGCCTCGAATGCCTCGGATCGCCATCGACGCGTCAAGGACTCGATTACACTGATCGGCCAATTCGGGCTTTGTTGTACGGTGGTTGTATGAAAATCGAAAGCAAGCGGCAAAACCCACCCACAAAGCCAACGCAACAGCCTGCTTTCACTGGGGAAATATTTTGGAGCGGGTGAAGGGAATCGAACCCTCGTATTCAGCTTGGAAGGCTGCTGCTCTACCATTGAGCTACACCCGCGTTGGCGATCCCCTAACACGGCCGGGCGGCGGTCTCAACTGGCTCTGGACGGTCTTTCCCGCGTCAAGCCCCCTGTTCCCGGCATTTCGCCCCGCCCCTTAACGGCCGGGCAATCCCGCCCTATATTAAAATCTCCCGAAACCAACGAAAGGAGGTGATCCAGTGTCTTATCTCAAGCGCTGTCACCTCGCTGGGATCGCCCGCTAGGCTTTGAATAGGGCTTGGCATCGGGGCGTTCTCAGCCCTGGACCAGCGAGCAAGAAATCGGGCGCGACGGGGCCTCCCCGCCGCGCCTTTTTCGTCTGTCGGCGCAGCTCAGGCAGACGGCTCGCCCGCAAGGACTTCGCGAATCTTCTGCGACAGCTCCGATTTGCGGTACGGCTTCTGAAGCAGCGCCACGCCGGGATCGAGATGCCCTTCGTGGACGATGGTGTCGTCGGTATAGCCGGAAGTGTAGAGCACCCTCACCCCCGGCCGGCGGAGCCGGACGGCCTCGGCCAATTCCCGACCATTCATGCCGCCGGGCATGATGATGTCCGTGAACAGGAGATCGAATTTGGCGCCCTGGTCGACCAGCGCGAGCGCGGATGCGCCGTCGCCGGCAGCGAGCGTGCGATAGCCGAGACTGCCGAGCTGGGCGATGACATAGCCCTGCACCAGCGGATCGTCCTCGACCACGAGTATCGTCTCACGCCCGCGCGCTGTGGCGGGCGCCTGAACCGGCGCCGTCTTTCCCGGCGCCTCGCCCTTCGACCGCGGCAGAAACAAGCGCACCACGGTGCCACGCCCCTCCTCGCTCTCGATGGCGACGGTGCCGCCGGTCTGGCGGGCGAAGCCGTAGACCATGCTGAGCCCGAGCCCGGTGCCGCGGCCGACGCCCTTGGTGGTGAAGAACGGCTCGAACACGCGCTCACGGATGTCGGCAGGAATGCCGTGGCCGGTGTCGCCGACTGCGACCATCACGAAGGCGCCACGCACGACACCGCCCTCGCCGGCACCTTCCGTGCCGTCGAGCTCCCGGTTCGCGGTCTCGAGCGTCAGCCTGCCGCCGCCGGGCATCGCGTCACGCGCATTGACCGCGAGATTGACGATCGCGGATGAAAGCTGCGACGGATCCGCCATCGCCGACCAGGCGTCGTCCGCGAGCCGGGTCACGATCTCGACCTGCTCGCCCAGAATCGGCTTCAGCAGCTTCGCTGTCTCCAGCACGAGGACATTGACGTCGATCTCGCGCGGCTCCATCGGCTGGCGGCGCGCGAAGGTCAGGAGCTGCGAGGTGATCTCGGCGCCGCGCGCGGCCGCATCGTCGATGAGCTGCGCGATGGCGGCCAGCTGGGGCTTGTCCGCAAGCCCCTCCTGGATGATCTCGATCGTGCCGGTGATGACGGTGAGCACGTTGTTGAAGTCATGCGCGACGCCGCCGGTGAGCTGGCCGATGGCGTCCATCTTCTGGGATTGGCGCAGCCGCTCCTCGGTCTCGTGCTGCTCGGTGAGATCGGTGGCGGAGCCCCGATAGCCCATGAAGCGTCCGTCCGACGCGAACACCGGCTGGCCGTTGACGCTGAAATGATGCATGCGCCCGTTCGCATCGCGACCGCGATACTCGAACTTCCGGAACGGCTCGTGACGGTCCAGCGTCGCCACGTGCGCACGCCATTTCTCCGGCTCAACGTCGTGGTCGAAAGCGGCATCGGTGCGGCGCTTGCCGATCAGCGCCTTGTGGTCCATGCCGAAGGCACCGGCCCGCTCCGATATATAAGTGAACCGATGATCCGGCCCGGTTTCCCAGAACCAGTCGGACGCGGTCTCGGCATAGTCGCGGAAGCGCTGCTCGCTCGCGCGCGCATCTTCCTCGGCGCTGCGGCGGACCTTCAGGTCACGCTCGAGATTGGCGTTGGCCTCGCGCAGCTCGCCGTATGCGCGCCCGAGATTGGCGCACATGGCATTGAAGGCGACGATCACCTTGTCCAGCTCGTCGGGATCGTCGGGTGGCCGGCGTTCCAGGTGCAAAGGCGGCGGCGGCCGCGTCAAACTGTATTTGCTGACGAAGTCGGCGATGGCGACGAGATGTCGCGTCACCAGCAGATGGAACATGTAGATGATGAACAGCGAGACGAGAAACGTCTTCGCCGCCTGGCTCGCCAGAATGATCAGGGCGCGGTTCATCAATTGCCGATAGACCTCGCTCAGCGTCGCTTCGACGTGGAGCACGCCGATCGTGCGCACGGCTCCCTGCACGGTGTAGTTCAGCGGATAGTCGCGCGTTACGATGGAACGGGTGTTCGGCGCGCCGACCGCGATACGGATCGGATTGGGACGATCGGCGATCTCGCGCACCTCGGCGGCGCGGATGTCGGGCAGCCGCAGGATACCGTCGAGCAGGAGCTTGAGCTGGTTCTGGTCGAGATTCCACAGGCTCTCGCCGAGGCTGCCGGTGGTGCTGCGGCCGATCTCGTCGAGCCGCGTCTCGATGACGCCGACCTCGCGGTTGTAGTCGAGATAGAGCTGAAGCGCCGTCAGCACCAGCGTGACGATCGAGGAGAACAGCAGCACGGCGGCCAGCAGGCGCGGCCCGACGCCGCTGCGTAACCAGTTGAAGATCCGCGACAGCATTGTTCCGATCATCGCCGGCGCAAGTGCAGCGCCGATCCCGCTCAAATCCTGCTTCGCCGCCGCGGGGGCAACGGCGCGGCTGCGCTTGGAATCCTCATCGCCTGAGTTGCCCATGCACCATGTCCCGGAATGGCGGCACCTGCTCCGGCCGACCAGTCGCGGCCGCGAGCAATTCGACAGTTGAGATTCTCTTCACGCGAGGTGCGTGGCGATCCTGTCGCCCTTGGGCGGTTGAGGGTTGGCGGGGTCATGGCTTGCGCCCAGCAGCAGGATTCTCGCGCAAGCTAGCACCTCGCGTGCTAGAATGACACCGGTGAAAGTCCGGAGTCGCCTCACGTCGCGGGCGAGCGTTGATCGTCACGGCCGGCGCGCGGGCGCCACCCCCGGTAGATCGGGCTGGCCTCCGAATCCAGCGGTAGCAGGGTTAGACGAAGGAGAAGCGTGATGTGGCGGATCGCCGTCGCCTGGCTGTCTTTGCTCGCAGCCGCTCCATTGCAGGCGCAGGAAGTGATCCGATTGGCGCGCATAGCCGACATCCCCGATCAATATGTCGGCGGAGAGATGCTGCGGGTTGTCTACGCCAAGCTGAACGTCAAGCTCGAATTCGAGGACGTTCCCGGCAAGCGGGCGCTCGCGCTGTCGAGCGCCGGTGAGGTGGACGGCGAGATCCAGCGGATCGGGACGCTTTCCCGCGACTATCCGACGCTGGTCCAGGTTACGCCGGCGATCAACTACATCGAGCCCGCGGTGTTCACGACGAAGCTCCATTTCGATGTCGCCGGTTGGGATTCAATTCGAGACTACAGCATCGGCATCGTCCGCGGCGTCGGCTCATCGGAGGCCGGTACGCGCGGCATGGCCCGCGTCACGGCGACGACCAGCCTGGAGAGCATGGTCAAGATGCTCGACGCCGATCGTTTCGACGTGATGGTCACCGACCTCTTCAGCGGGCTCGTCGCCGTGAGGAAGCTCAACCTGCAGGCCAGGATCTACCCGCTCTCGCCACCGCTCGAGCGCATCCATATCTATCACTATTTGCACGAACGGCATCGCGCTCTGGTGCCTGAGGTCGGCAAGGTGATCGCGCAGATGGAGGCGAGCGGCGAACTGGCGACGCTGCGTGAGAGGCTCGTCAAGCAGATCCTGAGCGCACCATAACGGTGTCGGCTCAGGTCGCGCGAAGCCGTTCGCGAAAGGCGACGGCGGCGATCAGCATGCCGACGCACCAGGCCACGACAGCCCGCTGAGGCTGTTCGCCGAGCAGCACGGTGAATACGCTCGTGACCAGGCATGGCGCGATCGCGCAACCGTTCCGGCTCGCCAGCGAGAGCAGGAACGGCATCGCCGCAATCGAAATTTGCAGGACGCTCATTCGCGAAGCCTGTCTCGCCGGAGACTTCAGAAGCCGCAGACATTACGCGGGCGCTTGCCGCGGCGACTCTCGACAATGCGCTCGCCACCATTCTCGGCCGAGCTGCCGTAATAGCGGTGGTGACCGCTCTGGTCGTGCAGATCGGCCGGCTCCGACTGGCCCGCCCGCCGCGCGTCGCAGATGATCTTGATGAACTGACCCGACATTGCCGCCTCCAAATTCCTCAGCCTTCTTGGTGGTCATCAGTCGCATCGGCTTCGGGCGGCGTTCACAGCGGCCGGTCGCAATCGGGTTTCAGGATGGTTTCGTCGAGGCCTGCACGACGCAATATTTTGTTGAGGGGGATTGTCGGTTGCGGGCGTGATGATACGTCCTTTGGACGCGCGCAGCAAAATCAACGAGGTGACGATGTTTTACGCGATCCTGGCCTATCATGTTGAAGACGAGCTTTTGTCCTGGACGCCGGAGCAGGATGCCGCGGTGGTGGCCAAAGTCATCGAGGTTCAGGCGCCCATGCGGGCCAGCGGACATCTTGGGCCCGCCGCCCGCCTGGATGACACAAGAAAGGCTCGCACCTTGCGCGGCCCCGGCGCGGGCATGGTGCTGGACGGCCCGTTTGCCGAGACCAAGGAGCAGCTTCTCGGCTTCCACCTCGTCGAATACGACACGGATGAGGAGGCGATCGCGGCAGCGCGGAAGCTGCGCGAGGTCAACCCGACCGCGGTGTACGAAATCCGGCCGGTCAAGCTTTACGTGCCGGCCGATGGGTTCGGCGCGACAAAGGGGTGAGCCGGCGTCTTACGCGTCCGTCCTGATCGGTGCGGCATAGAAGCGCTGGATCAGCAGCCCTCCGAAAGCGACGAACCACACGAAGGGCGCGACGTGCGGCGCGAATGCCGCCACGACCGTGCCCGGGATGAACACGAGCAGCGGAAACAGCGACGCCATGATCTCGTGGCGCCAGCCGCCCAGGATCGTCCACCACAGCCAGGCGTTGAGGCCGGCTATCGCGGTCAGATGCAGGCCATAGAGCACGGCGACGGCGCTACTCATGGCGAAATTGGTGTAGAGGCCGTTGGTCACCGGCAGCAGCACGATCGAAAGCAGGAAGAACAGGTTGAGGATCACCACGCCGCGGCCGCCGACCGGTTGGCGCGCCAGCCGCCGGTGATGGCTGATCCAGAACACACCGGCGATGATGAAGCTGAGCGCAAGGCCGGCGAGCTTGCCGGAATAGACATGGGCGAGATCGCTCCAGCCGGGTGTGCTGCTGAACACAGCCGCCTTGGGCAGGTCATAGGCCAGAAGCGTCATGGCGACGCCGAAAATGGTGTTGCTGAGCGATTCCAGCCGCCGCATCTCGAACTGGTCGGGCTTGAGCTCGGTCATGCCGGGCATGCTCTTCTCGGGCTGGAACCTTGGGCCGTCTTTCCCCCTAAATCCTAATTCCGGTTCCGTCCAGCCGCATTGCGATTCGCGCCGGGATGGCCGACTCTCGGCCTTTCACCGGGGCGATTCGTGGCAACATATCTGGACACGCTCAATGCGGAGCAGCGCCGCGCCGTCGAGCATGGCGTGGCCGATGGCGCGACCGTGGGAAGCCCCCTGCTCGTCATTGCCGGCGCCGGCTCCGGCAAGACCAACACGCTGGCGCACCGCGTCGCGCATTTGATCGTCGCCGGCGCCGATCCGCGCCGCATCCTGCTCATGACGTTTTCGCGCCGCGCCGCGGCCGAGATGGCCGGCCGGGTCGAGCGTATCGCCCGCAAGGTCTTGGGCGAGAACAATGCCGCGATCATGCGCGACGCGCTCACCTGGGCCGGCACCTTCCACGGCATCGGCGCGCGGCTCCTGCGCGAATATGCCGAGCGGATCGGCGTCGATCCCGCCTTCACCATCCACGACCGCGAGGATTCCGCCGACCTGATGAACCTGGTCCGGCACGAGCGCGGCCTGTCCAAGACCGAGAGCCGCTTTCCGGCCAAGGGCACCTGCCTGTCGATCTATTCACGCTGCGTCAACGCCGAGATGGAGATCGAGAAGGTGCTAGGGGTGCACTATCCCTGGTGCGCGGGCTGGGCCGCCGAACTGAAGGGCCTGTTCGCGGCTTACGTCGAAGCCAAGCAGGCCCAGCACGTGCTCGATTACGACGATTTGCTGCTGTACTGGTCGCAGATGATGAGCGATGCGCTGATCGCCGAAGAGATCGGCGGCCGCTTCGATCACGTGCTGGTCGACGAATACCAGGACACCAACCGCCTGCAATCCTCGATCCTCTTGGCGCTGAAGCCCGACGGCCGCGGCCTCACCGTGGTCGGCGACGACGCGCAGTCGATCTATTCGTTCCGCGCCGCCACCGTGCGCAACATCCTGGACTTTCCGCAAAGCTTCTCGCCCCGCGCGGAAATGATCACGCTCGACCGCAATTACCGCTCAACGCAAGCCGTGCTGGCGGCAGCCAACGGCGTCATTGGCCTCGCGCGTGAGCGCTTTACCAAGAACCTCTGGACCGACCGCACCTCCGGACAGAAGCCGCAGCTCGTCACGGTGCATGACGAGGCCGACCAGGCCCGCTACATCGTCGAAGCGGTGCTGGCCAACCGCGAGCAAGGCGCGCTGCTCAAGCACCAGGCCGTGCTGTTCCGGACGTCCTCGCATTCCGGCCCGCTCGAGATCGAGCTGACCCGCCGCAACATTCCGTTCGTCAAATTCGGCGGACTGAAATTCCTCGACGCCGCCCACGTCAAGGATGTGCTGGCGCTGCTGCGCTTTGCCGAGAACCCGCGCGACCGCGTCGCGGGCTTTCGCATCCTGCATCTACTGCCGGGCATCGGCCCCGCCACCGCGCAGCGTGTGCTCGACCAGATGGCGGAGAGCACCGATCCGCTGCACGCGCTCGGCCAGCTCCCGGTGCCCGCGCGCACGGGCGCGGATTGGACCGACTTCGTCCGCACAGTCGAAAACCTGCGCTATTCGGAATGGCCCGTGGATCTCGAACGCGTCCGGCTCTGGTACGAGCCGCATCTGGATCGCATCCACGAGGATTCCGAGACGCGCCGCGCCGATCTGATGCAGCTCGAGCAGATTGCCAGCGGCTATTCCTCGCGCGAGAAATTCCTGACCGAGCTCACGCTCGATCCGCCGGATGCGACCAGCGATAAATCAGGTCCACCCTTGCGCGACGAGGATTATCTGATCCTCTCCACCATCCATTCCGCCAAGGGCCAGGAGTGGAAATCGGTGTTCTTGCTCAACGTCGTCGACGGCTGCATGCCATCCGATCTCGGCGCCGGCACCAGCGCCGAGCTTGAGGAGGAGCGCCGCCTGCTCTATGTCGCGATGACGCGCGCCAAGGACGATCTCCACCTCGTGGTGCCGCAGCGCTTCTTCGTCCACGGCCAGGCCGCCAAGGGCGATCGCCACGTCTACGCCTCGCGCACCCGCTTCATCCCGGAATCGCTGGTCTATCTGTTCGAGCGCGCCGCCTGGCCGAAGGCCGCGGCAGGTGCAGCGCGCACTGCCGCGCAAGGGCCGAAGATCGACATCGGGGCGAAGATGCGCGGGATGTGGCGGTAGTTACGCGTTCAACCGGTCGAACTGCACTTTGCCCGCCTTCATCACCAGCGGAATGTGCTCGCCCTGGCCGAGCAGGCAGGCGACGTCGCGCAGCGGGTTGCCGTCGACCACCAGCAGGTCCGCGATGGCGTCGGGCGCGATGCGGCCGAGCTTGCCCTCCATGCCCAGCACCTCGGCGCCGATCAATGTCGCGCTGGCGATGACGGCGCGCGGGCCGAGGATTTCGGCGCGGATGCGGAATTCGTCGCTCTGCAGCCGCTGCGACGGCCCGAGCAGGTCGCTGCCGAATCCCATCTTCACGCCGGCATCGCGATAGATCGCGAGCGAACGCAGGCCCGCGTCGCGGACATCGGCGATCTTGGCCACGCTCTCCGGCGGCAGGCCATATTGGGCGCCCTCGTTGGCCAGCGCCTCGTAAGTGACGAGCGTCGGGACCACATAAGCGCCCTTCTCGGCCATCAGCCGCGCGGTCGGAGCGTCGACCAGGTTGCCATGCTCGATGGTGCGCACGCCGCAGCGGACCGCGCGCTCGATGGCGGCAGCGGTATAGGCATGGGCCAGCACATAGGTCTGGCGGCCGCGCGCCTCCTCGACGATGGCGCGGATCTCGTCCTCGGAGTAACCGAACGCGCCGACCGGATCGGTCGGCGAGGCGACGCCGCCGGAGGCCATGATCTTGATCTGGTCGGCCCCCATCTGGAGCTCTTCGCGCGCGGCCTTGCGCACGCCGTCGACGCCGTCGGCGACGCGCGCCAACGCGCCGACACGCACGCAACACGGACAAGGTGCGTCGCTGGCGAGATAATCCGACCGCGCCCGCATGTCGCCGTGACCGCCGGTCTGGCTGAGCGCGCGGCCCGAGACGAACAGCCGCGGGCCGTCGGTCAGGCCGGTCTCGATCGCCTGCTTCAGCGCGTGGCCGGCGCCGCCGGCATCGCGAACGGTGGTAAAGCCACGCCGCAGCATCCCACGCAAGAGCAGCGTCGAGCGCAGCGTCACCAGCACGTTCGGCATGTGCACCTGCTGCGCCAGGTTGAGCTCGACGGCGATGGCATGCACGTGAAGATCGATCAGGCCGGGCATCAACGTCTTGCCCTTGAGATCGATGGTGCGATCGGCGGTGGCCTGGAGCGGACGGTCGGAGACCTCCTTGATCACATTGTCCTCGACCAGCACGTGATGGCCCTCCAGCAAGTCCGGCTGGAGGGGGTCGAGCAAAGCGGCATTCTTGAAGAGGATGCTTGGCATCACGGCAGTCCTGTCAGAGATCGGCCGGCGCGAGTAGCGCCGGCAAGGTGAGCTGGGCAAAGGGAAGGCACGCGGCGACATCATCTTCGCCGTACCAGCCCGCCTCGTGAAGCAGATTGAGCGAGCCGAGCGTGCGTCCGCGCCAGCGCACGGGCATGTTCAGCACGCTCTCGCAGCCGAGCGAGGCGATCAGCTCGTGATCGGAGAACACGGTGCGCAGATCATCCCGCGTATAGCCGATATAGGCCTCGCCGCGGTCGAGCACGGCCTCGGTCCATGGGCCCGGTGCAAGGCGCTTGCGTCCGCCGGCCGGGTACGGACCGGGCAGACTGGAATAGAGCCGCGCCAGTTCGCTGGTCGCCTCGTCATAGGTCAGGATCGTGAACAGCTTGTGCCCGATCGCCGACTTCACGGCCTGGTCCAGCGCCGTGAATAGCGCATCCGGCTGATCGGCCCTGCCCTGCGCCGCCGCGACGGCGCAGAGGAGCGGATCGGCCTTCAGTTTCGTCCGCGTCATGCCACCTCACCCGCCGCGATCTCCTCCAGCGAGCGGCCGCGCGTCGGCACACCCATCAGCACGACGGTGACGGCCCCTAGCAGCAGCACGGTGGTGGTGACGCCGAACACGCCGGCAAAGCCGAAGTTCGGATAGAGAT
The DNA here is from genome assembly GCF_028128625.1 of Bradyrhizobium sp. CCBAU 45389. Lineage (NCBI taxonomy): Bacteria > Pseudomonadati > Pseudomonadota > Alphaproteobacteria > Hyphomicrobiales > Nitrobacteraceae > Bradyrhizobium > Bradyrhizobium sp. CCBAU 45389. The sequence goes on along the minus strand of NZ_LBIY01000097.1, from coordinate 323,372 downwards.
AGCCGACCAGAATCGGCGAGACGATCGCGCCGATACGGCCGATCGCCGACGCAAGGCCTGCGCCCGTGGTCCTGACCGGCGTCGGGAACACCTCAGCGGTGTAGGCATAGACGCCTGCATAGGTGCCGTTCATGAACAGCGACAGGAAGATTCCCGCCGCCATGATCTGCTGGTCGCTCTGCGCGAAGGCGAGCCCGAGGGCGCTGATGCCGCCGAGCACCATATAGGTCGCGATCGTCGCCTGCCGGCCGATGCGCTCGTTGAAATACGCGGCGCTGAAATACCCGGGAATCTGCGCACAATAGATCGCGATCGAATACGCGAAGCTCTTGGTGATGCTCATGCCGTTCTGGACCAAGAGGCCGGGGATCCAGACGAAGAAGGAATAATAGCTGAAGGTGATCGCCAGCCACATGATCCAGGTCATGATGGTGATGCGCGCCTGCCGGCCCGCCAGAAGCGCGGCGAAATTGGCGAGCAGCGTCCCGCCTGTCCCCGCCGGCGCTGTGGCTTCGGCCACCGGCTGCGGCAGGACGTGGCCCTCGCGTGCAAAGCCCGCCTCGATCCTGTCCAGCAAGGCTTCGGCTTCCTTGCCCCTGCCCCGGCTTTCGAGCCAGCGCGGCGATTCCGGCAGCGACTTGCGCCACCACAGCAGCATGACGACCGGCACTGCGGTGATCACCAGCACGATGCGCCAGCCGTTGTCGAAAGTGGGCACGATGAAATAGCCGAGCAAGGCCGCAGCGACGAAGCCGAAGGAGAAGAAGCCGGCCAGCGCCCCGGTGAAGCTGCCGCGGTAACGCCGCGCCACGAACTCCGCGAGATAGGGCGCGATGATCGCGCTCTCCGCGCCGGTGCCCATGCCGGCGACCACGCGCGCGGCGAAGAAGGACGGCCATGTGTCGACCATGGCGCTGACGATAGAGGCCGCGCAATACAGCGCCAGCGCGGACATCATCACCGCACGGCGGCCGATCAGGTCGCCCAGCGTGCCCGCCAGCAACGCGCCGAACAGAAAGCCGATATAGGTGCTGCTGCCGAGCACGCCGATCTGCACGCTCGTCAGATTCCACGCCGTGCGCAGTACCGGCAGGATGAAGGCCAGCACCGCCGCGTCCATCGCGTCGAACATGTAGCCAAGCCCGCCCATCAGCAGCAGATGCGTGTGGAAGCGTGCGAACGGAAGGCGCTCGATGCGCGCCGATATCATCGACATGAAAGTCCCCCTCTGATGTCACGGGCCCGGCGCGCCGCTCGGGAGGGAACCATAGACAAAGTGACATTATCGTCATAATTTATAATCATGATCTGATATATCACGATGGTGAATGTTCGTGTCGTTCCGCGCGCTCGACCTCAATCTCCTGAAAGTCTTCGAGGCGCTGATGACCGAGGGCAGCGTCACGCGTGCCGCGAATGCGTTGCGGATGACCCAGCCCGCGGTCAGCAACGCGCTCGCGAGGCTGCGCGACGCGCTCGGCGATCCCCTGTTCGTGCGCGCCGGCACCGGCATACGCCCGACCCAGCGCGCCGTGGTGCTGTGGGAGCCGATCGGCGAGGCACTGGAGAGCGTCCGTGGTGCACTCGACGAGCAGGTGTTCGATCCCGCACGTGCACAGACCGAGTTCAGCCTCTCGATGTCGGACTACGTCTCCTCGCTGGTGATGCCGAACCTGCTCGACCATCTCGGCAAGGTTGCACCGAAGTCGCGCGTCCACACCGTGCCCAATACCGTCGTCGAGATCGCCGAACAGCTCGAGGACAACAGGGTGGACTGCGTGCTCAGCGTCTATGTCAACGAAGCGCAGCAACCGGCCGCCATTCGCTCGCGCTCGCTGTGGACGGTCGACTATGCCTGCTTCATGCGGCGCGGCCATCCGCTCGCCGCCCAGAAACGGCTGAGCACGCGCACTTTCCTCAACGCGGGCCATGTCGACGTGAGCCTCGCGGGCAAGACCATGCCGTCCTACGACCTCTTCCTCGCCTCGCGCGGCCTGTCGCGCAATCTGGTGGCCACCGTCAATCATTACAGCGCGGCCTATGAGGTCGTGCGCCAGTCCGACTTGATCGCCGTGCTGCCGAGCGACCTGCGCTCGCAATCGAGGCATGCGCCGTTCCTGCATGCGATGCCGCTTCCCCTCAAAGCGCCGCCGCGCATCGTCAGCCTGTTCTGGCACCAGCGCAACGACACCGTGCCGGCGCAGCGCTGGCTGCGCGAAACGCTGGTGGAGATGTTCGCCAGATCCGATTGAGCCCGCTGGTTCGATGTAAAATCGGAAACGATGCCTTTCCCGGATCAGCATTGTCGAAGCCGCCTCCCCGCCATAGCTCCACGGCAACTATTTCCCTCCCGTGAGGGGCCTGTCGCGCCCCGCAGAGATCTCATCAATGACCGCACCGCTCGAATTCGGACTGGACACCTTTGGCGATGTCACCAGGGCCGCCTCCGGCACCATGCTTCCGCATGCGCAGGTGATCCGCAACGTCGTCGACGAAGCCATGCTGGCCGACGAGCTCGGGCTCGATTTCATCGGCCTCGGCGAGCATCACCGCGCCGACTTCGCGATCTCCTCGCCCGAGACCGTGCTCGCGGCGGTCGCGGCGCGCACCCGGCGCATCCATCTCGGCTCGGCCGTGACGGTGCTGAGCTCGGACGATCCGATCCGCGTGTTCCAGCGCTTTGCGACGCTCGATGCGCTTTCCAACGGACGCGCCGAGGTGATCCTCGGCCGCGGCTCCTTCACCGAATCCTTTCCGCTGTTCGGCTTCGACTTACGCAAGTACGAAGAGCTGTTCGAGGAGAAGCTCGACCTGTTCGCCGCACTGCTGTCGCAGCAGCCGGTGACCTGGCAAGGCAAGCTGCGTCCGCCGTTGAAGGACCAGATCGTCCATCCGCCGGTCGAGAACGGCCGGCTTAAGACCTGGATCGGCGTCGGCGGCAGCCCGCAATCGGTCGTGCGCGCCGCGCATTACGACTTGCCCCTGATGCTCGCAATCATCGGCGGCGATCCCGCGCGCTTTGCGCCCTACGTCGATCTCTATCACCGCGCCTTCAAGGAGTTCGGCCGCCCGGCGCAGCCGATCGGCGTGCACTCGCCCGGCTACGTCGCCGAGAGCGATGCGCAGGCGCGCGAGGAGCTGTGGCCCGATTACAAGGCCATGCGCGACCGCATCGGCAAGGAGCGCGGCTGGCCGCCGATGGGCCGCGACGAGTTCGTGAGCGAGGCCGAGCACGGCTCGCTCTATGTCGGCTCGCCCGAGACTGTGGCGCGCAAGATCGCCAAAACCGCGAAAGCGCTCGGGATTTCGCGGTTCCAGTTGAAATATTCGGCGGGTCCCCTGCCGCACGAGAAGCTGATGAAGAGCATCGAGCTCTACGGACGGAAGGTGGTGCCGCTGGTGCGGGAGATGATGGGGTAGCAGCTCGGCAGCGCTACTTCATCAGTCCAAGCCGGCTTGCGCCGACATAGAGCGAGAGCACGGCGGCGTTGGAGACGTTGAGGCTCTTGATCTCGCCGGGCATGTCGAGCCGCGCCACCACGCTGCAGGTCTCGCGGGTCAATTGCCTGAGGCCCTTGCCCTCGGCGCCGAGAACCAGCGCAAGCGGCTCGCGCAACGCGACGTCCGAAAGGTTCTCGGTGCCCTCGCTGTCGAGGCCGACGGTCTGGAACCCGCGCTCGTTGAGCGCGGTCAGCGCGCGGGCGAGGTTCTGCACGGTAACCATTGGCACAAGTTCGAGCGCGCCGGAGGCGGCTTTTGCGAGCACGCCGGTGGCTTCCGGACTGTGGCGTGCGGTGGTGACGATCGCCTTCACCGCAAAGGCCGCGGCCGAGCGCAGGATGGCGCCCACATTGTGCGGATCGGTGATCTGGTCGAGCACCAGCACCATGCCTTCCTGCTTCAGGGTCTCGATGTCAGGCGAAGGCAGGGGATCGGCTTCGGCGAGCAGGCCCTGATGCACGGCGTCGGGCGATAGCAGGCGGTCGATCTCCTGGGGCCGCACGATCTCGGGCGCGACGCGGGTCTCGATGTTTTCCTCCGCGAGCCGCCTTGCGGCGTTCTCGGTCAGCGTCAGCTTGCGGATCCGGCGCTTTGGATTGGCGAGCGCCATGGTGACGGTGTGCCAGCCATAGAGGATGACGGGCCCGTCGGCATGCGAATCGCGGTCGCGCCGGGCCGGGCGGCCGGCCGATTTTCCGGGCCTGTTGAAGGGCTTAGCCCCGCCGCGGGAGCCCCTCGGGGCGAATTTTTTGTCCTTCATGGGCTCGCTTGTGTCACGGGTGCCGGAATATGGCAATTTCGGTGCCTTCAGGGGCGATTTTAGCTGTTCGCCTCGGTTGACTTTGCCCCACCGCTTCGCCCATAAACGCGCCCGGTCGCGCCCCCATCCGGGCTGTCGCGGCCTTCACGTTCCATGGCCGTCTTCGGTCCGCCGGCAAGGTCCGGCCCGATTGTGCTGCCGTCGAGCGGGGGAGTGTCCCGAGTGGCAAAGGGAGCTGACTGTAAATCAGCCGCCTCATGGCTTCGCAGGTTCGAGTCCTGCCTCCCCCACCAGCCTTCGCTCGCTTCGCGAGCTACGGCTAGGCAAGCCAGTTCAGAACATCATTAAGCGAAGCGAGCGAAGGCTGCCACGCCGTAGCCGGTAGGCGTAGGCGGGCTGACGGCCAAAACCGATTCCGATCGCGACCACGCGCACACCAACAAAACAAAACGCCCGTCCGCATCACGCGAACGGGCGCTTCGCAAATATCGACCGATCAGGGATCAGTAGTAGCGGCGCAGCACGCGGTGACCGCCGTAGTACGGCGCGTGGCGATGAGCGTAGCCATAGCGCGGGCCGTAGCCATAGTGCACGCGCGGCAGATAGCCGTAGCGCGGGCCGTAGCCGTAGCGATACGGACGGTAGTACGGGCGGTGATAGGGGGCGGCGCGATAGCCATAGCCGTAGCCGTAATTGGCGGGAGCGACGACCGCGTCCTCACGATAGGTCGGATACGGCGCGAAGGCACCCGGGCCGGTGTAGGTCGGACCCTGGTTGACGTAATAGTACTGCGTGGTCGGCTCGGCGAGACGCTCATAGGCGCCATAGCCGTATCCATAACCATAGCCGCCGCAGCCGGTGTTGCAGCCGGTATAGACCGGCGCAACGGGTGCGCACGTGGTGAAGCCGCAGGCCGCGGCAGGCGCAGCCCCGACAAACATCACGGTAGCCGCCGCGACCAGTCCCGAAATCATTTGACGCATTACTCTCTCCTGTTGATTTTCGTTTGTTGGAATTTGTCTTGGATTCTTGACGCTTCTTAACCCGGCGGCTTGCCGGGGATTTCGACATGCGGCCGTGGCCGGGGGCGCCGCGGACGTTCGTTGATCTCCGGCGCGTAGATCACCGGCGGAGGGTCGACGGGCACGTCCATCTGCGCCGGCAGCGGCGCCGACGACGCGCCCCAGCTCTGGTGATAGCCCTCGGCGGGCTTGGGCAATTTGCGGTTCGCGGGCGGCTCGACCTCGAGCCGGCCGTAGCCGGGCCGCAAGCCGAGCGTCGGATAATAATGACCGACGTCGGAGGGCTGCCGCTCGGCGACATAGCGTCCGCCATAGATCGTCGGCTGCACCTGGACGTTCTTGCCCAGGCCCCAGACACCTTCGACGACGCTATAGGACGCATCGATGTTGTTGATGATGATCGGCACGCCGGGACGGCCGGGCACGACGATGTCGAAGCCGCCGCCGGCCAACGCCGTCGCGGGCAGTCCGATCAGAAAGGCAGCGAGCGCCACAGCGCGCATGAGAAGGCCCCGGTTATCCGGAACACAACCTATCCGATCGCAACATGGAGAGGGTTAAGGCCTGCTCACCAAATTCCGGTAAGCCTAACGCGTAAGGATCGCGAGCCGCTCAAATGCCGAAAGGCGCGCTAGCAAAGCGTTAACGCGGCGCGAACTCACGGCAGGTGCCGGAGCGAGCAAGGTTGCGTGGCACAAATTTCACATCCTGGACGGGCTCACGTCGATGTGACCCCGCAGGCGAGAATCCGCGGAACGACTGCCGGAGGTGGCATTTAGCACAGGTCTCAACAACATGGAGAAAATGCCATGACGAGCCTGAAGCTTCTTGGCTTGGCCGCGATCGTCGCGTCCACGCTGGCAACACCGGCCTTCGCACAAGCCACGGTCGACAATTCGGGCCGCTGCACGGGGCTCTTCCAGGATCCCAATTGCCAGAATCTCGGTCCCGCCAATTCCACCACCGACCGCGCCTATCGCCGCCGCCACATGGCCCGCAACCAGGTGAATCCGAATGATGGACGGCAATCGGGCTTCTGGCCGCTCGATACGGCGGGCGCAGTGGCTGGCGCGGCCGTCGGAACCGCAGCAGCGGTCGCGGCTGCGCCGTTCCAGGGCTGGGGCAATGCCTACGCGAGCTACGACCGCGGCGGCCCGGGCTGGTACGGCAACTGGGACGCCTATGCGACCCGCAACGGCATCGTCTGTAGGCCCGGCACCTGGACCAAGGGCGAAGACGGCCGGCGGCACCTCTGCCAGTAAGCTTCCATCGGGTTGAACGGTTTCAGGCGGCCCAGCGGGCCGCCTGTTTCATGCCGGCGAGACGCCACCTTCGGGTTCTGGCACTTTCCAATCAAGTCTGGTATTGCGGCGCGCACAGGCGGACAGCCCCGGCGCATGCCGACCCGGCCCCGCTTCCCAGCGTCGCCGGCTTAGCTCAGCGGTAGAGCAGCGGTTTTGTAAACCGAAGGTCGGGGGTTCAATCCCCTCAGCCGGCACCATTGGTTTAGCCGACACCGCGTCGTGGCCTGACGCAAGAACCAAATCATCAGTTCGGCGTTATCCTCGCACCATAGAGCCGTCTCGTGGAGGTCTAGCGATGGACCCGAATGATCGAGCAGCCTTAGCCCTATCCGCTGTCGCCTTGGCCATCGCCATTGTGGTTGCATCGACAGTGACGTTAGAGCGCGTCAATACCCGCACGGCCAGCAACGACGCACCTCCCGGAACGGTCGGACTCGCCAGGCCTCACCCGCCGCTGGACCGTGCTCCCGGTGAGCCGATACAGACGACAGGAGCGCCGTCTAACGCACGGCAGCATCCCTGACCGAATACCGGCCGCGCCGGCACCAGCGCTCGATGCCTGTGCCTCAGCCTGAACTCTTCCGCGCGCTGCTCTGTTCGAAGTGCTCGACAGCCGCGCCGCCGATCTCGACCCAGGCATGTTTCGATTGCTCGAACACCGATCTGACGGGCGCCGGGAAATCCGGGTCCGCGATGGCGCCGACGGCAACGCCGATCATCGCCGGCAGATTGTCGGCTTGCCAGTAGACCGTTGAACCGCAGTCGGGACAAAAATGGCTGCGGACCTTGCCGCCGCTTGCGGCGGCGCGAACGTACTCCTTCGGCGCGCCGAAGATCGTGACGGCTTCGACCGGGTAAAACGCACCGACACCGAACGGTGCCCCGGTTCGCCGCTGGCAGTCGATGCAATGACAGGCCGCGACCAGCCTGGTCGGTCCCGGAAGCGAAAGTGAAACAGCGCCGCAACTGCATCTGGCATCGATCATCGAATTTGCCTCCCATTGCCGCATGCAAATTGAAAGAGCAGCGCCACTCACCCTCCGTCGTCGATGAGGCAACCTCAAGCCGGGTCCCGGACGCAGTGCAGGGAAAGACTCCGTGACGCCCTCACTCCGTCCCCACCTCGAACGCCAGCAGCACGTTGCCGGCGACGCCGCTCCACTGGCCGTAGCCGGCATTGGTGTAGAGCATGCCGCCGGCGATGACCGGCCCGGGGCCGTCGATCGCGCCACCATGGGCGGGGACGCCGTTCACGGCCTTGAAATCCTGCGCGGTGTCGAACTCCCAAAGCAGCTTGCCGTCGGTGGCGTAGGCCCGCAGGAAGCCGCTGACGCTACCGGAGAACACCACGCCCGGGATCAGGCTCACCGCCGCCGAAAGCGCGGGACTGCATTGACGACGGTCGCCGCAGGGGACCGGGGGCACTTCCATTGCGATCTTCCCGCTGGCGAGGTCTAGGCCGAACAAGCCTCCTCCTTGCGTGGAATCGAGTTGCCGCGTTCCGTCGCGGGTAAAGCGCACGTCGGAGTTGGCGACATAGATGCGCTCACCATCCGCGGCCGAGCCCCACTCGCTGCCACCGAGCGCTCCGCCCTTCCCGATCCGCGTCTGCCACAGGATCTTGCCACCGTCATCGGGATCGAGCGCGTGCACGACCCCGGATTTCTGCGCGATGGCGAGCACGCGGCTGCCGTCGCCTAAGGTCGCCAGGATCGGCGACTGGCCGAAATCGTGATCGGGTCCGTGATCGTCGGGACAATTGGTCTTGTCCGCGCCGTAGCATGCCACGACATAGGCGTCCTTGGGCGTCGCCTGCTGCTTCCAGAGCAGTTTCCCGGTCCCGAGCTCGAAAGCCAGGATCGCATCTGCGGTTGCGGCCGGCGGGTTCGAATAGGAATTGCTGGTAGCGACATAGACGGCGTTGCGCTTCGGATCGATCGTCGGCGCCGACCAGATGGCGGCGCCGGACGGACCGAACAGCTGCGTGCCCCTCGCATTCTTGCTCGTCGGATGCGGCACCTCGGGAATCGTATAGGCCTGCCACACCAGCTTGCCGGTCGCGGCCTGCAGCGCCACCACACTGCCGCGGAAGGTGCAGCATTCGTAACTGGGTTGCGAGCCGGCGGCTTCCTCGAGCGAGGACACCGGGACGTAGAGCACGCCGGAATGCAACGTCGGCGCGCCGGTGATGCGCGCGGCGGCATGCTCCTCGACCTTCGTCTTCCAGATCAGCGCGCCGGTCAGCGCGTTCACGGCATAGGCGTTGGCGCGCAAATCGCCGAAGAAGACCGCGAACTGATCGGAGCCTGGAAGCTGTCCAAAGCTGATCGCAGCGCGCACGGCCCCGTCTGTCGCGAACGTCCACAACGTGCAGCCGCTTCGCGCGTCGAGCGCATGCACCTTTCGATCGGTGCCGCCGATGAACAGCACTCCGCCCATGATCGTCGGCGGCGCAAAGGACACCGAAGCGCCGGGAAACGCATAAGCCCATTTCAGCCGCAGGTGCGGCACCTGCTCCGCCGTCAGCCCCGCCATGTCGGCGGGCTGGAAGCGGCTGTTGTTGAGGTCCACGCCCCACCCGTTCCAGCGCGGACCATCGAGGGGCTGCGGAAAGCCGCTGAGCTGCTGCGTGCAGCGACCCTCCGCGTCGGCTGCAACGCCGCTACCTGCGGTCTTGCCGGTGACGAAGGCGGCAATCGCGCGGCGTTCCGCGTCGCTGCGATCCTTGGCCATCGCCGCCATGCTGCCGGAGGTCAAAGCCCCCAGCACATGATCGAACGACATCGCCTGCATGGCGGTGCGGCCCGGTACACGGCTCTGCGCATCGCCCTCGTGGCACTGCGCGCAATGCGTGGCGTAGAGTGCGGCGCCGTCCTGCTGCTGCGCCAGGGCCGGAGCGCAGCACCAGATCAACAACGCGGCCAGGACGGCACTTGCTCTCATGGGTGAGCTCCGGCAGGGTCGATACGAGATCGCTGCACAACCGAAAGTCTATCGCCGGGATGATCACCGGCGCAATGGACGATCGACCCGCGCCTGTCACACATCCGTGGCAATGCGATCGGGCAGTCGGTCGAGTTGCCAGAGGCCGAGGCTCTTGTCGCGCCAGCCGCCGCCTCCCTCCTCGCAGCGCTCGTTGATCAGCTCGCGCGGCGACGGCCAGTTGAACGGCGCCCTCATCATGTTCAGCGCGCGCCAGTCGCCGTCCTCGCAATCGCGATTGTCGTCCCATTCGGGAAACGTCGTGACCAGCAGGAAGCGCGCGCCGCTCGCACGAAAATTCCGTAATGCCCGCGAGATGTTGTCGAAACTCAAATGCACCAGGCAGTCGCGGCACAGGATCAGGTCGGCGGGCGGCAGCACATCGCGCGTGATATCCCGAACGCAGAAGCGACCGGAAAGCTCGCCGCGCGCGGCGCGCTCGTTGTTGGCCGCGATCAGCGACGGCACGATATCGATGCCGGTGTAGTCGAGACCGAGCTTCATGCGGCCGATCCAGCCCGCATCGCCGCACGGCGCATCCAGCAGCGAGCGCACGCCGAGCCGTTGCAGCAGAGGAGGCAGCGCGTCCCGGATTGCAGCAGTCGCTGGGTCCTCCGAGCCGAGGCCCGAGACCGAGTTGGCTGCGCCCCACAGGTTCGTCCGCTCGATCCGCTCGAAGCGCGCGGCGAGATCAAGGCCGACAAAATTGTCGCGATCGGCGACGAAGCGTTCGTGAGCCAGCACGGGAGGACGATCGGGGATCATGGGAGGATTCCAAATCCAGATTCCATCGCGAGCGCAGTCTACACATGAAAGTCGCGTCAGAACTCACCGGCCTCGCCACTCAAGCCGGCTTCAGCCACTCCATGATGTGGAAGTAAGGCACGCGGCGATGAATGGCGTTTCTGCCGGGGTCGCCGCCCTCGGGCTCCGGCTCGATGAACAGGCGCAGCTGAAGCCCGTGGTCGAGCAGCAGCGTCATGTAAGTGCTGAGCGGACGATGCCAGTTCTGGATCCGGATGCCGTGCCAGCTCACCCAGATCGGGCGCTCGTCCATGTAATGATCGATCGCGAAGCGCATCTCGCCCTCGCGATCGCGGGTCCAGCCGTCGGGCTGCCCCGCAGTGTTGAAGCTGGTCAGATTGGCGATGAGCAACGTGCCGCCAGGCCGCAGCGCCCCCACCATCTTCGCGATCGCCGCGCCGAGATCGGGCATGTCGATCAGGCTGAGATAGCTGACGACCAGATCGAAGGACGCATCGAAATCCATCGTCTCGGCGCGGCCGAGCCGATAATCCCCGCCAGGGTCGAGTTCCCTGGCGCGCGCGAGCAGCGCCTCGGTCGGATCAATGCCGGTGGTGCGGATGCCGGCGCGCTGCATGATGCGGCAGAAGCGTCCCTCCCCGCAGCCGACGTCGAGCGCATTGCGGAAACCGCGGCCCTCGATCCGCGCGCGCATCGGCGCATCCAGCACGAAGCGGCGACCGTAGTCGCCGTCTTCACCTTGCTCGATGATCCAGGCGGCCGCGGACGCGGCCCAGCCGTCGCCGACATCTTCGGTCATGGACTGCCTTCGAAGGAGCGCGGACGCGGAACGCCGCGGGGACGGCTACTGATCACAGATTGGATCAGAATTCAACATCAGGTAGCATGCAGGCCGCATGCGTCCCACCACCCGAGAAAATGCCAGGATCATCGCCGGCGCCGTGACGGCCGTCATCATGACGGCCGTCCTGTTGGTCATTGCGCTCGCATTTCTGCTGGCGCGATAGAGTGGTCGGCGCGGCGGGACGGACGCCGCCGCACTGCCCTCACGCCGCGCGCACAGTGCGCAGGAATTTTCCGACTTCGTCCTTCAGCCGGGTGCTGTCGCTCGCCAGCATCTTGGCGGTCGAGAGCACCTGCGAGGAGGCCGAGCCGGTCTCGGCGGCTCCGCGCTGCACGTCGGTGATGTTCGAGGAGACCTGCTGGGTGCCGTGGGCGGCCTGCTGCACGTTGCGCGAGATCTCCTGGGTCGCGGCGCCCTGCTCCTCGACGGCGGCAGCGATGGTCGAGGACACTTCCGAGAGCCGCTCGATCGTCGCGGAAATGTCGCGGATGGCGTTCACAGATTCCTGGGTCGCGGTCTGGATGCTGGAAATCTGCTGGCTGATCTCGCCGGTGGCCTTCGCGGTCTGCTCGGCGAGCGTCTTCACTTCGGAGGCAACGACCGCGAAGCCGCGGCCGGCCTCGCCGGCGCGCGCCGCCTCGATCGTGGCGTTCAGCGCCAGAAGATTGGTCTGGCCGGCAATGGTGTTGATCAGCTCGACGACGTCGCCGATGCGGGTGGCGGCGACCGAGAGCTCGCTGACGCGCTCGGTCGTGGTGCGCGCCTGGGTGACGGCTTCGCCCGCCATCCGCGCCGATTCCTGCACCTGGCGGCTGATCTCGTTCACCGAGGACGACAGCTCTTCCGTCGCGGTCGCAACCGACTGCACGTTGCCGGTGGCTTCGCCCGAAGCGGCGACGACGACCGAGGTCAGCTCCTGCGCGCGATGCGCGGTGGTGGCCAGCGTCGAGGACGATGCCTCGAGCTCGGTGGACGCCGATCCAACCGTCTCGATGATCTCGCCGACCGCCCGCTCGAAGCCATCGGCAAGGTTGATCATGTCGCGGCGACGCTGCTCGGCCGCCTGCTCCTCGGCTTCGGCCTGCGCCGCCTTGAGCCGCTCGACCTCGAGCCCGTTGGTCTTGAAGATTTCGACGGTCTTGGCCATGTCGCCGATCTCGTCGCGGCGCTCCTTCTCGGGCACCTCGATCTTGAGATCGTTGCGGGCAAGCCCCTCCATGGCGAGCTTGAGCCGGGCGATCGGCCGGGACATCGCATTGAGGCCGATGAACAGCGCGATTGCAATTCCGAGGATCAGGCCACCGCCGCTGACGCCCATCACGGTCCAGGTCGCGGACCTGGCATCACGCTCGATGGTTTCCTTGCGCTTGCGCGTCGCCTGCGAAGTATCGGTCACGAACTGGACGATGCGTGCGAGGGCTGCGTCCAGCACCGGATCGCACTCCTTGTGCGCACGTTCGGCAGCCTTGGCGTTCTCCTCCATGCTGCTCGCCTGCGCGCCGGCCTGGAGCACCGGATCGCAGCTGGTGAACGCGGCCTTGAGCTGATCCGCGATGCTCTTGATCTGGCTCGCGCGGGACGGATCGTCCTTCTCCGCCGCGTCGAGATATTGGCCGATCTCGTTGCGGTTCTGGTTCGCGGTCTTCAGGCGGGCGCCGTTGCCCGCCTCCGTCGCCTCGGTAAAGACCGCATAGAGCGCCGCGTGATAGGTCTCGGCGCGGCGCTGGGCGCGCGTCAGGTTGAGGGCGGAGGATTGCGCGGCAGCGAGCTCGCTGAACCCGTCGACAGTCGCGGAGAGCTCGCGCGTGCCGAAGCCCGCGACAGCGATCATCGCGCAGCCCATCACGGCCACGATCAGCGCAACTTTCCACACGATCTTCAGATTGTTCAAAAAGCTCATCTCAGCCGTTCCAATGATTTCAGGGCGTAATCCCAGCAACATGCATTGGAACCCGGCGGACGTTAAAATTTGATGCCAAATAGCCCGGGTAGTCTTACGGAAAAATAACCTTCTGCCGCGCACGCGTAAGCTTCACGTAAGCTTTGGCGCGTTTCGACGGCATCTGGTGGCGCCCGGCCGTCCGGAACCAATCGCCCGCGTCGATCGTTTTCGCCCCGATGCGAATCCGGGAAGAAAATCGAAACATGTTTCTTTTGGGAGCGGTGACGCTTTGCTGCGCCATCGTGGCCGGCACGCTTACGCTGCTCGAGCCTGTCTTTGGGCAGGCGCCGGAGAGGCAGGTCGCCGAGAGCAAACCTGTCAATGTCGCTGCGCCTGCGGCGGTCCGGGTGGTCGGCGCACCCTTCGTGCCGAACGTCAAACCGCGCGAGCGATAGCGCTCACCGTGCCGGCGTGCCTTCGGCCTCTCCGGCCTGGGCATGAGCACGGGCCAGCTCTTCGACGAACGCGATCACCTCCGCCCGCTTCTCGGGCGGCAGCGAGAGGAAAGCGCGCACAAGTCTCAAGCCCTCCACTTCGACCGACTGTTCTTCTTTCCCGGCATTCATCCGCTTACTGTCAGGCGACCGGGAAAAATATGCAATCCCTTGCAGGATACCTCCTTGATTCGCCCCTCCACCTTTGGTGGAATGGCCCCAACGGGGGTGACCCATGAAGTGGATCAGCGAGCGCGACGCACTGATCGCGCAGACACTGGCCTTCGTCCAATCCGTAACCGGCAAGAAGGATGAGCTCCATCCGCCGGAGCGTCCGCCTGCTGCGTTCGCGGTCACCGCGGAGGTCGTGACCGTGCAGGCTGTTGCGATCGAAACCGACCCGCCGCCGGCCGTATCTCCGTCCGTGCCCCAACCTCAGCCCGTCCAGATCCCGCCGTCTCGCCCCGGTGATTTCCGTACCGAGATGCAGGCCAGGATCGCGAATTTCCGCAAGCACCAGGAGCGGTTCGAGCGCGAACGCGAGGAATATTGTGCGGCGACCCTGACCAAGCTCCGCGCCGCCCTCCGCGATGTCGGCCCCCCTCCGCCGGCCAAAAAGTAGGGCAACGGCCGTCCGTCACGGACTTACAGCCAGGACCACACCAGCCAGAGATTGGCTGCGCAGGCGCCGAACAACGCCAGCGTCAGCGGCAGGAGCATGTGCCCGCAGGAGGTTTTCAGGTCGCTCGTCATGCCCGAAACATCCGCTGATTCCGGCCGGAGAGTCCCAGGGATTCTTTTTTTGAGGATTCAGGACTCGTTTACGACTCAAGGCCCCGGGGCCCTGATCACGGCGCCGTGATCGTCTTGCCGGCCGGAACCCCTCGCCGGACAATTCGTTAATGCGCTTTCCCGGAGCGGAAAGAATGCCGTACGCCCTGTTCTGCAACGATGCCCAAATCAGCAAGGCCTATCCCGATGAGTCCGACGTCTGGAAATTGGCGCTGCGGAGCGGCCTGGTCGTGGATGTCGGCGCAGATGAAGAGCGTGCCGGTCCGCGCCGGGTGCTCGACAACGACTACGAGATCAAGCCTTGCCGGGCAGCCCAAGGAGAGGATCCTGCCAGGAACAAGGCCGAGGCCGAGCGTCAGTCCAGGATGGAGCTTGAGCTGAATTCCTGAGATCCGGCCCGGAAGCCGGCGGATAGCTCAGGGCGTCGCGGTCGCGAGGGAGGCCTGTTCACCAGCCAGGACCACGCAGGCCTTGCGGCGGTGCAGCCCGCGGATCGCGCCGGTGACCTTCAGCACCTTGCCGGACGGACAGGAGGCGTCCTTGACGAAGGCCACCTCATAGGGTGCCAGCATCAGAGGCTCGGATTTGAGGATTGTTTGGGCAGAGCACGGCAGAGCGAGGAAGCACGAGAGCACTATTGCCGACACCAAGATACGCATGACCGTCGTCCCACCAGCCCGGGAAGTCCCATAATAACGCGTTCCGGAGCGCGAGTTCCGTAAGCGGCAAAAATTATTTTTGCTTTACGCCAGCCCCATGACACGCATGAGAAAGCGCGTGCCGGAATGTTTGCTTGCAAATGACGCGCCAGATGGTTCACGCAAAGCAAACAGCGGACCGGCACGCAGGAGCCGGCAAACGAAAGGCCGGCGGGGAGCCGGCCTTTGTCAGATCTTTGATCCCTTGGGATCGCCTCTGGCGGGTCAGTAGCGCGAGGCTGCCGGACCGCCCCAGCCGAAGCGGTAGTTCACGCCGACCTTGACCGTATGCTCGTCTTCCCGGCCGCGGACGCCGACGATGTCGGCCGGCCCGGAGGTGAAGGTCGTACTGCCAAAGTTGTAGTACTGGTACTCGGCCTTGGCCGACCAGTTCGGCGCGAACATGTATTCGAGGCCGGCGCCGACGGTATAGCCGTCCTTGCTGTTGCCGGTCGCGGTGAAGGTCTGCGGCACGCCGGCGACGTTGACGCCAAGGCCGCCATTGCGCCAAGCGTAACCGCCCTTGGCGTAGAGCAGCGTCGGGCCCCAGGTGTAGCCGATCCGGCCAGTCACCGACCCGAGCTGGTCGGTGTTGGAGGTCACCTGCGTGCCCGCCGGGAACGTGACACCGTTGTTGTTGGTCGGCAGCCAAGAGTACTGGGCCTCGATACCCACGACCCAGTTGGGCGCGAACTGGTAATCGAAGCCGCCCTGCACGCCGCCCAGGAAGCGGGCGTCGCTCGACTGGAAGCTGCTGTCGCCGGCAAACGCGCCGCCGACATGGCCGCCGATGTAGAAACCGGTCCAGTTGTAGATCACCTGCGGCGGCGTGGGGGCCGGCGCCTTGGTGTAGGGGCGCGGCTGGATGTCGGCTGCTGCGGCCGGCGCGGCCAGCGCAAGCAAGGCGACTGCTCCCAGCAAAATCGTTTTCATATCCATCCCCGTTCTTTCAAAATCGACCCTCAGGAAACAACGTGGCGTGAATTTGGTTGCTTCGCGGCGATGCCGGAACGTTGATCGTTCGCAACTGTGACGGGGTGGCAACATCGCGATTTTGTTCCGTCACGCCGCCTTGCACCGACCGATTTTGTCGTTTGCGCAAGGCCTGCCGTAACGATTAGTCGCAAGGCAAATCCGCCCCGTTCAAAGCTCGCCGAAATGTGATCCAGCGGCTCCGGCCGCCCTCGTTGTAGCACCAGGCGATGAAGGCGGGCTTTGCGCTACCGCGTCATCTTTTCCAGTTCCGGAAAGGGTGCGTAAACCGATCCGGCGCAGAGCTCGCTGGCTTTGTCGACGACGCGATCGGCCCGTCCGTTGACGAAAATCACGGCGCGCTCGCGGGCGCCCTTGTAGCTGCCGTCAGTCTCGCGCGGGTTGAAGCGCAGGCAGCTGACATAGAACTGCCGGCCACCGACCGGCCGTTGCACCGGATCGGCCATGCTGGCTTCACGCACGCCGACCGGATTGTTCAGATAGGTGCGCATCAAGGCCAGCGTGTCGCTGCGGAAATTGTCGGGAAAGGGCTGCGGTCCTCCGGCCTGGGTCCCGTCCATCAAGGATGGACGGTCGCCGTCGCTGCCGAAACACGCCGCAAGCACCAGCGGCAATGCCAGGACCAATGCCGCGCGCACCGCACGTTTCGCCAATCGCCCCACAGGTCACGCTCTCCGCTCACCCAGACTCGGAAAGACGTTCTAGCCCCAAGGCCGCGCGAAGGGAATTCGCTTGCAAAGCGCACCGGCCCGCCGCCGGCACCTCGCGCTTTCGCGCAAGGCGCCGGACGGCAGGACGGGCCTGAAGTCCGCGCGGCAGCGGGGCAATGCCAGGGATGCCGCCGCGCAGGGTCAGACTTAGCTGCGCTTCTCTGTCGTCACCGGCTTGGTGACGTCCGGCTGCGTCTTCAGCGACTTCTTCGCCGACAGATGCTTGTGGTGATGGCGATGCTTCCGCACCGTCTTGTGCTCGTCGGGCGTGACCGCGGCGTTCGCATTCATCGCCTTCGACTTGCTGTCGACCTTGGCGTCCGCCTTGACGTCGGCCTTCGCATCGGGAGCCTTGGCATCGAGAGCCTTCGCGTCGGAAGCCTTGGTACCCGAAGGCTTGACGTCCGACGTCTTGGCATCGGCCTTGATGCCGGCGTCCGGTTTCACGGCGGTGGTCGACGCCTTGGTCTGGCTCTGGTCCGCCTTGATCACCGGCGCGGTCGTGGTGGTGGTCTTGGCGGTTTCGGCGGCGAAGGCCGGGGCTGCGATCACGGAGGCTGCAAGCAAGGCTGCGGAAATGGTCTTCAACATGGTGGTCTCCTCTTGGAAGGATCTTGAGGCGGCGCCCTCTCGCCGACCCTTCGATCGTAGGTGGGAGCCTAGGCGTCGCGCGCTGAACCCATTCTGAAGCCGATCGCAGGCTTCCGTTCATCTGGATGACAAGTTTGTCATCTGCGCCGGGGCGAATAGATCGTGCGAAGCGGGAATGTTTTCCCCTCCCGGGTGTTCCGGTCTTCGGGCAATCGTGTAGGATCGCCACGTTCCATACGGGAGAACTTAGATGCGCAAACTCTCAATGCTTGTTTTGCCGGGCCTCGTCGCCATGACGCTGGCGGCCGCGCCGGTGCTGTCCAGCGCCTACGCCGCTGGCAGCGACGAGCCGTCCTCGCCGCCGAAATCGGACTCCTCGTCCAAGAAGGGCAAGAAGAAGAGCTCCTCCGTCAGCGATCCGAAATTCCTTGCGGCCTATCGCACCGCCTATACCGCGATCTACGACAATCATGACTACACCAGCGCGATCGGCCAGCTGAAGTCGCTCAAGCGCGACGACGTCGCCGACGTCGCCAACCTGATCGGCTACTCCTATCGCAAGCTCGGCGACTACCAGTCGTCGAAGGTCTATTACGAGCTGGCGCTGAAGGACGATCCGAACCACGTCCGCACCTGGCAGTATTACGGCCTCTGGCAGCTCGAGCAGGGCAACCGCGAGCAGGCGCAGTATCACCTCAACAAGATCGCATCGCTCGCCGGCACCGAGAGCTCCGAATATCGCTCGCTTGCCGCAGCGCTCGACAAGCCGACCGGCGCGACGCTCGTCTACTGAAGATACCGCATCTTCGAACGAAGCGAACGGGCACAACCTTCCGGTTGTGCCCGTTCCGCTTTCTCGGCTAGCCTTCGCGCACGAATCCTCCCTTACGATTGGTGCGCAATGGATACGTGGCTGCGATCCGCGATCGACTACATCGGCTCCTGGATTGAATTCCAGCAGACGACAATCCAGCAGCCCGGCGTCATCGTCGCCTTCGCCCATCGCGGCGAGATCGTCGCCGAGCATGCATTCGGCCTCGCCAATCTCGACACCGGCGAGAAGCTCACCCCGCGTCACCGCTTCCGCATCGCCTCGCACTCCAAGAGCTTCACCTCCGCCGGCATCATGAAGCTGCGCGAGCAGCGCAAGCTCCGGCTCGATGACACGGTCGGCCAGTATGTCGGCGGCCTGCACCCGCGCGTCGCCGAAACGACGATTGCGCAGGTGCTCTCGCACAGTGCCGGGCTGACGCGCGACGGCGCCGATTCCGGCCAGTTCATCGACAGCCGCTCCTATCTCGACGCCAAAGAGCTGCTCGCGGAGCTAAAGCTGCCGACGGCGATCGAGCCCGGCACGCGCTTCAAATATTCCAATCACGGTTTTGCCCTGATCGGTCTCGTCATCGAAGCGGTGACGAAGGAGCCCTACTCCGTCTGGATCAAGCGCGAGATCATCGAGCCCGCGGGGCTGCGCGAGACCGAGCCGAATGCGCCGCTGCCCCGGGGCGCGCTGTTCGCACGCGGCCATACGCGAAAACTGCCGTTCGGCGAGCGCTGCGTGATCCCCGGCGACAATCCCGCATATGCCATGGCCTCGGCCGCCGGCTTCGTCGCCACCGCCGCCGACACCGCCCGCTTCTTCGCGCAGCTTGCACCCAACGCGAAAAGGAGCGTGCTCTCGGTCGCGAGCCGCCGTGAAATGACGCGGCATCATTGGCGCATCCCGCAGAGCTTCGAGGCCTATTACGGTCTCGGCGTCAACGCCGGCAAGACCGACGGCTGGGACTGGTTCGGCCATAGCGGCGGTTTTCAGGGCTACATCTCGCGCACCTGTTCGATTCCCGTCTGCGAGCTCGCGATCAGCATCCTCAGCAACTCCCTCGACGGCGCGGCGCCGTTCTGGATGGACGGCGCGATGCAGATCCTGCGCGCCTTCAAGACCCGCGGCGCCCCCGACCGCCGCGTACGTGACTGGACCGGCCGCTGGTGGACGATCTGGGGCGCGACAGACTTTGTCCCGATGGGCAACCGCGTGCTGCTCGCCAACCCACAGTTCAACAATCCGTTCATGGACGCCGGCGAGATCGAGGTGACCGGCCGCGACAGCGGCAAGCTCGCCTGGGCCGCCGGCTATTCAAGTCACGGCGAGCCGGTGCGCCGCGTCCGCGACAAGCGCGGGAGGATCAGCGACATCTGGATTGCGGGCGCCAATGTGAAGCCGGAAAAAGTCGTGGCACGCGAGATCGCGCGCCGTTATCCGCCGCGCAAGCGGCGGCCCGTCTAGTTAAGCATGATCTCGTCGGAAAACCGCTGCGCACTTTGCGCTAACGCGGCCCTTCGGGTCCGGATCATGCTCTATTCCCGAATGAGCGCCTCGACCTCGCCGCGTAGCGCCTGCCGTGAGCCGTCGCGCGAATAGAACATGTGACCGCCGGGATAGACGGCGAATTTCACGCGCCGGGTCGCGAAGGCCGGCAATTGGTCGAGCACCCGCTTCGTCCCGAAATAGGGTGTGGCGAGATCGAACAGTCCGTGCGCGACCAGCACATTCAGCTTCGCGTCGGTTGCGAGGATCTGACGCAGGTCCGACACCGATTGCGGCGGATTGATGCCGCGGCCGAAATCCCAGTTGCCCTCGACGCTGCCGTTCAGGACCTCGTAGGAGCCGTCGGGCCGCCAGTTGAGCTTGCGCGTGAGGACATCGACCGCCGCGCTCGTCAGCGGCGCCTGGAGCGCATCGCCGGAAGGGTCGCCGAAACGGGAGCTGCCCGAATCCGGATAGGGATCGTAGCCGCGCACCGAGCCGTCGTAACGTCCCGTCACCCTGCCGTTCTTGCGGTCGAACTCGCGGCGGAATTCGCCGACGTCGAAGCGGCCGGCAAGCCTGCGGCTCACCGCCTGGTCGATGCCGGTGAGCTCGGCGACCTTGTCGGCCAGGCGGGTGGTTGCCTCCCTGTCGGCCTCGCCCTTGACGAGGTCAGCCAGGAATTCGCCGCGCGCGTAAGCCTCGACGTCGGCGAGATCGGCGCGCTTGACGGGACCTTTGGCTTCGCGCGCCACCGCCACATAGCTCGGCAGCGTCGCGACATATTGCAGGAGGCTCGTGCCTGTGAACTCGCGGAAGTCGAGCAGCGGCGACACCAGGATCAATCCCCTGACGCCGACGCCGTGCTGGATCTGCAACTGGCGCACCACCTTCGGCCCGCGAATGCCGCCATAGCTTTCACCCCCGACGTATTTCGGCGAGATCAGCCGGTCGTGTTTCTCGAGCCAGCGGCGGATCACGAGCGCGATCGAATTGACGTCGCCGTCAACCGAGTAGAACGACTTGCGAGCGTCCTCGCCGCTCGCAACGAGGCGGCTGTAACCGGTGCTGACGGGGTCGATGAAGACGAGATCGGTGAAGTCGAGCCAGGTCTCCGCATTCGGCTTCACCTCGGGCGAGGCCGACGGCGACAGCGCTTCGCCGTCGAGCGGCAGCCGCCACGGACCCGCAGCGCCGAACTGGAGCCAGGCCGAGGACGCGCCGGGTCCGCCGTTGAACAGGAAGGTCACCGGGCGCGTCGCGCGGTCGGCACCGTCGAGCTCGTAGGATGTATAGGCGATGTCGGCCAACGGCTCGCCCTTGCCGTCGAACACGCGGATCGAGCCCGCCGTCGCGGCGAAGTTGAGGGTACGGCCGGGCAGATCGAGCGTTTGCTTCGTGGTCGAGTCCGGCGGGAGACGGTGCGGCTCGGCGGACGGCGAATTCTGCGACGCGCTTTGCGCGCCACCACCGCGCCCGCCCTTCTGTCCGGCTGGCGCCGCCGTCTCCGAGCGCGGCTGCGGCGGATCATCAGCGCGCGCAAATCCTGCGAGTGCGAAAGCCGACACCGCCAGCACCAAGGCCGTGCAACGCAGCGCCCGCAAGCCCGTGACCATGGTCGTTCTCCCTGACCGGCTGTGACAGCCGGTGAGGCTCCAAGGCTAGCGCGAAATTGCGACGGTTTGGGGAATCATTGACGCTGCGCCCCCTTGAAGAGGCCGATCGGGCTCGAAACGACCCGGTTTGCCCCGGATCCGGCAGTCGGCCGTTTGCCTTGAAGGGTGGTCATCCTCGACAATGGAGCCCCACCTCGTATAGACGAGCCCGGCGGAACTTTCTCGAGCCAGCGAGCCTGCCCGAAAAGCCATGACCAAGCCCTCGCGATACGAACGGATCGCCTTCGTCGCCAGCCCGAGCAGCGAGGCCCAGGTCGCCTTCGGCCAGCTCGCCGCGCAATATGGCAATTGCGACCCAAAGGACGCCGATGTGGTGGTCGCGCTCGGCGGCGACGGGTTGATGCTCCAGACGCTGCATCACCACATGCGCACGGGAAAGCCGATCTACGGCATGCACCGGGGCACGGTCGGCTTCCTGATGAACGAGTACTCGACACACGATCTCCGCGCACGGCTCGAGACGGCGCAGGAATCCGAGATCAATCCCCTCTTGATGCGCGCGACCGACGTCAACGAGCGCGTCCACCTGCACCATGCCATCAACGAGGTCTACCTGTTCCGCCAGACCTCGCAGGCGGCGCGCTTGCGGATCCTGATCGACGAGCGCGAGCGTATGCCCGAGCTGATCGCCGACGGCATCATCGTGGCGACGCCGGCTGGCTCGACAGCCTACAACCTCTCCGCCCAAGGCCCGATCCTGCCGATCAACGCCGCCTTGCTGGCCCTGACACCGATCAGCGCCTTCCGGCCACGGCGCTGGCGCGGCGCCCTGCTGCCCAACACCGCCTATGTCGTGATCGAGGTGCTGGAAGACGACAAGCGCCCCGTCGCCGCGGTCGCAGACCACGAGGAGGTGCGCAGGGTCCGGCGCGTCGAGGTGCTCTCGGACAAGAGCATCTCGATGCGGATGCTGTTCGACCCCGGCCACAGCCTGGAAGAGCGCATTTTGCGCGAGCAGTTCGGCTACTGACCCCCGTCTGCGGCAACCCTTCGTTAACCCCCGCCACGATATGGTTAACGAAGGTTGACCGCTTTGGCCCGGGCGTCATGTTCCGCATCGATTTCAACAAGCTGCGCTTCCTCGTCTGCGACGACAATCCGCATATGCGCCGCATCCTGCGGACGCTGCTGCATTCGTTCGGCGCACGTGAAGTCTATGAAGCCGAAGACGGCGCCACCGCGCTGGAAATGTACAGCCATTACGTCCCCGACATCGTCATCACCGACTGGGCGATGCCGATCTTCGACGGGCTCGAGCTCGCGCAGATGATCCGGCAGCCGGAATCCAAGGGCAATCCTTACGCACCGATCATCATGCTGACCGGCCATTCCGAGAAGCGCCGCGTCACGGTGGCGCGCGATGCCGGCGTCACCGAATTTCTGGCCAAGCCGATCTCGGCCAAGGGCCTGTACCAGCGCATCCTCAACGTCGTCGCCAATCCCCGGCCCTTCATCAAGACCAAGACCTATTTCGGCCCGGACCGGCGCCGCAACACCAACTCCGCCTATATGGGCCCCGAGCGCCGCGTCGGCGAAAAGCACGAGGTGCTGCAGCAGCCCTCGCTGCTCGACAAGGCCCGCTCCTCCATCTAGCGCAACGTCTTCAGACGAGGCAGGCATCATGGCGAAGAACAGCGCAAAGGACATCGAGGTCAAAGCCTTCGCCACGCATCAGGTCATCACGCAGCCCAATCCGCTGCGCAAGGTTCTGCGCCGCGTCGAAGAGAAGGACCTGGACGATCCGGTCAGCCGTGCCGAGCAGGCGCTCGCGGGTCTCTCCGGCGAGTTCAAGGACTGGATGGCAACCGAGGTCAACCGCCTGTCGGCCGCCTACGTCGCCATCCGCAACGACGGCTTCACCAAGGAGCGGCGCGACGAGCTGTTCCGCGCCGCGCACGACATCAAGGGCGATGCCGCGACATTCGGCTTCCCGGCGGCGGCGGGGGTAGCCGAGAGCCTGTGCCGCGTCATCGAGCACGCCCCTGATCTGGAAAAGGTGCCGGCCGAGCTGTTCACGCACCACATCAATGCCATCCTGGCCATCGTGCATGAGAACACGAGGCTCGACCGCATCAGCGTCTCCGCCGAACTCAGCCGCCGCCTGCGCAAGGTCGCCGACGACTATCTCACCCAGGTCAACCGCGACCGCCCCGAGCATCTCGAGGCAATCCTCGCGCCGAGCATCGTGCCGGCGGAGTGAGGGGTCTTCTCTCTATCATCACGATCAGTATCGTAGGGTGGGCAAAGCGGAGCGTGCCCACCATCTGTCGCTATCGTTGATGGATGGTGGGCACGGCGCAAGAGCGCCTTTGCCCACCCTACGGCATCTCGCTAGGCAGCGATCAGATCATCGTAGACGGGATCGACCACATCATCCGCGACCAGCTCGTCGCAGAACAGCCGCGCCTCTTCGCGCGCGGACTCGGTGGCGAAGCGGCGGAGCAGGACCATCAGTGGCTCGGTGGCGCCACGGTCGGTCTCGCAATGGGTCAGCACCCGCTCGACCATGCGCCGGCGCAGTCGCGCCGCACCGTCGTCGCTATCGACGAAGCCCTGCTCGTGACAGGCATCGAGCGCCACCTGGAACGCCGCAAATGTCGCCTCGGGAAGGCCGGCGCGGCGCAGCAGCGCGTGCAGGCCGTTGCCGCCGCGGTCGTGCAGCAGCGCGGTGACGCGCGCCAGCGGCACATCGGCGAGCTCGGCCAAGGCCGCGTCGAACAGGTCGAGATTGCTCGACAGCAGCGCGCGCAGAATGAGGCCGGCGGTCAGCTGGCCGGTGACACGGAGGTGATGCACCAGGCCCTGCATGTCCTCGCCGCGCGAGCGCGCCGCGATGTTGATGGTGGAGCGGTCGCGCGCCTCGATCGTCACGCGCTCGGCGCGGTCGGCGCTCAGCCAGTTCCGCGCCACGACGAATTGCGCCAGGGTCTCGGAAAGCTTTGCCACCAACGCGGCACGCGTTGCGGCAGGCAGATCGTCCAGCACCAGCATCGCCTCGCGTATCGCGGCGAGATGGCCGTGGCGCTCGACGATGCGAGTCCAGGAGAACGGCGCGAGCTCGGCATGGGGATTTTCGATCAGCTCGAGCGCCGACGCCGCGCAGCCGACCTCGGCGATGGCGGCGCAGACCGACACCGGCAGCGCGATGCGGCGGGCGACCGCGCACTGCACCTCGTCATTGCCGGTGGCGACGATGTCGACAAGATCGGCGTCGATCAGCAGCGGAGAATGTTCGAGCACGGGCAGCGCGACGGTCGGCTGGTCCGCCGACAGCGCCCGCACGATGGACGGCGGCGCATCAGGGCTGCGCGCAAACGCCTCGGCCATCGCCTGCCGCACCAATGGCGAGGGATCGTCGAGCAGCATCAGAAGCGCGCCTTCGGCGGCGACGCGGTCGTCATGGGAGAGATCTGAGATCAGCCAGGCCCGGGCCAACGCCCGCGTTGCCTCGGCCCGCTCGCCGGCGGGCGCCGTCCTGATCCAATTGATAAACTGCCGAACAATCATGCTGCTTCCGGCTTACACAACAAACGAAAATGGCGACGGCTCGTCACCTGCAACACAAAATAAACCACGACGCTTAACAAAGCGTTCACCATAACTGGCTGGTTTTATTGACGTTTTGTTAAGGGAACAAAACCGCTTTGCTCTCGCGCCCCCGGCCCTGCGCAGCAGCGTTGCACGCTGCGGCGCGTGCGGAACACGAGCGAGAATGTCAGGCCGAGTATCAGCTGCTGAACGTGCCGCTGCGATCGCTGAAGAGATCGAGCGGCTGTGGCGGCCGCACGTCCGGCGTCGCTGAGGCGACTGACGTGAGCGAGGCGTTGTTGCCCCACAATTTCTGCACCGTCGCCGAGACCGGCTGCGTGGTGTCGCCGGGCTGATAGATCGAGCGGAATGCGGGCGTGATCGGCGCATTATCCGCGACCGTCGTTGACGAGGTCGCGCCGACCGGCGTCACCGCGCGTGAATTCGGGAAGGTCTGGAGATAGGCGGCGTTGTCGACCACAGGGACTGCGGGCTGCACGCCGTTGGCGCTGGCGACCTCAGTGGTCGAGGGCGCGCCCCCATACATCGCCATCGCACTGCGCGTGAGTTTCGAATTGGCCGCACTGGCATAGCGGGCATCCAGCACCGAATAGACATCGGAGACGCTGCGGGCGCGGCCGTCCCTGGCGTAGAAGATCGAGCGGTTGGCGGCGGCCGCGTTGGGAAACAACCGCGCGCCGACGGCCTGCGGATTGTCCTCGGCATTGGCGATCAGTTTTGCGGCCCCGCCGATGCCCATGAAATGCGCCATATAGAGCTCGCTGTCGGACGGCCTGCGGCCGAGCAGACCGGTGAGCTTGAAGCTGTTCGACTGCGTCAGCGCCGCCGCCATGGCGGATGCGGCCTCGGGATCGTCGCGCAGCTTCATGATCGACCGCTTCATGAACGGGTCGTCGACGGTGTAGGTGCCCGACGACGTCCTGGTGATGGCGTCGGCGTAGTTGCCATAGCCGAGCTGGCTCCCCGCCTCTTTCACGGTGCCGAGCCAGGTCTGATCGATGAACTGGTAAAGGCCGTGCGCGGACGATGTGGTGGCACCCGCGGTCGGATCGAAATCCGATTCCATCTTGGCGGTGGTCAGCATGTACTGGAAGCTGACGCCCGAGATGTTGGAAGCCTGCTTGATCGCGCCGGCGACGCGCGCCCGCGACGGATCGAGAACCGCCGTCTGTGAGGCACTGAAATTGTCGACCGACATGATGGAGTGCCCGCCCCGCGCGGCGTTGAGCGACACCGGCAATTCGGCGCCCTGTCGTCTCACCGTGGGACAGGTATGGTTAATGCGGGGTTAATTTGGCTCTACCCGCCGCCCCGCGTCATTCCGGGGCGCACCGAAGGTGCGAGCCCGGAATCCATTGGGCCGCGTGTGATGCCTTGCGATGGATTCCGGGCTCGCGCTGCGCGCGCCCCGGAATGACAGCAGGTTACTTCTTATAGACGTCGTTCGGATCGAACAGGCGCTCGGCGTCGGTGAAGACCAGCTTGGCTCCCCCGCCCTCGGCCTCGACCTTGCGGTAGAAGCACGACTGCCGCCCGGTGTGGCAGGCCGCGCCGATCTGCTCGACGCGGATCCAGACCGCGTCCTGATCGCAATCGGTGCGCATCTCGACTACGCGCTGGGTCTGACCTGAGGTCTCACCTTTTCGCCACAAGGCATTGCGCGAGCGGCTGAAGTACCAGGCTTCGCCGGTCGCGATGGTCTTGCGCAACGCCTCGTCGTTCATGTGCGCGACCATCAGCACATCGCCGGTGGCGACGTCGGTCGCGACGCAGGTCACGAGGCCGCTGGCGTCGAACCGCGGCTGGAAAGAAAGCCCTTCCTCGATCTCATGGGAGTGAGCGGACACGACGACCTCGCCGATCTATTCGCGAGGTCAGCGCTGCAGGCCTCGCACCAAGGACAGGAAACGGGCCTGCTCTGCCGGATTGTCGCGGAACATGCCGGTGAAGCGGCTGGTGAAGGTGGAGGCGCCATGCTTGGCGACGCCGCGCACCGACATGCAGGTATGCTCGGCCTCGATCAGCACCGCAACGCCGCGGGGTTTCAGGACCTCGTCGATGGCCGCCGCGATCTGCGCCGTCAGATGTTCCTGGGTCTGGAGTCTCCGGGCGAAGATGTCGGTCAGGCGGGCAAGCTTGGACAGGCCGACGACGCGTTCCACCGGCGTGTAGGCGATATGCGCCTTGCCGTAGAACGGCATCATGTGATGCTCGCACTGCGAGGTGAACTCGATGTCGCGCACCAGCACGAAATCGTCATAGCCCGCGGTCTCGCCGAAGGTGCGGTCGAGCACCTCGGCCGGGCACTGGTGGTAGCCCTGATAGAGCTCGTCGAAGGCCTCGACCACGCGGCGCGGCGTGTCGAGCAGGCCCTCGCGATGGGGGTTCTCGCCGATATAGGCGAGCAGTGTCTTCACCGCCGCTTCCGCCTCGGCGCGCGCGGGGCGCGGCTGGTCGGCGCGGACGGCGGCCGCGAGGAATTCGGCAGGGTCAAGCTCGGCCGGACGGCTCTCGAGCTGCTTGTTGGGGCGGATCGGCTTGATTGTAGCGTCCATGTCTACTCCGTTCGACGGCCTTGTGGCCGGAGTGTCACCGGCAGACGGGGCGGCAAGCCGCCGGACGCCTGAAGAGAACAGTTTTGGCGAAAAGGCCCTTCGGTCACAACGTCGATAGCGCAGATCGGGATCACCGCCGCCGCACCGCTGGACTGTTTTTCCACCAGTTCCGCCCCTATATAGGACCGTGGACGGCGCCCGCCAAGGCCGATCCGGCCCGGAAGTGGGTGTGGACGTGTTGGACCCCATCACATGCTGAACGACATTTATAACAAGCGGATCATCGAGCTGGCCGGGAATATTCCGCGCCTCGGGCGGCTGTCGGCCCCCGACGCCAGCGCGACCGCCCACTCCAAGCTGTGCGGCTCGACGGTGAAGGTCGATCTCAAGATGAGCGGCGATACCGTCACCGACTTCGCCCATGACGTGAAGGCCTGCGCGCTGGGACAGGCCTCTTCATCCATCATGGCAAGTCACGTGGTCGGCTCGACTGCAAGCGAACTCCGTGAGTTACGCGAAACCGTTCGCAAGATGCTCAAGGAGAATGGCGCCCCTCCTCAAGGCAAATGGGAGGAGATCAAGTTCCTCGAGCCGGTCCGCGATTACAAGGCGCGCCACGCCTCGACGCTGCTGACCTTCGATGCGGTGGTCGATGCGATCGGCCAGATCGAAGCCAGGGCCAAGCAGCCCGCCGCGGCACAGGGCTAGCTCTCCCCCGTCATTCCGGGGCGATGCGTAGCATCGAAGCCGGAATCCAGAGATTGCCGATCGAGATTCCGGGTTCGCGCTGACGCGCGCCCCGGAATGACTGCCAAGATTTATGATCTTACTTCTGCGCCGCCGTAGCCGGCGCCGCCGCGCTGCCCGTGGGCACCACGGCTTCCGCCGTTTTGGTCGACTTGGTCGACTGCTCCGGTTCCGCACCGAACCTCGCCTGCGTCTTTGGTGCGAGTTCCGCCATGGCCGGCGCTGTGACGTCCACATGCGGCAGCACGTCGGCGACGAGATCCGTCGTCACCAGATTGGTGAGCTTCAGCTCGCCTGCATCGAGCTCATGCAGATCTTCCCAGGGCGGCACGCTGAGCGCGAGCGACAGCAGGTCCCCGGCCCCGCCCATGTCGAAGGTGTATTTGGCGAGGCGGCCGATGTCGCGTTCCACGATCATCAGGTCCTGTGCGCTGTAGCTCGCGGCCTTGGCATCGTCGGCGCGGTCGCCCATCCAGATCTGATGGACGCGGACATGTGCCGCGTCCGGCACGTAGCGCTTCTTGCCGGCCAGCAACAGGAACGCGCACATGGACTCGCAATAGGCCTCGGGCGCGACCGCCGGACGGGCCGATTGCCCGCCACGGTTCTGAATACTGATGCCGACGGTTGTCAAAAGTCCGAGATTGCGGAAGCGCCGGCCGAGCGTGATCGCGTCGTTGACGGAACCGCCGCTGGAATCGAGCACCACGGTGGCACCGCCGAGCTGGCGTCCGCGCGCAAACTCTTCGAACTCCTTGGGCGTATCGGCGGTGATGATGCCGACCGCGCTGACCCAGCCGCGGCAGTTCGGCTCGCAAGCGATCCAGCTGAATTTCATCGGCAGCTTGCGCTCTTCGAGAGCGCTACCCGCTCGGGCCGACGATCCGAATGTCGCGACGGCACCGGCCAGCGCGAGTCCACAGACGGCGGTTCCCACCAACAACCAGCTGCGAAGATCAAGGGAGTTCAGAAGTTTCAATCTGGTTCCTTCCCCAAAGCCCCAAGGTCGCCAAACAATCCCCGGTAGCGCCCTCTGAGTCCATCATACAGGCGTATGTTTCTACACACCGGCGTCATAAAAATGGTATCCGGGCGAATACAGATCGTCCACAGATACTTGCTGCACTGCTCCCAGAAAGCAGGCAAAATATGGCGCGCAAACAACACCTTACAGTTCCCTGCGTCGGAACCGAGCAACACTTCGCTTAACGTCGCAGCACACGCACATGAAGCATTCAGCCTGCGAGCATTGTTCCACTCCCGTCGAAGGCATCCTTCGCCTTCCGCGGAGATTTGGTCGTGCGCTGATCTGGCTCTATCGCCACACGCTCTCGCCGCTGGTCGGATACAATTGCCGGCACCTGCCGACCTGCTCCGTCTATGGCGATGAGGCGATCGAGCGCTTCGGGCTCTGGGCCGGCGGCTGGATGACGCTCGCACGCCTGCTCCGCTGCAATCCGTACGGCACGTCGGGCATCGACAATGTGCCGCTCGCCGCGCCGCAAAATGCGCGCTGGTATCTGCCCTGGCGCTATGCCCGCTGGCGCGGCGTCAACGCGGCCTGAGGGAACCTGAACTTTCCCTTCGCGTTGTTGTGATGCTCCCACGGGAGGAAACAACAATGCGCTGGAAAATCAGCCATCTTTTCCACTTCAGACCTGCGGCAAATCTCAGGGACGGCTCGCGCGGCCATGATCCCAGAACCCTCGACATGCTCGCCATCATCGCCCTGCTGGTGCTCGCGGCCGGCTCAGGATGGTATCTGGCCACGAGTCTTGCGACGCCGCCCAGCACCACGGCTTTCATCGTGCCGAGCCAGAGCGTGCACTGGTAATCAGCGGAACCAGAAGAAGCGCCCCGGCGGCGGCGGAATCGGCTCGGGCGGACGCGGCCGCTTCGGTCGCGGCGGCCTTGGCGTCGGCTCGGCGGACGAAGTTGTCTCCGCCGCCGGCGCAGTCTCGGTCCCTGGTACCTTCACAGACAACAGCAAATTCGACTCATGCATGCGCCAGCGATAGCCGACGCCGAAGTCGATCGGCTGGGCGCGCGTAAACAGTTCGGCGTAGCGCTCCTGGTAGCGTCCGGGGAATTCGCTGATCGGTCCGAGGTAACGGCCAAACGGGAAGAAGCGCCATTGCCTTGCATTGTAGTTGGCGAGCGGAATGCCTGAATCGTCCTGGACGATGGTGGCGCTGTTGGCGAGCAGCCAGTCGCGGACGACAGTGAAGTTGCCGGAGTGCATGAGATAGGACGCGCTCTTGAGCAGGCTGTTGCCGGGGCCGAGCGTCTCGCAGAACTTCAGGAAACCGGTCGCGCGAGCGCCGGCATTCGAAAGATCGGTCGAGAAATAATACAGCGTGCGCACTTCGCCGTCGCCGCCGACGAAAGTGATGCGAACACCGCGCGTCGCGTTCGGTCCTGGATTGTCGTTCCCCACATGCATCCCACCCTTGTTGTCGAGCGCGACCATCTCGACGTTGCGGATGGTTTTGCCGGAGCGGGCCAGGAAGACATAGAGGATCGGCAAGGTGCCATTGACCTGGTTGGTGTGCAGGTCGACCTTCATCTGCTTGGTGATGAAGAAGGAGAAGCTCAGGATCGAGCCGAGCGAGCGCTCGACATTGTAGAGTGCGGCGCCGACCGAACCGCGCGGCAGCCGCGTCAGGTCGGGCACGGCGCCGACCGGCTCAAGCGCGCCGAGCACGTAGGTGCTGGCCTTGGAATAGAAGGCATTGGCGTAGAGGAAGTCCGGGCCGCTGAACATGTAGAACATGGTCGGCCGCGGCGCGGCCAGATTGACGTCCGCCCAGGCGCGGATCTTCGATATTTGCCGCTGCTCGAGCTGAGCGAAGGCGTTGTCGAAGAATTTTGCGTGATGCTGCCAGT
The DNA here is from genome assembly GCF_028128625.1 of Bradyrhizobium sp. CCBAU 45389. Classification (NCBI taxonomy): domain Bacteria; kingdom Pseudomonadati; phylum Pseudomonadota; class Alphaproteobacteria; order Hyphomicrobiales; family Nitrobacteraceae; genus Bradyrhizobium; species Bradyrhizobium sp. CCBAU 45389. The sequence goes on along the minus strand of NZ_LBIY01000097.1, from coordinate 292,316 downwards.
TGGGGTCTCTGGTCAGCGGCATCAGCGGCGAGTCCGCCGAAGGCTGCATGCCCGCGAGGAAGCGTGCGGTATCGTCAAAGGTGACGTCGGCGGCACGCGCGGACGACACGGCCGCGGCCAGGAGGGCAAGAGCGACGGCCGCAATTCTCATGGGTCGAAACATGTCTATTCGCGGTGTGATGAATTGCCAGCGGCGACCGGCCGCCTGCGGAAAACAGCATAGATCAACAGGCCCGAGAGCATGACGAGCATCCCCGAGAGCGACTGCACCGGTCGCTCGGTCAAGAGGTAGTACATCATGAACGCGGTCACGAGCAGGAAAACCAGCGGCGTGAACGGGTATCCCCAGGCGCGATAGGGTCTGGGCAGATCGGGATCGGTGATACGCAGCTTGATGACGCCGGCGACCGTGAAGAACGAGCAGAACAACAGCGCGAACTGGATGAAATCGAGCACGGCCTCGAAGCTGCGCGTGAACAGCAGCAGGGTCGCGACCGCGAGCTGGAACAGGATGGCATAGGCCGGCGCACCGCTGACGGACCGCTTCGAGAAGACGCGCAAGGCTGGAATGTCCTCCCCCATCGTCATCATCACGCGCGGGCCGATCCACATCATCGCGCTGATCGAGGAGATCAGGCCGACGCAGATCATGGCGCCGACGATGCGGCCGCCGAGGCTGCCGAAGATGGCGGTGCCGGCAACGCTGGCGACGTCGAGCTGGCCGGCGAGCGCACTGACTGGCGTGGAATAGAGGAACACCGCATTCAGTGCGACATACAGCACGAGCACGATCAGCGTGCCCGCGAGCAGCGCACGCGGCAGGTTCCGCTGCGGCATGTTCATCTCGCCGATGATGTAGGTCGCGGCATTCCAGCCCGAGAACGAGTACATCACGAAGACGAGTCCGATCGCGAAGGGCGCGCTGACGATATGCGCGAGGTCGCCCGGCTGCGGCGTGAAGGCGATCGGCTGCGGCACGCCGATGATGAAGCCGGCGACCAGGAAGGCGACGATCAGCACGACCTTCAAAATGGTCGAGATCAGCTGGAAGGTCGAGGAATGCCTGACGCCGGTCAGTTGCACGATCGAGACCAGCCACACCACGCCGATGGCGAGCGGGATCGGCGGCAGATCGGGAATGACCGACTTGGCATATTCGCCGAAGGCCATCGCGGCGAGCGCGACTGGTGCTGCAAAGCCCACCGTCGCCGAGACCCAGCCGGCGAGAAAGCCGAAGGCGGGATGATAGGCGCGGCCGAGGAAATTGTACTCGCCGCTCGAGCGCGGAAACATCGCGCCGAGCTCGCTGTAGGAGAACACCCCGCACAGCGCGACGATGCCGCCAACGGTCCAGAGCAGGAGGATCGAGAAGCCGGACGGGATGTCCTTGACCTGGAAGCCGAGGCTGGTGAAGACGCCAACGCCGATCATGTCGGCAATGACGATGGCGGTTGCGACCAGGACGGAGACCCCCGAACCGTTCCCGGTCAGCCGGCCAGTCCAGGGGGCGGTACCCGCATCTGATGCCGTCATCGGTCCTTAACCTCAGGCGTCACGCCTCATGGGGAGCATCGTGCAGTTTGGTCCAGTCAATTCAAGCAGGGTTAACAAGGGCTAAATGAGGCAAAGCGAATCGGTATTTTCGCACCTCCTGCGCGTGGTCATGGGCAATAAACCGGCTCAAACACCGGAAAATCCCGTTCCCCGCCCCCACAATCACGACACGATTGCATGGTCCTTTTGAGCATTCCGGATGTGGGGAAGTTTCTCCGGACACTTAACGTCGCCTAAACGCCCCTCGGTTCAATTGTCTAGAGATTGCCGATGGACGTGACTTTGGGGTCATGGGTGGATGGTCGGGGCCGTTCCGAGCATGAGAGCTGACATTCGTGCCGATCGGGCTTCGTCCGGTCGGCACGGTCGTGCGCTCCGGGTCGGCCTGATCTCAGCCTTGGTGCCGCTGTCGCTCGCGCTGGTTCAATGCGGCAAGGCGTCCGATCCGGCAGCGCTCGCGGCGAACTCGCAGGCCAACGTCCAGGTGGTCGCCAAGACCAATCCCCAACAGATTGCCAGCGCCGACACGTTCGAGGATCGCTTCCCCGCCCCGCAGTTCAGGGAGCGCTTCCCCTCCGCGAGCGAGAGTTTCCTGCAACGGCAGATGTCGGACTTCTCGCCCAAGCGTGCCGTGCAGCAGCAGCCGGAGCAGGCGCCCTACAAGGTCGCCTCGCTCGCGCCGCAAGTCCCCTACCAGCGTCCGCCGCGCGAAGACCTGACCACGCTCGTCAGCATGAAGTCGTCGGCCTTCCCCTATTTCGGCAACAACCCCGCCTCCGACGCGCCGTTCCTCAACATCTCCAAGGGCGACCGCCGCGGCCACCGCAGCTATTCGGGGCGTGTCTACTGGCAGGACGAGACCTACAGCGACAGCCGCGTGCTGGTGCACGTGCCCGAGCATTTCGACCTGCGCAAGCCGGGCGTGATCGTGGTGTTCTTCCATGGCAATGGCGCGACGCTGGAGCGCGACGTGCGCAACCGGCAGCTGGTGCCGCAGCAGATCACCGATTCCGGCGCCAATGCCATCCTGCTTGCGCCGCAGATGGCGGTCGATGCCGCCGATTCCAGCGCCGGAAAATTCTGGCAGCCGGGCGGCTTCAAGCGCTTCATGGAGGAATCGGCCAGCCATCTCGCCCGCCTCACCGGCGATCCCAACAGCGCGCGCGCCTTCGCCAACATGCCGATCGTCATCGTCGGCTATAGCGGCGGCTTCCTGCCGACGGCCTGGAGCTTAGAGGTCGGCGGCATCAGCGACCGCGTCCGCGGCGTCGTCCTGCTCGACGCCGTCTATGGCGAAATGGACAAGTTCGCCTCCTGGATCGAGAGCCACCGCTCGGGCTTCTTCGTCAGCTCCTACACCCGTTACACCGCACGACGCGACCGCGAGCTGATGAGCATGCTCAGGCAGAAGGGCATCAGCGTCTCCGAGGAGATGGACGGGCCCTTGCGTCCCGGCAGCGTGGTGTTCGTCGAAACCGGCGACGGCATCACCCATCGCGACTACGTGACCCGCGCCTGGACGCGGGATCCGCTCAAGGACGTATTGGTGAAGATGTTGGCGACGCCGGCGCTGGCGCTCACCCGGGTTGCGTCAAGCCGTTAGGATATTGTGCCAGCCGGTATTTGCCCGCGCTTGCCTGCAATCGTCTCAGCCGCTGATCAAAATGTGATGTTGATGGGCTTTCGTCCCCGGGAGCCAACGGATTGCGCCCGCTACCAACGATCATAATTTGCCAGCCGAATTGCAGTTGGAATTCTGCGGAGATCGGCGGTGCGTCAGGGACTATACAAGGCCGACTTCCACACGGTGCACGGGACCGGGTGCGGCGTCGTCTATGTGATGGACGGCAAGATGCGCGGCGGCAATTCCGCTTTCGCCTTCATCGGCACCTACACGGGCGAAGGCGACAGCATCAAGGTCAAGATCTCGACCCAGCGCTACAATGATGATCCGTCCTTCAAGGCCCTGTTCGGCATCGACCGGATCACGCTGACGCTCACCGGTCGCGAGGACGGCGACACGGCGGAGTTCGAAGGCAGCGCGCTGCAAGTGCCGGGCGTTGTCTTCAGGGCCGTGCTGAGCCGGATCAGCGATTAGCCGCCCGGCTCCAAACGTCTCAGGTCTTTGGCAGCTTCGGAATGCTCTCGGCAAAGCCGTTGAAGCAGGCCAGCCGCTCGTCCTCTTCCTTGAAGAAGCGGCAATCGGCGTAACCCTTGGCCTTTGCCGGCTTCGGCTTCGGCGCCGGCGGGATCACGGCGTCGTAGCAGTTGAGACGGTCCTTGGTGCCGTCGTCGATCTCGAGGCAGGCCTGGAGCCGCGCCGCGATCGATTGCGGCTTGCCCTTCGGCGCGGGCGCGGCAGTTGCGGCCGCCGCCTTGGTCCCCTTGGGCTTGACCTGCACCAGCGGCTTGTCCCCGATCATCGGTGGCTTGTCGGCTTGCGCGAACGCGGAGGTGGAATAGAGCACCGCCGCAACCGCCAGAATCATCCTCATCTCTGTCAACTCTCTCTGGTCCCCATGACCGGCCTTCTAGCGCTGTAGTGCGCCGTTTGCCAAGCACCTTGCGCACACGAACACGCGGGATTTCAGGCCGTCGCAGCCGCAGCCGGCCGGGGCCGGGTCAGGATCACCAGGACCAGCGCCAGCACGACGAAGCCGACCGCCACGAAGCCGATCGCATGCAGGAGTTCGCGGGCGAACAGCAGTCCGCCGGTGGCAGACCCGACGGCCTGGCCGATATAGAGGACGGAGGTGTTGAGCGCGACGGTCGCCGGCGCCAGCGGCGGCGCGGCCGCGACCAGCCGCACCTGCTGCATCGAATTGGTCGAGGCAAAGCCGAGCCCCCAGATCGCGACCGCGATCGCCATCAACGCGATGGTGCCCGCACTCAGCGCCCACGCGGTGATGCCCGCGAGCACGAGGCAGGTGAACAGCAGCGAGGTCCGGTAGGGTCCCCAGGTGTCGACGATGCCGACCGCATCGGGGCTCGCCCCGGTCAGCTTCTTCAGCAGCGGGCCCATGAAGGTGAACACCACGAACTGCCCGGACATTTGCAGCATCGTGATCGCCAGCAGCAGCAAGATCGCCCTGCTGCGGCCGACTGCGCTCCAGGTCTTCAGATCCACCGGCGTGCCCTTCAAGCCTGCCGGCAAGCGCAACAGCAGCAACAGAAAGCTGATCCAGCCGAGCGCGCCGATCCCAGCATAGGCGGCGCGCCAGCCATAGCGGCTGGCGATGAAGGTGATCAACGGCAGACCGACGGCGGCCGCCAGCGACCAGCCGAGAAAGATATAGGCGATCGTGCTGCCGCGCCGCTCCGCCGGCACGATCAGCGCTGCCGTACCGGCCGCCTGCGGCGTGTAGAGCGCGCCGACCGCGAGCATGACCAGGCGGATGACGAGCAGGCTCGCATAGTCGGGCGCAAACGCCGAGGCGAGATTGCCGAGCGCGAGTACCGCCAGCGTCGTGGTGAGCAGAGTCCTTCGCTCGATCCGGCTGGTCAGCCACGCCGTCAGCGGCGAGCCGATGCACAGCGTCACCGCGCCGAAGGTGATCAGGAGCCCGGCCGCATGGATGCTGATCCCGAGCCCCGCCGACAATTCCGGCAGCATGCCCGCCGGCGCCAGCACCGAACAGCCGGTGACGAGATTGCCGAGCATCAGGGCGGTCGGCGCGAAACGGCCGGCGGCGGGGGTATTTTCCATGCAAACGCATGTAGCGGCGGCGTGTGACGAGTTAAAGGGCACAACGCCAAATAGTTGGGGCTGCGCCGCGGGTTTTGCGCGCCACTTTCTTGGAAATGCCGGATTGCACAGGCCGAATCGCCTGATATATCGCTCGTTCCCGCTTACCTGCGCTCGTTCGCAGGAGTGAGCCTCAGGAGAAAAGCAATGACCGACCAGCCCAAATCCGAGTCCGGCTTCCAGTACAGCCTCTCCAACCTAAAGCCCGTGACCCCCGCTCCCAAAGTCACCCTCACCTTCCCCGACGGCGCCCGGCGCGAATACGACAAGGGCATCACCGGCCTCGATATCGCCAAGGGTATCTCGCCGTCGCTGGCCAAGCGCACGGTTGCGATGGCGCTCGACGGCGCGTTCGCCGACCTCAACGATCCCATCGAGGCCGACGCCAAGATCGAGCTCGTCAATCGCGACGATCCGCGCGCGCTCGAATTGATCCGCCACGACTGCGCGCACGTGCTGGCGGAAGCCGTGCAGACGCTTTGGCCGGGCACCCAGGTCACCATCGGCCCCGTCATCGAGAACGGATTCTACTACGACTTCTTCCGCAACGAGCCGTTCACGCCGGAAGACTTTGCCGCGATCGAGAAGAAGATGCGCGAGATCATCGCGCGCGACAAACCCTTCACCAAGGAAGTCTGGGATCGCGAGAAGACCAAGCAGGTGTTCCGCGACAAGGGCGAGGCCTTCAAGGTCGAGTTGGTCGACGCCATTCCCGGCACCGAGCCGATCAAGATCTACTACCAGGGCGACTGGTTCGACCTGTGCCGCGGCCCGCACATGACCTCGACCGGCAAGGTCGGCAATGCCTTCAAGCTGATGAAGGTGGCCGGCGCCTATTGGCGTGGCGACAGCAACAACCCGATGCTGACCCGCATCTACGGCACGGCCTTCGCCAAGCAGGAGGACCTCGACGCTTATCTGAAGCAGATCGAGGAAGCCGAGAAGCGCGACCATCGCAAGCTCGGGCGCGAGCTCGACCTCTTCCACTTCCAGGAGGAAGGTCCGGGCGTCGTGTTCTGGCACCCGAAGGGCTGGACCATCTTCCAGCAGCTGATCGCCTATATGCGCCGGCGCCTGACCGGCGACTACAGCGAGGTCAACGCGCCGCAGATCCTCGACAAGGTCCTGTGGGAGACCTCGGGCCATTGGGGCTGGTACCGCGAGAACATGTTCGCGGCGCAGTCGGCTGGCGATGAGGCCGAGGACAAGCGCTGGTTTGCGCTCAAGCCGATGAACTGCCCCGGCCACGTCCAGATCTTCAAGCACGGCCTGAAGAGCTACCGCGACCTGCCGCTGCGCCTCGCCGAGTTCGGCGTGGTGCATCGCTACGAGCCGTCCGGCGCCATGCACGGCCTGATGCGCGTGCGCGGCTTCACCCAGGACGACGCGCACATCTTCTGCACTGAGGACCAGCTCGCCGAAGAGTGCCTGAAGATCAACGATCTCATCTTGTCGACCTACGCCGATTTCGGCTTCACCGGCGACCTCACGGTGAAGCTGTCGACCCGCCCCGACAAGCGCGTCGGTACCGATGCGATGTGGGATCACGCCGAGCGCGTGATGGCCACGGTGCTGCGCGAGATCCAGACGCAGAACAATCACATCAAGACCGAGATCAACCCGGGCGAAGGCGCGTTCTACGGGCCGAAGTTCGAATATGTGCTGCGTGACGCCATCGGCCGCGACTGGCAGTGCGGCACCACGCAGGTCGACTTCAACCTGCCGGAACGGTTCGGTGCGTTCTACATCGACCATGACGGCGGCAAGAAGCCGCCTGTCATGGTGCACCGTGCGATCTGCGGCTCGATGGAGCGCTACATCGGCATCCTGATCGAGCATTATGCCGGCAACTTCCCGCTCTGGCTCTCGCCGGTGCAGGCGGTGGTCACGACCATCACCTCGGAAGGCGACGAGTACGCCAAGCAGGTCCTTGAGCAGGCACGGCGCGCAGGCCTCCGGGTCGAGATCGACCTGCGCAACGAGAAGATCAACTACAAGGTCCGCGAGCACTCGCTGGCCAAGATCCCGGCGCTGCTCGTGGTCGGCAAGAAGGAGGCCGAGACGCATTCGGTTTCCGTCCGCCGCCTCGGCAGCGACGGCCAGAAGGTGATGACGACGGAAGAGGCGATCGCCGCGCTGGTGGACGAGGCCACGCCGCCGGATGTGAAGCGGGCGCGGGGCACCATCTGATCCCTGAAATCGATCTAAATTCGCTTCCGGTTGCGGGCGTGCATGCTTATCTCAGCATGGCACGCCCGACGACCAGCTGAAGAGGACCTCCCCGTGCCCGACGCCATCGAACTCCTGAAGACCCGCCGCTCGGTCAAGCCGCGCGAAATGACCGGACCCGGCCCGTCGGCGGCCGAGCTCGAGACGATCCTCACCATCGGCGCGCGTGTACCGGATCACGGCAAGCTCGCGCCCTGGCGCTTCATCATCTTCGAGGGCGACGCCCGCCAGCGCGCCGGCGAGGTGATCGCGAAGGTCTTTGCCCGCAAGAATCCCGGCGCACCCGCCGCCGACGTCGAGACCGAGCGCAAGCGCCTCCTGGACGCGCCGCTGGTGATCGGCATCGTCAGCTTCACCAGGCCGCATCCGAAGGTGCCGGCGTTCGAGCAGGAATTGTCGGCCGGCGCCAGCGCCATGAACATCGTCACGGCCGCGGTCGCGCTCGGCTATGGCGCCTGCTGGCTGACCGGCTGGTTCGCCTTCGATCGCGACGTGCTTGACGGTCTCGGCCTCAAGCCGGACGAAAAGCTCGCCGGCTTCGTCCATATCGGCACGCCGACCAAGCCCAGCGAGGACCGTCCGCGCCCCGCTCTGTCCGATATCGTGACCAGATTTTAGGCCCGGAAAGCTTGCGCCTTTTGAGCTGAAGATCTCATCTCGGCTCGAAGAACAAGGATGCCAGCTGCTTCGTGAGTTCGGCCGCACGCGCGTTGCCGAGACTAGCTCTTACGCACATAATCCGGCGTATGGTCGGCAATTCAGGAAGATAATAGTCCCTGGCGACGACCACCGTGTCTGGCACCTTGCTGGCAGGCACGGCGGTGAATCCCATGCCGGCTTCGACCGCTCGCAGCTTGACCTCGAAATCGGGACTGTTGAAGACGATCTTGTATGAGATCTCGTGACGCTCGAGCGTTCGCACCATCCAATCATCGCCAGGCCACGTCAGGATCGGAATGGGAGACCCCGGACTTACCACGAACTGCTTAGACCTGACCCAGACGAGCGGCTCTTCAATTCCCGCCACGATCATTTGGCGGACATCGCCATCCAAGCGCTGATGATCAAACATGCAGGCAATGTCGAGATATCCCTCGATCAAGGCTTTGGCGAGGGTGCCGGACTGATCGACCTGGACGAAAATGCCTGAAAGATTGCCGGCACCTTGCTGCGCCTTGAAGAAATTGGTCGCGAAGAGCGAATTGAGCCCCAGCCTGACCGGCTGCGAGCGGTCAGTATTGCCGGACAATCTCAGTAACTGGTCATTCGCCTCGATCATGCGCCTGGCTTGTTGCAGGGCAAGCCTGCCGAGGTCGCTGAGGACCGTCCCGGTCGAGGTCCGCTCAAACAGCGGTCCGCCCACCAGATTCTGAAGCCTCTTCATCTGTGAACTGATCGCCGGCTGGCTCAGGCCCAACAGTTCACCGGCCTTCGACAGGCTTCCGGTCTCGGAGATCGCAATGGCAGTGCGCACGATTTCCGTAGGAATATTTACGTACCCCCTGCGTTGATTCATCTAATTAATTCCCCTTTAAAGTGATTAACTAGAAGTTGTTTCCGTCAGGACACACTACAACTCTGAAGTGTCGATCTAAAACAATCTTTTTATGGCCCTATAAATTTTTTGGGCCCTAGAGCTCGCAATGGCACCCGCATATTTACGGAACGATCCATACAATAAGCTGTAACGAGCATGCCCCCATCCTCGGCCACAACAAAGGGTTGAGGTCGATATGCTCAGATTCGTGCTCTGCCTGCGCGGTGCTTCCGCCGTCGAATTCGCGCTGATCACACCTCTCTTTCTATTGATGCTGTTTGGGATCGTGATCTTCGGCGGCTATCTGACGATGATTCACGGGGTCCAGCAGCTCGCCGCGGAAGCCGCCCGCTCTTCGGTCGCCGGCATCTCCGACGGCGAGCGCAACACGATTGCGACCGGCTACGTCTCCGCAAACGCCTCGACCTACCCGCTGCTGGATCCGGGCAAAATTGTCGTCAGCGCCGCTCCATCAAGCAACTCCGCGAACGTGTACGTGGTGACCGTGACATATGATGCCTCCGGCAGCATCATCTTCGCGCTTCCACTCGCACCGGCTCCCTCCTCCACGATCATTCGCTCCGCCGCGATTCCCTATGGAGGGTTCTAGGATGAAATTGGCACGGCACCTCGTGCGCCGGTTTGCCTCCGACGATCGTGGCAACGTTGCGATCATGGGAGCGATCGTAATGACCCTGGTCATCGGCTTCGCCGCGCTTGGCGTGGATGTCGGCGCGATCTTCGCCGACAGGCGCAAGGCCCAGAGCGCAGCGGACCTTGCAGCGATCGTCGCCGCCGGCAACCTGAACAACGCGACGAATGCCGCCTCAGCAACTGTCGTGCGCAACAACTATCCGGCGAACGCGCTGGTCGGCGTCGAGCTTGGCAATTACACGGCCAACGCTGCCGTCGCGCCGGACAAGCGCTTCGTCACGCCCGCAACCGGAACGCCGACGGCCGCACGAGTCACCCTCGAAACAAAGACACCGCTCTATTTCGCCCGTTACATCACCGGTTCGAGCCAATACACGATCAAGACATCGGCAACGGCATCGAGCACGGCCCTCGCTTCATTCGCGATCGGCTCACGCCTCCTTGCGGTCAACGGCGGGCTGATCAACGCCGTGCTTGGATCAATGCTGGGCACAAGCCTTTCACTGACGGCCATGGACTATCAGGCCCTCGCCAACGCGCGCATCGACGCGCTCGATTTCCTCTCTGCGGTCGCCACGCGGGCCAATGTGACCGGCCCGACTTACGACAATGTCCTGACCAGCAACGTCAAGATGGCCGACCTCATTGCGGCAATGCTGACGACGCAACAAGCCGCCAACGGCAACAACGCGGCCACGATCACCCTGTCGAGCATCGCCCAGGCCACATCCGCGCAGTTAACCCGGATTGCTCCGGGATCGCTGCTGGATCTTGGGCCTTACGGCAGCCTCGCAATTGGCCAGAAGCCGAGGGTCGGAGCCAGCCTTTCGCTTTTGAGCTTGCTGGCCGGCACCGCCGCGGTCGCGAATGGAACCAATCAGATCGCAACCAGCGTGAACCTCAACTTGCCGGGAATTACGCAGGTTTCAGTGGTTGCCACGGTCGGTGAACATCCCGTGGGCTCGGGCTGGTTCGCCGTCGGCGCGCAGGGCGCGAGCGTCCACACGGCTCAGACGCGCGTCCTGATCACGATCCAGCTCGCCGGCAGCGGCGGCATTCCCTCTGTCAATCTGCCGATTTATGTCGAGGTCGCACCGGGTACGGCGACGCTGTCCGGCATCTCCTGCGGCCGGCCAGACATCAGCAGTTCGACCGTAACGCTCGGCGTCACCCCGGGCGTCGTCGATGCCTGGGTCGGCAACGTTTCGATGGCCGACATGACCAATTTCAGGACCAAGCCCAATCCTCCGCCCGCCACATTGGTCAACGTAGCTGGCGTAACCATCACCGGCCGCGCTCATGCCGAAATCAGCAACACCTCGGCAAGGCAGGTCGACTTCAGCTACGCCGACATTCAGGCTCAGACAATCAAGACAGTCACCACGACAAATTTCACCTCGTCGTTGATGTCGAACCTGCTCAGGGACATGAGCCTGACGGTCACCGCCGGTCCGCTCGCGCTGCCGCTGCCCGGCGCCGGCTCAACGGTCGCCAATATCCTCTCCGGCGCCACCGGCTCGATCGATCAGATCCTCGCAGCCACGCTTGCCGCACTCGGTGTCGGAATTGGGCAAACGGACGTATGGGTTTCCGGGGTGCGATGCGACGGTGCGGTGCTCGTCAACTGAGTTGCCGCAGTCCATCCGAGCTGGAAGTCCAGGTCGATAAATTCCTCGCGAGCGTTCGTGCCATGTAGACGCACCCTCTCAACTGCGCCGTTGACGCCGAGATCAGGCCTGCGGACCAGACCTAGCGAGGACCGTCCGCGACCGTTCCTTTCGGAAATCGTGACGCGATTTTAATCGATGGCTTGTTGACGCCTTCGGCATCTTGCGGCTTTGATCCCGCCAGGGAGGAAGCTAGGGATGAAGCGTCGTGAATTTCTGGTCGGGGCCGCATTGCTCGCCGGCACGATGGCGCGGAGCCGCGCCGCGGACATCCCTGCCCCGTCGCCCGACGGGCTCGAGCGCATCACCGCCTATTTCGACAACGAGGTGCGAAGCGGCCGGCTGCCGGGCGCCGTGGTCCTGGTGCAGCAGCACGGCAAGCCGGTCTACCTCAAGACCTTCGGCGTGCGCGACACCAGGACCGGCCTCGCCATGACGCCGGACACGATCTTCGCCATCCACTCGATGACCAAGCCAATCACGTGCCTCGGCGCGATGATGCTGATCGACGAGGGCAAGCTCGCGCTCACCGACCCCGCGTCAAAATACGTCCCGCTCTTTGCCGACACCAAGGTCGGAATAGAGCCGGAGGGCACATCGACGGTCGAACTCGAGCCGCCGATCCGTCCCGTCAACATCGAAGATCTGCTGCGGCACACATCGGGCATCAGCTACGACTATATCGGCGCCCCCTGGGTGATGCAGGTTTACCAGGCTGCCAATATTTTCGAGGGCCCCTTCAACAACAGACAGTTCGCCGACCGTATCGCCAGGCTGCCGCTGACGCGCCAGCCCGGGACGCTGTGGCGCTACGGTCATTCGACCGACGTGCTCGGCGCCATCGTCGAGATCATCTCCGGCCAGACGCTGTACCAATTCCTCAAGCAGCGCATTCTCGATCCGCTCGGCATGACCAGCACCAAATTCGTGCTCACTGGTCCGGAGGAGCGCGCGCGGATGGCGCGGCCACTGCCGAACGACCCGATCCTGCTCGCCGGCGAACGCGACCGCCTCGCCCATCCCGAATGGGAATCCGGCGGCGGCGGGCTGCTCTCGACCATCACCGACTATCAGCGCTTCTCGCAGATGCTGCTCAATGGCGGCGAGTTCGAGGGCAAGCGCTATCTGAGCCCGGCGGCCTTCAAGGCCATGACGACCGATCACGTCGGTCCCGGCTCCGGCGTCGGACGCGACTATTTCTACTTTCCGGGCGACGGCTTCGGCTATGGCTATGGCATCGGCGTGCGCACCGATCCCGGCAATGCGAAGCCACCCCCGCCCGGCTCGATCGGCGAGTTGAAATGGGACAGTGGCAGCGGCACCTATTTCGGCGTCGATCCCAAGCTCGACATGGTCTACCTCATGATGCAGCAGACCCAGAACGAGCGCAGCCGCATCACGCCCGCGTTCAAGGCGCTGGTCTACGACTGCTTCCCCGAGGCGCTACGCCGCCCGTGAGGTGCGCTGGCCGAACTCGGCCAGCAGTGTTGCGATCTCGGCGGCGGGCCGCGCCGCGCTGAACAGAAAGCCCTGCACCTCGTTGCAGCCTTCGGCGCGCAGCCAGTCGAGCTGATCCTCGGTCTCGACGCCCTCCGCGGTCGTGGTGATGTTGAGGCTGCGGCCGAGCCCGGAGATCGCGCGCACGATCGCGCCGCAATCGGGCCGCTGCGCCAAATCCTTCACGAAGGAGCGGTCGATCTTGATCTTGTCGAACGGGAAGCTGCGGAGATAGCTGAGGCTGGAATAGCCGGTGCCGAAATCATCCATGGAGATGCCGACGCCGAGCTCGCGCAGCTGGTGCAGGATGGCGAGATTGGCATCGGTCTCGGCCAGAAAGATCGACTCGGTGATCTCGAGCTCGAGCCGCATCGGCGACAGGCCGGATTGCGCCAGGGCCGAGATCACGACCTGGACCAGGTTGCGGCTGCGGAATTGCGCCGGCGACAGGTTGACCGCGACCTTGACGTCGACAGGCCATTTCACCGCCTCGGCGCAGGCCTCGCGCAGCACCCATTCGCCGAGCTGGGTGATCAGGCCGATGTCTTCGGCGACCGGAATGAATTCCGCCGGCGAGATCATGCCCTTGTCGGGATGACGCCAGCGCAACAGCGACTCGAAGCCGGAGATGCGGTCGGAGGCGATCGACACCAGCGGCTGATAATGCAGCTCGAACTCGCCATTGGCGAACGCCCGGCGCAGATCGAGCTCCATGTCGCGGCGCTTCTGCGCCTGCAGGTCCATCTCGCGCTCGAAGAAATGATGCACGCCGCCGCCGTCGGACTTCGCCCGGTACAGCGCCATGTCGGCGTTGCGCATCAACTGCTCCGACGTGACGCCGTCACCGGGCGACAGCGCGATGCCGATGCTGGCGCCGATCACCATCTCCTGCCCGTCGATCTCATAGGGCGACTTCAGCATGTCGATCAGCAGGCTCGCGCAGGCACTGGCTTCGTTCGGCGACACGTCCGCGGCCAGGATGACGGCGAACTCGTCGCCGCCGAGCCGGGCCGCGAGATTGGCGCCGCGGACCGCGGTGGTCAGGCGCTCGGCGACCTCTTTCAACAGGCGATCACCCGAGGGATGCCCGAAGGAATCGTTGATGTTCTTGAACAGGTCGAGGTCGATGTAGAGCACGCCGACCCGTTTTCCGCCGGCCTGCTCGAGCGCCTGCCTCAAGCGCTCCTGGAAATATTCGCGGTTCGGCAGATCGGTGAGCCCGTCATGGTGCGCCATGTGGGCGATGCGTGCCTCGGCCTTGCGCCGCTCGGTGATGTCGACCACCGCGACCAGATAGCCGTCGCGATCATTGAATGCGACGCGGCGGCCGAAGGTGAGCACCTCGATCTCGCTGCCGTCGGCGCGCAAATGCCGCCAGTTGCGCGAGGAGTGATAGGTGTCGCCGATGCGTTCGAGGGCTTCGGCGTGACTGTCCCACTCGTCCTGCGGCCAGATCTCGTGCAGCTTCATGCGCAGGAAAGTCGCGCGGCTGTAGCCGTAATGCTGGACCGCGGCGTCGTTGACGCTGAGAAACTCCTTGCTCCCGGCGTCGAACACCCACATCGGCATCGGGTTGTTGTCGAACAGCAGGCGGAACGAGGCGTCGCGTCGCTTCAAGGCGGTGACGTCGGAGATCGTCAGCGAGACCACATCGGCGAAGGCCGTCGCACTGAGGCGGAGATGGCGGTCATCATGCTCGATCTCGAGCTGTTCGCCGCGGCCGCCGGAAACGGTCCGGAGCAGGAATTCCATGATGTCGGGCGATGCCAGCAGCGTGCCGCCCTCGCTGATCCGGCGCCACAACAGGCTCGCGCCTGCAGCCTTCAGCAGCACGCCCGCGCTCTTGTTATGGTGCACGATCTGGAGATCGAACGGCTTGCCGCCGGCATCGCGCAGTGTCGCCAGCGAGATCACGGCATCGTCGGTCGCGGAGAAGATCGCATCGAGCAGATTGTATTGCGCGCCGCGCTCGTTGACATAGGCGCCGACCAGCGTGGCGCCCCAGCGCGAGGCGGTCGGCAGCGCCAGCACATCATAGGTCCGGACCATGCCGTCGCGCACGCAATGCGCGCTTGCCTGGTGCGGCTGTCCGTTTGCCAGCGCGTTCGCCGCCGCTTCGGACAAGGCCGTGGCGCAATCCGGCGAGAGCTCGGCGACCGGGATGTCCCAGCGCTCCTCGCCGAGCCACTTCTGCACGTAACGGCCGCTGCGCGACAGTTCGAGCGCACCGTCGTTCTTCAACAGCGCGATGTGGTCGGCGAGCCGCCCGAGGCTACCGAGCATCACGTCCTCGTAGCGCGGCAGCCGCTCACCCGGCTTCAACGCCGCACGCCATTTGCGCTGAAGCACCGGGATGTCGTCGAACATTTCGGCGGCCGGTTTTCCCGGCATCGTCTTCGCGGCAGTCATCGCAGTCCCCAACGCACTTTCCCGGCGCATCCAATGCAGATGCACTTAATGGCATGTAAAGAGCGCGCGGGCGCGGGTTCCATTCGGCGATTATGACAGTTTTAAGTCGGGTGTTGGTTAGTAGCCGTTAGAGACTATGACGGTTGTGTTTTGCGCACAGGCGGTGACCGCACTCTCACTGTCGTCCTGGCGAAAGCCAGGACCCATAGCCACCGAACTTCGTTATTGCGAACGCTGGTGGCCACGCTGAACTCTGACAACGCTGACCGGGGTAATGGGTCCTGGCTTTCGCCAGGACGACGTTGGGGAGGCGGTGTGCTCACCTCTCGCAATGACGGAGTGTGAGCGAGAGCGGACTCTTTCAATTCGCATTGTCATTCACAGACACACCTTCGCATCCTCGCGGCATTTTTCGCCCGAGCTTTGCTTCCGTCGTCTCACCCCCACATGAAAGAGGGCGCAGGGAAGGCCGGGAGCCGGCTGGCACCCGCGGTCCACTGTGCGAAGTTGCAGTAAAAAAATCTGCACAGCGGCATACAGGTGAAGCCAGGACATCCCGGCCTTCCCTGCGCAGTGGTTTTACGGCTTATGTCGTGATCTCCCCGGGGAGCGATGCACTATTGCCCCCGTCGCCGTGCGGATGATCGATGCGCGGGCCCGGTCGGGCCGCAACATCACCGCAAGACTTGACGCACAGACCCCGGGCGTCAGGACCACACGATTTTGCCGTACGCTGATGGCACCGGTCGTGTGCGCGAGGTCTTTGCTCACGGTCTCCCGCCCTGCAAACCCGTTCGCGCCAACGCCATCTGCGTCCACCGCCGCCCGGCCCGCGTTCGTGACGATCGCGATACGCCCCTCTTCCTTGGGCCGGAGTGCGCGCACTATCCGTCAATTCCGAATTTCGGTAAAGCGGAATGTTTTCGCAGTGGCGGATTGACCGATGGTTTGGGTGTTTTGCCCGACAGGCAACGCAAGGGATTGATGCGTAGGGTGGGTTAGCCGAAGGCGTAACCCACCCATTCTCTCGCCGCGGAGACCAAAGAGGTGGATTACGCTTCGCTAATCCACCCTACGAAGCTTCACCCCGCCAGCTTCTCAATCACTAGGTCCAGCAGCGCGCGCAGGCGGGCCAGGCGCTTGAGGTCGCGGTGATAGCCGACATAGGTGTCGCGGCCCGGCGGCGACGTGCCGATGTCGAGCGCGACCAGCCTTCGGTCGCGGTCGCCGAGCGGGCGCGGCAGCACGGCCAATCCGCCGCCGCTCGCGCAGAGCTCGGCCTGCGCCTGCCTGTTGTTGCTGCGCGAGGCGACCTCCGCGTTGGGCAGGGTGCGCTTCAGCCAGACCGCGTCCGGCATGTCGGCGAATTCGGCATTCATGGTAACGACGCGAACGCCGCGCCCGTCGCCGGCGCGTGGCGGCTTGCCGCCCTTCCTGCCATAGAGCGCGTAGGAAATATGGAGCAGCTTTCGCGAGATCACCTCGGGCTCGCTGAATGGCTTGATGCGGAAGACGAGATCGGCCTCGCGGCGCGGCAGGCTGTAGAGGCGCGCATCGGTCAGGAGTTCGACGGTCACTTTGGGGTGGCGTTTGCCGAAGGCGGCGATCACCGGCGACAGCATCACTGTCCCGAACCAGTCCGACGACGACAGGCGCAACAGGCCGTCCAGTTGCGTCTCCGCGCCGGAGGCGTGACGCTCCAGCGCGAGCGCCTCTTCCTCGATCCGCTCGGCGTGGCGCAGCACGGCGGTGCCCTCGTCGGTGAGGACGAAACCGTCGGCGGTGCGCTGGAACAGCGTCTGTCCCAAAGCCTGTTCGAGCGCGCGAAGCCGCCGGCCCATGGTCGGCTGGGTCTGGCCAATCTTGCGCGCGGCAGCCCCAAGCGTGCCCTCGCGCGCAATCGCCAGGAAGATGCGCAGATCGCTCCAGTCCATCGGACGCCCTCATACAAAAATGCACGATCATCGTACATTGTCGTTTCTTTCCATGCAAAAATTCATGGGCATATTGGAGGGCGACAACGGAGCAGAACTATCATGACCGAACAGTCGACCATGCGCGCAGCGATCCTCGAGACCCACAACGCGACGCTACGCATCTCGCAGATCTCCGTGCCGGATATCGGCCCCGGTGAGGTGCTGGTGCGGGTCCGCGCGAGCGGCGTCAATCCGCTCGATACCAAGATCCACGCCGGCGCAGCCGCGCACGCCCGCCATCCGCTCCCTGCGATCCTCGGCCTCGATCTCAGCGGCGTGGTCGAGGAGACCGGATGCGCGGTGACGCGATTCAAGGAGGGCGACGAGGTCTATGGCATGACAGGCGGCGTCGGCGGCGTGCCGGGATCGCTGGCCGAATTCGCCGCGGTCGATGCCGATTTGCTGGCGCTCAAGCCTGCCAATCTCAGCATGCGCGAGGCCGCTGCCCTGCCCCTGATCTTCATCACCGCCTGGGAAGGCCTGATCGACCGCGCGTCGCTGGAAGCCGGCCAGAACGTGCTAATCCATGGCGGGGCCGGCGGCGTCGGCCATGTCGCGATCCAGATCGCGCGTGCCTTCGGCGCAAACGTGTTCGCAACGGGGTCAGTGGCGCAGCGCGCGACGGTCGAGGCGCTCGGTGCCGTCTTCATCGACCGCGACACTGCAATCGAGACTTACGTGGCAGAGCATACAGGTGGCCGCGGCTTCG
Organism: Bradyrhizobium sp. CCBAU 45389; assembly: GCF_028128625.1. Classification (NCBI taxonomy): domain Bacteria; kingdom Pseudomonadati; phylum Pseudomonadota; class Alphaproteobacteria; order Hyphomicrobiales; family Nitrobacteraceae; genus Bradyrhizobium; species Bradyrhizobium sp. CCBAU 45389. The sequence goes on along the minus strand of NZ_LBIY01000097.1, from coordinate 274,339 downwards.
ACATCGTCTACGACACCGTCGGCGGCAAGGTGCTCGATGCATCCTTCGCGGCGGTGCGCCGCTTCGGCCATGTCGTGAGCGCGCTCGGCTGGGGCACGCATGCGCTCGCGCCGCTGTCCTTCCGTGCCGCCAGCTATTCCGGCGTGTTCACGCTGCTGCCGTTGCTGACCGGAGCAGGCCGCGCGCATCACGGAGAGATCATGAACGAGGCGACGCGTCTGGTCGAGACCGGCAAGCTCGTGCCGATGCTCGATGCAAGGCGGTTCACGCTGGAGAATGTGGGCGATGCCTATGCGCTGATCCGCGATCACAGCGCGAAGGGCAAGCTGGTGGTGGATGTCTGAGATGGAGCCTGTAGCCCGGATGAGCGAAAGCGGCATCCGAGGTTCTATCCGTGCAGATACTGCGGTCCCGGGTATCGCTGCGCTCACCCGGGCTACGAAGCTGCGCGGGCGGCTAGTCCTCGCTCGACGCCGCAAACGGGTTGCGCAGATAGGCCTGCGACAGCAGGAAAAACAACGCGCGCTCGCCATGATATTTGGCGGCAGGCCGGGTGCGCTCGAACCCGTCGGCAAAGATCTTGCCGGACTGGTCGCACACCTGCCACCGCCAACCGAACCGTTTGCGCCTGGTAAGGATCACTTCGAACATGCCGACGGGCTTGGTCCCTGCTCCTCCGTCTCGCAGGCGCATGAGCCTGCTTCCGGCGTCCCCCATTGGACGGATGCCCGACATATAACGCAGCAGGATGGAAAGAGAATAAAATTGATTATCGGAATAACGTATCTTCCACCGGCGATGACGACGTCGCAACATCCGTGGAATAAGCCAACGCGACCGGTGTTAATCGACCTTCCAATGCAGCTTGGTAGCGCTCGCACGCGTATTCAAACCGGAACACAAGACGCAAGGTCCGGTAAGCAAACGCTCACCGGGCCCGCATGCAACATGTGTCAGCGGCCAACCCGCGCCTGGAGATGGGCGGGATAGCGATCACCTTGCACCGCCACCCTGGCCAGCACTCCTGCAATCGCGGCGAGATCGGTCTCGGACAACGTTACCACCGCCGCGCCAAGGTTCTCCTCGAGCCGGTGCAGCTTGGTGGTGCCGGGAATCGGCACGATCCACCGCTTTTGCGCCAGCAGCCAGGCGAGCGCGATCTGTGCCGGCGTCGCCTGCTTCGCCGCGGCGATCTCGCCGAGCAGTTCGACCAGCGTCTGGTTGGCCTTTCGTGCGCTGGATGAGAAGCGCGGTACGATATTGCGGAAGTCGCTCTTGTCGAAGGTCGTGCTTTCGCTGATCGCGCCGGTCAGAAAGCCTTTGCCGAGCGGACTGAAAGGAACGAAGCCGATGCCGAGCTCTTCCAGAACAGGCAGGATTTCCTGCTCCGGCTCGCGCCACCACAGCGAATATTCGCTTTGCAGTGCGGTGACGGGCTGCACCGCATGGGCGCGGCGGATGGTTTGCGCGCCCGCCTCCGACATGCCGAAGTGCAGGACCTTACCCTCGCGAATCAAATCCTTCACCGCGCCGGCGGTGTCCTCGACCGGCACGTCGGGATCGACGCGGTGCTGATAGAACAGATCGATGCGGTCGGTCCTGAGCCGCTTCAAGGCAGCCTCGGCCACCGCCTTGACGTTGGCGGGCCGGCTGTCGAGCCCGGCCTCGACCTTGCCGCCGCTGAAGCCGAACTTGGTGGCGACGACGACCTTGTCGCGGAACGGCGCCAGCGCCTCGCCGAGCAATTCCTCATTGGCGAAAGGGCCGTAGGCCTCGGCGGTGTCGAAGAAGGTGACGCCGCGCTCGAAGGCAGTCCTGATCAGTGTGACCGCCTGTGACGTCTCGGTCGCCGGACCATAGCCGTAGCTCAATCCCATGCAGCCGAGGCCGAGGGCCGAGACTTCGAGACCACTCTTGCCCAGTTTGCGCGTTTGCATCGTCAGCTCTCCTTCATCGTCTTCGGCCTCCGAATTTAGGCCGCGCGCGAGCCTGCGATTAGGTGATAAAAGCGGCATGTACTCATGATCCGGATTCATGAATGGCCCGCACCAACGTCAACGACCTCCTCGCCTTCCTCGCCGTCGCGCGCGAGCGCAGCTTCACCCGCGCTGCAGCCCAGCTCGGGTTGTCGCAATCGGCGCTCAGCCACACCGTGCGCGGCCTCGAGGAGCGGCTGGGCTTGAGGCTCCTCACCCGCACCACCCGCAGCGTCGCGCCGACAGAGGCCGGCGAACGCCTGCTGCGCAATATCGGGCCGCGCTTTGCCGAGATCGATGCGGAGCTGTCGGCGCTGACCGCGCTGCGCGAGACGCCGGCCGGCACCGTGCGCATCACCACCGGCGAGCATGCGGCGCAGACCATCCTGTGGCCGGCGCTGGCGAAGCTGCTGCCGCGCTATCCTGACATCAAGGTCGAGCTCGTCGTCGACTATGGCCTCACCGACATCGTCGCCGAGCGTTACGATGCCGGCGTGCGGCTCGGCGAGCAGGTCGCCAAGGACATGATCGCGGTGCGGATCGGCCCGGAGATGCGCATGGCGGTGGTAGGCTCGCCGGCCTATTTCGCCGCACGGGCCAAGCCGAAGCAGCCGCAGGATCTGACCGAGCATAGTTGCATCAACCTTCGCCTGCCCACCTATGGCGGGATCTACGCCTGGGAGTTCGAGAAGCGCGGCCGAGCCATGAAGGTGCGCGTCGACGGCCAGCTCGTGTTCAACACCGGCCTCTTGCGGATGAACGCCGTGCTGGCGGGGCTCGGTCTTGCCTATGTCCCGGAGGACATCGTGAAGCGCGAGATCGCCGACGGACGATTGATCCGCGTGCTCGCCGACTGGTGCGCGCCGTTCGCCGGCTACCACCTCTATTACCCGAGCCGGCGGCAGCCGACGCCGGCGTTTGCGGTGCTGGTGGAGGCGTTGAGGTATCGGAAATGAGAAGGTCTCGTGCCCCGGACGCAGCGCAGCGCCTCTTCGGCGGTGCGCTGCAGAGCCGGGGGCCATCCATCGAGATATACGCTGCGGCCTTCTGGGTCCCGGCTCAGCGGTGCATCACTCCGTGCTGCACCGCGTCCGGGACACGAGACTACCGCGCCACCACTTCCACTTCGCCGTCGACGCCGTTCACGACGTTGAAGCCGCGCTCGTAGACCTTGCCTTCGTTCTTGGCGATGGCGCGGTATTCACCTTCGGACAGCACGACGCGCGGGAAGGCGCCGATCGATTCCTTGATGACGTCGCCGCCGGGGGTCAGCACCGACCAGGCGGTGTTGGCGAGCGCCTCGCCGCCCCGGTCGCTGACGAGCTTGAGCGTGATGACGGCGGCGCGATGGGTGATGGTGACGTCGGTGAGCTTGCCGGCCTGGACGCGGATGTCCGAGCGCACCACCGAATTGGCATCGCCATAATTGGAGACGATGTAGTAGGTGCCCTCCGGGATCAGCACGACGTCGCCGGCGGCGACGTTGGGCACCAGCGAGGCGCGCTCGCCGGATTCGAACTGGCTGCCCTTGTAGATCGCGAACGAGATCTGGTTCTGCGGAATGCGGCTGGTGCCGACGCGGCCTTCGATGCGTAAGCCCCCGGCCGGCAGCACGAAGGATTCGCGGTCGGTCTCGGCCTTCAGGCTGACGGTGCGCACTGCGCTGACGAGGCCGAAGGCGACGTGGACGACGTAATTGCCGGGCGGCAGCACGATGTTCGGCGTGGCGCTGCGGTCCTCGCGGATCAGCTTGAAGGTGCCGTTCTCGTCGGGACGATCGGCAAACACGCGCCAGACCAGGCCGCTGGTGATCGCAGGAGAATCCTTGCCATATTTCGCGGTCAGCGACAGCACGCCCTGTCCGGGTACCGCCGCATTGAGCGGCGCGGCCGACGGCACCGTCGTGACCGCGGGCGGCGGCATGCTGGGCGTCACAGGCTGGGTCAGGGTCGGCGGCAGGCTCGGAGGACCGATGCCCGGGCCGGAGGGCGGCGCCAGGCTGACGGCACCGCCGGGATCGGGCACCGAGGCCGGGGGCACCGGCGGCGGGCGATCGGAGAAAAGCTGCGCCTGCGCAGCGTTTTGGCCTGCTGCCACGAGGCAGACGGCAAGGATCAGCGCCGGCAGCAGGCTGCCGCCGCGCCGCCATCCGATGATGCCGTCACCCCCGCGTGTCATGTTCCCTGCTTTTCACCGAAAACGCGGCAAATTCAAGCCTCGGATATCCCAGGAAATACGGCTTCATGCGATCTATGGAACCCGACTGACGCCTGCGTGATTAGACTTAAGGCAACCGCCCCTCGCCATACTCCTGCCCAGCGCCTTTACCAAAGCGGCATAAACCATGCTTTGCCCCTGATATGGCGGAGCGCAAGTGGGGTGCCTAGTCTGGCGGTGGGTGGCCCCAGCGTAGGAGAGTTTTAGTGCTGGAGATCTTGAAGGGCCGCAGCTCGAACGGCTCCAACGGCGAGAAGGCCGGCGAAAAAGTCGGCGAGAAAGTCGGCTTGGGCAGCATCCGCCGGCCAGTCATTGGCCTCGCACTCGGCGGCGGCGCGGCGCGCGGCTTTGCCCATATCGGGATCCTGAGGACCCTGATTGCCAACGGCATCGTACCCGACGTCGTGGTCGGCACCTCGATCGGCGCCGTGGTCGGCGGCCTCCATGCGGCCGGCCGGCTCGATACGTTCGAAGAGTGGGGGCGCAGCCTGCAGGGCATGCGCAACATCCTCGGCTATCTCGACATCCGCCTCAACGGCTCCGGCCTGATCGGCGGCGATAAGCTGGCAACCCGGCTCGAGAAGGCGGTCGGCCAGACCCTGATCGAGGACCTGCCCATCAAGTTCGCCGCTGTTGCGACCGAGGTCCGCACCGGCCACGAGATCTGGCTGACGCGCGGCCGCATGGTCGACGCGATGCGGGCGTCCTACGCCCTGCCCGGCATCTTCTCACCGGTCCTGATCGGCGACCGCTGGCTGGTCGACGGCACGCTGGTCAATCCGGTGCCGGTCTCGGCCGCCCGCGCGCTCGGCGCCGAAATCGTCATCGCCGCAAATCTTTCCAGCGACATCTTCACCCATTCCACGACGATCCATGCGCACGGCGCGGCGCCCGCCCCGGTCGCCTCCGAGGCCGAGGCGACGACGACCAAGCGGCGCTTTCCGCGCCTGTTCTCGCCCGAGAAGACCGTGAAGCGCGAGTTCTTCGGCGGCGGCGGACGGCCCGGCATCTCCTCGGTGATGGTCGATGCCTTCAACATCATGCAGGACCGCATCACCCGCGCGCGCCTTGCCGGCGATCCGCCCGACATGTTGATCACGCCGCGGGTCGGCCACTTCGGCTGGTTCGACTTCCACCGCTCCGAGGACCTGATCGCGCATGGCACGCGCGCCGCCGAGCGCGCGCTGCAATCGATCCAGGAGGCGATCGAAGTGCTCGCGCCGGCGCCCGCGGGCCACGCGCCCAAAGCAGACGAATAAGGCGGACCCGCGTGAGGTCCGTCAGGCCGTCTTGATGTAGTCGCGCAGGGCTTCCTGCTCGGTCTCGTATTCGCGGACACGCCATTTGACGATGTCGCCGATCGAGATCAGGCCGACCACCTTGCCGTTGTCGAGCACGGGCAGATGGCGGAACTTGCCGGTCGTCATCGTCTCCATGAGCTCGGCGACCGTGTCGGTCTCCTTGCAGGTGACGACCTTGCGGGTCATGACCTCCGAGACCGGCTCCTCCAGCACGCCGGCGCCGCGATCGCCGAGCACGCGCACGATGTCGCGCTCGGACAGGATGCCTTCCAGCCGGCTCTGGTTCATCACCAGCACCGCGCCGATCTTCTTCTCACCGAGCAGCTTGATCGCGGCCGACAGCTTGACGTCGGGCTCGACGCTCATGATCTGGTGGCCCTTGGTGTTGAGAATGGAACGTACCGTCATTGCCGCCTCCCTGAATCGAAGCCGTCCGCCTTTGGCGGTCCGGACTTGTTCGCGAGTCTTCAACTAACAGTTTCGGCGCGGGTTTCACGCTCGCGCGCTTGTCGAAGCGTTGCCTCTAGGGGCTTGTCGCTTCGGAACATTCTTCCAGCGAATGATGGATGAATTCGGGCCGGGCCGCAAGCACAGCTTCAAATACGGTCGGAAACGTCCTGCGATGACGCATCCGCAGCATCGCTTCGCACGCGCGGCACGGGATCGAACAGCGCGAACAGCAACAGGCCGGCGAAGAAACCGCCGATATGTGCCTGCCAGGCAACGCTGGTGGTCTCGGCATCGATGCCGATCGCGCCGACGCCGAAGATGATGTTGACGCCGAACCACACTGCGAGGAAGGCGACCACCCGCCCGTCGCGCAGCGCACGCGACAGCGGCAGCGCAGGAACTTTTGCGGCGGTATCGGCATCCGATCGGCTGAACGACAGGAAGCTGCCGCGAGCGAAAGCAAAGCGGATCGCGGCTGCCATCGCGCCCGACACCGACGCCGAGGCGCCGATCATCGGCGCCACCGCATGCTCATGGGTGACGAGATGGGCGAGCGCGCCGGCCGCCGCCGTCACCGCCATGAAGACGAAGAACCTGATCGCGCCGAAGCGCCGCGCCAGCGCGCTGCCGAACGGCAGCAGCCACAGCACATTGAAGCCGAGATGGGTCAGATTGGCGTGCAGCAGCGAATAGGTGACGAAGCTCCAGACTTTGGCGCCGGCGCCACCGGGGATCTGCAGATTGAGCAGCGAGGCATCGTAGCGCTTCGGGATGAAGCCGAAGACGTCGATGGTCCAGTTTTCGAGCTCCGGCGGCAGCAGCACCCGCAGATGGATCAGCGCCAGCAGGGCGATATAGGCGGTCAGCGCCGCCGGCAGCGTCAGGATCGGCTCGCGCGGAGCCTCCTCGTGGACGGCCGGCACGTCCGGCGACGAATCTTGCGGGGAATCCAAGGCAGCTTCGCTTTCAGGCGCGATCGGAGCGACAGGCTTGGAGATAGTCGCCTTTGCCGGCCTTGCGCAAGTGCGCAAAAGGAAAAGGCAGGGCCCTGGGAAAGCCCTGCCTGTCCGTGTCGGCCTTCCGATGCCCTGGGGAATGAAGGTGTATCCCCACCCCTCCCCGGCCCGTGGCCAAACTGTTTGACGCCCTGTGTACAGGCCCCGCCGAGAACCTGGAGAAAAGTGGCGAGGCTTGCGACCGCGGTCACCATAGCAGGGCCGCGCGAGGCGCGAAGCGCATAGTTAATTTAACGTTAACAACGCAAAGACCGCTTCAACGGGCCTGAAAAGGCCCCCGCGGCATGGACGCTGCAAATCCCCTCCTGCACAACAACAGAAGGGATCGTGGGTGCACTGAAGCGGGACAGATCTGTCCCGCGAGGTTGCGCCCCCGGGGTTAGCGTCAGTCATGAAACATCCGTCGAGCCGCGCGTTCTTCGCATATTGGGACAAGAAGCGCGGTACTGCGCGGGCCCCTGACCGGGCCGACATCGATCCGGCCGCGGTCCGCGGCCTGCTCGGCGACATCTTCGTGCTGTCCTGCGAGCCCAGTCTCGGCTTCCCCTTCCGCGTTGCCGGCACCCGCGTCTGCGCACTGGCCGGGATCGACCTCAAGGACAAGAGCTTCGCGGCGCTGTTCACGGCGGCGAGCCGCAGCGAGATCGAGGAGATCGCGACCATCGTCGCCGACGAGACGCTCGGTGCGATCGCCGGCGTCACCGCCGCGCGCGAGGACGGCAGCAAGGCGCATCTCGAGCTCCTGCTGCTGCCCTTCAACGCGCGCCCGCATACGCCGGTGAGCGTCACCGGCGTGCTCGCGCCCTTCGACGACGAATGCGGCACGCTTTCAGCCTTCACCCTCACCTCCTGGCGCTACCTGCACCAGCCGGAGAAGCTGCTGCCGCGCGCGATCCGCAAACTTCAGATCGCACGCGGGCTGATGGTCTATGAGGGGCTGCGCTAGGACCTGCTCTCGCGTCAGACGCGCAGCTTTGCATACAGCCGGTCCGATCTTCGAAGGCTTGATCGAGATCAAACGCATTCGCGCACCGGCTTGCCAATACGTCAGAGGAACCTTAGCTTTTAAGACGAGTTTATTCGTTTGCCGTGGCAAGCGGCAGCGCAGCTCGATTGGTGAAGATGCGTCTGCCGGGCGTCCGTCCAGGGACAATTCCCGTGATGGAGCACGCGACTAGAGTTGGCAATCGGTTGTTAGCTGCGTTACCGCCGGCCGATTTCGCGTTGCTTGCACCTTATTTGCGAAAAGTAGAGCTCCAGCACGACGCAGTCCTGGTTCGATCGGGCGACAAGATCGATCACCTCTCCTTTCCCTGCAGCGGCGCGGTCGCCCTCATCATGGAGTTGCCGAACGGACAGACGGCGGCAACTGCCGTGATCGGCAACGACGGCGCTGTCGGACTCATGACGGCGCTCGGCCCGATCCGATCACCCATGACCGCGGTCGTCCGCGTGGCCGGAACGGCGCTGCAGATCTCACCCGCACGATTTCACATTGCGCTCGAACGCAGTCCCGCCATTGCAAACTCGGTTCAGCTGCTCACCAGGACGCTGCTGACGCAATTCCAGCACGTCGCAGCTTGCAACGCCCTGCATTCGGTCGAGGCGCGCCTCGCCCGCTGGCTGCTGCACATCCACGACCGGACGGACGGCGGTGACCTGCTGCCCTTGACGCAGGAGACGCTGTCGGAATTGCTCGGCGTCCGGCGCACCACGGTCACGCACGTGGTGAGCGCGTTGCGCGCGTCACGGGCGATCAAGTCCAACCGGCGCGGCCAGCTCGAGATCGACAGGCACCGGCTCGAGGTCATCGCCTGTGAGTGCTACAAGGTGATGAGCCGCAGGATCGATCGGATCGTTTCGCAGGATGCGCCGAGGCTCCTTCACGCCGCGCCGGCGCCGATTGGCTGCCTGCCCCCGGATCCGCCCTTCGCCAAGACCGACTCGTAGACCCACGCCTCTTTGGCGAACCATTCATGCGTCGCGGCGCACATCCGGCAATAGGTGCGCGAAAAGAACACCGCACTGCATCGAAACCTCTCGCCATCCATCTCGATGCCCGTCGGAATAGCGTTTCCCGTTTCCGGGCACTTGATCATCACCATACCCATCGTGATTTCCTCCAGCTTGGCGTCACCTCGACAGTGAGGGCGGCCGCAATCGGCTGGACGGCTTCTCTTCTTGCGGAGACGCTCGTCCAGCCGATCCGCGCGGCCAAACGCTTCGATTCAAGCAGCGCTACGCAATACCCGGTTCAAGCTCTGCTTGATCGGCTCGGCCGTTTCGGTCGCGGCCTTCTGGGCGAGATCCCAGAGTTCGCGATTCTGAGCCGAAGTCGCTTCAAAGGTCTTGCGGCTGTGGGCGGAGGAGAGGTTGACGAGATCGGTAAATGACCTCGCATCGACAAGCTGGGAAATGAAGTCCAGCGTGGAGGTCGTGTTGGCGTGGGATAGTTCGATGAGCCTGATGCCATAGTCGGCGGCACGCTTGGCATTGGTCGAATAGGCATCGCAAAGAGCTGCGGTGACTTCCTCCGAAGTCGCCCTCACTTTCGCAAAATTCGCCTGGGCCCGCGTGGCGCCCTGCTCGGCGAAACTGCCGAACATCGTCTGCATGTTGAAGAACGGTACGTCGAACTGGAGCTTTGCGCTTCCGTTGGCCCCCACGTCTTGCGGGGCTGCATTCGTCTCGACTTTCACATTGGCATCACTCACGGGCTTTCATCCTTTCAAGCGAAACTAGATCACGGATTGAAGACTCCCCGGGCGTCGCGGTGCATGCCGCACCAGGACACCGATACTGCTACTTTCAACGCGGTGGGATTGTTGCTGCGGATAACCGGCCCCGTCCCCCTTGCAGAGCCAAATATGAACGAGGAGAGTGGCCAGTTCGGTTCGCTTTCAGACTCTCAGCCGAAATTAATTCAATTTCCTGCGACGAAGCGGCCCAGACCGAGTTCCGCATCTCTGAAGTTGCCGCAATCGCATGCGCCAACTTGAGATCAGCGCACTTGGCTAGGGCGGTTGCGCGAGGCGTCGTATTCCTGCGGGCGGCATAGACCGGAGTGAGTGAGACGGAATAGTCCGACATGAGCAAGCCGCACTGGCGTCCCGCGCGCGCCTCCGACCTGCCCGCGATCAGCGCGATCGCGGCGCGTATCCATCCCGACCTTCCGGAACGACCCGAGGTGTTCGCGGAAAAGATGCGGCTCTATCCCGATGGCTGCCGCGCGCTCATTGCGGACGACGAGATCGTTGGTTACGGCCTCGCGCATCCCTGGAAGCAGCACCGGATCCCGCCGCTTGATGTTTTCCTCGAACGTCTCCCCGACGATGCGGATTGCATCTATGTGCACGACGTCGCGGTGCTGCCCGATTTCCGCGGCGGCGCGTCGCGCGCTTATGTTGCCGATATCGAGAAGCTGGCGCATGCGTCAGGCATCGCGTCGCTCGCGCTGGTCTCGGTCTATGCCACGCGGCCGCTGTGGGAGCGGTCCGGCTTTCGACCGGTACCTGCGGATGCGCAATTGCGTGCCAAGCTCGCATCCTACGGCAATGGCGCGACCTACATGCTCCGCGACCTCGCCGCGACGTAACGTCCCAGCCGGTCAATCCCGGCTCACGCGGGCGTGAAGCCGCGCGCTCGAACCGCTTTCGGCCAGGTCCCGTCGAAGAACTGCGCGGGCCGTTCCGGTCTCGCCGAACCGAGACTGGAGAATGTCCATGAAACTCACATTGACGAAAGTTGCCTTGATTGCATTCGCTGCCACGGCTGCGTTCACCTCGACCAGCGCCAACGCGGCGCAGTATCGCACCTATGGCTGCGACACCGCCTTCTTCGAAGGCTGCGGCATCCTGATCGAGACGCCGACCCCCGGCGGCGCACGACGCACCGTTCCCCTGACCCACGATACCTCGCCGACCTATATGAAGCAGACCGATCCGCGCTACAGCTCGTCGATGCGTGATGCTGGCGGTGGTGGCGGCGGTGGTGGTGGTGGTGGCGGTGGCGGCGGCCGCTGAACTCACACAGGCTTTTCAGATGATGCCGCCGGCGCAATCCGGCGGCATCATTGCTGTCTAATTGTCTGGCGTCGCTCAGCCGCGACGCTTCTTCTTTGATTTCTTTCCTGGCGCACCCTTGACCGGCCACGGCGTGACCGACGGCTCTGCATGGCCCGGCTTGCTCTTGTGCCGCTTCTTCTTTCCGAAGGACGGCGGATCGTCGAATTTCGGCCTGCGTTCGCCGTGCCCCTTGTCCCGCGGCTTGAATCCCGTCTCGCGCGGTCGATCGTCGCGACGTTCACGATGTTCGCTGTTACCGCTCTCACGCTGAGATGCGTGGTACCGCTCCTCCGAGGGCTCGTGCCGCTGCGGCGCCTCCGCCATCGGCTCGATGCGGATGCTGTCCTCCTTGTCCGGACGCTTGATCTTCGCGGCAAAAGACTCCGCGACCCGCTCGGAAATCTCGAACTCGGTGGTGGTGTCCATGATCTTGATGGCACCGATGTCGCGCTTGTCGATGCCGCCGCGGCGGCAGATCATCGGCAGCAGCCAGCGCGCTTCCGCATTCTTGCGCCGCCCGATCGCGGCGCGGAACCAGACGCTGCCCTCCGCCATGACGTGCTTCGAGGACGTTTTTCCGGACTTCGATCGAGGCTTGGCGGGACGATCGTCGCCGCCTTCAAACCTGTCGCGGCCGCGATCGTCGCGCGGCCGGCCGGTCCGCTCGCCGGGATCGATGATGTCTTCGGGTGACGGCAGCCGCGCGCGATAGAGCCGCGCGAGCGCGGCGGCGATGTCCTCGGCCGACCGCTCGGCCAACAAGGCTTGCGCCAAGGCCAGGTCGTCGGACGTCGTCTCCTCGGTGAACAGCACGTCCTTCATGCGCTCGTGATCGAGCTTGCGGATTTCATCCGCCTGCGGCGCCGTGCCCCAGTCCGCATCGATGCCCGAGAGGTTCAGCAACAGTTCCGCACGCCGCCGCCGCGCGGGCGGCACCAAGAGGACGCTCGTTCCCTTCCGGCCCGCACGCCCGGTGCGGCCCGAGCGGTGCTGCATGACCTCGGCGTCGTTGGGCAGATCAGCATGGATGACGAGGTCGAGGCTCGGCAGATCGATGCCGCGGGCGGCAACGTCGGTCGCGACGCAGACGCGGGCGCGCCCGTCGCGCAGCGACTGCAGCGCCAGGGTCCGCTCGTTCTGCGTCAGTTCGCCCGACAGGGCGACCACGGCAAAGCCGCGCTCCAGAAGCGCTGCCTGCAAATGCCTGACGGCATCGCGCGTGCTGCAGAACACCAGCGCGCTCGGCGCTTCGTAGAAGCGGAGCACGTTGACGACGGCATGCTCGACGTCGGCGGGCGCGATGCGGATGGCGCGATACTCGATATCGGCATGACCGCCCTCGTCGCCGGCGACCTCGATCCGGAAGGCATCGCGCTGATACTGCCGCGCCAGCGCGACGATCCCGCGCGGAAACGTTGCCGAGAACAGCAACGTGCGGCGCGTCTCCGGCGTGGTCTCGAGGATGAATTCCATGTCCTCGCGAAAGCCGAGATTGAGCATCTCGTCGGCCTCGTCGAGCACGACGGCGGCGAGTTCGGAGATATCGAGACGGCCGCGCCGCAGATGATCGCACAGCCGTCCGGGCGTGCCGACGACGATGTGCGCGCCGGCGGCCAGCTCGCGCTGCTCGCGCCGCGGATCCATGCCGCCGACACAGGAGACGACGCGCCCGCCTGCATGCCCGTACAGCCAGGCCAGCTCGCGCTGAACCTGAAGTGCGAGCTCGCGGGTCGGCGCGACGATCAAGGCGAGCGGGGCGGCCGCGGGCCCGAAGTGCTCGGCGTCATCAAGCAGATTCTTGGCGATGGCCAATCCATAAGCAACGGTCTTGCCGGAACCGGTCTGGGCCGACACCAGCAGGTCGCGGCTGGTGGCTTCATGGGCGAGCACGGCGAGCTGGACGGGCGTCAGTGAATCATAGTTCCGCTCGGCCAAAGCTCGGGCGAGCGGCGGGGTCAGGGCCGGAAGAGACACGGGATGGAGAACCTTGGTTAATTCAGGCGCGGAACGATGAAACCGGCGGACCTGAGCTGGCGGGCGCGGCAACGGGCCTGGCCGCACGCTGGCGATGTGATTGGAGGCTCTTTACGCCAAGTACCGCCAAATCACCATGCCTTTGATGCATGGCTTTCCGGAGAGAGCCGCGCCTGAAGGTTGCAGCGGATTTTTGCAGCCACCTCCATTAGCCTGAGCCCCACCGGATGTGATGGGAATGACCGCGTGACGTCCTCCGTCAAACGCAGCTGTGGCGACTGCACACTCTGCTGCAAGGTGATGGCCATCGAGGCGCTGGCCAAGCCCGCGAACACCTGGTGCCGGCATTGCAAACCCGGCCGCGGCTGCGCGACCTACTCTGCGCGGCCGGGTGAATGCGAGGACTTCGCCTGCCTGTGGCTGGCGAGCGATCTCCTCGACGAACGATGGAAGCCCAACCGGTCAAAACTCGTCCTGACCACCTCGGAGGACGGCATCGAAGTCCGCTGCGACCCGGGCTCTCCCAACGCCTGGCGCGGGGAGCCCTACGCCGGCGACATCCGCGCATGGGCGGCGGAGGGCGAGCGCAACGACATGACGGTGGTCGTGATCGCTGGTCAGCGCCTGATCCTCATCACGCCGGATCGCGAGTTCGATCTCGGGATCGTGGGGCCGGACGAACGGATCGTGCGGGAGGTCGAGGGCACCAAGGTGGTTGGCGCGAGGGTGGTGAAAGATAGCCAGATTAGCGATGGCTAGTTGGTGAACGTGCCATTGGCTGATGCTAGATATGTCCAGCGACCTGGCAGCTTAAGTTCAGGCGAAATAAAAGGGAGCACAACGATGCGATTGGCAGTCATTTCCGACATCCACGGCAACCTTGTCGCGCTGGAGGCGGTGCTGGCCGACATCAAGGCACGGGGCGTCGATCGCACTCTCAACCTCGGGGATTGCGTCACCAGCCCGTTGTGGCCGAAAGAGACTTTCGAAGCCCTGCAATCGCTGTCGTTGCCGACCGTGCGCGGAAACCATGATCGCTGGATCGAGGAATTTCCGGACGACAAGCTCTCGCCGGCAGGTCTGTTTGCGCGCAACGCGTTGACTGCGGAGCAGCGGCGCACCCTCCACAGCCTGCCCTCCCAACTGCGACTGGACGATGGCATCCTGGCCTGCCATGGCACGCCCGAGAGCGATACGACGTGCTTGCTGGAGGAATCGCTCGACGACGGCCGCTTTGTGCCGGCACGCCGCGACGTGCTGGAGGCACGCCTGGCGAGCGAGCCGGCGGCGCGCGTGGTGCTGTGTGGCCATAGCCACCGCCAGGCCGTCATTCACGGGCCGCGCGAGTGCTTGGTCCTTAATCCGGGGAGCGTCGGATGCCCGGTCTTCGCGGACATTCCCTTTGCCGCAAAACTGGAACACCGCTCGCCTCACGCCCGCTACGCGATCCTCACCAAGGGAAAAAGGGGCTGGCAGGTCGAACTCCTGGCACTCGAATACGACTGGGAGGCCGCCTCGGCGCGCGCGCTCGCCAACAACCGCCCTGAATGGGCACAGGCCATGTTGTCCGGATACGTCAAATAGAAGCTGGCTGCTCTGCTGAACGAATGCGGCCTTGTCGCGCCCTGCACTCGCCCCCAAATCGTACCCCACGAGAGAGCAACGGGGAAAAACATGGCCGACAGCATATCGCTTGCCGACAAGCTCGCGACCTTTGGGGATTATTGGTCGCCGCGCACGATCACGACCTTCAACGATTGCGACGTGATGGTGGTGAAGGTGAAGGGCGAGTTCACCTGGCACAAGCACGATGACACCGACGATTTCTTTCTGGTCCTGAAGGGCAGTCTCGACATCGAACTGCGGGATCGCACGGTGACGCTCGGCCCGGGCGAAGTCTACGTCGTTCCCCGGGGTGTCGAGCATCGCCCGGTGGCGCGCGAGGAGGTCCATCTCATGCTGATCGAGCCGACTGGCACGCCGAACACGGGCGATAAGGCGACCGCCGCTGCGCGTAAGCTCGCATAGAGGGCAACGCGGTTGGCTCTGGCCTAGTCCCTCGAGGTCGCCAGCCTGCTGAACCTACCGATCAGCTTGGCTCTTGCCCGCGCAACAGTGTCCTTGGCCGCGTGGGCCAGGGCCCGAATGGCCCGCCAGGCTTCGGTTGCCTGCAGCCACGCTTTCATCTCGGCGAACTTACCATAGGTCCAGGCAAACGCCGGAATCCGCATCAGCTTGTCCCGCGTGAGATGGAAAAGGCGCTCCACCAGCACAAGCTTGAGCAGCTCGCCGATGATAAAAGTCACCGCACCGCTAACGACCTGACCGGTTGCAGCGAGGTAGGCTGCGACCGGCTTGATCGGCTCCAAAATGATGACGGGCACGGAAAACAGGGCGAGCGATGGATAAGGCGGAAGCGCCCTGATCCAGGCGCGCAACCGCCTGAACTCGAAATACCGCCCGATCCAGCGGGCGATCGGCCTTGCCACGGCCATGAAGACCGCATCCACCAGGAAGTAGATCGCAGCCAGGATGTAAGTGACGGGTTTCAGGATTCGCTTCACGATACCTCTCCCGCGAACTGAAAGCCGGAACTGGGACTTAAGTTTCACCTCGACGTGAATAACTTGCGGATTCCTGGTGGAACTTTTTGGGCCATCGCCCGCCTCTGCCGCGGTTCAGATCTCGGCATAGACCTCCAGAAGATTGCCGTCAGGGTCGCGAAAGAACAACGTGCGATGTCCGAAGGGCTGGTCCGTCGGCGGCGAGAGCAACGCCACGCCCTGCCGCACGAGCTCGTCGGCACATTGATCGACCTCGGCCGCGGAGACCTTGAAGGCCAGTTGAAGCGAGGCGCTGCCCGCCGGGGTCGGCGCATCGGAAGCGGTCCGGCTCGGTTTTGCCAGAGCCAGCGTGTTGTTGCCCAAGCCGTATTCGATCCAGTTCGGCGAGAGCTCGCGCGAGAGCGGAAAGGCGAGCACGTCCTCATAGAAGCGCCGCATCGCGGCCATGTCGCGCACGAAGATCACGGTGTAGTCGATCGCGCGGATGGCACCGAAGGGTGAGCGGGGACTGCTTGGCCTCTCGTCCATCACGGCTAGTCCACCAGCTCCGGCCACGGCACGATGGTCGACTTCACCGTCTTCATCGCCATCGCATCCTTCACCGCCTGCGCGACGCCCTCTTCCGTGAAAGGATAGATCGTCTGCATCTTCAGCCAGGGATATTTGTCACGCGTGCGGTAGAGCATGTCGACGCCGAGCGGCAGATCGTTGCCGGTAAAGCCCCAGGATCCCAGCACGTTGAGATCCTTGGTGCAGATGCGGTGCCAGGACGTATCGATCGAGCCGGCGTCGGTGAACTGGCCCATCTCGACATAGGTGCCGCCGTCGCGCAGCATCTCGATGCCTTCGGGGCCGGCCGTGGGATGACCCGAGCAATCCATCACGAGGTCGGCGCCGAAGCCGCCGACGATTTTCCGCACGCGATCGATGCGCTCCTGAGGCGACTTCAGCTCCTCGATGTTGACGGTCGCCTCCGCACCGAACTCGCGCGCGAGCTTGAGCCGCGGCTCCTCCGGCGCGCCGACACAGACGACGCGCGCGGCCCCCATCTCCTTTGCGGCCGCGACCGCGAGAATGCCGATCGGGCCCGAGCCCTGGATCACGACCGTGTCGCCCCAGGAAAAACCACCGGCACGGGTCGCACGGTTGAAGGCGCGGATGCAGGAGGTCAGCGGCTCGGACAGTGCCCCCAGCCGCAGCGACATGTCGTCGGGCAGCTTGTAGATCTTGGTGCCCGGCAGCATCTCGAGATCGACATAGACATATTCGGCCCAGCCGCCCCACATGTGCGGCGCCTTGTCGAAGCCGAGATAGCGGCCGTAATAGACCGGCGTCAGGCACTTGTTCGCCGTCTGCGGATAGTGAATGCAGTAGTAGCAGCGCCCGCACGGCATCAGCGGCGGGATCATCACCTTGGAGCCGACGGTCAGCGGCTTGCTCATAAAATCCTCGGAAAACTCCTCGCCGCATTCGACGATGACACCGCCGAGCTCGTGGCCGAGCGTGAATGGCCAGGGCAGCGGCTTCGGCCAGTGTCCTTTGAGGATGTGCAGATCGGTGCCACAGACCCCGCAGGCGCCGACCTTGATCAGCGCGGCCTTGCGGCCGACCTTCGGCCACGGCACGGTGCGGATGACGGGCTCCGAGCCCGGTCCTGCGTGGGTGCAGACGCGGATCTGTTGCATGGCTGTTTCCTCGGTGCCCGTCTGTTATGATTGATGGGTGCGGGCTGAAGACAAGCGTATGTGAGATGCGCGATCGTGCCAAGCGGGCAGTCTCGTAGCCCGCAAGAGCGATGCGATATGCGGGGGCGGCGGTCCCGGATATTGCGGAGCCTGTCATCGGGCGGCGCCTTGCGCCGACCCGTTGGCTCATCCGGGCTACAAGGAGCGCTACGCTGATGCTGCGCGACTATCGAGCTGACGATGCGGAGGCGATCGTGCGTGTCGCGTTGGCGGCGTTCGCAGAGTTCGAGCAGCATTATTCCGACTGGCCGCTGTTCATGACCCACGTCGCGAAGATGCCGGAGCTTGCCAAGACCGGCGAGATCATCGTTGCCGAAGACGGCGACCAGGTCGTTGGCGCCGTCGTGTATGTCGGCGCGCAAGCGCCGAAGCCGGCGTTCTTCGACCCGGCCTGGCCGGTCATTCGCATGCTGGTGGTCGATCCTTCCGCGCGCGGCAAGGGCATCGGCCGACAATTGACCGAAGAATGCCTGCGCCGCGCCGAGCGCGACCAATCGCCGGCCATCGCCCTCCACACGACGCCGATCATGACGGTCGCGTTGCCGATGTATCTGCGGATGGGATTTGTGAGGATTGGCGAGGCGCCGGATATTTTGGGCGTGCCGTATGCGGTCTACGTGAAGTCGCTGGCGTAAGAGCAGGTTCGTAGCCCGCATGAGCGAAGCGACATGCGGGAACACTGTCCCGGATATCGCTAGCGCTCATCCGGGCTACGTAACCTGCCTGCGACAACCACCGCCGTCATCCTGAGGTGCTCCCCTTGCGATGCTTAGCATCGCAAGGGGAGCCTCGAAGGATGGGCAACGGCGCTTGCGGCCCATCCTTCGAGGCGCGCAAGAGCGCGCACCTCAGGATGACGGTGGAGCTTGTGGCAGCACTGCATGGCTGGTGTCCAAGCACACCCAAGTGTCTTGAGCACGGGCCAGCGAACGTGTAACTCCCCAAGAGTCCTTTCCAGGTGCCCGCTTGAACCCCCTTCCCCAAAATCCCATGGTCGCGTCCGGCTCGTTCGCGGCGATGAGGTCCGTGCCGTATCGTCTCCAGTTCACGGCCTACGTGCTGGCGATGATGGCGGACAATATCGAGCATGTGATCAGCTATTGGGTGGTGTTCCAGAAATTCCATTCGCCGACGCTGGGCGGGTTTGCCGTGCTGTCGCACTGGCTGCCGTTCCTGCTGTTCTCGGTCGCCGTCGGCGGGCTCGCCGACCGGTTCGATCCGCGCCGGATCATCCAGTGCGGCATGCTGCTGTTCATCGTCGCTTCCGCCGGATGGGGCTTCTTCTTCCTCACCGACACCATCCAGATGTGGCACGCGATGCTGCTGCTGGTGATCCATGGCTGCGCCGGCGTGCTGTGGCAGACGCCGAACCAGCTGCTGCTCTACGACCTCGTCGGCCCCGCGGACCTTCCGAGCGCGGTGCGGCTGAACGCGATGGCCCGCTATCTGGGCATTCTGGTCGGACCTGCAGTGGGCGGCGTCATCATGCTGACGCTCGGCCCCTCGCACGGCATCATCTTCAACACGCTGTTCTATCTGCCGATGCTGCTCTGGCTGTTCTGGGCGCCGGTGCGGGACAAGAGCCTGGCTGCGCGACGCTTCGCCGTGCGCGGCCTTGCCGACATCGTGCTCACCATCCGCGCCATCGGCACGCAGCCGGTGCTGACGGCGATGACGTGGCTCGCCGGCCTCACCTCGTTCATGATCGGCAACGCCTATCACGCCCAGATGCCGGGCTTTGCCGGCGATCTCGGCCATGGCGATCCCGGCGTCTCCTACAGCGTGCTGCTCGCGGCGGATGCCGCCGGCGCGCTGCTCGCCGGCATCGCGCTGGAATCCTGGGGGCGGCTGAAAGGCACGCCGCGCACCGCGATCATGCTCGCGATGCTCTGGAGCGTTGCACTGCTCGGCTTCGCCGCAATGCGGATCTATCCGGTCGCGATCGTGCTGCTGTTCTTCGCGGGCTTCTTCGAGCTGTCGTTCAACACCATGGCGCAGGCCCTGGTGCAGCTGAACGCACCGCATGACATCCGCGGCCGCGTCGTCGGTCTCTACAACATGGCCGGCCTCGGCATGCGGGCGTTCAGCGGCATCACGGTCGGCGTGTTCGGCGCGGCGATCGGCATCCACTGGTCGCTCGGGCTGTCGGCCGCGGTGCTGCTGGCGCTGCTGTGCCTGCTCTATGGGCGCGCGACGAGGAAGGCGGCCGGTTGACTCTGGTCCCTCCCCACCGCACCCTCGATTGAGGGCCTGGGGGAGTTGAGGCATTGCGCAATCGCTGGGGCATTCTTGCGATCCTGTTCGTCGTGCGCCTCACCATTGCGTTCCAGTTCCAGAGCGTGGCTGCAGTCGCGCCGCTACTGCAGCAGACCTTCGACGTCGGCCTTGCCGATATCGGCATCCTGATCGGGCTCTATTTCACGCCGGGCGTCGTGCTGGCACTGCCGGGCGGCGCGATCGGCCGGGCTCTTGGCGACAAGGCGACCACCGTCGCCGCGCTGCTGCTGATGACGGCGGGCAGCCTCGTCATGGCCGCCACCGACGTCTGGGGCTGGCAGATGGCGGGCCGGCTCGCGTCCGGCGCCGGCGGCGTGCTGCTGACGGTGCAGCTCACCAAGATGGCCGCCGACTGGTTCGCGGGGAAGGAGATCGCGACCGCGATGGCGATCTTCGTCAATTCCTGGCCGGCCGGCGTTGCGATCTCGCTGCTGGTCCTGCCGGCGATCGGCACAACCTACGGCGCGGGCGCCGTGTTCCTGTCCGTGGGCGCACTGACCGCGATCGGCATTGTGCTGATCACGTTCTACCAGCCGCCGCCGGGAGCCAGCGTCGGCGCGACCGGCTCGGGCCGGCTCGATCCCCTCGCCCTGCTGGCGGTGATCGTCGCCGGCGTGATCTGGGGCCTCTATAATGTCGGCTTCGCCATGATCTTCTCGTTCGGCCCGACGCTATTGGCCGAGCGCGGCTGGAGCATCGCCGCGGCAGGCTCGGCAATCAGCGTCGTGATGTGGCTGTCGGTGATCTCGGTTCCGGCAGGCGGCTTTCTCGCCGATCGCTTCAAGCGACCCTTTATATTGGTGATCGCAGCCAGCCTCCTGGTGGCCCTGCTGCTGGCCTGGCTGCCGCGATCGGACTGGGTGATCACGATCCTGGTCCTGATCGGCCTGATCGGCGGCCATCCGGCCGGCCCGATCATGAGTCTTGCCGCCCGCGTGCTCGCCCCGGAAACGCGAGCGGTCGGGATGGGCGTATTCTACACGCTGTTCTATGCCGCGATGATGCTGGGGCCGGCGCTGGCCGGGCGGCTCGCCAAATCGGCCGGGACCGCGGCGGTCGCGCTCGACCTCGGCGCGGTTGCCGTGCTGGCCTGCCCGCCCCTGATGTGGCTGTTCGAACGCATTGTGTCTGTCCGTAACCAGCGCGCCCGATCCTAACGCGGCATTAACCCTATGCACCTTAGGGTCGTCCCGGACTCCGCCCGGGCGGGGGTCGGGTGTTGAAAATGGCGTTGGCGAACAAAAAATTTCTTCCGGCCGCCGAGGAACGTCGGCGTTTCCAGCGGGTCAAGGTGCACCTGCTCGGCCGCTACATGCTGCCGGACCGCCGTGAATTCCCCTGCCAGGTGATCAACATGTCGCCGGGCGGCCTCGCTCTGCTCGCCCCCGGCATCGGCAATGTCGGCGACCGCGTGGTCGCCTATCTCGACCATATCGGCCGCGTCGAGGGCAAGATCACCCGCATCATCGACAATGGCTTTGCCATGACGATCGGGGCGACGCCCAGGAAACGCGACAAGCTCGCGGCACAGCTCACCTGGCTCGCCAACCGCGACATCCTCAATCTGCCGGAGGATCGCCGCCACGACCGTATCGTGCCGCGCAACCCGATCGCGGTGCTGACGCTCGAGGACGGCACCAAGATGACCTGCCGCATCATCGACCTCTCGCTCTCGGGCGCGGCCATTGCCGCCGAGAACCGCCCGCCGCTGAAATCGATCGTCCTGCTCGGCCGCGTCCAGGGCCGCGTGGTCCGAAACCTCGAAGACGGCTTCGCGCTCGAGTTCATGCACGAGCAGCCGGCGGAGACTCTCGAAGAGAGCGTTACCGCGCGGTAAAGCGAAAGCCCGCCAAAACCACTGGTTTTCCAGCCCTGAAGGCGGCCTCCGCGACCCGGACGCCGCCTTTTTCATGCGTTGTGACCGCCCTGGCGCGGGTTAACGCGAGGCCGCCTGCGCGCCGAAACGGCGGTTCCGCCAGCGTTTCCGGGTTAATCGATAAAGTTTGAATCAATTGCAGTAATCTCCAATTTTACGCGAATTCTATTCAAGTATAGATCGAATTCGCCGCGCGTTTTACTTGCATTCGTCTCGACTTGACTTGGTCGACTTAGCGGCAACTCAAAAGCTCCGTGCGAAATGTGGTCCCAACAAGAAACGGGGGCCGCAATGTTTGATTTCAGGGGACAGGGGAAGGGTTTGGCGATCGCCGCCATGCTCTTCGGGATCAGCGCGACAGTGCAGGCCGGCGAAGGCCGTCTGCTCTACGCGAGCCTCGGCGACACCACGCGTGCGCCGATCGGCTGGGTCGAGTTCTGTGCGGACAATGCCGCGCAGTGCCAGGGCGGGCCGACGCAGCCGCGCGACATCGTGATGTCGCAGACCGCGTGGCGCGACCTCGTCAAGGTCAATCGCTGGGTCAACGAGACCGTCAAGCCTTTGACCGACCAGGAGCACTGGGGCGTGATCGAGAAGTGGTCGCTGCCGTCGGACGGTTACGGCGACTGTGAAGATTATGTGCTGTTGAAGCGCAAGATGCTGATGGATGCCGGCTGGCCCCGCGAGGCCCTGCTCATCACCGTCGTGCGCGACAAGAAGGGCGAAGGGCACGCGGTGCTGACGGTGAAGACCGACAAGGGCGAGTTCGTTCTCGACAATCAGAACGAGAACGTCGTTGCCTGGACGGAGACCGGCTACCGCTTCGTCAAGCGCCAGTCGCAGAGCGATCCCAACGTCTGGGTCTCGCTCGGCGATACCAGGCCGGCGGTCTCCACCGCCAGCGCGAAGGATCAGTAGGAACGAGACAACGAGTTACGCGACCCGGTCACATCCCCACCCCTCCCCGTCCCAGACCGGTTCGCGCGCGGCCAGCCATCCCCCAATGGCTGGCCGCAACTTTTTTGAGGGCACGCGATCAGCCGTGCGACGACCAGGGCACGCGCGCGGCGGTGAAATCCCGCCAGCTGTCCTGCAAGGACTGCTGCACGCCGATCGATGCACGCGCCTGCCAGCCGGCGATCGCGGCCGCGGCGATGGCACTGTCGCGATCTTCGGCGCCGAGCCCGTCGAGCAATGAGGCCGTCACCGCCATGTCGTTGAAGGCGCCGAGCTCCTCCTGCAGGCCGGCGAGCCTGCGGGCGAATTTTCGCGCGGACTTGCGATCGGAAAACAGCGGCAACAGAAACTCGCCGAGATAGCGCAGACGCTTGGCCGCGAGCCGCACCCGGTGCACCTCGTCGACCCCGAGCGACTTGAAGCGGCGGCCGCGCTTGAGCAGCTTGGCGTGCTGCTCCGACAGGACGCGCTGGGCGAAATTGACCGCCGGCTCGGCGAGCCGGCCGAGATATTCCGGCGCGACGTCGTTGCGCCAGCCGCGCGTCTCGATCCAGCCGCCGAGACTGATCAGGAAGACGGCGCAGCGGCGATCATCGAGCGCAAGGTGCGCCTTGCGATAGGCCTCCGACTGACGCTGCGCTGCGACCCGCCCGAGCGCATCGAAGCCCGCGACCGAAGGACAAGCCTTTGCGATCGCCGGCAAGGTGTCGAGCTGGAACACGTCCCAGTCGCGCGCAGCGGACAGTCCTTGCGCCAGCCATTTGGCTTCCGACCGCAGCGCATCGAGATTGCTGAGCGCGCCGGCCGATCGCATCAGGTCGAGCGCCGATCGCAGCCGGCGCAGCGAGACGCGCAGCTGATGCACGCCTTCCGGATTGCGGCCGTCTTCCGCCGCCGGCAGCGATTGCAACAGATGGAGGAAGCAGGAACGCAGGATCGTCGCGAAGGCCTCGTCGAGCGTGACGGAGGGATCGAGCCGAAGCTTGCCCGGCCGGCGCGCCGACGGCGCCTTGTCGGCGGCAAGGTCGAAGCCGCGCGCGGACTTGCTGCGGATCGACGGCTTCACCGCGCCATGCTCCGCAAGCCGCAGCGCGATCTCGTAGATCGCGCTCGCGCTGCCGCCCTTGAGTTCCAGTTCGATCTCGCTCACCGGCAGCGACCGGTCGCCGGCCGTCAGCTCGCCCTGGTCGAAGGCGATCTCGACCGTGCCGGATGGCAGCTCGACGATGCGCGTGTGCCGATGGATATCGGCCGTGAAGACCGCTTCGAGCGGCTGCGTTTCGAGCTGCTCGCGAAGCTTCTCCGGAATGAAGGGCATCGCCAGAGCGGGATCGGGCGCAAGCGATGGCACGCTCGCCTCCCATTCGCCGCGTCGCAGCGGATCGTCGGCGGCATCGGTCTTCACGGTCTGGACGAAGCGCGCGCCGCTCTGGCGTATGCGCAAGCTCAGCCCGGCGCGCCGAAGTCCCCACTCGGGCGTGTCGTAATAGACGGACTTGAGACGTTTGCGCGCGCCCTTGTTGCGTGCGTTCGCCGCGATGACGGGCGCAGCGCTGAAATGCGCCATGCGATCGGCATCGACGAGAAGCTTGAGCTCGATTTCGCCGGCCGGACGCGCCGCAACGTTCGACTGGGTCGGCTCCGGTGCAGGCGTTGCGTCTTGCGATGGCGTCTGATCAATCACAGCGCCCTCGACAATCGCAGGTTCCGCGCCGGACTCGGCTGCGTCACGTTGCCTGAGGAAGCCGGCGATGACTTGCGTTCGCTTACCGTCCTTTGGGACAGGATTCCCGTCCGGCACGCTCATGGTTTTGCGAGCCGGCGTAGCGTCTGATTTTAACATTTCCGGTGACATGACAGTTCTATGACAGAGCGCCAGCATATAACCGGTGCGGCTCGCGAGGAATAGTCACGTTACGTCGCGGCCCATCATGATCCACATGCACATGCCGCACGGCAGATATCGACGAGGATTGTCATAATTCGCCGAGCGCGACGAATTAAATTGCCGCGACGCGTAGTGAGTGATCGAATTGATAGCGAATCTTTCGGCTCTCGAAAGCGAGATGAACGCGTCAGCGAGATTGACTCATGCTAGCCGAGAAATTCTTTCTGGTTCTGGAGACGCTTAGAAGTCACGCCGCCGATGACGGCCCCGGGATTGTGACAAGCCCTGTTGCGACAAGCCCTGCGCGGTCTTCCACCGTCCAGGAAATCGCAAAGGATACGCTGCGCAAAGGGCTGGTTCCCGACGATCGGGACTAGAAGCGGTCCAATTTCGCAGATCGGACCAATGCGCGTCAGCGCGCGAACCTGTTCTTGTAGATCTTGCCGGCCTTCATGATCACGACGAAATTCTTCGCGGGATCTTCGACGAGGGCGATGTTCTCAAGCGGATTACCGTCGACGAGCAAGAGATCGGCCAGCGCGCCCTCCTCCACCACGCCGAGCTTGCCGGGATAGGGATTGCGCAGGCCCGACAGGCTCAGCAACTCGACATTGGCCGACGTTGCCATCGCCAGCGCTTCGGCCGGCGTGTACCAGCGCGTCAGCGCGGCCAGCATTGAGCCTTGCCTGTCCGCCAGCGCCTTCGAGAACAGCACGTCGGTTCCGAACGCAGTCTTGATCTTGTACTTCTTCGCCAGCGCGTAGACGCGATCCGTACCGGCAACCACCTGCCGCATCTTGTCCTGCTCCGACGGTCCCAGAGCGGCGGCACCTGAGAGATCGAGGAACGGCTGTGTGCTGAGCCAGACGCCCTTCTCCGCGATCAGCTTCGCACTCGCCTCGTCCATGAGGTGGCCATGCTCGATGCACCTCACACCGGCCGCGATCGACCGCTGGATTGCCACCGGCGTATAGGCGTGCGTGACAACGTAAGTCCCCCAATTGTCGGCGGCTTCGACTGCCGCGCGCAGCTCGGGCTCGGTGAAGGTGGAGACATCGAGCGGGCTGAAGGGCGAGGCGACGCCGCCGCCCGCCGTGAGCTTGACCTGCGAGGCACCCTGCATGAGCTGCTCGCGCGCGCGAACGCGCACCTCGTCCGGACTGTCGGCGACCATGCTGCCTCCGACCAGTTCCATGCGGCTGAGCATGCCGCCGATCGTTCGCGGCAGATCGGTGAGCTGCCGGAAGTCGCCATGGCCGCTGGTGATGGTGATGATGGCACCGGAGGGATAGATGCGCGGACCGGCGACGAGGTCCTCGTCAATGGCCCGCTTGAGGCCGAAACTGGGCCCGCCCATGTCCCGCACCGTGGTGAAGCCGCGCATCAGCGTCGCCGTCGCCTCACTGCCGGCGAGCAGATTGTTGTAGCCGACGTCGCCAAGAGCTGCGGCCGGCGTAGGACGGACCAGCATCGCGTGCCAATGCGCATCGATCAGCCCCGGCATCAGCACGCGCCCGCCGCCGTCGATAACCTCGGCGGTGGCCGTGACGTCTGCCGTTGAAATCTTCTCGATGACGCCGTTTCTGACGAGGACGCTGGATGGCGCCGAGAGCGCGCTGCCCTTGCCGTCGAAGATCCGCACATTGCGGAACAGGACCGCGGCCTCCTGGGCCCGCGCGGATGACAGGCTTGCGAGCACCATTGCAATGCCGCCAAGCAATGCAGCGACCGCGAAGACTTTGGCCGACATCCTCAAACCCGACATATCAGCCTTCCGTACGGTTCAGGCTACGCGAGGGGTGATGGCAGGCACGCAACGTCTGGCCCCAGTTGACGCCGACGTTTAGCTTCCGTCAACTTACAACCATGGCGGCAATATGCAGCTCTGCCACCTCCCTTGATGAGGGATCGGCTCGTCCGACGGCAATTGTATCAAAGCAAATGAAATCAAGGAGGTCGCCGTGACGTCAGGCCGCGGGCGCTCAGGCGCCCAGCACGTCCGCCAGCCGCAGCTCGTCGGCGGCGGGGTCCTTCAGGAACAGCTCAGCCTCGATCTCGTTCAGATGCGACAGCATCTGCGCACGGGCGACCTCTCTGTCGCGCTTGCGGATCGCGGTGACGATGCCGGCGTGGTGGTCGGTGCCGCAGGCCGGCGTGTCGTGGCGGCGATAGAGCAGGATGATGAGAGAGGAGCGCGCAATCAGCTCCTTGAGGAAACCGAGATAGATGCTGTGGCCGCTCATCTCGGCAACGAGCCGATGAAACTCGCCGGAGAGCCGGACCGAGGCGCGCGCGTCGCCGCGCAATTCCGCTTCGCGCTCCTCGGCAAGATGCTGGCCGAGGCGATCGAGCCAGGTCGGTGAGACCGCGTCGATCGCATGGTCGACGATGGTGGGCTCGATCAGGCGGCGCGCCTCGAACACCTCGCGAGCATCGGCGGGCGTCGGGCGCGCGACGAAGGCGCCGCGATTCTTCTCGATATTGACGATGCCCTCATGCGCGAGCTGCTGCAGCGCGGTACGCACCAGCGTACGGCTCGCACCATAGATCTCGCCGATCTCGTCCTCGCCGAGCTTGGTGCCCGGCAGCAGACGATGCTCGAGGATCGCAGCTGTCACGCCCTCCCTGATACGGCTGACGCGATCGCTCGCGTCTGGCGCATCGGGTTTTTGGCGGGTCTTGGCGGCCATGGGTGTGAGGCTCGATCGGCGAACGTTCGGCCTCGAATGTTAGTCGACGAGCTGTATCCAATCACAGGCGAAACTTTATACAATCTTCGCCCGTTTTGTGTGCAGGTGACTGCACAGGCGGCGGACGGCCCGAATACGCCGGATTCGATCTAACGATCTGACTCCGCTGCACAGTTTTGAGATTTTGCCGAGCGACGGCTGTTGGCACGGACCTTGCGGAGAGAGGCGGAAGCATCGCCCTCCTCGGACACGCCATGGCCACTCCCGCCGCTCTCGAACTGGTCGCCGTCACCAAGCGCTACGACACGACGTTGGCGGTCGACACCGTCAACCTGAAGATCCCGGCCGGGACCTATTGCTGCCTGCTCGGCCCCTCCGGCTGCGGCAAGACCTCGACCCTGCGCATGATCGCCGGCCACGAGGCGGTCAGCGAGGGTGACATCGTCCTCGGCGCGCAGAACGTCACCGATCTGCCGCCGGCCGAGCGCGGCACCGCGATGATGTTCCAGTCCTACGCCCTGTTTCCGCATCTCAGCGTGATCGACAATGTCGCCTTTGCCCTGAAGATGCGCGGCATCGACAAGCCGACCCGCCACAAGCGCGCCAGCGAACTGCTCGAGCTCGTCGCCATGAGCCCGTATGCGGGCCGCCTGCCGGCGCAGCTCTCGGGCGGCCAGCAGCAGCGCGTCGCGCTGGCACGCGCGCTGATCACCGAGCCGCAGATCCTGCTGCTCGACGAGCCGCTCTCGGCGCTCGATCCGTTCCTGCGAGTGAAGATGCGCGGCGAATTGAAGCGGCTGCAGCGCGAGCTCGGCATCAGCTTCATCCAGGTCACCCACGGCCAGGAAGAGGCGATGGCGCTCGCCGACCACATCGTGGTGATGAACCACGGCAAGATCGAGCAGCAGGGCTCGGCCCGCGACATCTTCCATCATCCCCGCACCGAATTCGTGGCGCGCTTCATCGGCGGCCACAACGTCCTCAGCGACGCCGGCAACCTCATCGCCGTGCGCGCCGATCAGCTCGGCATCGTGCCGTTCGCCGACGGCGCGTTCGGCGCGCCGGCGCTGCTGACCCAGACCGAGTACCAGGGCTCCTACATCGCCGTCTCGCTCACGCTCGACGACGGCACCGCCCTGTTCTCCCACGTTCCGGAAGCCACCTTCGACGTTCACCCGTTCCGTCCGGGCGACCGCGTGCTGGCGACCTGGGATCCCGCCAAGGCGCAGCGCCTGCAATAGCGCCGATCGATCACTGGAATGCGCAACAGAGGAGTGACTGATATGACCGAGACCACCAGGACGAAAGGCGTCAGCCGCCGCACGCTGCTCAAGGGCACCGCGGGTCTTGCCGGCCTTGCCGCCGGCTCCGGCGCCATCACCGGCTTTCCCTATGTGAAGTCGGCCGATGCGAAGGTGCTGCGCTATCTCGGCACCGCCGTGAACGAAGGCGATGACATCTCCAAGCAGTGCCTGAAGGACACCGGCATCAAGATCGAATACATCACCGCGACCACCGACGACGTCACCAAGCGCGTGATGACCCAGCCGAACTCCTTCGACGTGCTGGACACCGAATATTTCTCGCTGAAGAAGCTGGTGCCGTCGGGCAACATCCTTGCCCTCGACGCCAAGAAGATCAAGGAATTCGACAACATCACGCCGGTCTTCACCAAGGGCGAGACGCCAGGCGGCAAGAAGATCGGCAACCAGGGCACTGCGCCCTGGAAGGTGCTCTATCTCGAAGGCAAGGACTCCAAGAAGTTCGCGACCTCGGCCACCGAGTTCGTCACGCTGATCCCGACCGTCTACAACGCCGACACGCTCGGCATCCGCCCCGACATCATCAAGCGCCCGATCAGCTCCTGGGCGGAGCTGCTCAACCCCGAATTCAAGGGCAAGGCCTCGATCCTCAACATCCCTTCGATCGGCATCATGGATGCCGCGATGGTCGTGGAAGCCACCGGCAAGTACAAATATGCCGACAAGGGCAACATGACCAAGGAAGAGATCGATCTCACCATGAAGGTGATGACGGAAGCCAAGAAGGCCGGCCAGTTCCGCGCCTTCTGGAAAGACTTCAACGAGAGCGTCAACCTGATGGCCTCGGGTGAAACCGTGATCCAGTCGATGTGGTCGCCGGCGGTGACGAAGGTGCGCTCGATGGGCATCCCCTGCACCTTCCAGCCGCTCAAGGAAGGCTACCGCTCCTGGGCGTCGGGCTTCTGCGTCTCCAAGGGCGTGTCGGGTGCCAAGCTCGAATGGGCCTATGAGTTCGTGAACTGGTTCCTGTCCGGCTATGCCGGCGCCTATCTCAACCGCCAGGGCTACTACTCCGCCGTGCTCTCCACCGCGAAGGCGCACATGGAGCCCTATGAGTGGGCCTACTGGATGGAAGGCAAGCCGGCAGAGAAGGACATCAAGGCGCCCGACGGCTCGCTGCTGGAGAAGGCCGGCGCGGTGCGCGACGGCGGCTCCTACGAGGACCGTATGGGCGGCGTCGCCTGCTGGAACGCCGTGATGGACGAGAACGACTACATGGTCCGCAAGTGGAACGAGTTCATCGCGGCCTAAATTGATGGACACGTCAGAGGACATCCTGCATCAGGCATCCCCGGATCTCGTCCGGGGATCGGAGACGAAGCGCGCCGCGAAAGCGGCGCGCCTGTCGCCCTCCCTCATCTCCTGGCTCCAGGCCGGGCCGATGATGCTGGTGTTCCTCGCCTTCTTCCTGATCCCGCTGGTGTTCGTCGTCATCGTGTCCTTCTGGGACTACAACGAATACCAGCTGCTGCCGGCCTTCTCCGGCCGCGGCTACACCGACACGTTCGAAGGCTGCATCGCGCAGCTCCCCGACCTCTGCACCATCGCCAAGACCTATCTGAAGACGCTGAAGCTGTGCTTCCTGGTCTGGGTCATCACGCTGTTCATCGGCTTCTGGGTCGCCTACTTCCTCGCCTTCCACGTCAAGTCCAAGACCTGGCAGATGGGACTGTCGCTGCTCTGCACGATCCCGTTCTGGACCTCCAACGTGATCCGCATGATCGCCTGGATCCCCCTGCTCGGGCGCAACGGCCTCGTCAATTCCGGCCTGGTCAAGACAGGGCTGATCAACCATCCTCTGGAATGGCTGCTGTTCTCCGAATTCTCCGTGGTGCTGGCGCTGGTCCACCTCTTCACCTTCTTCATGGTGGTGCCGATCTTCAACTCGATGGTGCGCATCGACAAGTCGCTGATCGAGGCCGCCTATGACGCGGGCGCCACGGGCTTCCAGACCCTCGTCAACGTCATCATTCCGCTGGCCAAGCCCGGCATCGTGATCGGCTCGATCTTCGTCATCACCATCGTGATGGGCGACTTCATCACCATCGGCGTGATGGGCGGCCAGCAGATCGCAGCTGCCGGCAAGATCATCGAGACGCGGGTCAACGCGCTGCAATTCCCGGCAGCGGCAGCGAACGCCGTGATCCTGCTCGTCATCACCTTCCTGATCATCACCATGATGTCGCGCATCGTCGACATCAAGAAGGAGCTCTGAGCATGAAGGAAGGACGCCCGCGCTCTTTCTACGTGCTCGCGGTCTTCTTCGCGGCCTACACGCTGTTCCTCTACGGCCCGATGATCGCGATCTACGTGTTGTCGTTCCAGGGCCCGCAAGGCGGCCTCACCTTCCCGATGAACGGCGTGTCGACCTTCTGGATCGCAAAACTGTTCCAGGGCACCGGCATCGTCGATCTCGGCGCAGCCTTCCGCCGCTCGCTGCTTCTCGGCATCATCGTGATGATCGTCACGGTCGTGCTGTCGGTCGCCGCCGGCATGGCCTTCCGCCGAAAATTCAAGGCGCAGAGCATCCTGTTCTATTCGGCGATCGCGAGCCTGATCGTGCCCTCGATCATCACCTCGCTCGGCATCTCCCTGGAATTCCGCATCATCGACGATCTGATCAAGGCGCACTGGAACGAGAATTTCGAGACCTCGATGGGCCTGCTCACCTCCGGGCTCGGCGCGCACCTGACCTGGACGCTGCCGTTCGGACTCTTGATCATGTTCGCGATCTTCAATCGCTTCGACCCGCGCCTCGAGGAAGCCGCGCGCGATCTCGGCGCGACGCCGTGGCAGACCTTCCGTCACGTCGTGCTGCCGATCATCCTGCCCTCAGTGATCGGTATCGGCCTGTTCGGCTTCACGCTGTCCTGGGACGAGCTTGCCCGCTCCAGCCAGGCGATCGGCGCGGTGAACACGTTGCCGCTGGACCTCCAGGGCCTCACCACCACCGTAACCAACCCCGACATCTATGCGCTCGGCACCGTGATCTCGGCGGTCTCGTTCACGGTGATCACGCTTGCGCTCGGCACCATCCACGTGCTCAACAAGCGGCAGGCGGCCAAAGGCTCGGACGCCGGCAAAGGGCTTGTCTGATCGCGATGCGGCTTCACGTCGTCAATCCCAACACCACGGCGTCGATGACGGCGAAGATCGCCGCTGCGGCACGCAGCGTTGCCCTGCCCGACACCGTGATCGATGCGCGCCAGCCCGCGATGGGCCCGGTCTCGATCGAGGGTTTCTACGACGAGGCTTTTGCGGTCCCCGGCATGCTCGGCTGCATCCGCGACGCCGACCGCGACGGCGCGGATGCGCACATCATCGCCTGCTTCGACGACACCGGCTTGGATGCCGCGCGCGCCGCCGCGAAAGCGCCTGTCATCGGCATCGGCGAGGCCGGCTTCCACATGGCGAGCCTGATCGCCGCGCGCTTTGCCGTGGTGACGACGCTCGGTGTCTCCATCGTGCCGATCGAGCACAATCTGAAGAAGTACGGCCTCGCCGAGCGCTGCGCCCGCGTGCGCGCCGCCGAGGTCCCGGTGCTCGCGCTCGAGGAGCGCAACACCGACGCGCTCGGCAAGATCTCGGCGGAGATCAGCGCCGCCATCCGTGACGATCGCGCCGAGGCCATCGTGCTCGGCTGCGCCGGCATGGCCGATCTCGCCACTGAACTTGCCGCAACCCACGGCCTGCCCGTGGTCGACGGCGTCGCCGCCGCGGTGACCTTGGCGGAGTCGCTGGTGCGGCTGGGGCTGAAGACGTCGCGGCTCGGCCCCTATGCGGCACCGCGGCCGAAGACCTATTCCGGGCCGCTTTCGCCGTTTCAGCCCTGAAGCTGGCCATCTGGCCCTGCCTCCAGGGGGTAAAGCCAAGCGCCGGCTGCTTTTTTGGCCGCCAGCCTCTTTTTGGTCCCAATTGTTGCCGAATAGTAACACTTTCGGGACATCCCGGTCGCCGCCTCAGGCTGCCGGTCTTCGCCACTCACCAAGTTTCAATTTGGGTTTTGTCAGCGATGATCGATCTCGTGGAGGACACACGGTCCACCCCCCTGTTTCGCCTCGGCGCCCAGCCCATCGCGCTGACCGCCGCCGTCCTTTTCTTGCTGATCGCCGGCGTCACTTCGATCGCGATCTGGCGCGCCTATAACGGCTCTGCGCCGGAGACCGACCGGGTGGCGGCGTCGCGGCAGCTGCAGGCCCGCACTGCCCAGGCCTCCGAGCAGCTGGTCGAGAAGACCAAGGGGCTGGAGGCGACCCAGCAGGAATCGATCGACCAGCTCCAGGTCGTGCAGGACCAGCTCCAGACCGTGAAGCGGCTGCTCGCAGCCCAACAGGCCGATACCAAGCGCCTGTCGGAGCAGGTGGCGAGCCTGAATGAATCCATCGACGGCTTGCGCCAGTCCTTCGCCAGCGCCCGCGCCACCGAGGCCGAGACGCCCTCGGTTACCCGCAGGAAACCGGCTCGCTACCGCGTCCATGCCAGCTCGCGCAAGCGCTCGCGCGGCTGAACTGGCCTTTCGCCGGCGGCTTTAATTTCTCGACTTGTGAACTGGATCACATTCGCCCGTATGATTCCGCGCGATGCTGGCCCCTACCGGATGGCGTGAGCCGATTTCAATATCCGGGGCTGGCAAGGTCGTTGACGGTATACTGCGTCAACGGCCTTGTTTTTTAGCGGGCCGGCAGGTCTTCCCGCCTCATTCGTCTTCCCGCCTATTCGCAAACGTCGACACGACGGTATCGCCATCCCGAAGGTGTCATCACGCGCTTGCGGACGACGTAGCAGCCGCCGTAACCACCATCGTCATAGCCGGTACCATAATAGTAGGGATTGCCGTAATAGGGGGAGCCATAGCCGTAATAGGCGCCATAATAGCCGGCGCCGGCGAGACCTGCCCCGATCGCGACGCCTGGCCAGAAGCCGCCGCCATGCCAATGGCCGCCATGGCCCCAGCCACCGCCGCCATGGCCCCAACCGCCACCACCGTGACCGCCATGACCACCCGCCTGGGCGGCCTGCGGCGCCGACAGCCCGACCGCCGCGACGGCCAGCGCCGCCATCATCGTCTTACGTAACATCACTCGATCCTCCGCG
This sequence comes from Bradyrhizobium sp. CCBAU 45389, assembly GCF_028128625.1. Lineage (NCBI taxonomy): Bacteria > Pseudomonadati > Pseudomonadota > Alphaproteobacteria > Hyphomicrobiales > Nitrobacteraceae > Bradyrhizobium > Bradyrhizobium sp. CCBAU 45389. The sequence continues at coordinate 240,928 of NZ_LBIY01000097.1, read as the reverse complement.
TGGACACGCTCCACGCTTCAAAGCGGGATCAAGCTAGCCGCGTCAGGGCAATCCGGACAGCCACACTGTCTCACTTCCGCGCGAGCATCAGCAGCCGCGACAGATGCTCTTCATCTTCTTGTCGAGCTGCCGGTTCTCGCTGTTGACGGTGGCGTCGGCGGCTGCACCGGCGCCGGAGCCGATGGTCACTCCGGAGCCCGGGCCCGAGGATTGCGCCGTACCCAGGCTGTTGGTGCCGGGCGGCGGCGCCGGCGCGTTGGCGACACCTCCGGTCGGCCCCGACGAACTGCCGGTCGATCCGGCAGCGCCGCCGGTCGCTTGCGCAAAGGATACGGCCGGCATCGCCGCGAGGGCGAAGATCAGGACCAACGTCTTCATTGAAGCGTTTGCGCGCGGTGGGGCCATTGGAATGCTCCTTTATCCGTCAACGGTCCCGACCAGGACCCGTTCCGGAACCAATGCCGTCACATCGGCTTGACAGCGAGGAGGCCAAATCACGATGACCGATCGCGATCCCTTTGCAGAGGGCGAGCGCGCCGCGCGCGAACGCATCCCAGCCGAAGCCAATCCATATTCAGACGGCAGCGACGAGCATGCGCTCTGGGCCGCTGGTCACGAGCGTGTTGCAGGCGCGATCGAAGCGCGCGAATCCGAGGGAGGCTGAGCTCAGCCGATCCGCTTCAAGCCCTTCTTGAAGCGCGGGCCGTTGGCGACGTAGAACTTCGCCGCGCTTCCCATTCTCTGCACCTGCGCGTCGTCGAGCGTGCGGATCACGCGTGCGGGCGAGCCGATGATCAGCGAGCGCTCGGCAAACTCCTTGCCCTCGGTGATGACGGAACCGGCGCCGACGATGCTGTTGCGGCCGATCTTCGCGCCGTTCATCACGATCGAGCCCATACCGATCAGCGCGCCCTCCTCGATGGTGCAGCCGTGCAGAATGACGTTGTGGCCGACGGTGCAGTTCCTGCCGATGACGAGCGGAAAGCCGAGATCGGTGTGGCAGGTCGAGCCGTCCTGCACGTTGGCGCCCTCGCCGATCTCGATCCACTCATTGTCGCCACGCAACACCGCGCCGAACCAGACGCTCGCCCCCGGCTTCAGGCGCACCCGGCCGATCACGGTCGCGGTCTCCGCGATGAAATAGTTGCCGTCCGCGGGAAGTTCGGGCGCCTGCCCGTCGAGCTCGTAGATCGCCATCAAGGTCTCCTGTCGGGTTGACCCAGCCATAGCGAAACGGCGGCCCCGACGCAAAGGGCCGCGGGAGGCTTACAAGGCCCGCCTCAGGTCAGGACGCCGGCGGCGCGCAGCGTCATCAGGAAGAAGGTGCCGCTCATCATGCTCCAGAAGCCGGCGATGACGGTCGCCATCATCACGAACTCGACGCGGCGGCTTTCCATCTGCATGCCGCGCAGCGTGTTGCGCATGATGATGAAGGGCGCCGCGAACACCAGGAACGGCACTGCCGCGAAGGTCTTCGGCGCCACGCCGTCCTGCAACAGGCCGAAGCCCGCGGGCCGCTGCGCGAACGCCTGGTATCCGTTCACGAGGGCGCCGGCGAGCGCGAAACCGATGCAGATCGAGAAGAAGGAATTGAGAGCTTCAGGTGTCATCGGAAACTGTCCGCACTTACGCAACGCCGGAGCCTTCCTGTGACAAATCGTGCTGGTTAACGCTACATTATCCTTAAGAGAAGGTTAACGGCGCCGGCCAGCCCGCGCAGGGCCCTCCTCCTTCCCCGCGGCCGGCAAGGCCTAAGCGAATTCGCCGCCGCATGGCATATTCGCCGCTGATTCGTCGGCCACCGGCCGACTTCGGGTCTTTACGCGCGCTCATCTCATGACGATGTTTTCGGCAGTTCCTCTCAGGTCCTCCAGGACGCGCACCCGGGCGCATGTCGTCCCGATCGTGCTCGGCGGCGCTGCCGCGCTGGGTGCGGTGGCGCTGGTCGCCTATCTGCTGTGGCCGACCTGGGGAGCCGGCGGCGCCAACGCCCCGGACAAGCTGCCGGTGAGCATCGGCGGCACGCTGTTCAACCTGCCGACGACTGCGATCCGGATGAAGATCCAGCGGCACACCGGGCCGCAAGAGCGCATCGATCTCGATTTCCTCTATCCCTCGCTGGAGGTGCCCGGCGCACCCAGGCACGTCACCGCCGACACGGTGGAGACGGCGGTGCAATCGATCGACCGCATCTTCCTGTCGATCGCCGCCCATCACGATGCGCTCTCGCCCGAGCAGCGAACGACCACGATCTATCCGCGCTATCTCGACCAGGCCGCGACCCAGCCCGAGGACGGGCTGACGATGCGGATGTTCCGCGCCGACACGCCATACGGCAGCGAGGACCTCTATTCCGCGGCAAGCCCCGCGCTGGCCGCGCGCTGCACGCGCGATGCGGCGACCCCCGGCATGTGCCTCTCCGAGCGCCGTGTCGGCGGCGCCGACCTCACCTTCCGCTTTCCACGCAGCTGGCTGTCGCAATGGCGCGAGGTGGCGGAGGCGATGGAGAAGCTGACGGCGCAATTGCGCGGGCCGAAGGGCTGAGCGCGGCCACTTTGCCACCACCGCGAGATCGGCTTGCGCGGATGGACTGGAGGTCCGCGACAAAAAAGTCGAAAACAACCCCATGCACAGTAGCCAGGGGCCTGACACGATTTCGTATTTTTCGAAGTCAACTTGACCCGTCGGGCAAAACAGGGGCACGATGTCATCATCGGGGCGATCGGGTCGGGTCAATCCACCTACGACGCAGCTGCGCGGACCGAAGGGGTGAGCGGGGCGTCAGCCGGCCTGAACCTCATACTCGGGAATGGCGACAAACAGGCAAATTGTCCGGGGTTGCCGATGTCGACATTGAGGGTGCTTCTGCTGGCTCTGGCTGTCGCCTTGTCCGCGCTGGCGGCGCTGGTCTTCTGGTTGGCGACGACACCCGCCGCGGCCGACGATGTTTATGCATGTGGAAAGGCATCTGGCGAAGAGGCAATAGCCGCGTGCACACGAGCGATCGATTCCGGTCAATACAGCGGTCGTCAGCTTGCCGCCCTCTTCAACAATCGTTGCTCCGAGTGGAACGGAAAGCAGGAGAGCGACAGGGCCATTGCAGATTGCAACCAGGCCATCGGGCTCGACCCGAACTACGCATTGGCGTTCTTCAACCACGGCAACGCCTATTTTAATAGGGGCCAATACGACCGCGCCATCGAGGATTATGACCAATCGATCCGGCTCAATCCGAACTACGCACACGCGTTCAACAACCGCGGCAACACCTATGACAACATAGGCCAACGGGATCACGCCATCGAGGACTACAGCCAGGCGATCCGGCTCAATCCGAAACAGGCAGACGCGTTCTACAACCGCGGCACCGTCTATGACGCCGCAGGCGAACACGACCGCGCCATCGAGGATTTCGACCAGGCGATCCGGCTCAATCCGAACCGCGCGCATGTGTTCTATAACCGCGGCATCGCCTACAAAAGCAAAGGCCAATACGACCACGCCATCGAGGATTACAGCCAGGCGATCCGCCTTAATCCGAATTACGTAAACGCGTTCAACAACCGCGGCAACGCCTATGGCGCCAAATGCGAATTCGACCGCGCCATCGAAGATTTCAACCAGGCGATCCGGCTTGATCCGGACCACTTCGAATCGTTCAACAACCGCGGCGCCGCCTATAACGCCAAAGGCGAATTCGACCGCGCCATCGAGGATTTGAACCAGGTGATCCGGCTCAATCCAAACTACGCAATCGCATTCTATAACCGCGGCATATCATGGGAACGGAAGAACGATCTGCAACGCGCGTTGGCGGATCTCAAACGGTTCTCCGAATTGGCCCCATCCGATCCGGATGGTCAAAAGGCAATTGAGCGCGTCACGAAGACGGTGAGCGGTCTGTGACCCTGCTTTTGACGCGCCGTCTCGCTTGCACGACATGGACCGGCTGATAGGCTCGTCGCCGACACATCAAGCGCGGTGACCGACGTGACAGATGCGGCGGATAATCTTCCACCTGGCGCCCAACTGTTGGGGCGCGAATGGCTTGGCTTTGACGAGAGCGGTCATGCGCTGATCCGCTTCCAGGCGCAGCCCGCGTTCACCAACAGGCATGGCACGATCCAGGGCGGATTTCTGGCGGCGATGCTGGACTCCGCCACCGGCATTTGCGCGCTGGCTGCGCTAGGTCCCGATCAGACCGTGGTCACCAAGAGCCTCGACACTCGTTTCCTGAAACCCGCGGCGGTCGGGCCGATCACCGCACGGGCACGTGTCATCGAGCGAACCGATCGAGACATCGTCGTGCAAGCCGACCTCGTCGATGCCGCCGAGGTGACCGTCGCCGACGCGACTGCGCGGCTACGCATTCTCGCGAAGAAATAGGTCTCGAAGCCGCAGGCGCAACCTGTGGCAACAGCACAGCGACCGCGCTTCCGGACGAAAGGCCCCTCCAAAGGCCGGGGGCAAAAACGCCACTGCCGTGAAGCAGGAGGCTGCTGACAGCATGCTGTCAGCAGTGGGGCGATACTGCTCCACGGAAGCACTGAAACATTCAGAAGGAGCTGGGTTTATGAAGTTCGCCTCAATACGTCTGATCGCTCGCGACATCAAAGCCGTGGTGGGCTTCTACGAAGAGGTAACAGGCAAGAGGGCCGATTGGCTCGCGCCGGTCTTCGCTGAGATCGTGACTCCGACAGCCGCAGTCGCCGTCGGAAGCGCGGAGACTGTCGCCCTCTTCAAGGAAGGAAGCGCCGAACCCGCCGCCAACCGTACGGCAATCATCGAATTTCAAGTGACGGACGTTGATGCCGAGTTTGCACGATTGAAGGGCCAGGTCGAAGTCGTTCACGAACCGAAGAATTTGCCGTGGGGCAATCGAGCAGTTCAATTCCGTGACCCCGAGGGCACGCTGGTTAGCCTGTATACTCCCGTTACCGACGCTGCCAAACAGCGGTTTGGATCTCGATAAACCTATGGAGGGACCGCCCACAGCAAGATCCCGCGGCGGCTGATTGCCGAGATTCTGCAATGTCGGGGCCTGGTTTGGCGGTCTTTGAAGATTGGGGTAAACGAGGACGCCGTTTCTAATGACGGGCGCCGGTACATTCTGTCCACATTCTGCGCACGAGCATCGGTTGCAATCAGAACGGCGCCGAGCACCAAGGGTGCACCTGAGAGATCGCTCTGCTAAACATGCGGGGCAATCCTCAAAATAATCGACTTTAAGTGGAGCACGCCCGTTGGAGATTGTGCAAGGCCGCCGCTTCGCTCCAAACACCATAACGGCTCATTTCAAGGTGTAGCCGAGATGGCCCTGATATCTGGTTGTCTGGCTGGAATAACTACCGGTCGCCGTCCATTTCGAGTGAGCGCTTATCGCAATCGGATCAGCCGAGTACGGAAATCGCCAGTCTATTGGTCTGCATCCGCGCACGGTGATGCACCGCCGTGGATGAGGACCGCTTTGGGTCAAAGGCTGCCTTGGCCAGCTTGCATGGCCCTGTTCGGGTCACCTTCAGGAAGCAGACCTCGCGGCGCACTGAGCCAGCGTCAGCCATGGGCCAAAACGCGAAGAACTCAGGCTGAGCAAATCTAGTCCGCTCTGCCCCACTATGCGGACGTCGATGAAGCTTATCGGGACTTCGCTGATGGGCCAAAAGAGGTCATCGCGGCAGCGTGATAATGAGCTCGGTAAACACACCCAGCTCGCTCTCGACATCGAGGGTTCCGCCGTGTTGTTTGACAATGATGTCATGGGTCATCGACAGACCGAGCCCCGTGCCTTCGCCAGCTGGCTTGGTAGTAAAGAAGGGATTGAACATTTTTTCCTTCACCTCGACCGGAATCCCGGTGCCGTTGTCGCGGATGCGAATTTCGACCTTGTCGTCAAGGTTGTTCGTGGTCGCGCTCAGCACAGGCTCAAAGGTCTCGTCTCCCGCCTCGGACTTGCGCCTGGTCGCGGCATAGAAGCCGTTGGAGATCACGTTGAGCAGCGCGCGCGTGATCTCCTGCGGATATGCCTCGATTTCGCCCGCGTCGGGGTCGAGGTCCTGCGTGAGCGTGATGTTGAAGTCGGACTTCTCTGCGCGCGCGCCATGGTAGGCTAGATTAAGACTCTCCTGGACCAGGGCATTGATGTCGGCGAGGCGGCGCTCGCCCGGTCCCTCGCGTGAGTGCAGCAGCATGTTCTTGACGATGGAATCGGCCCGCTTGCCGTGCTGCACGACCTTTTCGAGGTTGCTCTTCAAAAGCGCCGTCAGCTCATCGACTTCGGTGCGGATCTTGTCGGCGAGTTCGGCGGGCTTGAGGGCCTCGTTCAACTCCTCGGTCAACTCCGCTGAAAGGGCTGCGAAATTATTGACGAAGTTGAGCGGGTTCTTGATCTCGTGCGCAATGCCCGCGGTGAGCTGGCCGAGCGAGGCAAGCTTTTCGGTCTGCACCAGGCGGTCCTGTGCGGTGCGGAGGTCGTCGAGGGATTGCGAGAGATCGTCGGTTCGCTGCCGCAGCTCCTTGAGCAGTCGTGTGTTTTCGATGGCGATCACCGCTTGTGCCGCAAAATGTTCCAGCAACTCGACCTGCTTGTCGCTGAACTCTTGCACTTCCTTGCGGTAGACAGCAAAGCCACCGACAAGCTCGTTCTCCTTGAGCATCGGCACAATCAGAACGGTGCGGGCTGCGGCGACCTTGTAGATCAGATCGTCGGGATGCTCTGTGGCGATATCGGCAATGTGAACCAGCGCCTTGGTCTCGACGAGGCGCCCCAGCGAAGGCGCCCCATCAAACGGCGCGATGAAGTGTGGCGGCGTTTCCTGGTCGGGCGCGTACAATTGCGGCACGTTTTGCGCGGCCATTCGCGCCACCCGCCGCAACCTGTCGCCTTCGTATAGGAGCAGCGTCCCAAAACTGGCACGGCAGATGCGCACGGCATTTTCCAGCATGGCCTCGAACACCGGCCCAAGTCCGCCAGGCGAACTGGATATGACTTGTAGCACTTCCGACGTCGCGGTTTGCCGCTCCAGCGCTTCCCTCGTTTCATTGAACAATCGCGCGTTCTCGATCGCAATCACCGCCTGGTCGGCGAAGGTCTGTAGCAATTGCACGTGATGGTCGGCGAATGAACCGGTCTCGACTCGCGTCACGGTGATCAAGCCGATAGGCACCCCATTGCTCATCAACGGCGTGAACAACATGCTGCGAAAGCCGCGCAATCGCGCCAAATCCCTGGCCAGTATGTTTGGCGAGGATTCGGTATCGACAATCTGCATTGGTTTGCCATCACGCAGCAACTCGACGGGCGCCGAAGACGTTGTGAGATGCCGCGGGAACGAAGCTCGCAATGCTTCGTCAGCGACCGGATTGGTCGGCGTGAACGCCTCTAGGTGTTGCATGCCGTCGATATAGCGAAACACTGCCGTAGAGAAACCGCCAATCAGTCTGTTGGCGCTGATCGCAATCGCCTCGAATACCGGCTGCACATCGTCAGGCGAACTTGCGATGACCTTCAATATTTGGGCCGTCGCCGCCTGCTGCTCGCGGGCCTCCTTCAGATCTTTGCTCGGACCGGCGACCGAACGACGATTCGCTCGGCTTGCCGCTGGCGCAATGCGGCGCTTGCTCTTGGTGGTCTTGCGGCCCTTGCGGGTCTTCGCCTGGCTCGTCTTGCCGCCCGTTCTTGATGGCCGCGCCATATCCGCCCCCAAAGGGTCAAGAAGGGTATCTTATCGGTCCAAACCATCATTCAGGAAGGGCCGGGATAGCCTGAATCGCATGTCACCGGGCCGGGCTGATATCCGAGAAGGGTCAAAGGCGAAGAACTCAACGTGAGCAAATCTGGTCCGCTGCCACCCGCTAAGCGGATGTCGCCACTTCGCGTTCGGGCCATGAGCTGACATGGATGGCGACGCAAAGCCGTAGTAGGCTTCGTTCTCGCAAGCTCAGCACGGGACGGAATTTGTTCGCGAGATCGGAATGATCCCATGAAACGCCGCGTCGTCATCGCCCTGATCGGCGGAGTTATGTCCGCGCTTTGGCTGCCGCGGGCGAGAGCGGCCGGCAAGGTCTATCGGATCGTCTTCGTCGTTCCGACCGGCCAATATCTCGACGCCAAAGAGGGGGATGCCTGGAAAGGTCTTGTAACTGCCTTTCTGCAAGGTCTGCGAGAGTTTGGCTACGTGGACGGCAAGAACATGAAGTTCGAATTTTACTCGGCCGAGGGGAAATTTGGACAAATCGATGAAATCGCGGCACGGGTCCTTGAGACTTCGCCCGACGTTATCCTGGCTGGCGGAGGCGGCGCCAACGAGGTCGCGCACGCCTTCCAACGGTTGACGCGAACTGTGCCCATCGTCATGGCCAACAGCTCCGATCCGGCCGCACAGGGTCTCGTGGCCAGTCTCGCTCATCCCGGTGCCAACATCACAGGCTTCTCAGGCAACACGGGACCGGAGTTTGAAGCAAAGAGATTGCAGTTGCTGCGCGAGGTCGCACCGAATGCGATCCGCGTGGCCTACCTGGGGCTGAAGCTCGATTGGGAAAGTCCGGCCGCAATTGGCGTGCGCAGTGCAGCGGAGAGACTCGGTATCACGTTGCTTCATGCCGAGCACACGCCGTCGAACTACGAAGATGCATTCGGGCTGATAACCCGCGAACAATTGCAGGGACTGTTCGTGGCGCGCAATCCCTGGAATTTCTCCAACCGGCGCGGCATTACAGGATTTGCAAGGGATCGACGAATGCCGGCGGTGTACCCAACGCGGGAGTTTGCCGAGGTCGCCGGTTTGATCTGCTACGGGCCGAGCCTTTCCGATCTTTACCGGCGCGCCGCAGGCCACGTTGACAGGATATTGAAAGGCGCCAAACCCGCCGAACTGCCGGTCGAACAGCCTACCAAGTTCGAATTGGTAATCAATTCCAGGACAGCGGGCGAGCTGGGGCTGAACATTCCGGCTGCGTTGCTCGCACTCGCCGACGAGGTGCTCGACTGAGCGAGCTGGCGGTGATCCGACTTCGGCTTTGGTCACAAGCGGTAAGACTCAGATCGAGCATATGATTTCTGCTTCGACCCAAAACCCGACATCTGCGCGTTAATCGGCACACTTCCTAGTCCCGGCCCTTCTGCGCCCGATACAGGCTCGGCGTCGTTCCGACCGCCTTGCGGAAGGCGCGGTTGAAATTGGCCTGCGATGAAAATCCCGCGGCATAGGCGATGTCGACCAGCGGGCGATCGCTGGTGGACAGGAGCCGCTTGGCGAGATCGAGGCGCTGACGGCTGACATATTCATGCGGCGCGCTACCTGTCGCGGCCTTGAAGCTGCGCGAGAAATGCGCCGGGCTCATGCACGCCACCGACGCCAGATCCTTGACCGTGACATCGCGCTCGACGGATGCGTCGATGAACTCGGTCACGCGCGACAGCCGTTTGGCGTCGAGCGGTTTCTGGACGGCGTAGGACTGCTTCAGCCGGACTGACGTCGCCGCATAGCTGTGCACCAGATGAGCCGACAGGGCCCGTCCCAGGCTTTCGACCAAAAGGCGGCCGGTGGAGGTTTCCTGTTCGAGTTCGGCGAGGATCCGAGTGGCCACATGCTCGATGAACATGTCCTGATCGATGGCCTCGTAGCGGATCGACATTCCCGACGGATCGATGTCGAGATCCCTGAGCATGGTGTCGTCGAACGGCTGTCCGGGAAGAAAGAGATGCAGGCATTCCTGCATCTGGTTCTCGACGCGGATGAAATCCTCGCGGATGCCGGCCGGACAGAGCCACACGGTGCCCCTTCTGCCGAACGTGCGCTGCCGCATGCCTGCGCCTTCCCGGTCTACGACCGAGCTGCCGCGCAGCAGGATTGCGATCTCGGTGTCGCGCGGCAACTGCGGCGGCAGATCGCCCGGCTCGTGGCTCCAGCGCTCGGCAAGGAGGTGCGACCACCGCCGGTCATTGGAGGTCTGAAGCATTCTGCCGGTAACATATTTATCGACAGAGTTGCCAAGCATACCCATCGTCAATCTCCGCCAGATAGCGCGATGTGGGTAAAAAGGTATTGCCGGGTCCAGCAATTAGCATGCCAGACATCCGGCCGGCCGTCCACGGGCCGAGAGCAGTCCGGGACAACAACACCGCACATTTTGAAAAGCCAGACCGCAGCCCCCCGCCGCATCCTCGGCCGTCTTGAATCGGGAAGCGGAGAGACCCATGGCCCGGACCACGGTAATAGGCGCGTGCCCCCACGATTGCCCGGACACCTGCTCCATCCTGACCACGGTCGAGGATGGCAAGGCGATTGCCGTCCGCGGCAATCCCGACCATCCGTTCACGCGTGGACGGCTCTGCGTGAAGGTCAACAACTATGAGGAGCGGGTCTACAGCGACAAGCGCGTTCTCCATCCGCTGAAGCGGGTCGGCCCGAAAGGCTCCAGGCAGTTTCAACGGATCTCCTGGGACGAAGCGCTCGAGACCATCGCATCGCGCTGGAAATCCGTGATCGCCGAGCACGGCGCGCAGGCGATCCTGCCCTACAGCTATCTGGGCACGCAGGGCATCATCAACGGGCTCAACGTCGGCGATCCCCTCTTCAACAAGCTCGGCGCGACGGTGCTCGAGCGCACCTTCTGCGATTCCGCCTCGTGCACGGCCTACATGATGACGATCGGGCATACGCCCGGTGTCGACCCCGAGAGCTTCGTGCATTCGAAATACATCATCCTGTGGGCCTGCAACACGCTGAGCACGAACTCGCATCACTGGCCGTTCATCGAGCAGGCAAAGAAGGCCGGCGCCAAGCTCGTGGTGATCGATCCCGTCCGCACCCGCACCGCGCGGCTCGCCGACTGGCACATTCCGATCCGGCCCGGCACCGATGCTGCGCTGGCGCTGGCGATGATTCACGTCATCATCAAGGAGAATCTGGTCGATCGCGACTACGTCGACAAATACACCGTCGGCTACGACGAGCTGGCCGAACGGGCGTCGCGCTACACACCCGAATTCGCATCGCAGGAAACCGGCATTCCCGTGGACGACATCGTCAAGCTGGCGCGGGAATATGCCACGACCCCACCGGCGGTCGTGCGCATCGGCGTGGCGGTCGAGCGGCATGCCGGCGGCGGCCAGACCGTGCGCGCGATCGCATGTCTGCCGGGACTGATCGGCGCCTGGAAGCATGTCGGCGGCGGGCTGCTCCAGCTGCCGATCTGGGCATTCCCGGTCAGATGGGACGTGCTGATGCGTCCCGATCTCCAGCCCGAGACGATGCGCGTGCTCAATTCCTGGCGCCTTGGAGCGGCGCTGACCGGCGAGCTCGGCTTCGATCCGCCGATCAAGGCGCTGTTCGTCTACAACGCCAATCCGATGGCGATGGTGACCGAACAGGGCAAGCTCGAGGAGGGACTTGCGCGCGAGGACCTCTTCACCGTCGTCAGCGAGCACTTCCTGACCGACACCGCCAGATTTGCCGACATCGTTCTGCCCGCGACCACCCAGCTCGAGCAGAAGGACATCATGTTCTCCTGGGGACATCTTTATCTGTCCTACAACAACCAGGCGATCGAACCGCTCGGCGAAGCCGTCTCCAACACCGAGCTGTTCCGTCGCCTCGCGCGCGCAATGGGAGTCACGGATCCGTCGTTCTTCCGCAGCGACGACGAGATCATCGAGACCTCGCTCGACTGGACGAGCCCGGTGCTCGCCGGCATCACGCTCGACGACGTCAAGGCGAAGGGCTATGCGCGCCTCAACATGCCAGCGCCCGCCGACTGGGCGCCGCATCGCGAAGGCAATTTCCCGACGGCGTCCGGAAAGTGCGAGTTCAAGTCGACGATCGCCGGCGGCGGCAATTTCGTGGTGCCGCTGTTCCGCCAGGGCTACAACGGCGACCAGGACGGCGCGCCGGTCGATCCCCTGCCCCACTACATTCCGCCGAACGAGAATGCGCGCACGGCGCCCGCGCTCGCAACGCGATACCCGCTCAGCCTGATCTCGCCGAAGAGCCACGCCTTCCTGAATTCCAACTACGGCAACCTGCCGGCGCAGACCGCGCAGGCCGGCGAGGAGCAGGCCGTGCTGCTCAACCCGGACGATGCGGCCAAGCGCGGGATCGTCGCAGGCGCACCGATCCGCGTGTTCAACGATCGCGGCTCGTTCGAAGCGTTCGCCACCGTCTCGCCCGACATCATGCCGGGCGTCGTGGTGGCACCGTCCGGCTACTGGCAGCGGTCCAACCGCAGAGGCGCGACGGTTCACGTGCTGACGCCGCCCGCCTTCGCCGACCTCGGCCGCGCGCCGACATTCTCCGACATCCTCGTTCAGGTCAGCGGAGCCTGACGATGACATATGTAGTCACCGACAATTGCCGCGGCTGCCGATACACCGAATGCGTCACGGTCTGCCCGGTGGAGTGTTTTCACGTCGACGACGCCATGACCTATATCGATCCGGAAAACTGCATCGACTGCGGCGGCTGCGCACCGGCCTGCCCTGTCGGCGCGATCGAGCCGGATTATCGCCTGGCCGCGGACAAGAAGTATTGGATCGACGTCAATCGGAAACGTGCGGCTGAGACTCCCGTCATCAGCGCACGTCTGGCGCCGCTGCCGGGCGCCGACGCGCGCAAGCTGGCGCTGGGCCGATGACGGCTTCTGCTGCGAGCGAATTCCGCATCGCCGTCGTCGGCAGCGGACCGAGCGGCTTCTACACCGCCGAGGCCCTGTTGCGCTCGGGCGCGCCCGTGACCGTCGACATGTTCGAACGGCTCCCCGTGCCTTACGGACTGGTGCGGTTCGGCGTTGCCCCCGACCATCCGAAGCTCAAGCAGGTCACCGTCGCCTTCGACAGGATCGCGAAAGCGCCTGGCTTTCGTTTCATCGGCGGCGTCAGAGTCGGAGACGATGTCACCGTCGACGAGCTCCGCGAGGCCTATGATGCTGTCGTGCTTGCAACGGGCGCCGAACTGAGCCGGCCTCTCGGCATTCCGGGCGAAGCTCTGCCCGGGAGCCACAGCGCAGGTGATTTCGTCGCGTGGTACAACGGTCACCCGGAATTCCGCGACCTCCAGTTCGATCTCGACCATGAGGCTGCGATCGTCATCGGTCATGGCAATGTCGCGCTCGACGTCGCACGCATTCTCGCCAAGACAGCCGACGAGCTGCGCCAGACCGACATCGCGCGCCACGCGCTCGAGGTTCTGGCGGAGAGCCGGATTCGCGAAATCTACGTCATCGGCCGCGGCGGGCCGGCGCAGGCGAAATTCAGCGCGAAGGAATTGCGCGACTTCCTCGAACTCGGCGCATGCGGCACGGCTGTCGACGGCCGCGACGTCGCGCCGGACGAATTCGAACCGCAGAACCCCGCAGATCCGGAGCTGATCGAAAAGCTGTCGCTGTTGCGCGGCTTCTCGCAGCATGCCGTGACCAAGCCGCGGCGCTGTCTCGTTCGCTTTGGCCTGTCGCCCGTCGCGATCTGGGGTCGCGGCCGGGTCGAAACGGTCTCATTCAGGCAGCGGTCAGGCGCCGTCGAGGACATCGCTTGCGGCCTCGTCTTCAGCAGCGTCGGCCGACGAACGACGCCTGTCGCCGGTGTTCCCTACGATGACGATCGCGGCGTCCATGCCAACATGGATGGACGTGTCGCGAACGATGGTTCGGTGATCGAGGGGCTCTATGTCTGCGGATGGAGCAAGCGTGGGCCGAGCGGCACGATCGGCACCAATCGCGGCTGCGGGATCGCCACCGCAGAGGCCGTCCTGGCCGATCTCGTCCACCGGCGGACGCGTTCGGACACGCCCGAGGCATTGCTTTCGCGCGTGGTCGGCCGCGTCGCACGAATCGTGAGCTATCCGGACTGGATGACGATCGATGCGGCCGAGAAATGCAGGGGAGCACCGCTCGGCAAGCCGCGGGAGAAATTCGTCACGATCCCCGACATGCTCGCAGCGGTGGGCGCGTGACCCCGAACGGGGTCACAGCACCGGACAGCGCTTGTGTCTATTCCTGATCGACGAGATCGTCCTCGAGGATCGCCATCTGGAACTGGAACGAGCGATCGTCGTCCTCGTCGTCGACGAAGAGCACGCCGATGAATTCCTCGCCGATATAGACCTCGGCGGAATCATCCTTCTTCGGCCGCGGCACGACGCGGATCTTGGGATTGCCGAATACGCGCTTCAGATACGCGTCCAGCTTTCTGACTTCTTTGACGTCCACGGCAAGTCTCCGATCGAAAATGGTCGGCGGGTTTTAGGACGAGACGCGACGAACCGCCAGCATGAATTGCCAAAGAATTTTGGGGACGAAAGGGCCGGAGAATCCGGCCCTTGTTACGAGCTTAGAGCCCCATCGCGTTGATCATCTGATCCATGGTGCGCGACGGCTCGGCGCAGCCGGCTTCGCCGACGATCTTGGCCGGCACGCCCGCGACCGTGACGTTGTGCGGCACCGGCTTGACCACGACCGAGCCCGCCGCGATGCGCGCGCAATGGCCGATCTCGATGTTGCCGAGAATTTTTGCACCGGCGCCGATCAGCACGCCATGGCGGATCTTGGGATGACGATCCTCGTTCTCCTTGCCGGTGCCGCCGAGCGTGACGCCATGCAGGATCGAGACGTCGTCCTCGATGACAGCCGTCTCGCCGCAGACGAAGCCGGTGGCGTGATCGAGGAAGATGCCGCGGCCGATGCGCGCGGCCGGATTGATGTCGGTCTGGAACACCGCGGAGGCGCGGCTCTGGAGATAATACGCAAAGTCCTTGCGGCCCTTCAGATAGAGCCAGTGCGCCAGGCGGTGGGTCTGGATCGCGTGAAAGCCCTTGAAGTAGAGCAAGGGATCGATGAAGCGCGAGGTCGCGGGGTCGCGGTCGTAGACGGCGACGAGATCGGCGCGGAAGGCGTTGCCGAGATCGGGATCGTCGCGCAGCGCCTCGTCATAGGTCTGGCGCACGAGATCGCCCGACAGCGCGGAGTGATCGAGCCGGTCGGCGAGACGATGGATCACCGAATCCTCGAGACGGCTGTGATGGAGCACCGTCGAATAGATGAAGGTCGCAAGCTCGGGCTCGCGATGGACGATGTCCTCCGCTTCGCCCCGGATCCGGTCCCAGATCGGATCGAGCGAGGCGAGCTTTCCTCCCGGATTGACCTGATGCACTGCCATGGGATTTGCTCTTTCGAATGGGCTCGTTTTGCGGGCTCTATAGCACAGTCTAGACGACAAAGTCCTGACCGGCTTGCCTGAGAGTGAACAGCACCTTGCCCCGCGAAAGCATGCCAACGCCTTGAAACACAACGATATATTCTGGCGCCCCCAGGCGACAAGGTTGGCTCAAAGTGGTCAGGGTTTTGCCAAATTCAAGCCGGGACGCGTCAAACTATTGGTGAATTCTCTCCCAAGCCTTATTGCGGGCATGGTCCCGGCGACGACGGAGCGGTTTTGAGCATCACCACCGATCAATTGCGCGTAGGCGCCACAGGGTCGCTTTGGCTGCGGCTGGCGGCCGTCTTCCTGCCCCTCCTGATGATCGCGCCGGCGTTCTGGAACGGCTATCCGCTGTTGCAATGGGATACCGGCGGCTATCTGGCGCGCTGGTACGAAGGCTATCTCGTCCCCAGCCGGTCCACCGTGTTCGGCCTCTATCTGCACTATGGCGAAAGCTTCGGCTTCTGGATCAACCTCGCGGTCCAGTCGCTGGCCGCGCTCTGGCTGTTGCAGCTGAGCCTGCGCGTGCTCGGCCTGATGCAGACGTCCCGCTTCGTCGCGATCAGCCTGCTCCTGATCGCGTCGACCGCGCTACCCTGGCTCGCCAGCATGCTGCTCACGGACATCTTCGCCGGGCTCTCGATCCTGTCGCTGTTCCTGCTGGTCATCGGCGGGCAACGGACGTCAACGCTCGAAAAGATCTCGCTGTTCGGCTTCACCGCCTTTGCCGCCGCAACCCACAGCGCCACGCTCGGCGTGCTGCTCGGCCTCTGCGTCGCCGGCTGGATGGCGCGGCCGTTCGTGGGCCGCAAGCTTCCGCGCGCAGGACTGGCGCAGGCGAGCCTGACCATCGTCTTAGGCAGCCTGATGCTGGTCTCTGCGAACCACGCGCTGTCGGGGAAATGGGCGTGGACGCCCGGCGGCTACGGCGTTGCCTTCGGCCGCATGATGCAGGACGGCATCGTCACGCGCTTCCTCAACGACCATTGCCCGCGCGAAAACTTCAAGCTCTGTCCCTACCGCAACCAATTGCCGGCGACCGCCGACGAGTTCCTGTGGGGCAAGAGCATGTTCAACACGCTCGGCCGTTTCGAAGGCATGAACGACGAGATGAGCTACATCGTCGTGCATTCGCTCGCCGACTATCCGGCCTGGCAGGCCGGCGCGGCGTTGCGGGCGATGGGACAGCAATTGCTGCACGTGGCGACCGGCGAAGGCGCCAATGGCTGGATTCCGCACACCTATGGCATCATCGAGCGCTACATTCCCGCGCAGGTCGCTCCGATGCGCGCCGCGCGCCAGCAGCACTGGGGCGTCGATTTCGACTACGTCAACTGGCTGCATGTCCCCGTCGCGCTGGCCTCGATGCTGGCGCTGGTCGCGCTGCTCGGGCATGCGCTCGCGAACCGCCGGCTCGACGATCTGACGCTGCTGGCGGCGACGGTGACGTTGGCGCTGCTCGGCAACGCCTTCATCTGCGCCGTCATCTCCGGCCCGCACGACCGCTACGGCGCGCGGATGGCGTGGGTGGCGACTTTCGTGGTGTTGATGGCGCTATCCCGCGCGTTCGGTGACGGCGAGCCGGCCGACAAGATTTCAGCCGCGGCGTGACAGGAAGTCGAGCACGCCGGTCTTGTAGACCTTGTCGCCGACCGCGCGCATGTGGTCGCGACCCGGAATATCGAGCACTTCCGAACCCGGAATGATGGCGCCGAGCGCGCTGGCGGAGCCCGCGACATCGTCGGTCGAGCCGACCGCGATCAGCACGGGCACGTCGATCCGCGCGGCCTCGTGCTTCGTCATGAGATCGCGCGTGCCGCGCAGGCACGCGGCGAGCGCCTTGCGGTCGGACCGGGTCTGATCGGCGAACGCGCGAAACGTGCGTCCGACGGGGTCTGAGACGTCGTCGAGCGAGGGCGCTTCCAGCGCCTTCGCCACATTCTCCCCGGGGCCGGTGCCCTCGATCAGCCCGCCGATGCCGATGCCGCCCAGGATCGCCGAGCGCAGGCGCTGCGGCTCGTTGAGTCCGAGCCAGGCCGTCATCCGTCCGCCCATGGAATAGCCCATGATATCGGCCTGCGGGATGGCGAGATGGTCCATCAGCGCCAGCACGTCGCCGGCCATGGTCGGAATCGAATATTGCGCGGGCTCATAGAGCTTTGCGCTTTCGCCATGGCCGCGATTATCGAGCGCGATGACCCGGCGGCCGTTCTTGCGCAGCTCCGAGACCCAGGTCGGATAGACCCAGTTCACGTTCTTGCTGGAGGCAAAGCCGTGCACCAGGATGATCGGATCGCCCTCGCCTTCGTCGAGATAGGCAATTTCAACGGCGCCGTTGTGAAAGCTCGGCATCATCAGTTCCGCGGTCTTGAGGGGGGGACGAGCGATCTTAGAGCATGATCCGGAAAAGTGTGCAGCGGTTTTTCCTCGCGGCAAACGCGGAACGCGCTTGCGCGGAGATCATGCCCAAACAATAGCCCAGGCGCGTCGACGAATGACCTCAATCTCGTCGCGCTTTAGGCCTTAAGGGCCGCATCCGCCAGAGCGGCTTCGGCGGCGATCCGGGCACGGTGCAGCCGCCGCGCACGTTTCCGATCGCACCAAGCCTGGGTCAGGCGCTCGGTGGTGGCCTTGATCGAGGACAACAGGCCGAACAGCGTCAAGACGGCGCCGAACAGCCACATCGCCAGATCGAACACGCCGCCGACGAGCAGCAGCGCGCCGCGCCCGAGCAGCTTCATGATCGCGCGGGTCTTGCTGCCTTGCGCTTCGGCCAGCCGCGCCGCGCGCGCGACGTCCTTCGGGCCTTCGGCGATCCGCAGCGTATCCATGGCACCGCGAGTGCCGGTCCTCTCGGCCACGCGCGTCACGTCCTTCCCGAGCCGCACCAGCGCACCGGCCTTCTCGGCCCGGAACGCTGCCTTGATCGCGCTGACGGTTTCGCCCGGGCGGAACACGGAACCCTTGGCGACCGCGTTCCGAAGCATCGGGGTGTCCACGATCTCGCGTGCGGAACGGCCTGCCCATGCAGCTAATCCTTCGCCGAGCCGTCCGACCTTCCGCGCATCCTTCACCAGCGTCAGCCCGGCCCGCACTGGCGCTGCGCCGCCGACAGAGATGTAGGTTGCCGCCGTCACCGCAAGGCCCGCGGTCGCAAGGCCCAGCACCAGGCGGTCGGTCTCCTCGCCCATCGCCAGATGCTTGCCCTCGCGCACGACGTCCCTGACGTCGCCGATCACGAAGAGGTCGCCGGCAACGGTTCCGGACAGGCTCGCGACGTCGTCGGCATTGCCGGTGACGAGGCCGGTGGCGAAACGTTTTGCGAAATGCGAGGTGGAGTTCTCCGCCTTGACCGCATCGCTGACGCGACTGAGCAGGTCGTCCGGAAGCGCGATGTTGCGGTCACGCGCCAGCGCCACGAAACTGTCGGCGAGATCGGCATCGCCGGATGCGAGCGCGGCCTCGATGTTGTCCTGGACCAGCTGGTCGTTCTGCCGCAGCAGCGCGTCGAGCCTGAGCTCGGAGAGCAGGTGCGGATCGTCCTGGGCGGCGAGGATCGCGCCAGCGTCACGGGCGTGCGGCGCTACCTGCGCGAGCAGAAGGCTGCACGCCGCAATACCGGTCAACGCTGTGCTGATTCGCAGCCATTTCATGCGGAAAAGCCCGGAGGGTCCTGGATCGCCTGCGCCCTTTGATTCGTCTTTCGTCTCAAATTGCGCGCGTCCCCAGACATAGTATGCCAAAATTGCGACACAACGTCCCCGACGAAAGAAGGGCTTCTCTCAGGCGGCAAGATTGTGTCGAATTTGCATGAGCAAATGAGCATGGGGCAATTGCGGCGCTTTCGGTTCCGCTGGACTAGCAATCATCTGCACCCGCCTTTATGGTCCGCGGCGCCTCAAAGATGCCGCGTCAGTTTTTGATTGTGTCTGCCGCCATTGCCACTCCAGGATGAACTACGATGTCCGACCATGTCGTCCCGCACTTCCATAACGATGCCGGTGTCCCCGTCATCGAGATCGGCTCGCAAGAGTTCATGTGCGTTGGCGCCAACCCTCCGTTCGATCATCCGCACGTCTTTCTCGACCTCGGCAACGATAACGAGATCATCTGTCCTTACTGCTCGACGCTGTACCGGTTCGCAGCCGACCTGAAGGCCGGCGAAGCGCGGCCGCCGGAATGCGTCCTCAAGGACAAGGTGGCCTGACCGCGTCCATCGGTCAGGGGTGGCGCTCACACGAACGATTGTCATCGCCGGTGCCGGCATCGGTGGACTGACGGCCGCGCTTGCGCTGGCCGCCCGCGGCTTCCGCATCGTCGTGCTGGAAAAGGCCGAGCGTCTCGAGGAAGTCGGCGCCGGCCTGCAGCTGTCCCCCAATGCCAGCCGCGTGCTGGTCGAGCTCGGCCTCACTGAGCGCCTCAAGCTGCGCGCCGTCGTCCCCGAGGCGGTCTCGATCATGAGCGCGCGGGCCGGTGGCGAGCTGCTGCGCATGCCGCTCGGCGAAGCCGCTTCGCTGCGCGCCGGCGCCCCCTATTGGGTGGTGCACCGTGCCGATCTGCAATCCGCGCTCGCCGGCGCGGTCTCCGACCATCCCGATATCGACCTGAAGTTAGGGGCAACCTTCGAGGACGTCGCGCCTCATGCCAAGGGACTGACCGTCGTCCACCGCAGCGGCACGATCCGCCGCAGCGATCTCGCCAGCGCCCTGATCGGCGCCGACGGTATCTGGTCGACGGTACGCCAGCATCTGTTTCCCGAGGTGCAGCCGCGTTTCTCCGGGCTGATCGCCTGGCGCGGCACGATCGATGCCACGCAGCTGCCGAAGGACTACGCCGCCCGGCGGGTGCAGCTCTGGATGGGGGCGAACGCCCATCTCGTCGCCTATCCGATCGCAGGCGGACGCCAGATCAACGTGGTCGCGGTGCTGCCAGGCACCTGGAACAGGCCGGGCTGGAGCACGCCCGGCGATCCGCGCGAGGTGATGGATGCGTTTGCCGCACCGCGCTGGCCGCCGGCGGCGCGGATGATGCTCGCCGCGGTCGACAGCTGGCGGAAATGGGCGCTGTTCGGCGTGCCCGACGGCTGCCCCTGGAGCAAAGGCGCGGTCGCGCTGCTCGGCGACGCCGTCCATGCGATGCTGCCCTTCGCCGCGCAAGGCGCCGGCATGGCGATCGAGGATGCCGCCGTGCTCGCGCGGCTCGTGAGCCCAGAGGCGGCCGAGAGCACTGCGGGCATCACCGCCGCGCTGAAGCAATATGCCCGTATGCGCGAGGGCCGCGTGCGGCGGGTGCAACGGACCGCGCGACAGCAGGGCCGCATCTATCATCTCGGCGGCCCGCTCGCGATCGCGCGCGATGTTGCGATCCGCGCCCTCGGCCCGGACCGCATGCTGGCGCGGCAGGACTGGATCTACGGCTGGCGGCCCTGAAGGTGCGTGCAGTCGAGCCGGCTCAGCGCGCGGCGCTGCCGGGTCTCGTCGGAGCCGGCTTGATCTCGGGCCGCTGTGGGGTCGAGGCCTGCGGTTTTGCATCGGGCGGCGTCTCCCGGCACCTGTTGCGGCGCCAGGCGTCTTCGACGAGCTGCGCCTGCCCGCGCACCGCGACGTAGTCGTTGCGATAGGCGAGCTCGGACACGACGGCCCCGCCGGCCCCGGTCTGCGCCTTATCCATCAGTCTCTGCAAATCGGTCGTGCGACCGGCGAGCGCCTTGCGCTCGCTCTCGAGCTGCTTGCAATCGTACAGATCGTACCTGGCGGGATCGGCAAAGGCCGGCGCGACCGTCTCGCTGATGCCGGCGCAGCCGGCCAGGGTCGCGCCGCCCGCGAGCAGCACGAGAAGCGCGCCGCAGAAGCGCAGGGAAGCGGAAAGCGAAGCAGCCATGCCGGATGAATAGTCCCCGTGGATTGAGAATGCCTAAAGCAGCAACAGATGTCCGGATTGAGGCTTTGCCTTGTGCGCCCGGCTCGCTTAAGGAAGAACACCCGCCGGGCCGCAAAACGCCAATTCCAGACGGCCGCAGGTGGACTTAAGTGTTTGATCTCGTTGGATCAAGCGGGCATGGCGGAATTGGTAGACGCAAGGGACTTAAAATCCCTCGGTGCGCAAGCGCTGTGCCGGTTCGACCCCGGCTGCCCGCACCATCAGAGCTGACGGCAACGCCTAGCGCAATGTTGCCCCTGCTTGAGGTTCCTACATTCATTGCCTGAGGTACCGCGCTTGACAGTCACGGCCCAGGCGAACGACGGCTCCTACCCAAATTGCGATTATACGTTCAAGAAAAGAGGCTGTAGAGCTTGCCGACGGTGTAAAGAAATATGTTCAAAAGGAAAGCTGTACGGAATGCGTTCGCAAAGTCTGCCTTTCGATCATTGAAAAGCAGCAGCACCGCCGAAAGCACGATCCAGAAGAGCGGCACAGCAAAAGCAGAAATCACGTTTTGCAGGCCCAGGGCTAGTGCGGTAACGATCGCTGGTCCATTGAACGTAAACTTATATAGACCAACAGCGGCGAAGAATGAGGTAGCGCCAAGAATTCCCGCGAGTGCTCTCTTCGCGGCGCTAGCGGGCTTACCCACAACGCCGAGCGGCAGGAAGAAGTCATACTGGATGGCGGCCTTAAATGCCTCCCATGCCGCTCCAGTCCACGTTTGAGTTGTGGGGGAGGATTTGTCAGCGATCGCCTGTTGTCTCTCCGGATTCTGCGGTGCTGCCAGCTGGCTCTCATTCGAGATGGCGATAGGCGGTCCTCCGGCGAGTGAAGCGTGATACAGGGGCACCGCAACGAAAGCCGTCGACTGTGTTGCAGCCGGCACCGCTTGCCCCCGTCTCGCGCGAAGTATCGTTAACACTCCGACCGCAACGACTGCCAAACCGACCAGCATAAGCGGCGGCGGAGGGTCCTGCGAAGTCGCGGTCCCATGGGGCATCAAGAGCATGGTTGCCCCTAATGCAATCAAGACTATGCCAGCAAATATATTCATGTCTATTCGCCCCCCGCTGCGAATATCGGGAAATACACCATGCTCAAACCTCTTATCAACGTCTGGTAGTGCAATTTCTAGGGGGGACTGAGCCCAACAAGCCGGCGCGGGCAACCATTCGTTTACCAACCCGCCCCTCTCCTTGCGGAACCCGCCGGATACAACCGGCCTTTACTCGACCTTAGACCGTCCTCCCCTAAATCGAACCACGTCTGCCGGCCGTCGCCGCGGATGTCAGGGCAAACGCCAAGGCCTGCAGCGCCGGCTTCGATGGTGAGAGTTTTCATGGACGCGCGCGAGAATTGGTCCCGGTCAGGGATTGGCGGGGCGCCCACGGCGCTCGGACGCTACCTGCACGGGCGTGAGATCTACCTTGTCCTGATCGCATTCCTGTCGGTGTTCTACATTTCGAACGGGCCGGTCCAGCTCAGCCATTATGACCTCGGCTGGCACATCGCCGCCGGAGACCTCATCAGGGAGCGCGGCGAGATCCCGTTTCAGGATCCATGGGCGTTCACGCTCGCAGACAAGCGCTGGTACAATCTGTCGTGGCTCTGGGACGTGATTGCCAGCGTGCTTTATCAGCACACCGGCCTTGCCGGGATCGTCCTGATGGTCGTCGCCTGCGGCGCGGTCATCGTCGGATATCTCACCTCATGCGGCTTGCGCAGCGGTGCGTCGGTCCCGGCGGTTTGCATCACCGTCTTCGCCGCGTGCCTGCTCTACCCCTGCTACGAGGCGGCGCCCAACACGTATCTGGCGGCATCGCCGAATATCGCGACCATGCTGTTCGCGGTGATCTTCTACGGGGAATGCCTGCAGCGGCGCAGATGGTTCCTGTTGCCGGCGATGATGGTGCTGTGGGTCAATCTGCATGGCGGCTTCATGCTCGCCTTTCCGATCATCGGCGTCTTCGCCGGCGTCGCCTTGCTTCGACGCGACTGGACCAACTTCAGGAATTATTGCCTCGCGGGCATCGGATGCTTCGCCGCGATCTTCGTCAATCCGCTGGGATGGCACATCTACGACGGCGTGATGGCGACGCTCGGCCATTTCATCCAGGCCAATATCGGCGAGTGGCGTCCCTACTTCCACAACATGGAGCTGCCCGGAAGCATTCCCGCCATCGCCTATGCCTTGACCTTCATTGCGCTCGAGCTGCGCTACCGAAACTCGAGACCCATTCCGGTGGAGCCGCGCCTCTTGGCATGGCTGTTCCTGTTCCTGGGCCTCTACCAGTTCAGGTACATCGCCTTCTTCTTCATCTTCTCGGCGGTCCCGATGGCGCTGCATGTCGACCGCCTGCTGCCCGAGCGCCTGGCGAGGCTCGACATCCGCGGCGCGATGCTGGCGGCGGGGATCATCGGTGTCTTCGTGCTGCCGCTCAGCTTCCTGCAGGTGCGACCGGCGCTGGCGCTGCCGGAGATGCTCTCGGATGAGGATGCCAACTATCTGCTCGCGCATTCCACGCATTCGCGCGTGCTGAACCACTGGAATTCCGGCGGGCTGCTGATCTTCCGCACCCACGGCTCCGTGCCCCTGTTCGTGGACGGCCGTGCCGCGACCGCCTATCCGGACGAGCTGCTCCGCGACTATCTCAAGCTGGTGCGCTGGGATATCGACGAGGCCGCCTGGGACACGGTGATCAAGACATACAAGATCGATGCGGTGCTCTGGGTCAGAGCACATGACGAGCTGCGGCAGTTCCTCGTCGGCCAGAGGGGCTGGAGAGAAGACTACACCGGCGCCTATATGAGCCTCTACACCGCGCCGCCGGCCTCCTCGCCCGAGGGCGCGAACGCGGCCGCGTCGAGATAGGATCACGTCCGCTGCGGTTGATGCGCAAGCAGGATCCAGAAGCAGATCAGCGCCAGCGTGAGCTGGCCGTACCCGCCCATGAACGCGGTAACCGAGGCTGACGCCAGGATCGGAATGGCGACCGCAACCGCGAGCGCGGCGACCATCATCACCGCAGGCAGGTCGACGACAAGGACGGCCGCGTAGAGCGCCACCTGGAAGAAGGTGTACTCCTTCGGTCTGGGCGTGCAGAGATAGAGTGCGTACATCGCAAGCACGGTGATGCGCATCGCCGCGCCCGGATGATCCATCAGCCAGTCGTCGAGCACCTGAAGCAGCGAGGCCTTGCCGGTGCGCCCCTGTGGCCTGACCATGCGCCACACCGAGACTGCGAACGGCGCGAGCACGAGCGTGATCGCGATGAGCCCATAGAGGCCGACGACGAACAGCTTGCTGCCGGCAAGTCCAATTTGGCCTGCAAGTGTCGAGGCAATCAGCAGCAGCGACGGATTGACCTCGCTTGCGGGCGAATGCTGTCCGGGAATCTGGCCGGTGATCGCGCTGAGCCAGCTCCGCGACAGATCCGGATAGAACGTCAGCGAAACCAGGATCGGCAGGCCGAACATGCCCGCCGCCACCGCGATCAGAAGCAGCTTGCGACGTCTCGGCTGCGGCAGGAAATAGAGCGCTGCGAGGATCGGCAGGAACACCAGCTTGAAGGCGGTGACGAGGCCGAGCACGGCCGCACCGGCGAGCTGCGGCACGAGGCTCGCGTCCCGCTGCTCCCCGGATTGCACGGGACGCAGCAACAATGCGAGCGACGCCGCCGTCAGCAGGCCGCTCAGGATCTCGAAATTACCGGTCGCAACCACCCAGTCGAAGCCGAGGAAACCACCGAGCACGATGACGGCCCGCAGCACGGCGTCTTGCCAGCGCCGTTTGGTCGTGCTGGGGCCGGGCAGCAGCAGCGCGCAGATCACCGCGAGGACAAGATAGATCGGCTTGTAATGGGCGACGAGAAAATCGCCGGTGCAGAGCGGCCGAAAGGCGTCGAGGGTCACCGGAAGGTACGGGTAAGAAAGCTTCGTATCCTTCAGGTTCTTGACGAAATAGGGATCGAGCCCCTGGAGGTGAGCGTCCACCGCGGCGCAATTGATCCGCACGTCCCAGCCAAAGGTATTCTCCGCGGCGAGGTCGACGGTGACGGACATGGCGACAAGCGCCGCCGCAAGCAGGATCAACCAGGTCAGCCAGCGGCTTCCCGACGCGTTCGCGGCCAGAGATCCAGCATCTGCGGACGAGGCGAGGCTCGTCATGAACGCGCGTCCTGCGTCTCAAGACGCATCGGCTCCGCGCGAAAATCGAGCAGCAGGATCCAGAAGCACAGCAGCGCGACGATGAGGAGGACAAAGCCGCCCTCCACCGTGTGCCCCGTGATCGAGACCAGGCCGGGAGCGAGGAAGCCGACGGTGAGCATGGCGGCGAGCGCCAAGGCCGGAAGGTCGGCGATGAGAACCGCGGCATAGACCGCGAGCTCGAAGAAGGCATATTCCTTGAGGCGCGGCGAGCTGACATAGAGCGCAAACATCGCGAGCACGGTGATGCGCGCGGCCACGTGGGGATGGTCGATCAGCCAGCGGTCGAGCCGCGTCAAAAGCGATCCCCCTGCCCGAACCGGTCCGCTGCCGACCGCGCGCAGGACGGATAGCACGAACGGCACGAGCACGAGCGCGAGTGCTGCGAGCGCATAGGTCGCGAACATCGCCGGCTTGCTGTCGCCGAGGCCGACCTGCTCCAGGAGGCTGCGCGCCAGCAGCAGCAGCGACGGATTGGTTTCCATGAGCTCGACGGCATGCTGATCGGGGATCTGCTTCGTTAGCACACCCACCCAGCTCGCGAACAGGTCGCCGTAGAACAGCTTCGAGATCAGGATCGGCAATGCGAAGCCGAACGCGGCCACCGCGATCAGCGCCAGCTTGCGCGCGCGCGGCAGCGGCAGGAAATAGAGCGCGGCGATCACGGGACAGAACACCAGCTTGAACGAGGTCACGAGACCTAGCAGCGCGGCGCCGCCGGCGCGCAAGGCGAAGCCGCGATCCTCAGCGGCGGATGCCGTCGGGCGAAGCAGGAGCCTCAGCGCGACCGCGGTCAGCAGGCCGCCCAGGATGGCGAAATTCCCGGACGCCCAGACCCATTCGAAGCCGATGAACGCGCCGAACACGCAGAGCAGCCTGAGCGCAACGTCGCGCGGGGTAGCTCGCGTCCGGCCAAGCCCCGGCAGGAGCAGGCCGCAGAGCACGCCGAGCACGAGATAGACGCCCATGTGATGAGCGACGAGGACGCCGCCGGCGCACACGGGGCGAAACACATCGAGCGTCACAGGCAGATAGGGGTAGGAGAACCTGGTGCCCTTCAGGTTCTTGACGAAGTAGGGATCGAGCCCATTGGCATAGGCATCGACCGCGGCGCAATTGACGCGAACGTCCCAGCCGTAATTCAGGGGAAGCGTGCCGTCGCTGACGAGATTGCCGAGCACCAGCAGCGCCGTCAGCCCGATCAGCCAGGCAAGCCAGGTGTTTCGCCGTGCCGTCATGTCGACCGAGGGGCCCAACCATCGTGCTACGTCGGACACTGCGAAATACCTTGTCTTGCCGGGTTCCGGGGCGCCTGCCGCAGCACGCCGTCAGGCCACAATGGACAGGATGAGTTTCGGATTCATCTCCCCGGTGCGCCGTCCGCGATCTTATGGTGAATGGCTGGTTGCCGGCGCGCGGCTGGGACGGCGGGAGTGACGGGCTACCTCACCAACTCGTGTCCGCCCCGCCCCTGCCTGACAGCCATCCCGAAACATGGGTTGTGCGTCGCAGCATGGACGTTAGAAAAAGCCCTGAATTTCAGAGGTGAGCTTCTTGTCCGACGTCAATGCCGACGATTGGGTGTCCTCGGGACACCGGCCCATGGGTTTTCCCGAATTTGTCATCGTGATCGCGTCCATCATGGCGCTGAATCCGCTCGCGATGGATATGATGCTGCCGGCGCTGCCCAATATCGGGGCGGCATTCAAGATTCCCGTCGCCAATCACCTCCAGCTGGTGCTGTCGACCTTCCTGATCGGCTTCGGCGTCGGCCAGTTCGTCATGGGCCCGTTGTCGGACCGATTCGGCCGCCGTCCGGTGCTGCTCGGCGGCATGGCGGTCTATGCGGTCGCGAGCGTGCTGGCGGTCGCCGCGCCCTCGTTCGAGACGCTGCTGCTGGCGCGCGCGCTGCAGGGGCTCGGCACCTCGGCAACGCGCGTGATCGCGACCTCGATCGTGCGCGACTGCTATGTCGGCCGCCGCATGGCGAGCGTGATGTCGCTGGCGATGATGGTATTCATCGCGGTGCCCGTGATCGCGCCGTCATTCGGACAGGCGGTGCTGCTGGTGACGGCCTGGCGCGGCATCTTCGTCGTGCTGATGCTCTACGGCCTGCTCGCGCTCGCATGGTGCGTGCTGCGGCTGCCTGAAACGCTTCCCGAATCGGAGCGCCGGTCGCTGGCGCCCGCCGACGTGCTCTCGGCCTTCCGCCAGACCGTGACCAACCGCCAGACCATCGGCTACGCGACGGCTGCCGGCAGCGTCATCGGCGCCCTCTTCGCCTACGTGTTCTGCGCCCAGCAGGTCTTCACCGGCGTCTACCATCTCGGTCACTACTTTCCGCTCGCCTTCGCCGCGATCGCGGCCGGCACGGCTGTGGCCGGATTCCTCAATTCGCAGCTGGTCGGACGGCTCGGCATGCGCGTGATCTCGCACGGCGCGCTGACGCTCTACACCGTGGTGGCGGGCGTGATGCTGCTGACGGAGATCCTCGGCGTGCTGCCGCTCGCGTTGTTCATGGTGCTCTCGGCGCTGATGATGTTCTCGTTCGGCATGATGGTCGCCAACTTCACTGCGCTCGCCATGGAGCCGCAGGGCCACATCGCCGGTACCGCGTCGTCGCTCTACGGCTCGATCACGACCCTGATCGGCATCGTGGTCGGCATGGCGATCGGCCAGAGCTTCGACGGCACGCTGCTGCCGTTCTCGGTCGGCTTCTTCCTGTCGACGCTGGCTGCGCTCGGAATCGTTCTGGTGGTGGAGAAGGGACGGCTGTTCAAGCCGCATCATCGTCCCGTGACGTGAGGAACTTCCCCGCCGCCTCCATGTTGTCCTGCAGCAATCGAGAGGATGGCGAGATGGAACCAAAGAAGAAGCCGGATCAGCCCGCGTGGAAAGTGGAGCAACCCGCTCCACAGCCAGGGCATTCCGAGGAACGGCCGGACACAAGTCTGCCATTCGCGAGTGAAGGGCTCGAGCAGGTGCGCGACAGCCACTGCTAGAGGCGGATCAAAGAAGTATTGCGCCATGGAAAACGGCGCCGCGGAGACCCGCGGCGCCGTTTTTTTTTCGGATGCAGGCGACAGCCTATTCCGACTTGTCGATGTTCCAGAACACCGGAGTCGCCGGGCCGTCGATCACACCCGTAAGCGACTTCCGCCACGCGCTCGGCGCCTGATATTGACCCAGCGGCATGTAAAGCACCTGGTCATAGGCTTCCTTCTGGATCTCGGTCGCGATCTTCTTGCGATCCTCCGCCGAGCTCGCGCGAACGAAGGCGTCCTTGAGTTGCTCGATCTTGGCGTCCTCCGCCCAGCCGAACCAGCCGCCCTTCCTGCCCTGGCCGCCGACGGCGACGTTGGAGATCGGGTTGTCCACGTCGGCGCTGACCCAGTTGGTGATGAACATGTTCCAGCCGCCCTCCTTCGGGGGCTTTTGGCTGGCGCGCCGGCTCACCACCGTCTGCCAGTCGGTCGCCTGCAGGTCGACCTTGAAGCCGGCTTCGCGCAGCTGCTGAGCCACCACGATCGGTTGAGCCTTCAGCAGCAGCACGTCGCCCGGCGCCATCAGCACGACCGGGGTCCCGTCGTAACCGGACTCGGCGAGCGCCTTCCTGGCCGCAGCCATGTCGCCGCCCTTCGCGAGGGTCTCGCCGCCAATGTCCGTCGCGAACGGCGTGTCGCAAATGAAGGCCGCAGCACAAGTCTTGTAGTATTTGGGGTTGCCGATCAGCGCATCGAGCACGTCCTTCTGCTTGATCGCCAGGAATGCGGCGCGGCGGACCTTGACGTTGTCGAACGGCGGATGAAGGAAGTTCATCCGCGCGCCCGTCTGGAATCCGAACTTGTTCAGGATCTCGATCTTGAGCTCCTTGTCGGCTTCGATGGCGGGCAACATTTCGATGGCGGGATATTCCATGAAATCGACGTCACCCGACTGCAGCGCGTTCAACGCCGTCTGCGAGTCCGGCATCGTAAGCCATTCGACGCGGTCGACCTTCACCACCTTGCCGCCGGTGGTCCAGTTCGCCGGCTCCTTGCGCGGCACATAGTCGGTGTTCTTGACGTAGACCGACTTCACCCCGGGCTGGAATTCACCCTGCACGAACTTGAACGGGCCGGAGCCGATCTGCTCGGGGATCTGCTTGTCCACCGGCGTTTCGGCAAGACGCTTCGGCATCATGAAAGCGACCCGCGAGGACGGCTTGCCGATCGATTCCAGCACGAGCGCGTACGGCTCCTTCAGCTTCAGCGTGATGGTCTTTGGGTCGGTCGCCTCGATGCTCGCGGTGAACAGCATCATCTGCTGCCCCATCCCGTCGACTTGAGCCCAGCGCTTCAGGGAGGCGACGCAATCTTCCGCGGTGACGGGCGTGCCGTCATGCCACTTCAGGCCGTCGCGGAGCGTGAAGGTGTAGGTCAGCTTGTCGTCGGAGATCTTCCAATCCGCCATCTGCGGCTGGCTCTTGAAGTTCGAATCCGTCGCGATCAGCGTGTCGTAGACCATGTAGCCATGGTCGCGCGAGATATAGGCGCTGGTGAAGATCGGATCGAGGATGCGCAGATCCGAATGCATCACGGCGGTGATGGTCTTGCCCGCGGCAAGAGCTGGCGATGCCAGTGCCGAAAGTGCCACGACCGAAAGTGCAAGTTTGGAGGCGAAGGCAAGACGTCCCCGGCGCATCATTTCGAACATCGAAGTTCTCCTGGCAGTTCTGTTGGCAGTCTTCTTGGTAGTGCTCTTGGCAGTTCTCCCGGCAAGCGGCGCCGCTGATGACAGCGGCGCCGCGCGATGGTCGAGAAGGCGCGATGGCGCGCCTTCCCCTTACTCGGACTTGTCGACGTTCCAGAACAGCGGCGTCGCCGGGCCGTCGAGCACGCCGGTGAGCGATTTGCGCCAGCCGCTCGGCAGCAGGTACTGCCCGAGCGGGATGTAGATCACCTGCTCGTAGGCTTCCTTCTGGATGTCGGCTGCGATCTTCTTCTGCTCGTCGATCGAGGGCGCGCGGACGAAGGCGTCCTTGAGCTGCTCGATCTTGGCGTCTTCCGCCCAGCCGAACCAGCCCTTCTTGCCCTGGCCGCCGATCGAGAGATTGGCGATCGGGTTGGCGACGTCGGCCGCGACCCAGTTGGTGAAGAACATGTTCCAGCCGCCTTCCTTCGGCGGCTTCTGGCTGGCGCGGCGGCTCACCACCGTCTGCCAGTCGGTCGCCTGCAGGTCGACCTTGAAGCCGGCCTCGCGCAGCAGCTGGGCGGCCACGATCGGCTGCGCCTTCAGCGTCGTGACGTCGCCAGGCGCCATCACCACGACCGGGGTGCCGTCATAGCCGGACTCGGCAAGCGCCTTCTTGGCTTCCGCCATGCCGTTGCCCTTGACCAGGGTTTCGGCGCCGACATCGGTCGCCAGCGGCGTGTCGCAGATGAAGAACGCGCCGCAGATCTTCTGGTACTTGGCGTTGCCGACGAGCGCGTCGAGAACGTCCTTCTGGTTCATCGCCAGCAGGGCCGCGCGGCGCACCTTCACGTTGTCGAACGGCGGATAGAGGAAGTTCATGCGGCCGAGGGTCTGGAAACCGAACTTGTTGGAGACCTCGATCGTGAGCTCCTTGTTCGCTTCCAGCACCGGCAGCATGTCGTAGGGCAGGTTTTCCATGAAGTCGATGTCGCCCGACTGCAGCGCATTCACCGCGGTCTGCGAGTCCGGCATCGTGATCCACTCGACGCGGTCGACCTTCACCACCTTGCCGCCGGAGGTCCAGCTCGCCGGCTCCTTGCGCGGCACGTAATCGGTGTTCTTGACGTAGACCGCCTTCACGCCCGGCTGGAATTCACCCTGCACGAACTTGAAGGGGCCCGAGCCGATCTGCTCGGGAATCTGCTTGTCCGGCGGCACCTCGGCGAGACGCTTCGGCATCATGAAGGCGACGCGCGAGGACGGCTTGCCGATGGAGTCGAGGACGAGGCCGTAGGGCTCCTTCAGCTTCAGCGTGATGGTCTTGGCGTCGGTCGCCTCGATGCTCGCCGTGAAGTCCATGAGCTTCTGGCCCATGCCGTCGACCGCGGCCCAGCGCTTGAGCGAGGCGACGCAGTCTTCCGCCGTCACGGGCGCGCCGTCATGCCATTTCAGGCCGTCGCGCAGCGTGAAGGTGTAGGTCAGCTTGTCATCGGAGATCTTCCAGTCCGCCATCTGCGGCTGGATCTTGAAATTCGAATCGGGGGCCACCAGCGTGTCGTAGACCATGTAGCCATGGTCACGCGTGATGTAGGCCGTGGTGAAGATCGGGTCGATGATGCGAAGGTCGGAATGCATCACGGCGGTAAGGGTCTTGCCGGCCGCAAGCACTGGCGAGGCCAGCGCCGTTGAAAGCGCGACGACCGACAGCGCAAGTTTGGAGGCGAGCGCGCGAGGCCCCCGGCGCATGAAGTTGGACATAAAAAGTTTCTCCTGACGTGAAACTGTTCAAAGGCAGGTTATTGGTTGAGCATCCGGTTCGTTCCTTGGGCGAACTAACCTCATGCAATGCCTTTATCTTTTCGAGACTTGCAGACAGTGTTGAGCGCGTCAATCCGGTTTCGTCGCAAGCCCTCGCGGCGCGCGCACGGGCTCCACAAAGATCGGTTTAGCTCTACAACGCTCTCCGCTTGTCCTGCCGCGCGCCGATGCAATGCGCGTTCCATCTTTCGCAGCTTGAGAGACATTGAGATGAATCCAGCCAATCTTCCCTTCGATTCCGAGGCCATGCTCGAGGGCCTGCGCACCTGGGTGGAATGCGAAAGCCCGACCTGGGACGCGAACGCGGTGAACCGCATGCTCGATATCGCGGCGCGGGACATGGCGATCATGGGTGCGACGATCGAACGCATCGCCGGCCGCCAGGGTTTCGGCGGCGTGATCCGCGCGCGCTTTCCGCATCCGAAACAGGGCGAGCCGGGCATCCTGATCGCCGGCCACATGGATACCGTCCACCCGGTCGGCACCATCGAGAAGCTGAAATGGCGGCGCGAGGGCAGCAAGTGTTACGGCCCCGGCATCTACGACATGAAGGGCGGCAATTATCTCTCGCTGGAAGCGATCCGCCAGCTGGCGCGCGCCTCGTTCACGACACCGCTGCCGATCACCGTGCTGTTCACGCCCGACGAAGAGGTCGGCACGCCTTCGACCCGGGACATCATCGAGGCGGAAGCCGCGCGCAATAAATACGTGCTGGTGCCCGAGCCCGGCCGCGCCGACAACGGCGTCACCACCGGACGTTACGCCATCGCACGCTTCAATCTCGAGGCGACGGGACGGCCGAGCCACGCCGGCGCGACGCTGTCGGCGGGACGTTCGGCGATCCGCGAAATGGCGCGGCAGATTCTCGCGATCGACGCGATGACGACGGAGGACTGCACCTTCTCGGTCGGCGTCGTGCATGGCGGCCAGTGGGTGAACTGCGTTGCTACGACCGCCACCGGCGAGGCGCTGTCGATGGCCAAACGCCAGGCCGATCTCGACCGCGGTGTCGAAAAGATGCTGGCACTCTCGGGCACCAACAACGACGTGACCTTCAAGGTGACACGCGGCGTGACGCGGCCGGTCTGGGAGCCGGATGCCGGCACAATGGCGCTGTATGAGAAGGCGCGCGGCATCGCCAAATCCCTTGGCGCGGAATTACCGCATGCGAGCTCCGGCGGAGGCTCCGACGGCAACTTCACCGGCGCCATGGGCATCCCGACTCTCGACGGCCTCGGCGTGCGCGGCGGCAATGGCCACACGCTGGAGGAGTTCATCGAGGTCGATAGCCTCGTCGAACGCGGGCGCTTGATGGCGGGATTGCTGGCGACGCTGGAATAAATTGAATCAACCTTGCACTGCACAATGCGTTGGCAGTCGCGGTCTAAATTTAGCCTTGTCTAAAAATGAGGCGTATCGTACTGCTCGATTGTCCACGCGACGATGCGGGAGAGATCGCAACGAAGGTATTCAGCTTTCGTTGCGACGCCGACGGAGCAACCGCCCCGGAAACTCTCAGGCAAAAGGACTGTATCGTCAGGACGATCTGGAGAGAGGCGGCGCGATTTCAGGCAATCGTGGCGTCCACCGAAGGGGATAGTCCGTTGCGTGATCCGCAGCGGATCAAGCTCTCAGGTAACCGTGACAGATGGGGCGCCGCCAACGGCCTTTGGCCGGCGGCCGACCTATCCTAACTCACGGGAGCCCCGAACCTGCCATGACCCATATCGCCATCATTGGCGCCGGCATCACCGGCGTGACGACTGCCTATGCCCTGCTCGAACGCGGCTACAAGGTAACGGTGCTCGACAAGCACCGTTATGCCGCGATGGAGACATCGTTCGCCAACGGCGGACAGCTGTCCGCCAGCAATGCCGAAGTGTGGAACAGCACCGCGACGATCCTCAAAGGCCTGCGCTGGATGTTCCGGCGCGACGCGCCGCTGCTGATGAACCCGCGGCCAAACTGGCACAAATATTCGTGGATGAGCGAGTTCGTCGCCAACATCGGCAACTACCGCGCCAACACCATCGAGACCACGCGGCTTGCGATCAAAGCCCGCAAGCATCTGTTCGAGATCGCAACGCGCGAAGGCATCGACTTCGATCTCGAGCGCCGCGGCATCCTTCACATCTATCACGACAAGGCGGGTTTCGAATCCGGCCTGCGCGTCAACGCGCTGCTGCAGGAAGGCGGCCTCGATCGCCGTCCAGTGACGCCGGAGGAGATCCGCGCGATCGAGCCGACGCTGCGCAAGGCGTATTATGGCGGCTTCTACACGCCGTCGGATGCGACCGGCGATATCCACAAGTTCACCCGCGGGCTGGCGGACGCCTGCAAGCGGCGTGGCGCGACCTTCATCCATGAAGCCGATATCGATTCAATCGCGCGCGCCGGCAGCGGCTTCGTGCTCGGCTGGGCCGATCTTGCTGCAAGCGATGCCCTCGCCTCCGCACGCGGCATGCTGAAGGCGGACGGGGTCGTGGTCTGCGCCGGCGTCGCCAGCCGCCACTTCGCCGCCCTCCTCGACGATCGCATCAACGTCTACCCCGTGAAGGGCTACTCGATCACCGTGCAGCTCGACACCGCCGAGAGTCGCAACGCGACGCCGACCGTCAGCCTGCTCGACGAAGCCGCCAAGATCGTCACCAGCCGGCTCGGTGCCGATCGTTTACGTGTGGCCGGCACGGCCGAGTTCAACGACTTCAATCGCGACATCCGCGCCGACCGCGTGCAGCCGCTGGTCGACTGGGTGCGCAGCAACTTCCCCGCCATCGAAACATCGCGCGTCGTGCCCTGGGCCGGGCTGCGCCCGATGATGCCGAACATGATGCCGGTGGTGCGCGCAGGAAGGATGCCGGGCGTGTTCTTCAACACCGGTCACGGCCATCTCGGCTGGACCCTGTCGGCCGCGACCGCGCAGATGATCGCTGGGACCATCGACGGCTGGCGCGGGCTCAATGCGCCGCCGACCGTGCCTTCACTGGGGGTTGAGCGTGAGCTGCATCATGCATCCTGAGTGGTTTGGACCGGACGCGGGGCGGCCTCTTGCGACCGCCCTGCCCTTGGCACACAATTTGCCCCGAAAAGTCGGCATCTCCGGCCGGCTTTCCAGCCCGAGTGACAGGCGCGCATGATAGACACGATCGAATCCACGGACGCCCCAGGGCCCCACAAGTTCCGCAGCCGGAGATAGGTGCATGCTAGGTTATCTCATTCGCCGCGTTCTGGCCGCGGTGCCCGTGATGGGCGTCGTCGCGCTGTTCGTGTTCCTGCTGTTGCGGCTAACGCCGGGCGATCCCGCCGCAATCCTCGCCGGCGACAACGCGACGCCGGAACGGCTCGAGCGCATCCGCGAATCGCTCGGCCTCAACGAGCCGCTGATCGTGCAGTTCATCACATGGGTGAACAAGCTGCTGCATGGCGACCTCGGAACCTCGCTGATCTCCAACCTGCCGGTCATGAAGATGATCGGCCAGCGCGTCGAGCCGTCGATCTCGATCGCGCTGTGCACCATCATCCTCGCCGTCATCGTCGCAGTTCCCTTAGGCGTGATCGCCGCGTGGAAGCACGGCACCTGGATCGACCGTTTCGTGATGGGCCTGTCGGTCCTCGGCTTCTCGGTGCCGGTGTTCGTGGTCGGTTATGTCCTGATCGAGGTCTTCGCGATCGACCTGCGCTGGGTGCCGGTGCAGGGCTTCCGGAGCATCTTCAACGGCTTCGGTCCGTTCTTCGAGCGCATGATCCTGCCGACCTGCGCCCTGTCCTTCATCTACATCGCGCTGATCGCGCGCATGACGCGCGCGGCGATGCTCGACGTGCTCGGCGAAGATTACGTGCGAACGGCGCGTGCGAAAGGCATCAACGAGGTTGCCGTGATGATGCGGCATGCGCTGCGCAACGCCGCCGTGCCCGTGATCACCGTGGTCGGCACCGGCTTTGCGCTGCTGATCTCCGGCGTCGTCGTCACCGAGAGCGTGTTCAACATCCCCGGCATCGGGCGCCTCACCGTGGATGCGGTGCTGGCGCGCGACTATCCGGTGATCCAGGCCATGATCCTGCTGACGTCGCTGATCTACGTCGTCGTCAATCTCCTCATCGACGTCGCCTACACCCTGCTCGATCCCCGGATCCGGTACTGAGGCAAGGACAAGAACAATATGTCAGTCGATACCCTTCCCCAGTCGTCCATTCCGATCACGTCGCCGCTGCGGCCGCGCTTCGGCTTCCTCACCTCGACGCCGATCATCGCCACGGCAACAGTCTTGCTCGCGCTAATCGTGGTGATCTCGATCCTCGCGCCGCTGATCGCGCCGCATGATCCGATCCAGCTTGCGCCGTCGCAGCGATTGAAACCGGCCTCGGCGCAATTCCTGCTCGGCACCGACGCCTACGGACGCGACCTCCTGTCGCGCGTGGTCTATGGCGGCCGCATCTCGCTGCTGATCGGCATCGGCTCGGCGATCCTGTCGATCGTCATCGGCCTTTCGATCGGCCTCGTCTCCGGCTTCTTCAAGCTGGTCGATTCCGTGATGATGCGCATCATGGACGGCCTGATGGCGATGCCGAGCATCCTGCTCGCCATCGC
Organism: Bradyrhizobium sp. CCBAU 45389; assembly: GCF_028128625.1. Lineage (NCBI taxonomy): Bacteria > Pseudomonadati > Pseudomonadota > Alphaproteobacteria > Hyphomicrobiales > Nitrobacteraceae > Bradyrhizobium > Bradyrhizobium sp. CCBAU 45389. The sequence goes on along the minus strand of NZ_LBIY01000097.1, from coordinate 204,530 downwards.
CGTGGTGTCGCTCTCCGGCGCCAGCCTCTGGACCGTGCTGATCGCGATCACGATCCCTGAGATTCCGCGCGTGGCGCGCCTGGTCCGCTCGGTCGTGCTGTCGGCACGCGAGGAGCCTTACGTCGAGGCCGCGATCTCGGTCGGCTCCAGCCTGCCGAAGATCATGTGGCGCCATCTGATGCCGAACACGATCGCGCCGCTGATCGTCCAGGGCACCTATGTCTGCGCCTCCGCGATCCTCACCGAGGCGATCCTCTCCTTCCTCGGCGCCGGCATCTCGCCGGAGACGCCGACCTGGGGCAACATCATGGCCGAGGGCCGCCAGTACTTCCAGATCAAGCCCTCGCTGATCTTCTGGCCGGGCCTTTTGCTCTCGATCGCCATCCTCAGCATCAACCTGATCGGCGACGCCGCCCGTGACGCCCTCGACCCCCGCATGAAGCAGCGGGAGGGGAAGTGATGCGAGTGGCACTGTCATTCCGGGGCGCGCCCCTTGGCGCGAGCCCGGAATCCATTTCAACGCCTGGACTGACGCCCGATGGATTCCGGGCTCGCGCTGCGCGCGCCCCGGAATGACGAGAGAGTTCGCATGACCAACCCTGTTCTCGACATCAACAACCTCGTCGTCTCCGTCGGCAAGAAGCCGAAGGGCGCCAACATCATCGACGGCATCTCGATCCAGGTGCGCGAACGCGAGACGCTGTGCCTCGTCGGCGAAAGCGGCTCGGGCAAGTCGGTGACCTCGCTCACCACGATGGGCCTGTTGCCGAAGGGCACGCTGGTGCCGACCTCCGGCAGCGTCAAGCTGGTCGGCGAAGAGCTGCTCACCGCGACCGACCGCCGCCTGCGCCAGCTCCGCGCGACGCAGATGGCGATGATCTTCCAGGAGCCGATGACCGCGCTCAATCCGGTGGTGCCGGTCGGCCGCCAGATCGACGAGGTGCTGCGCGCCCACACCAAGCTCGACGCGAGGGCGCGCAAGAAGCGCATCCTCGACATGATGGAGCAGGTCCGCCTGCCCCAGGTCGAGCGCATCTTCGCCTCCTACCCGCACCGCCTCTCCGGCGGCCAGCGCCAGCGCATCATGATCGCGATGGCGCTGGTGCTGGAGCCGAAGCTGCTGATCGCGGACGAGCCGACCACCGCGCTCGACGTCACCACGCAGAAGCAGATCCTGACCCTGATCCGCGACCTCCAGCGCGATCACGGCACGGCCGTGCTGTTCATCACCCACGACATGGGCGTGGTGGCCGAGATCGCCGACCGCGTCGCGGTGATGCGGCAGGGCCGCCTGGTCGAGACCGGTCCGCTCGAGACCGTGCTGCGCAATCCGACCATGGAATACACCCGCAACCTGCTGGCGTCGGTGCCGAGCCTGGTGCCGCGGCCGCCGCGCGAGGAGAGCCGCGAGCCCGTGGTGCTCGAGGCCAACGACCTCAGCAAGGTCTACAAGGAGCGCGCGTTCTTCGGCAAAGGCCGCGAGGTCGTCGCCGCCGACAAGGTCACGCTCACCCTGCGCAAGGGCCGCACGCTCGGCATCGTCGGCGAGAGCGGCTCGGGCAAGTCGACGGTGGCGCGCTGCATCGTCCGCCTGATCGATCCGACCTCGGGCGGCGTGCGCCTTGCCGGCCGCGAGATTTCCGACATCTCGCGCCGCCTGCTGCAGCCGCACCGGCAGAAGATCCAGATCGTGTTCCAGGATCCCTACCGCTCGCTCAATCCGCGCGTCAGCGTCGGCGAGAGCATCGCGGAAGGCCCGATCAATTACGGCGTCTCGCATGCCGACGCGATGAAGCGCGCCCGCGAGCTGCTCGAGCTGGTTGGGCTGCCGGCCGATGCAGTGTCGCGCTATCCGCACCAGTTCTCCGGCGGCCAGCGCCAGCGCATTGCCATCGCCCGCGCCCTCGCGCTCGATCCGGACGTGCTGGTCGCGGACGAAGCGGTCTCCGCGCTCGACGTCTCGGTGCAGGCGCAGGTGCTGGAACTGCTCGACGAGATCCAGAAGCGGCTCGGCATCGCCATCCTGTTCATCACCCACGATTTGCGCGTCGCAGCCCAGATCTGCGACGAGGTCGTGGTGATGCAGCACGGCCGCGTCGTCGAGCAGGGCCCCGCCGCCGAAGTGCTGACGCATCCGAAGGAGGCCTACACCAGGGCGCTGCTGGATGCCGCGCCGGGACGCAACTGGGACTTTGCGAACTTCCGGCCGGTGGCGGAGGGCGTGGCGGCCACCGCGTGATGTCTATCCGCGCGTGATGGAGTGGTGTGGAGCGCTATTGCCTCCGCACCGTCGTCCCGGCGAGGGGCCGGGACCCATACCGCGTGATTTATCGATCGCGGGTGGCGCTAGTCCCGAACGACCAATCTTCGCCAAACTTCTCCCTGGGGTTATGGGTCCCGGCCTTCGCCGGGACGACATCGAGGGTGTGGTTGGCGGAGCAGCTCACAACGCCCACCGCCCCGCAGCATTCCCAAAACGTCTTGACCCTATGCACGGCGCGATTGCTTCCCGCCTTGCTCTCCTCGCAAAGCCGGGGCTAACGTCGCGCACTCTTGATTGACCGGACTGGGTTGAATGACACGTATCGCCGTCGGCGGCTTCCTGCACGAGACCAACACTTTCGCGCCGACAAAGGCGACCTTTGCCGACTTCCAGCATGGCGGCGGCTGGCCGGCGATGACTGAAGGTGCCGACGTCTTGAAGGTGATGCGCCGCATCAATGTCGGCCTCGCCGGTTTCGTCGACAGTGCCGAGGCGAATGGCTGGGAACTCATTCCGACCATTGCCTGCGGTGCGAGCCCGTCGGCGCATGTCACCAAGGATGCCTTCGAGCGCATCGTGAAGGTCATGATCGATGGCATCGCCGCCGCGGGCCCGATCGATGCGGTCTATCTCGACTTGCACGGTGCGATGGTGACCGAGCATCTCGACGACGGCGAAGGCGAGATTTTGGCACGTGTGCGCCGCGTCATCGGCAAGGATGTTCCGCTGGTCGCAAGCCTCGACCTCCACGCCAACGTCACGCCTGCAATGATGGAGCATGCGGACGCGCTGATCGCCTACCGCACCTATCCGCATGTCGACATGGCCGACACCGGCCGCGCCTGCGCGAAGCATCTCGCGCTGCTGCTGAAGACCAGGCAGCGCCTTGCAAAGTCGTTCCGCCAATTGCCGTTCCTGATCGCGATCAGCTGGCAATGCACCAACGACTTTCCCACCAAGGGCATCTACGAGAAGCTCGCTGCTCTCGAGAACGATGCTGTTCCCACCCTCTCCTTCGCGCCCGGCTTCCCCGCCGCCGATTTCCGCGACTGCGGGCCGAGCGTGTTCGCCTATGGCAAGACGCAAGAAGAGGCCGACCGTGCGGCCGATGCCATCGTCAGGCTGATCGAAAGCCACGAGAACGATTTCGACGGCAAGATCTGGCTGCCCGACGATGGCGTGCGCCATGCGATGGAACTCTCGAAGAGCGCGAGCAAGCCGATCATCATCGCCGACACCCAGGACAATCCCGGCGCCGGCGGCGATTCCGATACCACCGGCATGCTGCGCGCGCTGGTGCGCAACAAGGCCAGCGCCGCGACCGGCGCCATCTACGATCCGGAGTCGGCGAAGGCCGCGCACGAAGCCGGCGTCGGCGCCACCGTGACGCTGTCGCTCGGCGGCAAGTCCGGCATTCCCGGCGACGAGCCCTATCGCGAGACGTTTGTGGTCGAAACACTCTCCGACGGCCGCTTCATCGCGTCCGGTCCTTACTACGGCGGCCGCGAGATGGAGATGGGGCCCTCCGCAGCCTTGCGTATCGGCGACGTCCGCGTCGTCGTCTCCTCGCACAAGGCGCAGCTCGCCGACCAGGCGATGTACCGCTATGTCGGCATCGAGCCGACGCAGGAGAAGATTCTGGTCAACAAGAGCTCGGTGCACTTCCGCGCCGATTTCGAGCCGATCGCGGAAAAGCTGATGATCTGCGCCGCCCCCGGCGCGATGCCGGCCGATACCGCGTCTCTCCCCTGGACGCGCCTGCGTCCGGGCATCCGCATCAAGCCGAACGGCCCCGTTTTCAACCCTCCTTCACGCTAACCGGACAGGAACCATGCCCACCATCGACCGCATCGACGGCTATGCCGACGAACTCACCGCTATCAGGCGCGACCTCCACGCCCATCCCGAGATCGGCTTCGAGGAAGTACGCACTTCCGGCATCGTCGCCGACAAGCTGAAGAGCTGGGGCATCGAGGTGCATCGCGGTCTCGGCGGCACCGGCGTGATCGGCGTCATCAAGGGCAAGGGTTCGAGCGGCAAGCGCATTGGCCTCCGCGCCGACATGGATGCGTTGCCGATGGAAGAGAACACCAATCTGAAGTGGAGCTCGAAGATCCCCGGCCGCTTCCACGGCTGCGGCCATGACGGCCACACCACCATGCTGCTCGGCACCGCGCGCTATCTCGCCGAGACCCGGAACTTCGACGGCACCGTGCATCTGATCTTCCAGCCGGCCGAGGAAGGCCTCGGCGGCGCCCGCGCCATGATCAAGGACGGCCTGTTCGAGAAGTTTCCCTGCGACGAGCTCTACGGCCTGCACAACGCGCCCGACCTCAATCACGGTGAGATCGCGATCCTGCCCGGTCCGGCCATGGCCAGCGCCGATTTCTTCGATCTCCGCATCACGGGCTACGGCGCGCATGGCGCGATGCCCGAGCGCTCCAAGGATGCGGTGATCATCGCAACCACGCTGGCGCAGGCGATCCAGACCATCGTCAGCCGCAACGTCGAGCCGCTGCAGGCCGCGGTGGTGTCGATCACCCAGATCCACGCCGGCTCCGCCTACAACGTCATTCCCGGCGACGCGCATCTGTGCGGCACCATCCGCACCTTCTCGAAGGAAGTTCGCACCCTGGTCAGCGAACGCATCCGCACCATCTGCGCCGGCATCGCAAGCGCCTACCAGTGCGTGATCGACGTCGACATCCGTGACACCTTCAACGTGCTGATCAACCAGGTCGAACAGTCCAAGGTGGTCGAGGACGTCGCGCGCACGATCGTCGACCCCGCCAACGTGATCACCCGCGCCCAGCCGAAGATGGGCAGCGAGGATTTCGCCGACATGCTGGAGACCATTCCCGGCGCCTATTTCTGGGTCGGCCATGACGGCTCGGTGCCGGTGCACAATCCCGGCTTCGTGCTCGACGACAAGATCCTGCCGATCGGCGCCAGCATGTTCGCTCGGATCATCGAAACGCGCATGCCGGTGGGCTAGCAATGCAGAAAAAGAGCGCCGAGGAGACGGTCACCTCGCTGCACGATCTGTCCGCGGTCGACCTGATCGCGGGCTATCGCGCCAAGCAATTCTCGCCGAGCGAGGTGCTGGAGGACGTGCTCGCGCATGTCGCGGCGTGGGAACCGCACCTCAAGGCGCTCTATGCATTCGATCCCGACAGCGCGCGCGAGGCCGCCAAGGCCTCGACCGCGCGCTGGAGCGGGGGCGAGCCGTCAGGCGCGCTCGACGGCGTGCCTGTCACGGTGAAGGACAACATCGCGACCAAGGGCGTGCCGGTGCCGCTGGGCGCGGCCAGCGTCAAGCTCGTGCCGGCCGAGAAGGACGCTCCGCCCGCCGCGCGGCTGCGCGAAGCCGGCGCGGTCATCTTCGCCAAGACCACCATGCCCGATTACGGCATGCTGTCCTCCGGGCTCTCCTCTTTCCACGCGCTCGCACGCAATCCCTGGGATCTCGCCAAGAACCCCGGCGGCTCCAGCGCGGGCGCCGGCGCCGCTGCGGCGGCTGGTTATGGCCCGCTGCACCTCGGCACCGATATCGGTGGCTCGGTCCGTCTGCCTGCGGGCTGGTGCGGCCTCGTCGGCCTGAAGCCGAGTTTTGGCCGCGTGCCGATCGATCCCGTCTATGTCGGTCGCGTAGCGGGTCCCATGACCCGCACCGTCGACGATTGCGCGCTGATGATGAGCGCGATCGCAAAGCCCGACCGGCGCGACGGCATGAGCCTGCCCGCCGAGCCACTCAACTGGAAGGGACTGGAAAAGTCCCCGCGAAAACTGCGCATCGGCCTGATGCTCGATCCCGGCTGCGGCCTGGCGCTGGAGAAGCCGGTGCGCGACGTCGCGGTGAAGGCCGCGAAAGCGTTTGAATCCGCAGGTAGCGTCGTGACGGAAGTCGACGGCATCCTCACCCGCGAGATGCTCGACGGCCTCGACAATTTCTGGCGCGCGCGGATGTGGGACGATCTGTCCAAGCTGACGCCGGCCGAACAGGCAAAGGTGCTGCCCTATATCTTCAAATGGGGCGAGTCCGGCGCGAAGCTCTCGGGTGTCGACGTCATCCGGGGCTTCAACCAGACCATGGCGATCCGCGCGGCCGCGTCAAAGCTGTTCTGCGAGCTCGACTATGTGATCTCGCCGACCGCACCCAACGTCAACTATCCCGCAGACTGGGCCTCGCCCACCAACGATCCCATGAAGCCGTTCGAGCACATCGCCTATACCGTGCCGTGGAATATGTCGGAGAATCCGGCCGTCTCGATCAATGGCGGCTTCGACGCCAAGGGTTTTCCCATCGGCGTGCAGATCGTCGGCCGCCGCTTCGACGATATCGGCGTGCTCGGCATGGCCAAGGCGTTTGAGGGCCTGCGCGGCGCGCAGCGGCCCTGGCCCAAGCCGCCGGCGAAGTAGCTTGAATTCAGTCATTCCGGGTTGCGCCCTCTTGGCGCAAGCCCGGAATCCATTCATCGGCACTACTGGTACGGAAAGATGGATTCCGGGCTCGCGCTTCGCGCGCCCCGGAATGACGTGCTAGAGAGACCGACAAAGAGACAGGGAAGGAAACCACCATGGCGTATGAGACGATCAAATACGAGGTCGCCGAACAGATCCTCACCATCACGCTGAACCGGCCCGACAAGCTCAACGCCTTCAATGCGCAGATGCAAGCCGAGCTGATCGCCGCGTTCGACGCCGCCGACAAGGACGACAATGTCCGCGCCATCATCGTCACCGGCGCGGGCCGCGGCTTTTGCGCGGGCGCAGATCTTTCTTCCGGTGCCGACACGTTCGATCGCGATGCGCGGCGCGGGCCGGTCAACCGCTTCGCCGACGGCAAGGTCGATTACAGCGATCCGCAGGTGCGCGACGGCGGCGGCCAGGTGACGTTGCGCATCTTCAAATGCCTCAAGCCCGTCATCGCCGCGGTGAACGGCCCTGCGGTCGGCATCGGCGTCACCATGCAGCTCGCGATGGACATCCGCATCGCCTCGGATGCCGCGCGCTTCGGCTTCGTGTTCTCCCAGCGCGGCATCGTGCCCGAGGCCGCCTCGAGCTGGTTCCTGCCGCGCATCGTCGGTATCTCGCAGGCGCTGGAATGGTGCTATTCGGGCCGCGTTTTCCCGGCGCAGGAAGCGCTGGCGGGGCGTCTCGTCAGCAAGGTCGTCGCGCCCGATGATCTCTTGCCGACCGCACGTGCCCTCGCGAAGGAATTCGCCGCCAAGACCGCGCCGGTGTCGGTGGCGCTGATCCGCCAGATGATGTGGCGCATGATGGGCGCCGACGATCCCATGGAAGCCCACAAGGTCGACAGCCGCGGCATCTACGCCCGCGGCCGCTCCGACGACGTCAAGGAAGGCGTGGTGTCGTTCCTGGAGAAGCGGCCTGCGCAGTTCAAGAACAAGGTATCGACAGACATGCCGGACTATTTCCCATGGTGGACGGAGCGGGAATACAAGTGACGCTCTCGTAGGGTGGGCAAAGCGAAGCGTGCCCACCATTCTTGCTTTGCTTCCCGATGGATGGTGGGCACGGCGCAAGAGCGCCTTTGCCCACCCTACGGCACCGCGACTACGGCACCGTCACTCCATCACCAGCGCCACGCGCCCGATCGCCTTGCGGTCGATCAATAGCCGCATCGCCTTGGCGTAATCCTCCAGCGGCAGGCGGTGCGAGACGTTGGGGCGCAGCTTGCCCTCCTCCGCCCATTGCAAGAGCGCCTTCAGGCGCACCTCGCCGAGCGCGGGGTTCTTGCGCACCGCTTCGCCGGCGCGCACGCCGAGCACGCTGGCGCCCTTGATCAGCAAGAGATTGGTCTTGGCCGAACCGATGCCGCCGGTAAAACCGATCACCAATAGCCGCGCGCCCCAGGCGATGCAGCGCATCGAGTCCTCGAACACTTGGCCACCGACGGGATCGAACACGACATCCGCGCCGCGCCCATCGGTGATGCGCTTGACGGCATCACGAAACGGCTCGCGGTCGTAGCGCACGAGATGATCGGCGCCGCGCGACTTCGCGATCGCGAGCTTTTCGTCGCTGGACGCCGTTGCGATCACGGTCGCGCCCAGCATCTTGCCGATCTCGACGGCGGCAAGGCCGACGCCGCCGCCGGCGCCGTGCACCAGCAGTACCTCGCCCGGCTCGACCCGGCCGCGATCGATCAGCGCGTGATAGGCGGTGCCGTGGCCGGCGAGATAGGTCGCGGCCTCCGCGTAGTCGAACGTGGACGGCTTAGGGGTGAGCTGCGACGGCGTCACGACGGCTTCATCGGTAAAGGCGCCATGGCGCATCTTGACGATGACCTTGTCGCCGACGGCAACGCCCCTCGCCTCCGCGCCCAATTCGGTGACGTCACCGGCAGCCTCCATGCCGGGCGTGAACGGCAGCTCGGGCTTGAGCTGATATTCACCGGCGGCCATCAGCACATCAGGGAAATTCAAGCCAGCGGCGCGAATGGCAACACGAACCTCGCCCGGCTTCAGGGCGCGCGACGGAAATTCCTCCAGCCGGAGTGTCTCGGGCGCACCGAGCGCGCGGCAGACGACAGCGCGCACCATCAGGCCGCGCTCGCCTTGCTGCGCGCAAGTGCCTCGCGGATCAACGGCAGGCGGTCGTTGCCGAAATACATGTCGGTCTTGCCCACGAAGATCGTCGGCGAGCCGAAGCCGCCGCGCGCCACGACTTCTTCGGTGTTGGCCTTGAGCTGGTCCTTGATGCCCTGCTCGGAGATACCGGCAAAGAACTTCTGCTCGTCGATTCCGACCTTCCTGCAGATCCCGGCAAGCACCGCATCCTGCGAGATGTCCTTGTCCTCGCCCCAATAGGTCTCGAACACGGCGGTCGCGAACGGCACCATGTCCTTTCCAAGCCAGATACAGCCGCGCATGGCCTTGACGCTGTTCACCGGAAACACCGTCGGCGGCATCTTGATCGACAGGCCGGCTGAGCGGGCCCAGTCCGCGAGATCCTTCTTCATGTAGCGTGCCTTCAACGGCACCGGCGTCTCGCGCTGCGCATAGACGCTCGGATTAACCGTGTTGAAGATGCCGCCGACCAGGATCGGCCGCCAGGTGATCTCCGCCCCGAGCTCCTTTGCCAGCGGCTGGATGTTGTGGAAGGCGAGATAGGTCCAGGGGCTGGAACAGTCGAAGAAGAATTCGATCATGGCGTTTCCTTTACTGACGGACCTCATCCTGAGGAGGCCGCGTAGCGGCCGTCTCGAAGGATGGCCACGGGTGACAGTCGGGCCTTCATGGTTCGAGACGCGCCTGCGGCGCTCCTCACCATGAGGAACGGGCACTACTTCCTTCCCAACACTTCCTTCGCACGCTGGCCGAACATGATCTTGCGTGATTCCTCGTCGAACGGCTCTTTCACGAATTTTCCGATCGCGAGCCCCGCCTGCACCTGCGGCCGCGCACGCACCTCGGCGTACCAGCGCTTGACGTTCGGATAGTCGTCGAGCGTAAAGCCTTGCGCCTTGTGGGTCATGGTCCAGGGGAAACAGGCGATATCAGCAATGGAATAGTCCCCGGCGACATAGGCGCCGGTCTTGTCGAGCTGCCGGTCGAGCACGCCATAGAGCCGCGCCGCCTCGTCGCGATAGCGCTCGATCGCGTAGGGAATCTTCTCGGCCGCATAGAGCGCGAAATGACCGTGCTGGCCGAGCATGGGCCCGAGGCCCGCCATCTGCCACATCACCCACTGGATCGTGGTGGAGCGCCCGCGCAGATCCGTCGGCAACAGGCGGCCGGTCTTCTCCGCCAGATAAATCAGGATCGCGCCGGTCTCGAACGCCGAGAACGGCGCGCCGCCGTCGGCGGGCTCATGATCGACGATCGCGGGAATGCGGTTGTTTGGACTGATCGCCAAGAACTCAGGATTGAACTGCTCGCCGGCGCGGATGTTGACGGGCTTCACGGTGTAGGAAAGCCCGAGTTCCTCCAGCATGATCGAGATTTTCCAGCCATTCGGCGTCGGCGCGTAATAGAGGTCGATCATGACCTGTCCATTGGCCTTTCCATTGGCGCTCCCTGTCGCCGCCGCTGGAATAGAGGGCGACTTTCGTTGTTCTGTACCTCGACGTTAGGACATGGCAGGAAGGGGCGCAACAGAACCTGCCGGGAGGGCCGCCATGCTGTTTCCAACCACGATCGCCGGCTCCCTGCCGAAGCCGGAATGGCTCGCCGAGCCCAACATGCTCTGGGCGCCCTGGAAGTCCGGAGGCGACGAGCTGCTCCGCGCCAAGCGTGACGCGACGCTGATCTGGCTGAAGGTCCAGGAGGACGCCGGCATCGACATCGTCACCGAGGGCGAGCAGGCCCGCCAGCATTTCGTGCACGGCTTCCTGGAGAAGATCGAGGGCATCGATTTCGCCCACAAGGTCGAGATGGGCATCCGCAAGGACCGCTACAAGGCGATGGTGCCGCAGGTGGTCGCGCCGCTCCGGCTGAAAGGACGCGTCCATGACTTCGAGGCGCGCGTCGCGCGCACGCATACGAAGAAGAAGCTGAAATTCACCCTGCCCGGCCCGATGACCATCATCGACACCATCGCCGACCGCTACTATGGCGATCGCGTCAAGATGGCCTTTGCCTTCGCCGAGTTGCTCAACGAGGAAGCCAAGGCGTTGCAGGCCGACGGCGTCGATCTCGTGCAGTTCGACGAGCCCGCCTTCAACGTCTACATGGACGAGGTCAACGACTGGGGTATCAAGGCGCTGGAGCGCGCGGCAGAGGGCCTCACCTGCACCACCGCCGTGCACATCTGCTACGGCTACGGCATCAAGGCCAACACCGACTGGAAGGAGACGCTCGGCAGCCAGTGGCGGCAATACGAGCAGATTTTTCCGGCGATCGATGCGAGCCCGATCCAGCAGGTCGCGATCGAGTGCCGCAATTCGAAGGTGCCGCTGGACCTGCTCGCGCTGCTGAAGACCAAGATCGTGCAGGCCGGCGTCATCGACGTCGCCAGCGATACGGTCGAGACCGCCGAGGACGTCGTCAAGGTGATCGACGCGGTGTCGAAATTCGTCCCCAAGAGCAACATCATCGCCACCACCAATTGCGGCATGGCGCCGATGCGGCGCGAGATCGCCGAAGCCAAGCTGATGGCGCTCGGCGCGGGCGCCGCGCTGGCGCGCGAGAGGCTGGGATGATGGCGGTGCGCATCGCCTGCATCGTCGCCGTGCTGGCGGGCGCCGCGTTGCCGGCACGCGCGGAGGACCGCTCGGTGCTCGTCAATTGCAAAGCCGTGGTCGAACGGGCGTCGAAGGATGCGCATGGCGCAAGCGAAGCCGAGCTGACCCGCTGCCGCCAGGTGATCCGGGAATGGGCGCTGCGCGATGCGCGAATGATCGTCGACGAAGAAGGCAAGCCGCTGCGCTAGCCGCGCGCCGTCGGATGCAGCACCGGTTGATATCCGGCGATGATCGCACGCAGCGTGGACGGCGGCGTCAGCAGCATCGGACGATCGAGGACGCGCGCATGCGGGGCGTAGCCCGCGAACGACCATAGTAGCGCCCTGCCCTGCGTCACCAGAAAGCTCTCGTCACCTTGCTGCACCATTGCGCCGTCGGGCAATTGCGCGAGCGGCATCGGCAATTCATGCAGCCGTTTCTTGCCGCGATCGAGCCGCTCGCGATGCAGGACGGCATCCATCGCCTTCGCGCTGATGCCGCTCACGCCATTGCCCTTCTCCCACGCCGCGCGAAAACGCCTGGCATCGTCGCGCCGGCAGAAGAAGCAGGGCCGGTGTCCCGCCGCAAAGGCGGCGGCTTCATCGAGGAAGAACAGCTCGGTCCAGCTGCGACGCGCCATCACCGACCGCCGCCAGCCGCGGAATTCGCACAGGCAGGTGATCCAGGCCGGCGTCGACCAGCGCTTGTTCAGAAGCGTCTTGGTCGCGGGATCGTGGATGATGCCGCGGTTGCCGGTAAACATGCCGCGATGCGGCGTCGCGATGATCTCGCCGGTTGGTGTGACGCGGTTTTGCAGGGACATGGTGCGAGTTCACTCCCTCTCCCCGTTCTTACGGAGAGAGGGTTGGGGTGAGGGGCTGCCTCCACAAATAAGGTGAGAGACGGACTCGCGGAAGCTCCCCCTCACCCGGATTGCATCTCCGATGCAATCCGACCTCTCCCCGCAAGCGGGGCGAGGTGAACAAAGATCACGCCGCCCCGTCGCGCAGCGGCGGGTGGTAGGACAGCGCGGTGTCCCAGGGGAAGAAGATCCAGGTATCCTGCGAGACCTCGGTGATGAAGGTGTCGACCAGCGGGCGTCCCATCGGCTTGGCATAGACGGTAGCGAAATGCGCATCCGGCAGCATCTCGCGCACCAGCTTGCCGGTCTTGCCGGTGTCGACGAGGTCGTCGACGATCAGGAGGCCCTTGCCGGTACCGTTGCCGAGCTTCATGGCAGCCTCGGAGATGCCCTTGAGAACCTGCAGCTCGCCCTGCTTGTTGTGGTCGTAGCTGGCGATGCAGACCGTATCGATCACGCGCACGCCGAGCTCGCGCGCGACGATCGCGGCCGGCACCAGGCCGCCGCGGGTGATCGCGATCACCGCATGGAACGGGCCGACCTCGTTGAGCCGCCAGGTCAGCGCCCGGCAATCCCGGTGGAACTGGTCCCACGAGACCGGAAATGCCTTGCCCGCCCGCTCCTGCGCGCTCAGTTCCGGTGCTTCACCAGCCATTGTCGTCTCCTGCTTCGTCTGCCGGCAAACACTCTGCTAGCGGGTGATGTTCAATCCCGCCAGCATTTCCTTCACCGCCCCCATCGCCGCCGCCAGCTTCTCCGGGTCGCGCGAGCGCACGACGAGGTTGGTGTTCGGCTTCTGCTCCTCGTCCATGAAGGGATAGCTGCCGATGATGGTGTCGGGATGGGCGGCCGCGATCGCCCGCAGCGGGCTGCCGATGTCACCCTCACGGGCGTTGGCGCGAACCGATTCGGAGAGCATGCGCACGCCGGATTTCAGCTTGGGCGAGACGATGTCCATCATCGCCTGCATGATCGAGGGCACGCCCGCCATCACGATGACATTGCCGATCTTGAAGCCGGGGGCGAGGATGGTCGCGCTCTGAATCAGCTCGGCGCCGTCGGGGATGCGGGCCATGCGCAGGCGGGCCTCGTTGAGGTCCTGCTCGCTCCAGCGCTCGCGGAAGCGAGCGACCACCTCCGGATGATGATCGATGCCGACGCCGAAGGCCTTGGCAACGCTGTCGGCGGTGATGTCGTCATGGGTCGGCCCGATGCCGCCGGTGGTGAAGACGTAGGTGTAGCGATGCCGCAGTGCATCCAACGCAGCGATGATGTCGGGCTCGTCGTCGGAGACGACCCGCACTTCCTTCAGGTCGATGCCGATATTGGTCAGGTATTCGGCGATGAAGCCGATATTCTTGTCCTTGGTCCGGCCGGACAGGATTTCATCCCCGATGACCAGAATGCCTGCCGTGACGATCTCGCTCATAAACTCTGTCCCTCACCTGTGGCCCGACTTTGCCGAGGTAACGCGTTGAAGTCACGCGGTTTTGCTGCCGAAATAAGCAGTCCTCAGCCATTTTTTCAGGCAAGCCGCCGGTCGTCCCCGGTAAATCCTGCCAGTCCATGCTTATCGCGCTGGCCCGGCCCTTGCTACCACATGAAAGTCATGCACTCTTGCCGCATGGCCAGGGAGACAAGTCGGGATCTATGGCAGTCGCGTTTGATGAAATGAATATTCCCGGCGGGGACCTTCGCCCCGCCTATCAGGAGCTGGCACGCTGGCTCAAGGAGACGCCTCCCGAGGCGCTCGAATATCGCCGCCAGGAAGCCGAGCTCCTGTTTCGCCGGATCGGCATCACCTTCGCGGTCTATGGCGATTCCGAATCCACCGAGCGCCTGATCCCGTTCGACGTGATCCCCAGAATCATGTCCGGCAAGGAATGGGCGCTGCTGGAGAAGGGCCTGAAGCAGCGCGTGCGCGCACTCAACATGTTCCTGCGCGACATCTATCACGGCCGCGAGGTCCTCCGCGCCGAGATCGTGCCCGACGATCTTATCTTCCAGAACCCGGTCTTCCGCCCCGAGATGAATGGCCAGCAGGTGCCGCACGACGTCTACGTGCACATCGCGGGCATCGACATCGTCCGGGTCGACGCCGAGGACTTCATCGTGCTGGAGGACAATGCGCGCACGCCCTCGGGCGTGTCCTACATGCTGGAAAACCGCGAGATCATGATGCGGCTGTTTCCGGACCTGTTCGCCCGCCACAGGGTGGCGCCGGTCGAGCGCTATCCGGACGAGCTGCTCGCGGCCTTGCGCTCGGTCGCGCCGCAAAGCGCCTCGGGCGAGCCGACGGTCGCCCTGCTCACGCCAGGTGTCTATAACTCCGCCTATTACGAGCACTCGTTCCTGGCCGACAAGCTTGGTATCGAGCTGGTCGAGGGCCGCGACCTCATCGTCAAGAACAACGAAGTGTTCATGCGGACAACCGAGGGCGTGAAGCGGGTCGACGTGATCTACCGCCGCGTCGACGACGACTTCCTCGATCCCCTCACCTTCCGTCCCGATTCCGTGCTCGGTGTGCCCGGACTGATGTCGGCCTATGCGGCCGGCAACATCACGCTCGCCAATGCCGTCGGCACCGGCATCGCCGACGACAAGGCGATCTACTCCTACATGCCTGATATCGTGAAATTCTATCTCGGCGAGGAGCCGATCCTGAAGAACGTGCCGACTTGGCGCTGCCGCGAGCCGAAGGACCTCGCTTACGTGCTGGACAATCTGAGCGAGCTCGTCGTCAAGGAAGTGCACGGCTCCGGCGGCTACGGCATGCTGATCGGCCCCGCAGCGACGAAAGCGACCATCGAAGCCTTCCGCGAAAAGCTCAAGCGCGAGCCGGAAGGTTTTATCGCCCAGCCGACGCTGGCGCTCTCGACCTGTCCGACCTGCACCGCAAGCGGCCTTGCCCCGCGCCACGTCGACCTTCGCCCCTTCGTCCTCACCGGCAGCAAGAGCACCACGATCGTGCCGGGCGGCCTCACCCGCGTCGCGCTGAAGGAAGGCTCCCTGGTGGTCAATTCGAGCCAGGGCGGCGGCACCAAAGACACCTGGATTCTGGACGAGTAGAGAGATGCTGTCGCGTACCGCCGAAAACCTCTACTGGCTCGCCCGCTACGTCGAACGGGCCGAATATCTCGCGCGCACCATCGATGCGACGCTGCGCGTCACCGCGCTTCCTGCCGCCTATATCGGCAAGACCAATGAATGGGACTCGGCGCTGCTCACCGCCGGTGTCGCCGCGAGCTTCTATCAGACCTATGAGGAAGCCAACGAGCACAACGTCGTCGAATATCTGTCCTTCTCGCCGAACAACCCCTCCTCGATCCGGAACTGCATCGAGGCGGCGCGGCTGAACTCGCGCTCGGTGCGCACCGCGCTCACCAGCGAGATGTGGGACACCATCAACTCGGCCTGGATCGAGCTCCAGGCGGTCTGGAGCAAGGGCACCTCGACGCGCGAGGACCTCGCAAAATTCCTGCGCTTCGTGCAGGAGACCTCGCTGCGCTTCGACGGCTCGGCCTACCGGACCATGCTGCGCAACGACGCCTACTGGTTCTCGCGCATGGGCGTGCACCTCGAGCGCGCCGACAACACCGCCCGCATCCTCGACGTGAAGTACCATGTACTGCTCCCCGAGGAAGAGCATGTCGGCGGCCCGCTCGACTTCTATCAGTGGAGCTCGATCCTGCGCTCGGTCTCGGCGCTGACGGCCTATCACTGGGTCTATCGCGAGACGCTGAAGCCGTGGCTGATCGCGGATCTCCTGATCCTCAACGACACGCTGCCGCGCTCGCTCGCCAGCTGCTACGGCAATCTCGTGCGCAATCTCGACCAGATCGGCGTCGCCTATGGCCGCCAGGGCCCGGCCCAGCGCCACGCCCGCGGCATCCGCAACCGGCTGGAACACAGCAATATGAACGACATTTTCCAGCATGGCGTGCATGAATTCATTCAGGAATTCATCGCCGACAATTCCAGACTGGGCGAAATCATCACGAAGCAGTATTTGATCTGATACACGCCGTCATTCCGGGGCGCCCAAAGGGCGAACCCGGAATCTCGAGATTCCGGGCTCGGTGCTGCGCACCGCCCCGGAATGACGCCAGAACAATGGTCCACCATGCGCCTGCGAATCCAGCACACCACGACCTATCGCTACGAGCCGCCGGCCACCAGCGTGATCCAGATTCTGCGCATGACGCCGTGCAGCCATGACGGACAGTATGTGGCGGAGTGGCAGATCGACGTCTCCACGGACACCAAGCTCGACACCCATGAGGACGCCTTCGGCAACGTCACCCATGTGCTGTCCTGCGGTCCCGTAGGCGACATCAAGATCACCGCCGAAGGGCTGATCGAGACCCACGACACCGGCGGCGTGCTGCGCGGCGCCGACGAGCGCTTTCCGGCCGGCATGTTCTTGCGTCCCACCGATCTCACCACCGTCAATCCGGCGATGGCGGCCGTCGCACGGCAGCTCCGCAGCGAGGCCGAGAGCGACACGCTCGGCTTCCTGCACGCGCTGATGAGCGAGATCAGCGACCACATGACCTTCGACGAGGACCCCACCAACAGCGGCACCTCGGCGGCGGAAGCGTTCACGCTCAAGCGCGGCGTCTGCCAGGACTATGCGCACATCTTCATCGCCTGCGCCCGCACCGGCGGCGTGCCCGCGCGCTTCGTCTCCGGCCACTTTTTGCGCTCCGACGGCACGGTGCACCAGGATGCCGGCCACGCCTGGGCGGAGGCGTATGTCCCCGATCTCGGCTGGGTCGGCTTCGATCCCGCGAACTGCATCTGCACCACCGATGCCCATGTGCGTGTCGCCATCGGGCTCGACTATCTCGGCGCCGCCCCCGTGCGCGGCACCCGCTATGGCGGCGGGGCGGAGACGCTGACGGTCGCGGTCAAGGTCGAGCAGGCCGGCCGCGGCGGACAATCGCAGTCGCAGTCCCAGCGGCAGGGCTAGCGACGTTACAGCCGTAACCGACGACCGCCGCGCTGAAACCGCGCCGTAGCACGGTCCATCCAATTCTTGTTGCGATCCGTTTCCGCAACAGAGGTTGAGACAGATGCGGCTTCAAGAAAGACTCAGCGATCACTTCGCACTGCGCCATCCCCACAAGGCCATGCTTGTGGGCATCCAGGAGCTGGCTCCCGAGATCAAGGCGCGCGCCGCCGAGATCGAAGCTGCACGCCGCATCCCGCCCGACCTCGTGGAACGGCTGCGATCGATCGGGATCTTTCGCATGTTCGTCCCGCGGAGCCACGGCGGACTGGAGCTCGATTTTCCTGATGGCCTGGAGGTCGTCAAGGCACTGACCCGTCTCGACGGCTCCGTCGGCTGGACCACGATCGTCGCCGGCGTCGGCAGCCTGTTCGCTGCGGCGGCACGCCCTGAACTGTATCAGCAAATGTATCAGGACGGTCCTGACGTCGCGATCTGCGGCTCGTCCCAGCCGGCAGGCACGGCGGAGCGCGTGTCGGGCGGCTATCGCGTCAAGGGCCGCTGGCCGTTCGCCAGCTCCTGCATGCATGCCGACTGGATCGGCGGATTCTGCATCGTCACCGAGAATGGCAAGCCGGTCCCCGGCCCGCACGGCAAGCCTCAAATTGGCGCCGTCGCCTTGCCGGCGCGCGAATGGGACCTCGAGGATACCTGGCACGCGGCCGGGCTCAAGGGCACCGGCAGCCATCACATCGCGCTACGGGAGAGGCTGGTTCCCGAAACCAATGTCTTCGATCTCGAGACTCCCCCTCGCATGTCCGGTCCGCTCTATCAGGTATTGCGGCAATGGCTGCCAGTGGCGCATGGCGCATTCTCGGTGGGTCTTGCCGAAGGCGTGGTCGATGACCTGCTCGCGCTGGCACACACCGGGCGGCAGCAATTATATGCGGCCGTCCCGATGCGGGAATCCGAGACCTTCCAGTACGAGCTCGGCCGGATTTCCGCGAGCCTTAGGGCCGCGCAGGCCATTCACGAGGTCCAGGTCGCGAGCCACTGGCGGCGTGCGCTGGCCGGCACGCTGAACGACGAAGATCTCATCATCGAGGGCGCTCAATCTGCGACCTGGCTCGCCACGACCTGCGTCGGCATCGCGGATGCCTGCTTTGCGCTGGCCGGAAGCAGTGCGGTCTACGACAGCTCGCCGCTGCAGCGGCGCCTGCGCGACCTTCACGTCGCAGCCCAGCACGCCCACGCCCAGCAGAGGCAATATGTCGACGTCGGCAGGCTGGCCTTGCGCCGCTCGGCTGAGGATGCCGCCTGAACGTATCAGCCGTGCTACGCTCGCGGGATCAAACCCGACCCCGCGAGGCCCTCATGGCAACTGTAAAACTGCTTTCGGACGACGAGCTCTCCACCGAAGCGCGCGCCGTTTTCGACGACATCCGCAAGGTGCGGCAATCGGATTTCGTCAACAATTTCTGGCGCGCGCTGGCGCATGATCCGAAGACGCTGCGGCGGACCTGGGAAAGCCTCAAGGAGGTGATGGCGCCAGGGGCGCTCGATCCCAAGGTCAAGGAAATGCTCTATGTCGCGGTCTCGATCGCGCATGGTTGCAGCTATTGCATCCATTCGCACACCGCGAGCGCCCGGGCCAAGGGCATGACCGCGGCCGAATATGGCGAGCTGCTTGCCATCGTCGGCATGGCCGCGGAGACGAACCGGCTGGTCACCGCGCTCGGCGTCCCCGTCGACGCGGCCTTTCTCGTCGACGCCGCGGATTGAGGCGGGCAGCGGTAGGGCTTCCCCGTCATTCCGGGGCGCGACCAAGTCGCGAGCCAGGAATGACAGCCTTCCCCCGCGGGAATCGGGGGTTTCATGCCTCCCTGAAATTCGCTAGTAATTCCGCGCAAACGCGTTCGGGGACTGGAAATGACCTATTGCTGCGGAATCCTGGTTCGGGACGGTCTGGTGATGATCGCCGATACCCGCACCAATGCCGGTCTCGACAACGTCTCGACCTTCCGCAAGCTGCATATCTTCTCCAAGCCCGGCGACCGCATCATGGCGATCGCCAGCGCCGGCAACCTCGCCATCAGCCAGTCGGTGCTGTCGACGCTGACCGAGGGCCTCGAAGACCCCAACACGGGCGAGATCGAGACGCTGATGAACGCGCCGACCATGTTCCAGGCCGCCCAGCGCATCGGCCGGGCGATCCGGGCCGTGCATGCGACCGAAGGGCCCGCGCTGAAGTCCGAGGACGTCTCCTTCGACGTCTCCTTCCTGTTCGGCGGCCAGATCAAGGGCGCGCGCATGCGCCTGTTCATGGTCTACACCGCCGGCAATTTCATCGAATGCACCACCGACACGCCCTACCTGCAGATCGGCGAACACAAATACGGCAAGCCGGTGCTCGACCGCGCCATGCATTACGACGTCGAGCTCTACGAGGCGCTGAAGACCGGCCTGATCTCGATGGACTCGACCATGCGGTCCAATCTCGGCGTCGGCCTGCCGATCGACGTGCTGGTGGTGCGCACGGACGCCTGCGAGGCCGATCTCAATCACCGCATCGAGGCGGGCGAGCCCTATTTCCACGATCTGCGCTCGCGCTGGTCGGCGGCGCTGCGCGCGGCGCACCAGAACATCCCGCGGCCGCCCTACAAGAACGAAAAAGAACCCAAAACCTGACAGCTCAAGAGAAAAGGCAGGAAACGATGAGTGACCCGAAAAAGATCGCAGTGGTGACGGGCGCCGGCACCGGTGTCGGGCGCGCGGCGTCGCTGGCGCTGATGAACGCCGGCTTCACCGTGGTGCTGGTCGGGCGCCGCATGGAAATGCTCGAGGAGACCGCGAAGCTCGGCTCCGCGGGCAAGAGCCTGTGCGTCACCGCCGACATGACCAAGCCGGACTCGATTGCCGCGCTGTTCGACAAGGTGAAGGCGACCTATGGCCGCCTCGACGTGCTCTTCAACAATGCCGGCATGGGCGCGCCCGCCGTGAACTTCGAGGACCTCAGTCTCGAGCAGTGGCAGGCGGTGGTGAACACCAACCTCACCGGCCCGTTCCTGTGCACCCAGCACGCCTTCCGGATCATGAAGGACCAGACCCCGCGCGGCGGCCGCATCATCAACAACGGCTCGATCTCGGCGCATGCGCCGCGGCCGTTCTCGGCGGCCTACACCTCGACCAAGCACGCCATCACCGGCCTCACCAAGGCCAGCAATCTCGACGGCCGCATGTATGACATCGCGGTCGGCCAGGTCGACATCGGCAATGCCGCGACCCCGATGACCGATCGTATGGTCAACGGCCCCGGCGTGCTGCAGCCCGACGGCACCACCAAGCACGAGCCGCGCATGGACGCCAAGGCGGTCGGCGACGCCGTCGCCTACATGGCCGGCCTGCCGCTCGATGCCAACGTGCTGACCATGACGGTGATGGCCACCAAGATGCCGTTCGTCGGACGGGGCTGAACAAAAAACTGCGAAAACAACCCCATGCACAGTAGGCGGCATGGGGTTGTGGCCTGCCTTCGTCCAGCAGGGTGACGTCGGCTAAATCCCCGAGCTGCCTCCACAATCGTCATTGCGAGCGCAGCGAAGCAATCCAGGCGCCTCCGCGGTGAGATTCTGGATTGCTTCGTCGCAAGAGCTCCTCGCAATGACGGGGAGCGAGTGTGCCCTACTCCAGGCTCTCCACCTGCCGCAGGCTCGGAAACAGCTTCATCCAGAGCAGCGCCACCGCCACGGTGCAGACGCCGCCGAGCACGGCGGCAGGCATGGCGCCGAACAGGGCGGCGGTGAGGCCGCTCTCGAACTGGCCGAGCTGGTTGGAGGCGTTGATGAACAGGAAATTCACCGCGCCGACCCGGCCGCGCATCTCGTCGGGCGTCGACAGCTGCACCAGCGAGAAGCGGATCACGACGCTGATCGTGTCGGCCGCGCCGAGGATCGCGAGCGACAGCACCGACAGCCACATCCAGGACGACAGCGCGAACACGATCGTGGCGAGGCCGAACACGATCACCGCCTGGAACATGCGCAGGCCGACATGCCGCGAGATGGCGTGGCGCGCCAGCACCATGGTCATCAGCAGCGCGCCGACCGCGGGCGCGGCACGCAGCACGCCGAGCCCCACCGGGCCGGTCTGCAGGATGTCGCGGGCGTAGATCGGCAACAGCGCGGTGACGCCGCCGAACAGCACGGCGAACAGGTCGAGCGAGATGGTGCCGAGAATCGCGGGATTGCTGCGGATGAAACGGACCCCGGCAAAGATATTGTCCGCCTCGTCCATGTCCTTGGCGACGGCCTGCGGCCGCGGCCGGATGAAGCCGGTCAGGATCATCCCAAGAATCCAGAACAGCAGCATCACGGCGTAGGCAAGATGCGGCGCGATCGCGTAGGCGAAACCGCCGAGCGCAGGACCGGTGATGGTCGCGACCTGCCCCGCACCGCTCGCGACCGCCGTGGCGCGCTGGAGCGATCCCTGCGGCGCGATCAGCGGCAGCAGCGCCGCGGTGGTCGGGCTCTCGAACGCGCCGGCGATGCCGAGCACGAAGGTCGCAATGAAGATCTGCACCTCGCTGACCGCGCCGAGATAGGTGATGGTTGCGAGATAGAGCGCGGTCGCGGCTTCCACGAGCTGGCAGAGCTGGACCACGCGCTTGCGTTCGAAGCGATCGGCGGCGTGGCCGGCGACGAACACCAGCAGCGCCGTCGGCAGGAACTGCACGAGGCCGACCATGCCGAGGTCGAACGCCGAGCCGGTGAGGTCGTAGATCTGCCAGCCGATCGCGACCGCGGCGATCTGGCTGGAGAAGCGCGACAGGCTGCGCGAGAGCAGGAAGTACAGGAAGGCGCGGTGGGCGAGGAGCGCGCCGGCGCTGACCGGCGGGTTTGCGGATCTTGGCTGCTCTGGCATCGCCTCTTCGGTCACCTCGGACTGTCCGGCTCTTGATCTGATGGGCCTCCGCGTGGCTGAGACGGGTCCGGTTGTCAACAATGGGACACTTCCGTGGCCGGTCGGCATTGCCTTTGCAACGCACGCGCGGCCATAATCATTGGGGGTTTTGGGGACATCATGCTTCGGCTGCAATCGGCACTCGGCGTTTTCGCATTGCTGTTGATCGCCTTCGCGCTGGCGGAGAATCGCCGCGCGGTGTCGCTGCGCCAGGCGGTGATCGGCCTTGTCGCGACCTTCGCCACCGCAGTCGTACTGCTGAAGCTGCCGGTCGTCGCCCATGCCTTCGGCGCCATCAACGACGCGGTCGGCGCGATCTCGGCGGCCTCGCGCGCCGGCTCCGCCTTCGTGTTCGGCTATATCGGCGGCGGCACCCTGCCCTTCGACCTGAAGGTGCCCGGCGCCGACTTCATCCTGGCATTCCAGGCGCTACCGATCGTACTGGTCATGAGCGTGCTGACGACGCTGCTGTTCTATTGGCGGGTGCTGCCGCCGATCGTGCGCGGCATGGCCTGGCTGCTGGAGCGAACGCTCGGCGTCGGCGGCGCGGTCGGGCTGTCGACCGCCGCCAACATCTTCCTCGGCATGGTGGAGGCGCCGCTGTTCGTGCGGCCCTATCTGGCGCAGATGACGCGCAGCGAATTGTTTCTGGTCATGACCGGCGGCATGGCCGGCATCGCCGGCACCGTGCTGGTGCTCTATGCGACGCTGCTGGCGCCGCTCATTCCCGATGCGGCCGCGCATTTCGTCATCGCCTCCGTGCTGGGCGCGCCGGCCGCGATCCTCGTCAGCCTGATCATGGTGCCCGAGACCTCCGACAAGCGCACCGGCGGTGCGCTGGAGGATCCCGAGATGGAGGTCGCCAGCACGATGGACGCGATCGTGAAAGGCACGACCGCGGGGCTCGAGCTGCTGCTCAACATCGTCGCCATGCTGCTGGTGCTGGTGGCGCTGGTCTATCTCGTCAACGCCATCCTCGGCCTCTTGCCTAACGTCGGCGGCGCCGCGATCTCGCTGCAGCGCCTGCTCGGCCTCGTCATGGCGCCGGTGTGCTGGCTGATGGGATTGCCGTGGGATCAGGCCGTGACCGCCGGCAGCCTGATGGGCACCAAGACCGTGCTCAACGAATTGATCGCCTATGTCGACTTCTCGAAACTGCCACCCGATACGCTGGATCCGCGCTCGCGCCTGATCATGCTCTACGCGATGTGCGGCTTCGCCAATTTCGCCAGCCTCGGCATCATGATCGGCGGCCTGGGGGTGATGGCGCCGGAGCGGCGCGAGGAGATCAACGCGCTCGGGCTGAAGTCGATCGTATCGGGCACGCTGACGACGTGCTTGATGGGGGCGGTGGTGGGGGTGCTGGCGTGACGCCGTAGCCCGGATGGAGCGTAGCGCAATCCGGGACAGCGTCACCGCCGGATACAGCGGCCCCGGATTGCGCTTCGCTCCATCCGGGCTACAAGGCCCGGTCATTGCGAGCGAGCCTCTAGGCCTTCAACTCCACCGTCCTAAACTCCGCCGGCAGGATCACCTCCAGTAGCTCGACGTCGTCCGAATAATCCAGGATCATGTGCTTGATCTTCGGCGGCTGGGTCCAGGCGCTGCCTTGCTTCATCAAGGTCTCGCCCTGGCCGTCCATATAGGTCTTCACCCAGCCCTTGAGCACATAGACCATCTGGAACTCGACGTCGTGGAAGTGCAGCTTCGAGACCTCCGCCGGATCGCAGGGGCCTTGCAGGCGGATCACATGCGCCTGCGCCAGGCCATGGGTCGCATCGGCGATGCCGAGGTCGCGATACTTCGCGTAGGCGCGCAGGCCGTCGGCCTTGAAGTCTTCCTCGCGATGATGGCTGATCGCGATGCGCTGCCTGGGACGTGCGGGCTTCTTCGGTGCGGTGGTGCGGCCCTTTGCCTTCACCGCCTTGCGCGCCGAGGATCGCGCCGCTGCCTTGGTGCCACTCCGCTTCTTCACTGCGGTCTTCGATGCGGGTCTTGATGCCTTTTGCCTGGCCATTGTCTGCCTCCCTGATCTGAGCCGCTCCCGCCGGACGGGGACAACCCGACGGCAGACTAGCCAGTCCTGGACTGGGCAGCAATTGCGGGCTTGGGCCAGCAAGCGCGACGCCCCGTCGCTCGTAGCTTGCCCGAAGCTGTCGTGGCAAACGGCCGTCGTCTCGTATTCGTTCCCTCGCCGATTTAGTCTCGCCGGGAGATTCTGGGGGATTGATTCATGAGCAACAGCGTAGGTCAGCGTGCATTTCACAATGCGCGGCTTCAAAAGCGACAGAAGGCCGAAGTGCTGCCATTGCTCGGGCTGGCCCTCCAGTTGCAGAAGCAAGGGCTTCTCGCCGAGGCCCGGGCTGGCTATCGCCAGGTCCTGCAGCTCGCGCCCAACCAGTTCATCGCGCTGCATATGCTCGGCAGTTTGGAGTCAGACGCCAAGAACTATCAGGAAGCCGAAATTCTGCTGAGCCGGGCAGTCGCCGTGGATCCGCAATCTGCCGATGCTCACATGAGCCGGGGCGTCGCGCTGAACAAGCTCCGACGTCACGATGAGGCCTGCGAGAGCTATCGAAAGGCCCTCGCCTTGCGCCCCAACTTCGCCGTAGCCCTGTCCAATCTCGGCAATGCGAGCGTGAATCTCGATCTTCAGCAAGCGCTCGAGTGCTACGACAAGGCGCTCGCAATCGACGGAAATCTTGCCGAAGCCCACAACGGTCGGGGTTGGGTGCTCTGCCGTCTGCGCAATTATGACGAGGCCATCGCAAGCCTGAACCGCGCGCTGTCGATCAAGTTCGACTATGCCTCGGCGCTGGCGAACCGCGCCATCGCATTGCAGGAGCTTCTGCGATTTGACGAAGCCATGGCGGATTGCAATCGGGCAATCGCCCTGGCGCCCGACGACATGAACGGCTGGCTCGGGCGCGCCTGTGTCTGGCTCCAGATCCAGCAAGTGGCCGAAGCATTGCACGATAGCGAGAAAGCTATCGCGCTCGATCCCGATGCCGTTCAAGCTCACCTGATCCGGGGCGTTTGTCTCTCCACGCTTGGGCAGGTCGACGAGGCCCTGGCCAGTTACGACAGAGCGCTCGAGATCGAGCCTGACTTCCCGGGCGCGATCTCCAACAAGATATTCACGCTCGATTTCGCGGCGGATGCCAGCGTCGAGCAGCATCAGCAGGCGCGGCAGGTCTGGTGGGAGCGGATCGGCAAGACGTTCGCTTCAGAAGCGGCGGGAACGTACGACAACAGCCGCGATCCGGATCGCCCGCTGGTGCTCGGCTATGTCTCGTCGGACTTCAACGCGCATTCGGCCGCGTTCATATTCAAGCCGGTCCTGCAGTACCATGACCGGGCACAGTTTGAGGTCGTGTGCTACTCCTGTTCGTCGAAAGTGGATCCGGCGACCGACGAATTTCGAAAGATCGCCGATCGCTGGCGCGACGCCTCGCAATGGAGCGACGATCGCCTCGCCGCCGAGATCCGCGCCGATGGCATCGATATCCTGATCGATCTGTCCGGCCACACCAAAGGAAACCGCCTCAGCGTGTTTGCGCGCAAGCCGGCGCCGATCCAGGCCCATGGCTGGGGCCACGGCACCGGCACCGGGCTGCCGACGATCGACTATCTGTTCTCGGACCCGGTCGCGATCCCTGCCGCGGTCCGGCATCTGTTTGCGGAAACCGTCGTCGATCTGCCCTGCTTCGTGACGCTGGAACCGCTGCCGATGGAGCTTGCGGGGACGTCAACGCCGGCGATCACGAACGGCTTCGTCACATTCGGCGTCTTCAACCGCATCAGCAAGATTTCAGACCAGGCCGCGCAGGCTTGGTCCCGGATTCTCGAGCGGGTGCCGGGGTCGCGACTGCTGATCAAGGATGTTGCGCTGGACGATCAAATGGTCCGCGATAATCTGCTGGCACGGCTTGCAGCTTGCGGCGTGCCGGCCGAACGCGTCGAACTGCTCGGCACCACCTTGCGGGTCGATCATCTGGCTGCGTTCAATCGCGTCGATATTGCCCTCGACCCGTTCCCGCAGAATGGCGGCGTCAGCACATTGGAAGCCTTGCAGATGGGCGTGCCCGTGGTGGCGAAACTCGGGAACAGTCTGCCCAGCCGCGCCGCCGGCTCCATCCTCTCCGCGATTGGCCTGCCGGACTGGGTCACGGATAGCGAGGAGGCCTATATCGACATCGCGGTGAGCCGTGCGGCTGAGCTCGACGACCTCGACAAGTTGCGCAGCGAGCTGCCCGGACAGGTCAGGGCAGCGCCCGCCTGCAACCCGGTCGCCTACGCGCAAGCGGTGGACGAGGCCTATCGCGCGATGTGGAAGCGCTATTGCAGCAGCGACGCCTGATTGCCCCTCAGGCAGCGGTCACGCTGCAAGCGCGTTCGTAGGGTGGGCAAAGCGACTTGTCCGCCGTAGCTCGAAGAGCGAAGGCGGAAGCGTGCCCACCATTGTCAGATGTCGCGGGAGATGGTGGGCACGGCGCGCAAGAGCGCGCCTTTGCCCACCCTACGAGAGCGCGCCTTGAATCAATGCAGCCGGAATACGCCGTCGACGGCGCGCAGCTCGGCCGGCTTGATCAGCTTGGAATGCGCGACGGTGACCGAGAACAGCGGACCGTCGAGCTTCTCCTGCCAGAAGGCCAGGAAGTCGGTCAGCGCGGGAAATTTCGGAAACATGTCGTAGTTCTGCCAGACATAGGTCTGGAGCAGCGAGGGATGATCCGGCATCCGGTAGAGAATTTGTGCCGTCGTCAGCCCGTAGCCCAGCATCTGTTTCCGGAAGTCCTCGGAAACGCCCCCAACCCGCAGTCCCATGCCAACCTCCTTTGCAGGAGCGCATTCAGGGGGCGGCTTTCCGGTACGCTGCTTACGAGCCACCCGGTGGAGATGCGCTCACATGAGAGAAATGTGACGCAAACTGACAACCCATCTCAAGCCCAAAAGTTTAACAAGCTGTTGAAATTCAATGCGTTAGCAGCAGAGAGAACTCCGTGCTAATACGGCCCCCACGGGGCCTCGAAGAGGCCTCCGAGGCTGGTTAACGATGGGAAAGAGATTCTGGCAGTCCACGCTTCCGGGTGCCGATTTTTCTGCTAGAAGCCCTTGCCCCCGCAAAATTCCTGTCCTATTTCAGCCTCGCCTGTGCTAGCACTCGCGGGCACAGACTGCTAACGCCCAAAAATTCCCATATCGTGCAACTACTTAGGAGGACTGCATGAAATTCCGTCCGCTTCACGACCGCGTCGTGGTCAAGCGTATCGACGCAGAAGAGAAGACCGCTGGCGGCATCATCATTCCCGACACTGCCAAGGAAAAGCCCTCCCAGGGTGAAGTCGTCGCCGTTGGCCCGGGTGGCCGCGACGAAGCCGGCAAGCTGATCCCGATCGACCTGAAGGTCGGCGACCGCGTGCTGTTCGGCAAGTGGTCCGGCACCGAGGTCAAGATCGACGGCGTCGATCTCCTGATCATGAAGGAAAGCGACATCATGGGCGTCCTCGACGTCCCCGCTTCCAAGAAGAAGGCGGCCTAAGAGCCCCCTCTCTCCCTCCAGTCAAACATCATCCAAGGAAAATTCCAGATGGCAGCCAAAGAAGTCAAATTCTCGGTTGAAGCGCGCGACAAGATGCTGCGCGGCGTCGACGTTCTCGCCAACGCGGTGAAGGTTACGCTCGGTCCGAAGGGCCGCAACGTCGTGCTCGACAAGTCGTTCGGCGCTCCCCGCATCACCAAGGACGGCGTCACCGTCGCCAAGGAGATCGAGCTCGACGACAAGTTCGAGAACATGGGCGCCCAGATGGTGCGCGAAGTCGCCTCCAAGTCCGCTGACGCGGCCGGCGACGGCACCACCACCGCCACCGTGCTCGCCCAGGCGATCGTGAAGGAAGGCGCCAAGTCGGTTGCCGCCGGCATGAACCCGATGGACCTCAAGCGCGGTATCGACCTCGCGGTCGAAGCCGTCGTGGCCGACCTCGAGAAGAACTCGAAGAAGGTCACCTCGAACGAGGAGATCGCCCAGGTCGGCACCATCTCGGCCAACGGCGACCAGGAGATCGGCAAGTTCCTCTCCGACGCCATGAAGAAGGTCGGCAACGAGGGTGTCATCACCGTCGAGGAAGCCAAGTCGCTCGAGACCGAGCTCGACGTCGTCGAGGGCATGCAGTTCGACCGCGGCTACATCTCGCCCTACTTCGTCACCAACGCCGACAAGATGCGCGTTGAGATGGACGACGCCTACATCCTCATCAACGAGAAGAAGCTCTCCTCGCTGAACGAGCTGCTGCCGCTGCTCGAGGCCGTGGTGCAGACCGGCAAGCCGCTGGTCATCGTCGCCGAGGACGTCGAAGGCGAAGCCCTCGCGACCCTGGTCGTGAACCGCCTGCGCGGCGGCCTGAAGGTCGCGGCCGTCAAGGCTCCGGGCTTCGGCGATCGCCGCAAGGCCATGCTGCAGGACATCGCGATCCTGACCGGCGGCCAGGCGATCTCGGAAGACCTCGGCATCAAGCTCGAGAACGTCACGCTCAACATGCTCGGTCGCGCCAAGAAGGTGATGATCGACAAGGAGAACACCACGATCGTCAACGGCGCCGGCAAGAAGGCCGACATCGAGGCGCGCGTGGCCCAGATCAAGGCGCAGATCGAGGAGACCACCTCGGACTACGACCGTGAGAAGCTCCAGGAGCGTCTCGCCAAGCTCGCGGGCGGCGTCGCGGTGATCCGCGTCGGCGGCGCGACCGAGGTCGAGGTGAAGGAGCGCAAGGATCGCGTTGATGACGCGATGCATGCGACCCGCGCGGCTGTGGAAGAAGGCATCGTTCCGGGCGGCGGCGTCGCCCTGCTCCGTGCCTCCGAGCAGCTCAAGGGCCTGCGCACCAAGAACGACGACCAGAAGACCGGCGTCGAGATCGTGCGCAAGGCGCTGTCGGCTCCCGCTCGCCAGATCGCGATCAACGCCGGTGAAGACGGCTCGGTGATCGTCGGCAAGATCCTGGAGAACAAGGCCTACAATTACGGCTTCGACTCCCAGACCGGCGAATATGCCGACCTCGTCAAGAAGGGCATCATCGACCCGACCAAGGTGGTCCGCACCGCGATCCAGAACGCTGCCTCGGTGGCCGCGCTCCTGATCACCACGGAAGCCATGGTCGCCGAGCTGCCCAAGAAGGGCGGCGCCGGCCCCGCGATGCCCCCGGGCGGCGGCATGGGCGGCATGGACTTCTAAGTCCGGCCTCTCAGGCACGATACGAAATGCGAAACCCCGGCAGCGATGCCGGGGTTTTTTGACTCTACACGCATAGGTCGCATCCCCTTTCGTCCCGGGGCAACGCGAAGCGCCTCCGGAACGACGTAGACCGCGGCTCGGTCGTCGCAAGATGCAATCAAAACGGGTTGGCGATCGAGCGTTCGCGGGATACCCTCCGCGCATGCCGACGAACAAGACATTCCGGCTTGTTCTCATCAAGCCGTCGCATTACGACAGTGATGGCTACGTAATCCGTTGGTGGCGGGGGGGCCTGCCTTCCAATTCCTTGGCGTGCCTTCATGGCATCGCGCTCGATTGCCGCGAGCGTCAGGTTCTCGGCGCAGATTTCGACATCGACCTTGAAGCGATCGACGAGACCAACCGGAGAGTGCGGGTTGAAGAGCTGGCGCGCTCGATCAAGACGGCCAATGCCGGTATGGTGATGCTGGTCGGCGTACAGTCCAACCAGTTTCCACGAGCGATTGATATCGCACGACAATTTCGAAGCCGGGGTATCCAGGTCGCGGTCGGGGGCTTCCATGTCTCGGGGACGCTGGCCATGTTGCCGGATTGCGACCCTGACGTTCGCAAGATCATGGATCTGGGTGTGTCGGTGTTTGCCGGGGAGGCTGAAGGACGTCTTGAGCACGTCCTGCAGGATGCCGTCGCCGGGCGGCTTCAGCCACAGTACAATTTCCTCGATGACCTTCCGCATCTCGAAGGTCAGTCGTTACCAATCATTCCCCAAGAGCAGATCAAGCGGGTAATGGGTCGCACCACGAGTTTCGACGCCGGCCGTGGCTGCCCCTTCCAGTGCTCGTTCTGCACGATCATCAACGTGCAAGGCCGCAAGTCTCGGCGCCGGACTGCCGACGACATCGAGGCCCTGATCCGCGCCAATGTCGCGCAGGGCATTCATGCCTTCTTCATCACCGATGACAATTTCGCCCGCAACAAGGACTGGGAGGTGTTGCTCGACCGCATCATCGCGCTTCGCGAGAGCGAAGGATGGCAGCTGAGCTTCACGATCCAGGTCGACACCCTCTGCCACAAGCTGCCGAACTTCGTCGAGAAATGCGCAAAAGCAGGCGTACGAAGGTGCTTCATCGGCCTGGAAAACATCAATCCGGACAGTCTGCTCGGCGCCAAGAAGCGCCAGAACAAGATCACGGATTACCGCGAGATGATGCTAGCCTGGAAGCAGGCCAAAATCGTCACCGTCGGCGGCTATATCCTCGGTTTCCCGAACGACACGCCGGCGTCGATCATCCGTGACATCAAGATCATCCAGGACGAGCTGCCGATCGACATGCTGGAGTTCTTCTTCCTGACGCCGCTGCCCGGATCGGAGGATCACAAGACGCTATACACCAAGGGCGTCACGATGGATCCGGACCTCAACAAGTACGATCTGGACCATGTCACGGTCGCGCACACGACGATGTCGCAGGCCGAATGGGAACACGCCTACGCGACGGCCTGGGCCACCTACTACAGCTGGGCGCATGTCGAAACGATCATGCGGCGGGCCGCGGCAACCGGCAACAGCGTCAACAGGATCAAGACCTTCGTTCTCTATTTCAGGGGCTACCATCCGATCGAGCATGTCCACCCGCTCGAGGGCGGTGTGCTCCGTCTGAAAAGCCGGCGTGAGCGCCGTCCACATCTGCCGACGGAGCCGGCGTGGCTGTTCTATCCTCGCTTCGTTGCGGAAACGGCGACCAAGGCAGCTCGCTGGGCGACGCTCGCAATCCGTCTCGAGCGCCTTGCGCGCAAGGTCAAGCGCGATCCGCATCGGCTCGCCTATACCGACAAGGCGCTGACGGCTTCGACCGATCAAACCGAGAGCCTCGAATTGTTCAAGACGCGGTCGAGCCAGGCCTTCCTCGATCAGCGCCGACACATCGAGGAAGCGCAGAGGCGGAAGATCCCCGTCTCGTGAGGTGCGCCGTCGCGCCTCACTGCACCTTCCCCAGCCGCTCCATGTGCGGATCGCCGTTTTCGTCGAGCGACCAGAAGATCCGTGTCACCTTGCCGACCAGATTGTCCATCGGCACGAAACCGAACGCCGACATCATGCGGCTGTCGGTGGAGTTGTCGCGGTTGTCGCCGAGCACGAAGAAATGTCCTGGCGGCACCGTGTAGACGCTGGTGTTGTCGAGGAAGCCATTGTCGACGCAGTCGTAGGTCACATAGCTCGCGCCGCTCGGCAGCGTCTCACGCCAGCGTTTGGCCTTCGCCTCGTCATCGCCGCCGCAGGCCGCACCGGCGAACACCTCCTTCAGCGCCACGCGCGTCACCGCGCGGTCGTTGAGGAAGAGCTGACCTCCCCGCATCTGGACGCGATCGCCGGGCAGGCCGACCACGCGCTTGACGTAGTCGACCGAGATGTCCTTCGGCGTGCGAAACACGACGATGTCGCCGTATTCGGGGGCGGCGGCGAGGATGCGGCCCGAGATCCAGGACGGCGCGAAGGGGAAGGAATAGCGGCCATAGCCGTAGGCATATTTGGCGGCGAAGACGTAGTCGCCGACGACCAGCGTCGGCGTCATCGAACCGGACGGGATGTTGAACGGCTGATACAGGAAGAAGCGAACCAGGAACGGCGGCGACCACAGCACCGGGATCAGCAGGATCAGGACGACGATCGCCTTCCATTCGCTGGATCGCGCCGCGGGGCGGATCGTTTGCTCAAGAGTGGTCATGCGCCTGCCCGATCAAGATCGTCATCGTGAGAATACGCAACCTGCGCGCGCGTGCAATCCCCAGCGAACTTCAATTGGTCGCACGAGCCCGCCCGCGCGTTCACCTCGCCTTCCGCCATGGCGCATTGGCCTCCCAATCGCCCGCCATGATCGAGCCATACGGGATCACCTCGTCGATCACCTCGCCGAGACCGTATCTGCCGATCTGGGACCGTACCGACGCAGCATTCTTGTAAGCCTCCGGCAGCTCCGAGGGATCAGGTCTGCCGCGGTAGAAGCGAGCATCGATCCCCACCGGTAGCTGCGGCTTGTTGGCGCGCAGGAAGGCCTTGCGCCTCACGTTGCGCCCGGCGCCGTGCGGTGCGAAGCCGAGCGCCGACTTGTTGTCCGCATGCTTCAGGATCAGCACGGGCTCCGCCATGTTGAGCGGCACGATGGTGCGTCCCTCGTCATCCCTGGAGAAGCCCGACCAGTTCGGGGTGGCTCCCTTGCCATGATAAAAGAGGCCGTCCGCCTTGCGGAAGACGAAGTTGTGCTCGTTCCAGAAGCGATCGGCGATCGCGTTACCGAGTCTTGCGGCGGCGAGATCGTGGATCGCGATGTGGTTGGCCTTCGTCCAGCGGCGCACGATCTGCAAGGCCTCCCAATAGGCCCGGCCGTCTTCGCTCGACGCCTTGATCCATGCATTGTGCTCCGGGACCTTTGGCGCGTGGATCGCGGCGTGCTTTCTGGCGACCGCCATTCCGCGCTTGTAGACCTGGGCACCGAGACCGCGAGAGCCGTGATGCGTCACCAGCGCCACCTGCCCCGTCGACTTGAGATGTCCGACAAAGGCAAAGTGATTGCCGTCTCCCTGGGTGGCGAAGTGACCGATCGCAAACCTCTCGAGTCCCCTCAGGAAGGGATTGCCGTCGAACTCTGACATCACCTCATCAGGCGGTACGTGGATTCGGCTACGGCCCCCCGGACCGAAATGCGTCGCGTCCTGAACGGCGTCAAGCACGCGCCTCGGATCATCCCTGCGGCCAAAAACGGTGATCGCGACCGAGCAGCAAATGTCCGACGAATGAAATCCGGGATGGATGGCATCGTCGCATGCGACGACGGCGCCGACCGGAATCGTTCCAGGCGCGGCGCCGGACGGGCACGCATCGGGCATCACCGCGCCGGCCACGACGGTCGGCACGCGCATCAAGGCATCCATGTGCCGGGCGACCGCTGCGATGTTCGCGCGCTCCTGTTCGTTCTCCGCATCGACCAGCATCGCGAACGGAATGCCATTCGTCCGCATCAGCGTCTCGATCGGCTGCAAGGCCTGGAGGGCGATGAAAATCGAATCGTCATCGGCCCCGCCCGCACGCATGGCGTTGGCGGTCTCCAATGCCGCCTTGAACCAACGGCCGGGCTTGAATCCCCAGGCGATCAGCGTGGTGCCGTCGATCATCGCTCCGGTCCTTTCGTGTTCATTCGGCGAAGGGCCGCCCGTGGGCGGCCCTTCTGTTCATGCGCTCTCGGGCGCCTTCAGGCGCACGAGCCGGGTCAAGAGGGCATCAAGGCCCTCACCATTGCCGGCATGGAGGTCGATGCGGCCGACCTTCTCGACCAGCCGCTCCAGCGACTCCAGCTCCTTGAGCCGCAGCAGCAGCGGGTTCTCCTCCATCAGGCGGGCGGTGTTCAGGAGCGAACGCGTCGCCGCGGTCTCCTCCTGCCGGCGGATCAGGTTCGCCTTCGCGACCCGCTCCGCCTCCACCACCTTGTTCACCAGCTCGCGGATCTCGCCAGGCAGGATCACGTCCTTGACGCCGAGCTCGGTCACTTCCACACCGGACTCCGCGACGCGTGCGCGCACATAGTCGCGCAGCTCCGCATCCAGTGCCGCCTTCGCAGACAGCACCTCGTCCAGCGTCCGGCCGGCGACCGCCTCGCGGATCGCGAACTGCACCAGCCGGTACAGCCACGCATCCACGTCGGGCACGGTCGCAACGGTGCGCTCGGGATCGACCACCTTACGGAACGCCGTCAGCGTCACCCGCAGCGCGATGCGATCCTTGGTCAGCATCTCCTGCGCGGTGATCTCGACCGCCTGGGGCCGCAGGTCGAGGCGCTTCACCTCGATCTTGCGGCCGACGGTCCAGAAGGCGTGCCGGCCGGGCGCGAGCCGCTCCACGAGCCGGCCCTCGACGTAGAGCAAGCCCGCCTCGTGGTTCTCGACCACCGTCTCCGATGTCACGGCCGAACGGTTGCGCTCGATCATGGCCAGGTGCCGCGCGCTGACCTTGGGATCAGCGGACACATCGATGCGCTCGACATCGATGCTCGTTGCGACCTTCCAGTAGACGCGCACCTGCCAGGGCGTCATCAGATGCACGGGCCGGCCGTCGAGGCTGACGATTGCGATCTCGTCCGCCCTGGTCTCGACCGCCTCGAACAGCTCGTCGGCAAGATCGGGCCGTGCGGCCTTCAGCACGGCGTAGCGCTCCGCAGAAAACTCGCTGCGGACCACGTCGAGCACCTCGGCCTTCAGCTCGTGCAGGGGATCGAACAGCCGATGCTTGCCGGGCGCGAGCACGCGCACGAGCTGCCCATTGCGCGTCAGCAACGCACGCTCGCCATCCTTCACCGTCACGTTCAGCATCAGCAAGTGCCAAGTCATGGCACGCCTCCTTCGTTTGCGCCCGGCCGGATGCCGGGCGACAGGTTTCGTTTGCAAAGGATTTGAGGACGCGGGACGACGCTTCCCATGACATCGGCGGACCGGGGCTTGAGCTTGCATGACGACGGGCGCACGCGCGCGATCGCGCGACGCGTGTCGCGCGGTCATGCGGAGCCACCCGGCATCGGCGCAAGCGGTATCTACCCGCGGCGCAAAGCCGGTCTCACAGTGTCGTTGTTCGGACGAAAGCCTTTTGGGCAATGCGGCCGGACGGCGACTGAAGCGCGCGTCCGGTCCCCTTCAGAGGTATCAGCTTTTCAGGCTGAAACGGAGCGCTGGAGCGGGATTCGAACCCGCGACAGGATGAGTCACAATCATCTGCTCTACCAAACTGAGCTATCCTTTGTGCAAGAGACCGGAATCGAACCGATGCCTTCGGGTGTTCAGCCCGACGCTCTCCATGAGCTACGTCCTGCGTTTCTCCTTCATTCGGCGGAACACGAAACCGGAGACCGGCTCGCGCCAGTCGGGATCTCAGAGAGCCCGAACCCATGGCCTAGCGAAGGACGGCGCTAATAGACCAGGCGCGCTCGGGTTGCAAGAGG
Source organism: Bradyrhizobium sp. CCBAU 45389 (assembly GCF_028128625.1). Lineage (NCBI taxonomy): Bacteria > Pseudomonadati > Pseudomonadota > Alphaproteobacteria > Hyphomicrobiales > Nitrobacteraceae > Bradyrhizobium > Bradyrhizobium sp. CCBAU 45389. Next base: position 169,093 of record NZ_LBIY01000097.1, on the reverse strand, counting down.
CAGGTTCAAGATTTTTCGTCGCAGCTTGCGCGCTGTGATGCGATCGTCACACCGCGACATCGCGTCAACTACGCGACATCTCCTGAAAACACGCCCTCACCCAGTCGATCGTCACACGCGCTGCGGCGTCGCGCTTGAGATGGTTCTGCACCAGCAGCCAGACGTCGCGCCGCTTCGGCAGCAGCGTGGCGCGCAGGCGGCGATCGCCGAGCAGATCCGCGCAAACATACTCCGGCAACACGCCGGCGGCCTGATGCGCGCGGATCAGGTTACGGATGACGCGAACGTTGTCGGTGACGCAGCGCGCGCGGGCTTTCTTCGTGCGCAGGAATTGCATCTCGGGAATGGTCCCGAGCTCATCCGGATAGGCGCACAGCATCGGCTCGCCCTCGGTCGCAACCGGCTCGAAGAAATAGAGCTTGACGTCACCGAGCTTCGAGATCGCGAAATCGCCCTTGTCGGGCTTGCGCAGGCGGATGGCGAGATCGGCCTCCCAACGCGAGAATTTGACGTTCTCGCTCGAGGTGAGGAATTGCAGCGTCAGGCCGGGATTGGCACGCAGGAAGTCGCTTGCGCGCGGCGACAGCACCTCCTCGGCGACCGTGTTGGTGGAGGCGATGCGCAGGCGTCCTACCGGACCTTCCAGGCTCTCGCTGAGGCGACCGATCTCGGAGGCATGTGCGGCCATCGCCTCGACATGCGCCAGCACCGCCTCGCAACTCCGCGTCGGCCTGCGGACGCCGTCGGCGGCCTCGAACAAACGCAAACCGAGCGCACGCTCGATGCGCGACAGCCTGCGCCCGACCGTCGTCTCGTCGATGCGCAGCCGCGCGCTGGCGCCCGCGTAGGTGCCCTCGTCCCTGACGGCAGCGATGATGCGCAGATCGTCCCAGTTCATTGCGCGAGGTTATACCGGCCGGCAGGAGCCTGCAATATCGCAGCCACCCGCTGCAATATCCCTGCATATCGGCAGGCCTTCCCGGCGCTATGTTCGTTCAGCCTTTTGCCCCGGAGATTTCCAAGACCATGACGACCGCAAAAACCCTGCTGCAGCTCGCCGGCGCCGATCTCAACCCGCCGCGTCTTGCCGACGCTGCGCTGGTGCTGATCGATATCCAGAACGAATATCTCGCAGGTCCTCTCGCTTTGCCCGACGCAAGACCCGCGATCGCGCGGGCGGCTGCTCTCCTGGCACGGGCTCGCGAGAGCGGGGCCGCGATCATCCACATTGCCCATCGCGGCAAGGCCGGCAGTCTGTTCGATCGCGACGCTGAGCGCGGCGCCATCGTCGCCGAGCTGAGCCCTCGTGCCGGCGAGCTGGTCATCGAGAAGGAGTTGCCGAATGCCTTCGCCGGCACCGATTTGCGGGCGCGCCTTGCCGCAACCGACAGGAAGAACATCGTGCTGGCCGGCTTCATGACGCATATGTGCATCAGCTCCACGGCGCGAGCCGCGCTCGACCTCGGCTTTCGCACGACCATCGACGCCGATTCCTGCGCCACGCGCGACCTGCCGGACGGCCGCGGCGGCACGCTGGACGCCCGGACCATCCACGAGGTTGCGCTCGCCGAGCTATCCGACCGCTTCGCCATCATCGCGCGCGGCGATGCACTGAAATAACGGAGCAACGCGATGCTGCAACTCTATTTCTCACCGATGGCCTGCTCGCTTGCGAGCCGCATCGCGCTGATGGAAGCAGGCCTCGATGCGCGCTATCACCTGGTGCATCTCCGGACCAAGATGGTCGCGGCCGACGACAGCGACTTTCGCGGCATCTCGCCGAAGGGTGCAGTGCCGGTCCTCGTGCTGGAAAACGGCGAGCGGCTGACCGAATGCGCGGCGGTGCTGCAATACATCGCCGAGGCAAAGCCCGAGTCCGGCCTTGCACCGCGCTTCGGCGATCCCGATCGCTATCGCCTGCAGGAATGGCTGAGCTTCATCGGCGCCGAGATCCACAAGGCGTTCCTGTTTCCGACCTTCTGGTACAAGGACGACGGCTCGCTCGCCAAGCCGCGGGCACGGATCCCGCAGACCTTGTCGGTGCCGGCGGCGCATCTTGCCGACCGCGAATTCCTCGTCGGCAACGGCTTCACCGTCGCGGATGCCCATCTCACCTGGGCCCTGCTGCTGCTCCGTCCCGCGGGAATCGATATTAGGCAGTGGCCGTCGTTGTCGGCCTATCTCGAACGCATGCAGGCGCGGCCAGCGGTGCGAGAGGCGATCGCGACCGAGTTGGCCCTGCGCAAGACGATGGAGGTGAGCCCGGCGTGACAGGTCGCTGGCACAGGCGATAGCGATTGGGCTAGATCTTGCGACCGACTGGCATTGCACGGGAACAAGATCATGACATCGCACGACACGACGAGGATATTGGCCGGCAAGGTCGCGCTGGTGACCGGCGCCGGACGCGGGCTCGGCCGCGCCTTCGCGGAGAAGCTCGCCGCGCTCGGCGCCGACGTCGCCATCCACGGCATGCGCGAGAACGGACCGGCGGAATATGGCGAGGGCACCACCCTCACGGCGGTGGCCGCAGACATCGGCCGGCAATTCGGCGTCCGCAGCCAGCGCGTGCTGGGCGACCTCACCAAGGGCGAGGACATCGCGCGCGTGATTGCGGAGACGGAAGGCGCGCTCGGCCCGATCGACATCCTCGTGCACAATGCGGGCGGCGACATCGCAGCCGCCGGAGGCAAGCCCGATCCGAACGACGCGGTGAACATCAAGGAGGCCGATGTACGCGCGGTGCTGGAGCGCAATCTGCTCTCGACCATTCTGACCTGCCAGGCCGTCGCGCGCGGCATGATGCAGCGGCGGCGCGGGCGCATCGTCACGCTCGGCTCGGTCGCCGCATTCAAGGGGCGCACCCAGGGCTCGATCTATGCGGTGTCGAAGGCGGGCGTCACGCACTACACGCGATGCCTGGCCGATCAGCTCCGCCCCTACGACATCGCCGTCAATTGCATCGCGCCTGGCGATACCCGCACCGGCCGTTTCCTCGGCACGCGCGCGGTAGACCCTGGCAGGATGGTCGAGACCGGCACGCTCGACCGGATCGCAACCGTCGACGAGGTCGCCCGGGTCGTCGAATTCTTCGCCGGCCCCATGGGCGCGTTCGTCTCCGGCCAGGTGCTGCGGATCGACGGCGGCGGACAGTGCTGGCCGGGCTGACACGTCGCGCAAAAAGAAAGGGCCGCTGCGAGCGGCCCTTTGGATCAACCGGTATCAGCGAAGATCAGTCCACCCGCGCCAGCACCGCAAGCTTGCGGATGCCCTTGTTGCGGTAGGCGTCGAGGAACGCGTAGTAATCCTTGAACGACACGCAGCCGTTGGAGTCGCCGTTCGGTCCGAGCATGAAGGTGTGCGCGAGCAGGCCGTCGCGGCCGTAGATCGCGCTCTCGCCGCCAATCGGGGTCAGGCGCAGCGCTGGCACGCCGTGGAACAGCGCCTCGCGCGGCTTCAGCGTGTAGATGTGCGGCGGCGTCACGCCGCGCATGCGGATCTTCGAGGAGCGCGGATCGTCGAGATTGGAGCCGAGGCCGGAATGCGCCTCGAGCCTGGTGCCGTCGGGCAGATACACCATCTTGGCGGTGATGTCGTAGACCGCGGTGTCGCGCTCATAGGGCGGCGCGCCGCCGAGCATCGGGTTCATCTCCTTCGGCGCGATGGACGCGGTCACGCTGGCATCGGCCGAGGCGTAGGCGAGCAGTCCGCCGGAGGGCTCACGCTTGCCCCAGAGCTTGTCCACCATCGACTGGCGCGGCCCGGTGATCGACATCACCGCGGCCTTGGCACGGTCGGCGAACGACTTCGGCTTTGCCTCGGGCGCCGGCACGATCTCGGCCGGGTCCGCCGAGGCGAGTTGCATCTGGCCATCGGGCGCAGCACGCTTGGCCTTGTCCGCAGTCTTGTCGGTAGTCTTGTCAGTGTTCTTGGCTGCCGGCTTCAGCGCTTCCGCGACCTTCGCGATCACGCTCTGCTTCGGGGCCTCTTTGGCTGCCGCAACCTGGGGCGCGGGCACGGCGCTCGCCGCATTCGACGGCACGCCCTGCGTCGCGGCGGCGGCAAAGCGCTCGTTGAACATCTCGCGCGAGATCGGGGCTGCGACCTGGAGCCGGTCGGGCAGCAGGGCAAAGGCCTCGTTGATGGCCTCGCTGGCCTCGCGCAGCACCACCCTGGGCGCACGCTTGGTCACGGGCTCGTCGTAGCCAATGCTGCCGACGGTCGGGTAGACGCTCGCGCCGAAGACGTTGCTGTAGATGGTCCAGCCGGCGCCCATCACGACGCAGCCGATCGCCGCGGCGCCAAGCCAATTGGTCGTGGTCATTTTCCGGGAAGGCTTCCGAAGAGAATTCTTGCCAGGATTTTTGGACTTCCGTGCCGCGTTACTCTGCGCAGCGATACTCGTACTCATTCGCCTTGCGTCCAGGACGGTGTCACTCAGTCCCCCTTCGAAGCGCCGCTGGTCACGATCCGGGAACAGCATCTCGCAGAGGGTCGGAGCGTCATTAAGGCGACTTTTAGTTAAATGCGGATTAAGTTCGGGCAGATGTGGGGCAGCTCGTTAACGCTGTCTCATTCTGAGAAAAAAGCCCGCAGAACTACGGACTTAGTCGCGTTTGTTAACCATAATTCTCGTCTGGATCGGGCGATCAGCGAACGTCTTACGGCCGCCTCTCTAAACGCACCAACCAAGTCATTTTCGTGGTCCTCAATATCCGGACGATAGCGGGGAAGGATTGCGCGAGGCTGGTGCGCGCCATCTCCCATTCGCGCCTCTCCCCCGCTTGCGATGAGAGGGCGAGGCTTGGCGCTCACGCGGCACGGCGCCCTGACTGAAAGTTGATCGCGCCAGAACTGGAAAATGCCGCAGCGAGAAAATAGCTGCGAGAAGCGGCACTATTCAGCAGCCTCTGCGTGTGATACGGTACCGTATCAGCATCGCCTTGAACTGTGCCGAGCACGCAAACGGAGGCTGGCATGAAAAGGATCGCACGCGCCGGAGTCATTGCTCTGGCGTGGTCGTTGTTGTTGATGGAATACGCGGCCGCGCAGCCGGCCCACGCGGGTTGCACGCCCTCGCCATCCGCGGCCGGAACGCAACTCTGGCGCTGCGACAACGGGATCACGATTGTCGCGGAGAATGGCGCCAGATTTGAACTAAAGGACGCCAACCGCGACGGACATATTGACTCCGTGGAGTTGAGCAGCAAAGCGCTGCTGGTCGATGTGCCCAAAAAGCCCGGCGGCAATCCCTTCAAGGTGCTGACGCCACGGGCCATCGCCGCCGTGCGCGGCACCAAATGGGCCGTCGATGTCGCAGAGGCCAAGACCGCGGTCTTCGTCGCCAACGGCCGCGTCGGCGTCTCCCGCAGGAGCGGCGGACGCGGCGTCGTGCTCGGACCGGGCGAAGGCGTCGATGTCGAGGCGACCGGTCCATTGACCGTCAAGACATGGGGCCAGCCGCGCGTCGACGCGCTGATGGCAAGACTAGGCCAATAAGACTGGGTCAATAAGGCTCCGAGAATTGAGGCCCGCGCAGCAAGGCCCGGGCGACAAAGAGATTGCATGACGTAATGACGAGACGCGTTCAGATTCTGGTGGCCCTCGTCCTCACCGCGCTGTGGGGTGCCGGCATCTATGCAGCTCACGCCAACGGTCATCTTCGCTTTCTCGATCGCCTCGAGGCGACGCTGACGGATTGGCGGACGCAGGTCCGCGGCGTGCAGGCCCCGCCCGATCTCGTCACCATCGTCGCGATCGACGACACCGTGGTGAAACGCGGCGGCAGCTATCCGCTGCCGCGCGCCGATCTCGCCCGCGTCGTCGACACCATCGTGCAGTTCAAGCCCAAGGTCGTTGCCATTGACCTCTTGCTGGTCGACCGCAGCGCCGCGATCGGAGATGCCACGCTCGCCAGTACGCTCGCCACCGGTCCGATGGTGCTCGCCGCCGCGGCGATCTTCCCGTCCGCGAGCGAGACCGTGGCGCCCGGCAGCCAGGGGCCCCTCGCCGTCCTGCCGCAAGCCGAGCGCTTCCTGCTGCCGCTGCCGGCATTTGCCGACCATGCCGAGGTCGGCGTCGTCAACGTCGCCACGGGGCAATCCGGCTCGCCGCTTTCGGTGCCGATGCTGTTCCGGACCCATGACAAGGTCGAGCTCTCATTCCCCTTGCGCGTCGCGACCCGCGCGCTCGACAAGCCGCTGACGATCGCGCCGGACCATCTCATGCTGGGCGATCGCGCCGTGGCGACCGACAGCGACTTTGCGCTGCCGATCACTTATTACGGCCCACGCCGCACCATCCGCACCGTCAGCGCGCAGAGCATCTTCGACGGCACGCTCAATCGCGCGGCGATCGAGAACCGGATCGTGGTGATCGGGGCCTCGGTCGCCGGCGGCGGCGACTTCTATCCGACGCCGTTCGATTCCCTCATGCCCGGCGTCGAAGTGATCTCCACCGCGATCACCCATCTCGTCGCCGGCGACGGCATCATGCGCGACCGCAAGGTTCATATCGCCGATGCGCTCATCGCGATCCTGTTGCCGGTGCTGCTGGTCGGCCTGCTCGCCTGGCGGCGCAGCGCGCTCGGGCTTGTCGCCGCCGCCGTGGTGATGATCGCCTGGGCCGGGCTCAACCTGTTCGCCTTCACGCACGGCGTCTGGCTGAACGCCGCGACCACGCTCGCAGCGACGGTCCCGCCGGTTGCGGTCTTTGCCGGCGTGCAGCTGTGGGCGGGAAGCCGCAAGGCCCAATATCTCACCGCCAAGAGCAGGTCGCTGGCGCAGTTCCAGGCGCCGGCGGTGCAGGAATGGCTGGCGCGCGATCCCGATTTCCTGGCGAAGCCGGTCCGGCAGAATGCGGCCGTCGTCTTCATCGATCTCTCGGGCTTCACCGCGCTCAGCGAACGGACCGATCCCGATGCGTTGCGGGATATCCTGAATGCGTTTCACGCGCGGATCGACCAGGCGGCGACGGCGTGCGGCGGCATCGTCACCGGCTTCCTCGGCGATGGCGCCATGATCCTGTTCGGCCTGCCCGGCGCGATGCCCGATGATGCGGCGCGCGCGCTCAAATGCGCCATCGAGCTGCATCGCAGCGTCGATCGCTGGATCGCTTCACTGCCGCCCGCAATCGGGGATCAGCTCGGCTTCAAGATCGGCGCGCATTGCGGCCCGATCGTCGCCTCGCGCCTTGGCGGCAGCCACCAGCACATCACCGCGACGGGCGACACCGTCAATGTCGCGAACCGGCTGATGGAGGTCGCGGCCCAGAACGGCGCGCAGCTCGCGCTCAGCGATACGCTGCTGGATGCGGCCGACTTCCTCGGCGACCCCGACAGCTCGTTGAGAGGCCCGCTGCGCACGCAGGTCCGCGGCCGCTCCGGCACGGTTGCGGTCTGGTTCTGGCGCGACGAGAGCAAGCCGGGCGCGGCGGCGACCGGGGCAGAGATGATTGACTGAATAGCCACTCTGCTCGCCAAATACTCCGCCGTCGTCCCGGCCTGGTGCGCAATTGCGCACGAGGGGCCGGGACGACAACGAAGGTCTACCGCGCTTCCGGCGGCGGCGAGCGGTCGAGCACGTCGCCCTTGGCGCCTTCCAGGAGATCGATGCCGTAGGTCTCGACCACGAGCGGGCCGCGCTTGCGCTGCAATTGCGCGATTTGCGTCACCTGCGCAAAGAGGTCGTGGACAGCAGGATGGCCGCCTGCGCGCAGCTCGTCGACATAGAGCAGCTTGCCGGCGAGCAGCTTGGGATCGGGCTCGGGCATGTTGACCCAGCGGATGCGCTGGTTCTGCTGCACCACGCAGCTGCCGCGCGGCAGGTAGAAGGCGAGCCAGCCCGTGGTGCCGTAATCCGGCGCAAGCACGCAGGTCGCGCCAACGCGCGCGCGCTCGGCTTCGATTTGCGCGGCGAGCTCGCGCCAGCCGACACCGACGCTGCGCACGGTCGCGTCGCGGCGATAGCCCGACAGCCAGCCGGTGTTGGCCTGCACGATCAGCGCTGCGAACATCACGATGCCCACGGGCGCGGCCCAGCGCAGGCAGAAATCCGCCAGGCGGCGCGCTCGCGGCTTCCACTGCACGAGGTTGGCGGCGGCCGCGGCCGCGATCACGAAGGGCGGATAGACCGGCGCGAACCAGTTGGCCTCGACGCGGGCATGCAGCGAATGCCAGACGAAATAGGCGACGATGGTCCAGAACATCGCCTCGATCAGCACGCGCGAGGCCTGCGCGCCGGCCCGATACCAGGTCAGCGCGTGCAGCCCCATCGCACCGAGGATGAAGACCAGCGGGGTCGCGAACGCGATCTGGGTCGGGATCAGCTCGGCGATGAAGACCGGACGGAAGTCCTCGATCTTGGCGCGCCCGAGCTGCTTTGCGAACGAGACCCATTGATGATCGGCGTTCCAGAGGATCACCGGCGAGAACAGCGCCAGCGCAACGAGGCCGCCGAGATAGGGCCAGGGCGAGAGAAACCACCGCCTGAGCTTCGGCACGGAAACGAGCCAGATCAGGATGGCCGCGCCAAAGAACATCGCGGTGTATTTCGACAGCAGCGCCGCGCCGACCGCGGCGCCGACCGCGAGCCACCAGATGCCGCGGCCGGTCTCCAGCACCTTGGCGAGGAAGAACAGCACGAAGCTGGAGGCGACCAGCAGCGGCGCATCGGGCGTCACGATCAGCGTGCCGACCGAGGCCAGCAGCGTCACGTTGAGCAGGATGGCGCTGGTCGCAGCGACACGGGCGCCGCCGAACAGGATCGCGGCGGAGCGGTAGATCGCATAGCTCATCGGCAGCGCGAGCAGGATCGAGACCAGGCGGACGCCGAGCTCGGTGTCGCCGGCGATCATGGTGCCGGCGCGGATGACGTGGGCGACCATCGGCGGGTGGTCGTAGTAGCCACCGGCCAGGTTCTTCGACCACATCCAGTAATAGGCTTCGTCGAAGGTGATCGGCGTGAACGCGGCCGCGACCAGCCGCAGGGCCACCAGCGCGAGAATCACCAGCGCGGTGTTGCGGACGATCCGCGCGTCAGCTCCGCCCATTGCGAGCTATTTCTTGCGCCAGACGAACAGTCCGGACATCGCGTAGTTCCACACCACGCCCATCAGCGCGCCGGCCATGCCGGCCAGCCACCAGATCGGCTCCTGGTCGTAGACCGAGAAAGCGACGCCGACATTGGCGAGCAGGCCGACGCTGCACACGATGTAAAAGGCGATCAGGCCGCGCAGCAGCGCAAAGCCCTTCAGCCGCTGGTCGCGATAGGTGAGGAAGTTGTTGAGGATGAAATTGCTGGTCATGGCGACGATGGCGCCGGCAGCCTGCGCCTCCGCGAACGGCGCCTTGAACAGCTGGAGGGCGATGAACAGCGTGGTGAGATGCACCACGAGGCCGATGCCGCCGACCATCGCGAACAGGATGAAGCGCAGCGAGACGATGTCGTTGGTCAGCTTGGCCAGCACCAGGCCGAGGAAATCGAGCGCGACCATGGAATCGAGCTTGCTCTCGCCGTGCTGGCGGGCGCCGAAGGTGTAGGGAATCTCGACGGCGCGCAAGCCGCCATGGGCGGTTGCGACGACGTCGAGCAGGATCTTGAAGCCGTGCACCGACAGCTTTGGCGCGAGCTGCTCGAAACGGTCGCGGCGGATCATGAAGAAGCCGCTCATGGGATCGGCGATCTCGACCCGCAGCATCTTCCTGGCGACCTCGGTCGCCAGCGCGCTGGCGCCGGCGCGCTGCTTGTTGAAGCCTTCGCTCTTGTAGCCCTCGATATAGCGGCTGCCGACCACGAGCTCGGCCTGGTCGCTCGCGAGCAGCAGCAGCATCTTCGGCAGTTGCGTCTCGTCGTGCTGGAGGTCGGCGTCGATCACGGCCACATAGGGCGCGCTGGAGGCCAGGATGCCCTCGATGCAGGCGCCCGACAGGCCGCGGCGGCCGATGCGGCGGACGCAGCGCACGCGGCTGTCGCGCTGCGCCAGCGCGCGCACGACGTCCCAGGTGCCGTCGGGCGAATTGTCGTCGACGAACACGACTTCCCAGGCGACGTTGACGAGCGTCGCCTCCAGGCGCCGGTACAGCACCGTGACATTGTCGCGCTCGTTGAAGGTCGGGACGATGACCGACAGTTCCGGCCCCTCTTGAGCCTGCGGCGGATGGTCGGAGCCCGGTCTGATCGCTTCATTCATGACGGCAGCGTATATCCGCCGCGTCCTGCGCTGCCAAGCCGGGGTTTTAAGGGGGGACGGGCCAAAAGGGGCCCTAAAATGCCAACGACCCCGGAACGGCGGACCGCGCGTACATCCGGCGCAGGCCCAAGCTATTCCAAGGTCGTCCCAGCGCCGGAGTTTTTCGCTCAACGTCGCCGTTTGAAGCTAGATGGGGACGGCAAAACCGCTTTTCAAGGGGACAAAGGCCCCCTTTCGGGATTAGTTCGGGACTTCCTTGATCACCGGGCCTCGCGGCGCGGGCGCGGCAGGGGCTGCGGGTGCCGCCGCAGGGGCCGGCTCGACCTTGGCCGGCTTTGGCGGCTTGCCGTACTGGCCGATCGGCCCGAAGACGACGGCGACCGCAAGCACGACCGCCGCGACGATCGCGCCCAGAATGCCCCCCACCGACTCAGACGACATGGAAACCCATCCCTGTTCCAGATGCGGCGAGTGATACCACGGATGAACGCGCAGCCGGAAGGGCCCCAAGGACCAGACAATCAATGGAGCTATTTCTGCGGCGGCCTGTGCTTGACGAAGGCCGTCACGATATCCTTCTGCGCCGACTCGACCGCCCTGTTCGCGGTCGCGAGATGGGCGCCGGCATCGATGTTCGGATATTGCGTGGTGAGATAGTCCAGCAAGGCCACCCGGTAATATTGCCGCTCGGACGGACAGGCGCCCGCGACCGAGCGGCCGAAATCCTGCTCCGACAGGCCCTGATTGGAATCGCGCGAATATTCCCGCGCCAGGCAATGCCAGTAATCGTCGCGGCCCTGCATCGCGAGCTTCTGCGCGTTCTTGTCGTCGTCATCGTCCGCCCTAACAGCAGACATCATGGCAGCAGATGTCATCATGATGAGCGCCGCTCCCAGCATCAGCATCCGCATCTTGTTCTCCTTTTCGCAGATGATCTTCGCGACCTTAGACGGGACGCGGCAACTGGCCAATCACAACTGGTTTGATTAGGATGCCTCCCTCCCCTCCACGTCGATGCGAGATCCTTCCGTGGCCAAAGCAAAAACCGTGTCCAAAAAATCCGGCAACATCTTCATCGGCATCGGCGGCTGGACCTTCGAGCCCTGGCGCGGCGTGTTCTATCCTGAGAAGCTGACGCAGGCGAAGGAGCTGTCCTATGCGGCCTCGAAGCTGACCTCGATCGAGATCAACGGCACCTATTACGGCTCGCAGAAGCCGGAGAGCTTTCGCAAATGGGCGAGCGAGGTGCCCCAAGGCTTCGTGTTCTCGGTCAAGGGACCGCGCTTTGCCACCAACCGCCGCGTGCTGGCCGAGGCCGGTGATTCCATCAAACGGTTCTATGATTCCGGCGTGCTGGAACTCGGCGACCATCTCGGTCCGGTGCTGTGGCAGTTCGCGCCGACCAAGAAGTTCGACGGCGCCGATTTCGGCAAGTTTCTGGAGCTGCTCCCGCGCAAGCTCGACGGGCGCGCGCTGCGCCACGTGGTCGAGGTCCGCCACGACAGCTTCTGCACGCCGGACTTCGTTGCGCTGATCCGCGAATTCGAGACGCCCGTGGTGTTCGCCGAGCACGGCAAGTATCCCGCCATCGCCGACGTCGCCGGCGATTTCGTCTATGCCCGGCTGCAGAAGGGCAATGACGAAATCAAGACCTGCTATCCGCCGAAGCAGCTCGATGCCTGGGCCGAGCGCTTCAAGGACTGGGCTTCGGGCGGTGAACCGGACGACCTGCCGAAGGTTGACAAGGCAAAGCCGAAGAAGGAGCCGCGCGACGTGTTCGCCTATGTCATCCACGAGGGCAAGGTCCGCGCACCGCACGGCGCCATGGAGCTGATCGCGCGGGTGAGCTGAGGATGATTCATGGCAAAGGCGAAGAAGCTGTTCACCATCGGCTATGAGCAGACGCCGCCCAAGGCGGTGCTCGACGAGCTGGAAGAAGCCGGCGTCAAGCTCGTCGTCGACGTGCGCGCAGTGACGTCGTCGCGCCGGCCGGGCTTTTCCAAGAAGCAGCTGTCCGCAGGTCTCGACGAGCGCGGCATCGCCTATGTCCATCTCGCCGCGCTCGGCACGCCGAAGGAGGGCCGCCTCGCCGCCCGCAGCGGGCAATATGACGTGCTGGAGAAGATCTATTCAAAGCACCTGAAGACGCCGCAGGCCAAAGAAGAGATGGACGAGCTCTCGGCGCTGGTGAAGAAGGCCGGCCCGGTGTGCCTGCTCTGCTACGAGCGCGACCACACCCATTGCCACCGCCAGATGATCGCGGAGATCATCGAGGAGCGCGATGGCGTGACGGTGAAGAATTTGGCGGGACGACAGGTGTAGGTCTCGTCATTCCGGGGCGCGACGAAGTCGCGAGCTACGGTGCGCAATTGCGCACCTGAGAATCCATCAGGCGGCAGTACGCGTGGCGAGATGGATTCCGGGCTCGCGCTACGCGCGCCCCGGAATGACGGCTTACCCCTCCCCCGCGAGCCGGAACGTCCCCTCCATCATCTGCACGCAGCTGCCGCCGACATGGGCGGAGACGATCTTGCCGTCCTGCTTGCGCACGCGCGTCAGCAGCAGGCTCGGCCGCCCCATGTCAAAGCCTTGGCCGACCGTGAGCTTCAGCTCGCCGTCGCGCGTGGGATCGAGATCGGCGAACAGCGCGGCGGCGGCAACTGTGGCGCTGCCGGTGGCTGGGTCCTCGGCGAAGCCACCGGCGCCGCGCATGAACATCCGCGCCTGGATATCGCAAGGCGCCTCCGCCGCGGCCACGTCGCGCGTATAGAACCACACCGAGAAGGCACCGTCGCGCGGAAGCACCCTGCCGAAGGCGGCGGCATCGGGCCTCGCCCGCTTTAGCGCCTCGCGCGAATGCAGCTCCGCCACCACGAACGGCGTCCCGACGCCGACGACCTGTGGCGCATGGTGATCGGTCCTTATGTCATCAGCCGTCAGGGAGATGCAGGCCGCAACGTCAGCGGCGGAAACTTCCGCCAGTCGCGACAGCGGCTGCGGCGCGGTCAGCTCGGTGCTGATGACCCTTCCCTGCTCGCGAAAAATGTCGACCGGCACGAGACCCGCCTTCTCCTCGAACAGAAGGCGCGGCTTCGGCTCCTTCGCAAGACTCGCCAGCACGAAGGAGGTGCCGACATTGGGGTGACCGGCGAACGGCATCTCCCTCACCGGCGTGAAGATGCGCACCTCGGCATCATTGGCCTTGTCGCGCGGCGGCAGCACGAAGGTGGTCTCGGAATAGTTGAACTCGGTGGCGATCGCCTGCATCTGCTGCGTCGTGAGCCCGCCGGCGTCGAGCACCACGGCGAGCTGGTTGCCGCCGAAGGCGCGGTCGGTGAACACGTCGACGGTGATGTAGCGGCGCTGCATCTGCACTTCCCCATGCAAGTCGCGGCCACGAGCGGCCGCATCGCGCAGCACTCTACAAGCCGAAAACATCGCTCGTCATGCCCCAAAATTGAGTGCAATCGGAGCAATCGCATTGACGTGTTGGAAGCTAACGGGCCGCAGCAATTCGCGAAGCCGGGCTAGCGCATTTCGCCAGCCCGACATCGTCGGTCGTGATCGTTAGTAGGCGTACGAGTAGCCCGTGTTCGGCAGGCAGGGGGGCTGCGTGTAGGGCGCAGAGGCATACGAACCCTCTGCCGGAGCCCTGACGCAGGAGTCGGTCGCCGCCTGAGTCACAGCGGCGTGCGGCGGGGCAGCGTGGCGCACCGATGCGGCCTGAGCCTGGGTGGCGGCGGCGGCGATCAGGACGGCAGCAACAAGGGTCAATCGGGTCATTGGCTTTCTCCGGGTGACAAGTGAAAGCCGAGAAGTTTCGACTTCCACAGTGCAGGACCCGAAAGCTAGCAGGGAAATTTCATCACGCGGTTTCAACCCAGCGCGACCGCGCTTCAACGACGCGCGACTCACATGTGAAGGCGCGCTAACCCAGCTGAAACACCGCGACCTTCTGCTCGTAGCCGCGCACCTCGACCTCGCCGAGCGGGACGGCATCGCTGGCGTCTTCGCCGAGCGCTTCACGAACGGACTCGGAGATCAGGAGCTGCGAGCCGAACTCCTTGTTCAGCGCCTCCAGGCGCGAGGCGAAGTTCACGGTGTCGCCGATCACCGTGTACTCCTTGCGCCGGGGCGAGCCGATATTGCCGGCGACGACCTCGCCGAAATGGATGCCGATGCCGATCCGCAGCGGCCAGCTCGTCTCCGCGTTGATATGGTCCATCGCGCTCAGCATCTCGCGACCCGCGGCGACCGCACGGTGCGCGGCGTCGGATGCCTCCAGCGGCGCACCGAACAGCGCGAGAAAGCCGTCGCCCAGAAACTTGTTCACGATGCCGCCCTGGCGGTCGAGGATGTCGACCAGCACCGCGAAGGCGCCGTCGAGCCGATCCACCACCTCCTGCGGGGTGCGCGACTGCGCCCCGGCGGTGAAGCCGCGAAAATCGACGAACATCACCGCGACGCGGCGGACGTCGCCGCTTGCGCTGGTTCCTGTCGCCATCAGCCGCTCCACCACTTGCGGGGACACATGCTGGCCGAACAGGTTCGTCACGCGGTCGCGCGCGGTGGCGGCTGCGATGCTCGCGGCAAACTGGCGGCGGAGCTGCGCACCGACGGCGCCCGCAAGCACGCCGCAGATCAGGATGACAGTGCTACGCACGGCGTGGAAGTAGGCCAGGGGTTCGCCTGCGTCGTTCACCGAATTGTAATACAGCGCGACGGCGAGGAGTTGGGCCGCAGCCACGAATCCCGTGAAGGTGGACAGCCAGAAATCGAGCCGCAGCGTCGAAAGAATGACGAAAATGAAATAGACCAGCGGCAGCACGAAACCAAGCGCGGGCCCAGCGCCCATGCTGCGGATCTGCAGGATCAGGATGATCGTCGGCAGCGACGTTTCGATAAAGGCGCCGATATAGCGCCTGATCACCGGCAGGTCGCGATCGAGCTTGAGGTTTCGCCTGATCTGGCTGTGGACCCAGGCCTCGAACAGGATGAAGCCCCCCAACAGGATGTATTCGCGGACGAGGCCTTCCGTCCCGCGCCAGACCCGGTTGACGAGAGCAGGGTCGATCAGGAAGGTCGAGGTGAGGAACAGGATCATGACGCAGCCGGTGATGATCAGCGCCCGCACCCGCAACAGCTCGGTGCGCAACACCTCCCGCGTCAGCTCGCGCTCGACGTCCTCCGACAGAACGGCATGCTGCCGCGTCTTCCTGCTCGCAAACCTGGCCATCATCCCCCCTCGATTCAGGGGCCAGTTTGCCTCAATCCAGCGTGCGGCGGAAGCGCGTCACGGCGATGGTCATGGCGATCAGCATCAGGGCCGCCAGCGCCAACGCGTCGAAGCGCAGGTTCTGCATGGTCGCCCCCTTCAGCATGATGGCGCGGACGATGCGCAGGTAGTGGGTCAGCGGCAGGGCTTCGCCGACATATTGCGCCCAGGCCGGCATCCCCGCGAACGGGAACATGAAGCCGGAGAGCAGGATGCTCGGCAGGAAGAACATCATCGACATCTGCATGGCCTGGAGCTGGTTCTGCACCAATGTCGAGATGGTGTAGCCGATCGACAGATTGGTGGTGATGAACAGCGTCGAGAGCAGCGCCAGCAGGAACAGATTGCCGAGCACGGGCACGCCGAACAGGCCGACGCCGATGCCGATGATCAGGAAGGCCTGCACGAAGCCGACCAGCACGTAAGGGATGATCTTGCCGAACATCACCTCGACCGGCTTGATCGGCATCGACAACAGGCTCTCCATGGTGCCGCGCTCGACCTCGCGCGTGACCGAGAGCGCGGTGAAGATCAGCATGGTCATGGTGAGGATGGTGCCGACGAGGCCCGGCACGATGTTGAGGCTCGAAGCCGCGGCCGGATTGTAGCGGGCATGCGCGCGGATCTCGAACGGCATCTCCGGGGGATCGCCGATATAGAGATCGTGCTTGAGTGCGGTCTGCACGACCATGCCGAGCGAGCCGATCGCCGAGCTCGCCGCAACCGGATCGGTGGCGTCGGCCGCGACCAGCAGCGCCGGCTTGTCGCCGCGCCGGACCGCCCGCTCGAAGCCGCGCGGGATCTCGACGCCGAACAGCACCTTGCCGGATTTCAAGAGATTGTCGAAATCGTCGACGTCGTGCACCTCGTAGAGGAAACGGAAATAGGCGGTATTCTCCAACGCCTTCAGGATCGAGCGGGCGAGGTCGGAATCCTCCTGCAGCAGCACCGCGCTCGGCAGACGGTGCGGCGTGGTGTTGATGGCGTAGCCGAACAGCAGGAGCTGCATCACCGGCAGCATCACGATCATCGCAAACGAGACGCGGTCGCGCCTCAGCTGGATGAACTCCTTGATCAGCATCGCGTAGGAGCGCTTCCAGAAGCCGAAGCGTTCGCGGATCTCGTGCGTTGGGGCGGTTTGATCGGCTGCGCTCATTGGAAATTGTCCCTGGAGCGGCTCATCAGCTCGATGAAGACGTCCTCGAGCGACGGCGACGATTTATGCCAGTGCAGGCCGCTCTTGTCGCGCCACGGCGCGATGCTGGCCTCTAACGCGGCAACGTCGCGCCCGGAGACGTGCAGCGAGGTCCCGAACGGGGCCACCATGTCCACGCCCGGCTTGCCGGTGAGCGCGGCCGTGAGCCCGTTCAGGTCCTCGCCCGTGACGGTGTAGGTCGTGAGCGCCGACTTCGCGATCACCTCCTCCACCGTGCCGTGCGCCAGCAGATGGCCGTAGGCGATATACGCGATCTCGTGACATCGCTCGGCTTCGTCCATGTAGTGGGTCGAGACCAGCACGGTGAGGCCGTCGGCCGCGAGCGCATGGATCTCGTTCCAGAAATCGCGCCGCGCCTTGGGATCGACGCCCGCCGTCGGCTCGTCCAGCAGCAGCAGCTTTGGGCTCGGCAGCGTGCAGGCCCCGAGCGCCAGCCGCTGCTTCCAGCCGCCGGAGAGCTCACCCGCAAGCTGCTCCTCGCGCCCCGACAGCCCGAGCCGCTTGATCATGTCGCGTGCGGCGCCGCGGGCGTCGGTGAGGCCGTAGAGCCGTGCGACGAATTCGAGATTCTCGCGCACCGACAGGTCCTGGTACAGGCTGAAGCGCTGGGTCATGTAGCCGACCTGGCGCTTGATCTTCTCGGCATCGCGCCGGATGTCGTAGCCGAGGCAGGTGCCCTCGCCGCTGTCGGGCGTGAGCAGGCCGCAGAGGATACGGATGGTGGTGGTCTTGCCCGAGCCGTTCGGCCCGAGGAAGCCGTAGATCGAGCCGCGCTTCACCTGCATCGACAGATCGTGCACGACCTCGCGGCCGCCGAACGACTTGGACAGGCCCTTGACGTCGATCGCGATGCCGTTGCCGCCGTTCATCGCTTGTCCGCCATGGGTGTCTTGGGATTGAGGTAGACGTCGATCGGCTGCCCGACGCGAAGAGCGTCGGGACGCGAGGGCCGCGCCTGGATGAGATAGACGAGCTTGTTGCGCTCCTCGAGGCTGTAGATGACAGGCGGGGTGTATTCTGCCGAGGTCGCGATGAAGTAGATCTTCGCGGTGAGATCGGCCGCGCAATTGTCGCAGGCGATCCGCACCGTGTCGCCGATGGCAAGCTTCGGCAGCTCGGTCTCCGGCACGAAGAAGCGCAGCTTCATGTTGCCGGGCGGCATGATCGAGAGCACCGGCCGCTGCGCCGCCACCATCTCGCCCTCGCGGAAATAGATTTGCTGGATGGTGCCGGCCACCGGCGCAAAGCCCTTGCGCCGGGCCATCCGCGTCTCCGAGGTCGCCACTCGCGCTTCGGCCACGCGCAGGGCGGAGACGGCCGAGTCGAGATTGGCCTGGGTGCCGGAGCCGGTCTTGTTCAGCGAGGCCGCACGATCATAGGTCTGCTGCGCATTCGCCAGCGTGGCCTTGTTCTGGTTGAGATCGGCGAGCTGGAGATCATCGTCGACGGAATAGAGCTGATCGCCGACCTTGACCTCGTCGCCCTCGCGCACGCCAAGCTTCGTCACCCGGCCCGCTTCATCGGGGCTGACATAGATCATGTCGGCCTCGACCCAGCCCTGGAAACCGGGATCGCGCTTCTCCTTGCATCCGGCAAGGCCGGTTGCGAGCACGAGCGCCAATGCAAATGCAGAAAATACCCGCGACGACATCATGTCGTCCTCCGTTCGCCAAAAATCAAATCAAGATGAACGCGCAGCATGTCCTGCGCATCGAGCGGCGCATGCCGCGCAAACAGGCTCTGCCAGATCACCGCGATCATCGCGGGCGCGACCAGGATCTGCGGATAGCGCGCGAGATCCTTTTCGCGGATCTCGCCGCGGGCAATGCCGAGCTCGATCAGCGCGCGCATGGCGGCGATCCCGCGCGAGACCACCTCGCGGTAGTAGAAGTCGGCGACCGAGGGAAAACGCGGCCCCTCCGCCACGATCAGGCGCACGAGATCGCCGCGCTTCGTGCCGATCACCTCCTTCAGGAAGTTGCCGGCGAAGGCCTCGATCAGGTCGCGCACCGAGCCCGCCGGAGGCGGCAGTGTGGTCAGCCGCGCCACGACAGGCACGATGACGATGCGCACCAGCTCCTCGAACATCGATTCCTTGTCCTTGAAGTGCAGGTAGATCGTGCCTTTCGCCACGCCCGCACGCTTGGCGATGTCATCGAGCCTGGTCGCGGCAAAGCCGCGCGCGATGAATTCCTCCATCGCCGCCTCCACGATCGCCGCACGCCGCTCCGCCGCGCGCGTGGCGCGGTTCGAGGCGGGCGCCTCCACGCTGCCAGCAGGGCCCTTCGCGCTGGCGCGGGTTGCGGTCGGCAAGGCAGCTTGGGTCGGCTTCTTGGTCATTTGTAATATATGACTGACTGGTCAGTCATAGTCAAGACAGCGAAGCAGTCCTATTCGAGCCAAATGAATTAGCGTTGACTAATGCATTAGCCAATGCTAATTGAATTGCATGATTGAAGCCGCGCCAAACCCCGTCACCACCGTCATGCGCGCCCTCGCCGATCCGACCCGGCGTGCCGTGTTCGAGCGTGTGTTCGAGAGCAAGGAGATCAGCGTCGCCGAGCTGACGCGCGGCAGCGGCGTCACGCAAGGAGCCGTCTCGCAGCACCTGAAGTCGCTGAAGCAGGCCGGCCTCGTCGCCGAGCGTGCCGAAGGCCGCAACGTCTACTACCGCGCCGCACCGCAGGGACTCGAACCTCTGGTGACCTGGATGGATCATTACGGCGTCTTCTGGCGCGAGCGCTTCCAGAACCTACGTGACCTCTTGAAGGAGATCGACCCGTGAGTGCAGCCGCGTTGCAAGCCGAAACAAAAGACATCGTCATCGACGAGGTCTTCCCTCACACGGCCGAGACGATCTGGAAGGCGCTGACCAGCGCGCAGCTGATCGCGCGCTGGCTGATGCAGCCGACCGGCTTTGAAGCCGTCGAAGGCAACGCCTTCACGTTCCAGACCAAACCGGGCGGCAACTGGGACGGCGTCATTCATTGCCGGGTTCTCGAGGTCGTGGCTTTCAGGCGCCTCGTCTACGCCTGGAAGGGCGGCGATGCGCGCAACACCGGCTACGGCGCGCCGCTCGACACCGTGGTGACCTGGTCCCTCACCCCGGTCGAAGCCGGCACGCGGATCCGCCTGGTTCATGCGGGTTTCGTCCTGCCCAGGAACGAGTCGGCCTACACGGTGATGAGCGGCGGCTGGAAGAAGGTCGTCCGTCAGCTCGACGAGATCAGCGGCGAAGAGTGAGGAGATATCGCGATGGACAAGCCCTATACCGGCGGCTGCGCCTGCGGCGCGATCCGCTATTCGATTGTCGGTGAGCCGCTGTTCAGCAATCACTGCCAATGCCGGGACTGCCAGCGGGAAAGCGGCAGCGGCCACGGCTCTTACGCGACCTTCGCGCGCGCCGGCGTCACGCTGAGCGGCGAGGCGAAGCATTGGGACATGGTCGGCGACAGCGGCAACGTGAAGACGCGCGGCTTCTGTCCGCAGTGCGGCCTGCCGGTCTACATGACCTTCGCCGCCATGCCCGACATCTTCACCATCCGCGCCGCGAGCCTCGACGAGCCCGCGCGCTACAAGCCGCAGGCGGTGACCTACGGAGCGCGCGGGCATGGCTGGGATCAGCTCGATCCCAGCTTGCCGAAGTTCGAAGGCATGCCGCCGGCGTAAGGTCCCGGCGCTAGCCAAAATCCAGCACCATGCGGCCGTCGATCTTGCCGGCCTTCATCCGCTCGAAGACGTTGTTGATCTCGGTGAGCGGCACCTTCGTCACCTCGGCCTTGACCTTGCCGTCGGCGGCGAAGCCAATGGCTTCGTCGAGGTCGCGGCGGGTGCCGACGATGGATCCGCGCACAGTGATGCGCTTGAGCACGACGTCGAAGATCGGCGTCGGGAATTCGCCCGGCGGCAGGCCGACGAGGCTGACGGTGCCCTTCCGCCGGACCATCTTCAGCGCCTGCGCAAAAGCTGCGGTCGAGACCGCCGTTACCAGCACGCCATGCGCCCCTCCTCCGGTTGCTGCCAGCACCTTGTCCACCGCATCGGCCGCAAGCGCGTTGACCGCGAGATCGGCGCCGGTCTCGCGGGCGAGCGCGAGTTTGTCCTCGGCGATGTCGACCGCGGCGACTTTGAGTCCCATCGCCTTGGCGTACTGCACCGCGACATGGCCAAGCCCGCCGACGCCCGAGATCACGACCCACTCGCCGGGCTTCGCTTCGGTCTCCTTCAAGCCCTTGTAGGTGGTGACGCCCGCGCAGAGGATCGGCGCGACGCCGGCGAAATCGATCGTCGCCGGCAGCTTGGCGGCAAAGGCGGCGGAGGCGATGACATATTCGGCGAAGCCGCCGTTCACGCTGTAGCCGGTGTTGTGCTGGTGCTCGCACAGAGTCTCCCAGCCGGTCTCGCAATATTCGCACGACATGCAGGCATCGTGCAGCCAGGCGACGCCGACGGCATCGCCGACCTTCAGATTCTTCACACCGGGTCCGAGCGCCGCGACGACGCCGGCCGCTTCGTGGCCGGGGATGAAGGGCGGAACCGGCTTCACCGGCCAGTCGCCGGACGCCGCGTGCAGATCGGTGTGGCAGACACCACAAGCCTTCACCTTGACCAGGACCTCGCCGGGTCCGGGCTGCGGCACCGGTACGTCCTCGATCACCAGCGGCTTGCCGAATTGTCTGACGACTGCGGCTTTCATGGTCGGCATGGGTCTGCTCCGTTGCAACGTTTGGAGCAGACTAGCGATACCGCGCGGCGCGCCCTTGATTGGAGTCAAACGGCGCAAATTTATGCGCCACGGATATCATGATGACAGTGTCGTGACGGATAGCTGGACGCCGCGTCAGCTATGGAACTTCAAGCCATCGACGATCTTGTCGATCACCTTGCGCTCGGCGCGCATCGCGATGCCGACGAGATTGAGATCGGCACGCGCAACCGCCCTCACCGCCTCGCGGTTGGCGGCATCATGCGTGGTCCTGAACATGTCC
Organism: Bradyrhizobium sp. CCBAU 45389; assembly: GCF_028128625.1. NCBI lineage: Bacteria > Pseudomonadati > Pseudomonadota > Alphaproteobacteria > Hyphomicrobiales > Nitrobacteraceae > Bradyrhizobium > Bradyrhizobium sp. CCBAU 45389. The sequence goes on along the minus strand of NZ_LBIY01000097.1, from coordinate 147,426 downwards.
TCGGTGTAGACGGCAGGCTTCACGTTGCGCGTCAGCGCGCGGTCGAGTGCGCGCGACAAGGCCGGGCCATCGGCGCCGTAGATCAGGATCGGCTGACCGATCAGCGCGTGATATGCCGTGCCCGAGGCGTCCTCATAGGGCTCGCCGATGCATTCGGGAAACGCAGCCGCAATGCCGCTGGTGAGAAAAGCCGCAACGTTGAGCTTCTGCCATGCCTGAAGATCGGTGCGGATCACGACGGCGATCTTGGTGTCGAACTGCATGTGTTTCCTCGATTGTCATTCCGGGGCGAGGCGCAGCATCGAACTAAGATGCGCAATTGCGCACCTGAGAATCTCGAGATTCCGGGTTCGCGCTTCCGCGCGCCCCGGAATGACAATACAAGAATCAGCCCTTGGCGTCGCAGGCCCAGGCGCGGATCACACATTCCTTGCCGCCATATTTGTAGCATTCGCGCGTGGCGGCGTTGAGCGAGGCGGAGATCTTCGGCTTGACGGCATAGCCATAGGCGCCGCATGGGTTTGTCATATCGACCGACATCGCAGCACAGGCGCGCTTCATCGTCACGGTGGTGCAATCGCCCTTGCACTGCTTTTGCGCGGCGGCGCGGGCTTCGTGCTCGGCGCCGTAGTCAAAGGCCTGGCCATAGGCACCGCATTTGCCGACTGCAATGGCGCCGGCGGCATGCGCATGCGTGATGTGGCGGGCGCCGGCAACACAGACCGAGAGCGCAAAGAAAAACATCGCGCAACGGCGCGCGACGACGTTCGAAGCCATGGAAAAACCCCTCACCCCCAAGGCAGGTGGCGGCAACTCTAAGCGGCGGTCGTTTCCAGATGGTGAACGGGTGGTTGAAATCGGCGGGTTTGGAAGGTGCCGTAGGGTGGATTAGCGAAGCGTAATCCACCAACTTGGCTGAGCAAGGGGAAGCATGGTGGGTTACGCCTTCGGCTAACCCACCCTACGCACCTTCATCCCCCTCGTGCCGCTTCCAGCGCCTGCGGCGTGTCGATGTCGAGGAAGGCGCTCTCGCCGTCGACCGGCACTTCGGCGACGGCCTCGGTGTGCTTGGCGATCAAGTGCCGCGCGCCGACGTCGCCGTCGAGCGTCATCAACTCCTTGAAGAAGCGGCGCGACCACAGCACGGGGTTGCCGCGGCGGCCTTCGCTGACGGGCACGACGATGAGATTGCCGCGGTCCGGAGCAAAACTGTCGATCAGGCGGTCGATCAGGCCGGCGTCGATCAGCGGCATGTCGCCGAGGCAAACCAGGGCGCCGTCGCAGGTCTCCGGTACGGCCGCGATCCCGGCCTTGACCGAGCTGGCAATGCCGCCGGCGAAATCCGGATTCCTGACGAACTTCACCTTCAGGCCTTGCAGCGCCTGCTCGACCAGCTCGGTCTGATGGCCGGTGACGACGATCACCTCGGATGCTTTCGAGGCGAGCGCCTGCTCGGCCGCGATCCGCACCAGCTTCTTGCCGTCGAGTTCGGCGAGCAGCTTGTTCGGCCCGCCCATGCGCGTGGAACGGCCGGCCGCGAGCACGATGGCTGCGACCTGGCTGTTGCCCTCGGTCTCCGGCTGGGCGCGCGGCTGCGGACGCGTCACGATCTCCATCAAGAGGCCACCGACGCCCATGCCCATCAGCTCGGACCGCGTCACCTTGATGCCGGCGAGGAGCCGCATCAGGACCCAGTCGAACCCGTTCTCGACCGGCGAGCGCGCGCAGCCCGGTGCGCCCAGCACCGGCACATTGCCGGCCCGGGCGATCAGCAGGAGATTGCCGGGATCGACCGGCATGCCGAAATGCTCGATCTCGCCGCCGATCCCGGTGACGGCCGCCGGGATCACGTCGCGGCGGTCGGCGATCGCGGACGCCCCGAACACGATGACGAGCTCGGCGCCGAGCGCGAGCAATTCCTTGATCGCGGCCGACAGTGCGCGCTCGTCGTGCTGGACCCGCCGCTCGGCGATGATGCTTGCGCCGGCTGGCGCAAGGCGCTCGGCGGTGACGCGCAGGGTCTTGTCGACCACCTTGGACGACAGGCCCGGCAGCAGCGTCGAGACCACGCCGACGCGTTTGATCACGTAAGGCGCGATCTTAAGGACGTCCTTGCCCGCGGCCTTCACCGCGGCATCGCGCAAGCTCCCCTCGACACCGAACGGGATGATCTTGACGGTGCCGACCATCTCGCCCTCGACCACCGGCTTGTAGGCGGTGAGCGTCGCAAAGGTAATGGCCTCGCCGATGTTGTTGATGCGGTCGACCGCGGCGCGATCGATCACCAGCACGCCGGGCTGTGCGGCGAACAGATTGGCGCGGCCGGTGAAGGCGCGCTCGACATGGATGCCCTCACCGCCGACGGCAAGCGCAATGCTGGCGGCCGCGACGTCCTCGGAGACGTCGCCCGCCTCCATGCGGACCACGACGATATCCTTGATGCCGGCGCGCTCGAGCGCCTCGACCTCGGCAGGTCCGATCGTCGTGCCCTTCTTCAGCACCAGCGGTCCCTGGCGCAGGGTGTGGACGGTCACCCCGCCGATCGCATCCTTGGGGCTCGCCGGGCCGAACTTCATGCCGCTTCTTCTTTTTCTTTGGGAGGCAGGCGGAGCACCGCCGTGATCTCGGCCATGATCGACACCGCGATCTCGGACGGCGAGACCGCGCCGATTGCAAGGCCGATCGGCGCGTGGATGCGCGCGATGTCGCTTTCCTTGGCGCCCTGCGCCCGCAGCCGGTCGCCGCGCTTGGCGTGCGTCTTCCGCGAGCCGAGCGCACCGATATAGAAGCAGTTGCGCTCGAAGGCGTGCAGCAGCGCGGGATCGTCGATCTTGGGATCGTGCGTCACCGCGACGAACGCCGTATAGGCGTCGACATTGAGCGGCGGCAGCGCCGTATCCGGCCATTCGGCAACAAGCGGAATGTCGGGGAAGCGCTCGGGGCTCGCAAACGCCGTGCGGGGATCGACGACGGTGACGTCATAGCCGAGCGAGCGCGCCAGCGGCGCCAGAGCCTGGCTGATATGGACCGCGCCGATGATGACGAGCTTTGCCGTCGGTGCGTAGACGTTGAGGAACAGCTTCTTGCCGCCGGCCTCGACATTGGCGCTCTTGCCCATGCGAAGCTGCTTTTCCAGCTCGGCCCGCAGCGGGTCCTTGGCGAAGTCCGCCGCCTTCACCAGGCGCTGCTCGCCGGTCTCGGTGTCGGTCACCAGGATCACGGGCCGGCGCGCGGCGCGCTCGGCGTTGAGTTCGTGCAGGATCGCGAGCTTCACGGCTAGCCGACCTTCTCGACGAAGACGCGGATGGTGCCGCCGCAGGACAGCCCGACATTCCAGGCGGTCTCGTCGGCGACGCCGAATTCCAGCATCTTGGGCTTGCCGCTCTCGATCACGTCCATGGCCTCGGTGACCACGGCGCCCTCGACGCAGCCGCCGGAGACGGAGCCCAGGAACGTCCCCTCGTCATTGATGACGAGGCTCGAGCCCGCCGGGCGCGGGGCCGAGCCCCAGGTCTCGACCACGGTGGCGAGCGCGACGCCACGGCCGGCCTTCTGCCAGTCCTCCGCCGCCTTCAGAATGTCCTCGTCGCGATCGAGCATGGCTGGCCTCTCAAGCTGCGGAGCGGATCAGGCTGCGGTGATGCGGCGGCAGCGGCTGGGAGAGCGTGGTGATCAGCTCCTGGATCGAACTCAAATTATGTACCGGGCGGAATTCGTCAACGTGCGGGAGCATCATTTTGATGCCCTGGGCCTTGGCCTCGAAGCCGCCGAACCGCAGCAGCGGGTTGAGCCAGATCAGCCGCCGGCAGGAGCGGTGCAGCCGGTCCATCTCGAAAGCGAGCCTGGAATCGGCCTCCCGCTCCAGCCCGTCGGAGATCAGGAGCACGATGGCGCCCTGGCTCAGCACCCGCCGCGCCCACAATTTGTTGAAGTTGTGCAGCGAGGCCGAGATCCGCGTGCCGCCGGCCCAGTCCTCGACCGAGGCCGAGCAGCTCGCCAGCGCCTCGTCGGGATCGCGCTGGCGGAGCGCGCGGGTAACGTTGGTGAGGCGCGTGCCGAACAGGAATACCGAGACGCGCTTGCGCGCATCCGTGATCGCATGCAGGAAATGCAGGAACAGGCGGGTGTACTCGCTCATCGAGCCCGAGATGTCGAGCAGCGCGACGATCGGCGCCGGCTTCTCGATCCGCCCGAGGCGATGGATGTCGATGATGTCGCCGCCTGTGCGCAAGGATGCGCGCAGCGTGCGGCGGAGGTCGAGGCGCAGGCCCCGCGGATCGGGCCGGTGCCGGCGCGTCAGGAGTTCGGCCTGCGGCAGATGCATCCGCTCGACGGCGCGGAGCGCCTCGCTGATCTCCGCCGCGCTCATCTGCGCAAAATCCTTCTTCTGAAGGATTTCCTTGTCGGACACCGACAGGCGCAGATCCTGCTCCTGATGCTGCGGCGTCTCGGTCATGCGCGGCTGCGACATCGCCTCCTGGACGCGGCGGGCGCCGGCCTGCGGCTTCTTCTTGGCCTGCTCCGGCAGCGGCACCGAATCCAGCATGTGCTTCCATTCCTCCGAGGCGCGGAAGAACAGATTGAAGGCCTGCTTGAAGATCAGCGCATGCTCATGGCGCTTGACGAAGATCGCCTCCAGCGTGGTGAAGACGTCGGAGCGGTTGCCGATGTCGATCACCTGCAGCGCGCTCATGGCATCGATGACGGCCCCTGGTCCCACCGGCATGCCGGCGGAGCGCAGCGCGCGGGCGAAGCCGACGATGTTGTCGGCGAACTGCTCGGTCTGCTCGGGGGCAAGGTGGTTGATGGCCATGGTCTATCCTCGCTCCGTCATTCCGGGGCGTCGCGAAGCGACGAACCCGGAATCCAGAGATTGTGGCGCGAGATTCTCAGGTGCGCAATTGCGCACCAGAGTTCGCGCTGACGCGCGCCCCGGAATGACAAGCTCAACTGACGCGCGTCAATTCTCGCTCGTCGCTTCCTTCAGCACCTTCTGCAAGGCATCGCCCTGCATGCGGGTGATGTCGTCCTGGTACTTGAGCAGCGCGCCCAGCGTGTCGCCGACCACTTGCGGCGTCAGCGAGCGGGCATCTAACTCCGACAGCGCGGTGGCCCAGTCGATGGTCTCGGCGACACCAGGCGACTTGTAGAAGTCCTGGTTGCGCAGCGCCTGCACGAAACGCACGACCTGCTGCGACAGCTTCGCGGAGATGCCGGGCACGCGCGTCTTGACGATGGCAAGCTCGCGCTCGGCGGCGGGATAATCGACCCAGTGATAGAGACAGCGCCGCTTCAGCGCGTCGTGGATCTCGCGGGTGCGGTTGGAGGTGATGATGACGATCGGCGGATGCGGCGCCTTCACGGTGCCGAATTCGGGGATGGTCACCTGGAAGTCACTGAGGATCTCGAGCAGGTAGGCCTCGAACGCCTCGTCGGCGCGGTCGAGCTCGTCGATCAGGAGCACCGGCGGGCCGGCAACGTCGGGCTCCAGCGCCTGCAGCAGCGGCCGCTTGATCATGTAGCGGTCGGCGAAGATGTCGCTCGAGAGTTGATCGCGATCGGTGTCGCCGGCGGCTTCCGCCATCCGGATCGCGATCATCTGCGCCGCGCTGTTCCACTCGTAGACCGCGGAGGAGACGTCGAGGCCCTCGTAGCACTGCAGGCGGATCAGCTTCCGCCCCAGCGCTGCCGACAGCACCTTCGCGATTTCGGTCTTGCCGACGCCGGCCTCGCCCTCCAGGAACAGCGGCCGGCCCATCCGCAGCGACAGATAGGTCACCGTCGCCAGCGACCGCTCGGCCAGGTAGCCGCGCGAGGTCAAGAGTTCGAGCATCGCATCGACCGATGCCGGCAATACAGCTGAAGTATTGGCACCGGAAGTATTGGCCGCTGAAGTCATGAAAGGCCAGTCTCGTTTCTGCCCTCACACGGGGCAAGTCTTGTGCCGGGGAGTGAGGTCACCTCACTCCTTGGCGTTGGCGGCATCGAGGGCACGGCGCGTCAGCACCCCGATCAGATGGGCGCGGTATTCGGCGCTGCCGTGGATGTCGCTGTTGAGGCCTTCCGCCGGCACCTCGATGCCCTCGATCGCCTTCGACGCGAAGCGCTTCTTCAGTGCCTCCTCGAACGCGGTGACACGGAACACGCCTTCGGACCCGGCGCCGGTGACGGCGACCCGCACGTCCGACGGACGGCGCGCCACGAACACGCCGACCAGCGCGTAGCGCGAGGCTTGGTTGCGAAACTTGATATAGGCGGCCTTCTTCGGCAGCGGGAACATCACCTTGGTGATGATCTCGTCGGCTTCCAGCGCGGTCGTGAACAGGCCCTGGAAATACTCCTCGGCCTTGAGGCGGCGCTTGTTGGTGACGATGGTGGCGCCCAGCGCGAGCACCGCAGCCGGATAGTCCGCGGTCGGATCGTTGTTGGCGAGCGAGCCGCCGATCGTGCCCCGGTGGCGCACGGCGGGATCGCCGATCCCGCCGGCAAGGCTTGCCAGCGCCGGGATCGCCTCACCGACGACCGCGGAGGTCGCGACCTCCGCGTGCTTGGCGGTGGCGCCGATCACCAGCGAACGGCCCTTCATGTCGATCGTGTTGAGCCCCTCGATGTGGGAGAGGTCGACCAGATGCGGCGGGCTTGCGAGGCGCTGCTTCATGACGGGAATCAGCGTGTGGCCGCCGGCGATCACCTTGGCGTCCTCGTTCTTCACCAGGAGGTTGGCCGCCTGGCGCACGGTGCCCGGGCGATGATATTTGAATTCGTACATCTGAATGTCCTGATCGCGGGATGCGCGTTACGCGAGATCGGATTTCGCCATCGCCTTGGCGCCGGCGGAGATCGAGGCGACGATGTTCTGGTAGCCGGTGCAGCGGCAGAGATTGCCTTCCAGCTCCTCGCGGATGGTGTGATCGTCGAGCTCGTTGCCCTTGCGGTGCACGATGTCGATCGCGGTCATGATCATGCCCGGCGTGCAGAAGCCGCACTGCAGGCCATGGTGCTCGCGGAAGGCTTCCTGCATCGGATGCAGCGGTGCGCCGTCGGCGGCCAGTCCCTCGATCGTCTTGACCTCGTGACCGTCGGCCATCACGGCAAGCGTGGTGCAGGACTTCACGGCCTTGCCGTCGAGATGCACGACGCAGGCGCCGCACTGCGAGGTGTCGCAGCCGACATGGGTGCCGGTCAGGCGCAGATTCTCGCGCAGGAACTGCACCAGAAGCGTGCGGGGATCGACGTTGGCCGTGACAGGATTGCCGTTCACGATGAGGGAGATTTTTGCCATAAGCACTCTCTATCAGCGCCCCGACGGGTCCCGTCGAAGCGGTTCTTATAATTATTCCAACCCATCATATGGGCCATTGTCCCCTGGGGCAACATCACCCCGGACGCAAGGCGCCATGCCGAAAGGCGATAGGTTTCAGCCCTGTACCGCTAGCCCTGTACAGCTTTGGCGAAGTTCGCGAAAAACTCGTCGGCCAGCTTCTTCGCGGTGCCGTTGATCAGGCGCTGTCCGAGCTGCGCCAACTTGCCGCCGATCTGCGCCTCGACATCGTAGGAGAGCAGCGTGCCGCCGTCCTTCTCCGCGAGCCTGACCGCCGCCCCGCCCTTGGCGAAGCCGGCCACCCCGCCCTCGCCTTCACCTGAGATCTTGTAGCCGTTCGGCGGGTCGAGATCCGAGAGCATCACCTTGCCCTTGAAGCGTGCCGACACCGGCCCGACCTTCATTTTTGCCGTCGCACGGAAGCCGCCGTCCTCGGTCTTCTCCAGCTCCTCGCAGCCGGGGATGCAGGCCTTCAGCACCTCGGGATCGTTGAGCTTGGCCCACACGGCCTCGCGCGGCGCTGCGAGCTGGACTTCGCCGTTCATCGTCATGGCCATGGGGTGCCTCCCGAGATCGCGTCAGAACAATATTGCTCAAGTAACGCACGGACGCCGCAAAGGAAAGAGCGGCTCCGGTCACGTGCAATGCATATTCGCAACTGCAAAAAGCTTGCGTGAGAGGATTTGGATTGGCAGAGCCGGCCCATGATGGTTAGGTCCCGCACGATATGAGCACATCCCTCTCCCCCCTGCTCGCGCCGATGCTGTCCAGCTCGGCCATGCGCGCCGTCTGCGACGACCAGTCGACCCTGCAGAACATGCTCGATTTCGAGGCAGCGCTGGCACGGGCCGAGGCCGCCACGGGTGTGATTCCACAGGCGGCGGTCGGCCCGATCGAAGCTGCCTGCAAGGCCTCCTCCTTCGACATCGCGGCCCTCGCCGACGCCGCGACGCGATCCGGCAATCTCGCGATTCCCCTGGTCAAGGTGCTGACCGCCAATGTCGCGAAAGCCGATGCGGAGGCCGCGCGCTACGTGCATTGGGGCGCGACCAGCCAGGACGTCATCGACACCGCGACCATGCTCACCCTTCGCGCCGGCATCGATGCACTCGATGCCGACCTCAGCCGCGCCATCAAGGGTTTTGCGGCGCTCGCCCGCGCCCATCGCAACACCGCCATGGTGGCGCGGACCTGGCTCCAGCACGCGCTGCCGATGCCGTTCGGGCTCAAGGCGGCGGAGTACGCGTCAAGCCTTGCCCGCGCCCGCTGTCGCCTCAGGCGGCTCCGTCGCGAGGGCCTGGCACTGCAATTCGGCGGCGCCGCCGGCACGCTCGCCGCCCTCGGTGACAACGGGCTCGTCGTTGCGGAACGATTGGCGCGGGAATTAAATCTGCCGCTGCCGGAAGCGCCCTGGCACACCCATCGCGACCGCATCGCGGAAGCTGCATCGGCTTTTGCGATTCTCGCTGGCAGCTGCGGCAAGATCGCGCGCGACGTCTCGCTGCTGATGCAGACCGATGTCGGCGAAGCCTTCGAGCCCGCCGGCGAAGGTCGCGGCGGCTCCTCGACCATGCCGCACAAGCGCAACCCGGTCGCCGCCGCAAGCGCGCTCGGCGCAGCCACCATGGCGCCGCAGCTCACTGCCACGATTTTGGCCGCGCAGGTGCAGGACCATGAGCGCAGCGCCGGACCCTGGCATGCGGAATGGCCGACGCTGCCGCAATTGATGCTGGTCGCCTCCGGCGCGCTCGCGGCGATCGTCGACATCGCCGAGGGCCTCGACGTCGATGCCGCGCGGATGCGCAGCAATCTCGATGCGACGCACGGGCTGATCATGGCCGAGGCCGTCACCTTCGCGTTGGCAGACAAGATCGGCAAGAGCGACGCGCACCACCTGATCGAGGCCGCGAGCAAGCGCGCGGTCGCAGAGAAGAAGCATCTGCGCGAGGTACTGTCAGCCGATTCGCAGGTCACCGCGCATCTCGCTCCGGAAAAAATTGCGGCATTGTTCGAGCCGATGGCCTATCAAGGGGCGTCGCAAGCTCTGATCGACCGGCTGCTCGACAGCCTCGATCGCGAATAAAACGGAGACGCCCGCATGCCCATGATCGATGCCGACGGTTGCCTGCTCAACGTCTCCGTCGAGGGCCGCGACGGCGGGCCGACCCTGATGCTCTCCAACTCGCTCGGCTGCACGCTGCAGATGTGGGAGCCGCAGATGAAGGCGCTGACGCAGGTGTTCCGCGTCATCCGCTATGACCGCCGCGGCCACGGCAAGTCCAATGTTCCGCCCGGCCCCTACACGATGGAGCGGTTCGGCCGCGACGTGCTCGCGATCCTCGACGACCTCAACATCGAGAAGGTGCATTGGTGCGGCCTGTCGATGGGCGGCATGGTCGGGCAATGGCTGGGCGCGAATGCGCCTGAAAGATTCGGCAAGCTCATCCTCGCCAACACCTCCTGCTATTACGCCGAGCCGACCAAATGGCTGGAGCGCATCGACGCGGTGAAGAAGGGCGGCATCGCAGCGGTCGCCGATGCCGTGCTCGCGGGATGGCTCACCCAGGATTTCCGCGAGCGCGAGCCCGAGATCACCGCGCGGATGAAATCGATGCTGGTTGCCTCCCCCGTCGAAGGCTATCTGGCCTGCTGCGAGGCGCTGTCGACGCTCGACCAGCGCGCGCTGCTGCCGAAGATCAAGAGCCCGACACTGGTGATCGCCGGCCGCCACGACATGGCAACGCCGATCTCGGCGGCCGAGCTCATCCGCGCGAACATTCCCGGCGCCAGCATGACCATCATCGACGCCGCGCACATTTCCAACGTCGAGCAGCCGCACGCGTTCACGGATGCGGTGGTGGGATTCTTGACGCAGCGTTGATTGCGCCTGTCGTCATTCCGGGGCGATGCGAAGCATCGAACCCGGAATCTCGATCGGCATTCGCAACCTCGAGATTCCGGGTTCGCCTCTTCGAGGCGCCCCGGAATGACTGATCCGGAGAAACACCATGGACGACCAGAAGCGCCGCGATGCCGGCATGAACGTCCGGCGAAAAGTGCTGGGCAATGCCTGGGTCGACAAGTCGATCACGAACCGCAACGCCTTCAACACCGATTTCCAGGACCTGATCACGCGCTACGCCTGGGGCGAGATCTGGACGCGGCCACATTTCGACGAGCGCACGCGGCGGGTGCTCGTCATCGGTACCATGGTCGCCCTCGGGCAATGGGACGAATTCCGCCTGCACGTGCGCGCGGCGCTCGCCGAGGGCGGCTTCACGCCCGATGACATCAAGGAAATCCTGCTCCAGCAGGCGATCTATTGCGGCGTGCCGGCGGCGAACCACGCCGTCAAGGAAGCCTCAGCGATTGTGCAGGAGCTCGGCCTGCTCAAGTCGTAGCGGCTCAAGACTTGGCGGCGCGGCAGCCTCGACGGCCTTGGGCGCCGCCTCCGGCCGCTCGATCACCAGCACGATCGCAGCCCCCAAGAGCAGCAGAAGCTCGGTGGCATGCAGGCGGAGGGCGGCCATCTCGCCGACCTTCGAGGCCATGACCATGCTCGCAAACGAGATCAGGCTGCCGATCACGAGCGCAATGGCGAGCGCCTCGTCACTGCCGCCGTTCTTGCGGGTCCGGGGAATGCAGAGCAGCGCGAGGTAGATCGCAAAGAACGCCACGACCGTCAGCCGTCCCAGCGCCAGCAGCCAGGCCGCGCGCACCGTATCCATCCCCGCCATCTGGAGATGATCGCTGAGGAACAGCGCCACCGCGACGCTCGGCCGCTCGTAGAGGCCGTGCACCGGTGCAACAAAGATGTTGAAGGTGACCAGCGCCCAGGCCGGAATGAAATAGGCCGCCAGCAGCGCGCCGTTGACCGAGCCGATCCGCCAATTCCTGAACATGCCGCTACCCGCTTCGCCTGCCATCCGCCTCCGAGGGGAAGGCTTTGCGGGGAGCTAACTCGCATCAGACTGCGGCGGCAATTTAAACCCTTCGTTTACCTTAACTGGCCCCCGCGCCTTCGTCATTCCGGGGCAATGCGCAGCATTGAACTATGGTGCGCAATTGCGCACCTGAGAATCTCGAGATTCCGGGTCTGGTTCTTCGGACCATCCCGGAATGACGGAGGAATACGCAAAGAAAAAGGCCCCGCCTTTCGGCGGGGCCCTCCTACTCCCGGGCTTCCAAACTATTCGTCCTGATTACGCTGGCCACCCTGCTGGCCGGGCCGATCGCCCTGGCGCATCGGGTCGTTCTGCTGCTGCTGTCCGGGTTTCTGACCGCCGCCCTGCTGCTGCCCTGGCTGACCTGGGCGCTGCTGGCCGGGGGTCTGACTCTGCTGGCCCGGATTCTGGTTCTGCTGCTTCGTCATTCGGGGAAACTCCCTTGTTGGACGTCAGAGGGGTCATAACGGCCGGCCTCCATTTTGGTTGCCCTGCGGAACCCGGTTCCTCGCACCTCGGAACCGCCGGGATGACATCCGTAACCGAAATGACCTCTGTACAAGACCTTCTGCCGAGGCGTGAGCTGTTGCGGCCGCCAGTTCCCTCCTGTTACAAAACCGGCAGAACGCTCAAGGGCTGCCGGGGCCCAAGAACTCTTCTCGAAGAGCTCCCTTTGAGCCGCGTCAGGTTTGGTAACGGCAGTCTTGGGTAACGGCAGTCCATGGATTATTTCGCCCAGCAGCTCATCAACGGCCTCGTCCTGGGCTCCATCTACGGCCTGATCGCGATCGGCTACACGATGGTCTACGGCGTCGTCGGCATGATCAATTTCGCCCATGGCGACGTCTTCATGATCGGCGGCTTCATCGCCCTGATCACCTTCCTGATCCTGGTTTCGCTCGGCCTCACTGCGATCCCCGTGATCCTGCTCGTGGTGCTGCTGGTGTCGATGGCGATCACCGCGCTCTACGGCTGGACCATCGAGCGCATCGCCTACCGCCCGCTGCGCCATTCCTTCCGCCTCGCCCCGATGCTGTCGGCGATCGGCATGTCCTTCGTGCTGACCAATTATTCGCAGGTGGCGCAAGGCGCCCGGGTCAAGCCGATCCCGCCCTTCATCACCGGCGGCTACACCTTGCATGAGAGCACGGACGGCTTCGTCATCCAGCTCTCCAACATCCAGATCATGGTGGTCGTCACCACCATCGTGCTGCTGGCGATCTTCACCTGGCTGGTGTCGCGCACGCGGCTCGGACGCGACATGCGCGCCTGCGAGCAGGACCAGACCATGGCGGCGCTTCTCGGCGTCGATGTCGACCGCACCATCTCCATGACGTTCGTGATCGGCGCGGCGCTCGCCGCGGTCGCCGGCCTGATGTACCTGCTCTATTACGGCCTGGTCGACTTCTTCATGGGCTTCGTCGCCGGCATCAAGGCGTTCACCGCGGCTGTGCTCGGCGGCATCGGCTCGCTGCCGGGTGCCATGCTCGGGGGTCTTGCGATCGGCCTGATCGAGACGTTCTGGTCGGCCTATTTCTCGGTCGAATACAAGGACGTCGCGGCGTTCTCGATCCTGATCGTCGTGCTGATCTTCATGCCGACCGGCCTGCTCGGCCGTCCCGAAGTCGAAAAAGTCTGACGGGCGCGCGCGTGACGGCTCCCTCGCTCAATACCGCCAAACCTGCAACGGGCATCCTTGCTCTCCTCAAGACCGCCTTCATCAACGCCCTCGTCGCGCTGGTGTTGTTCTCGCTGATGGTCGGCATCCGTACCGAGGCAGGCTCCGACGGCCAGCTCACCTATATGACGCGTTTCGGCGAGCTCGCCTCTCTCGTCGGCATCGTGTTCGGCGGCTCGATCGTGATCGAGCTATTGCGGCAATGGATCGGCCCGACCGGCACCGAGAAGCTGGTGCCGCCGGCGATACAAAGCGGAATGTCGTTCGTCGGCCGCTACCTCGCGCCGGCGCTTCTGATCTTCACGCTGCTGGTACCCGTCATTTTCTATAACCAGCGCTACATCCTCGATCTCGCGATCCTCGTACTCACCTATGTGATGCTGGGCTGGGGATTGAACGTGGTGGTCGGGCTCGCCGGCCTGCTCGATCTCGGCTATGTCGCATTCTATGCGGTGGGCGCCTATTCCTACGCGCTGCTCGCCACCAATTTCGGCTGGTCGTTCTGGGTCTGCCTGCCGCTCGCCGGCATCCTCGCCGCGTTCTGGGGCGTGCTGCTCGGCTTCCCCGTGCTGCGCCTGCGCGGCGACTACCTCGCCATCGTGACGCTGGCCTTCGGCGAGATCATCCGCCTCGTCATCATCAACTGGCAGAGTTTGACCGGTGGTCCCAACGGCGTCTCCGGCATTCCCCGTCCCACCTTCTTCGGCATTCCGCTCGACAACAGCGATGACGGGTTAGCAGCGAAACTCGGCATCGAGTACTCCTCGACCCACCGCATCGTCTTCCTGTTCTACCTGATCCTGGCGCTGGCGCTGCTCACCAACTGGGTGACGATCCGCCTGCGCCGCCTGCCGATCGGCCGCGCCTGGGAGGCCTTGCGCGAGGACGAGGTCGCCTGCCGCGCGCTCGGCATCAACACCACGACGACGAAGCTCACGGCATTTGCGACCGGCGCCATGTTCGGCGGCTTCGCCGGCGCGTTCTTCGCCACCCGGCAGGGCTTTATCAGCCCGGAATCCTTCACCTTCCAGGAATCGGCGCTGGTGCTGGCCATCGTCGTGCTCGGCGGCATGGGCTCGCAGCTCGGCGTTGCGCTCGCCGCGCTCGCCATGATCGGCGGCTTTGAGCTGTTCCGCGGCCTCGAGACCTACCGCATGCTGGTGTTCGGCATGGCCATGGTGCTGATCATGATCTGGCGGCCGCGCGGCCTGATCGGCCATCGTGCCCCGACCGTGTATCTGACCAAGGCGCAGGCGATCTCCTCCGACCTCGTCAAGGAAGGGCACGGATGAGCGGCGACGAGATGAGCGACAAGATTGGCGACAAGATTCTTGGCGTCGACCGGCTGACCATGCGCTTCGGCGGCATCGTCGCGGTGCAGGACCTCTCCTTCGCCGCCGAGCGGAAGAAGATCACCGCGCTGATCGGACCGAACGGCGCCGGCAAGACCACCGTCTTCAACTGTATCACCGGCTTCTACAAGCCGACCGGCGGCACCATCCGCCTCGCCCATGACGACGGCCGGGTCGTCGCGCTGGAACGGCTGAACGATTTCCGCATCGCCAAGCAGGCCAAGGTCGCGCGCACCTTCCAGAACATCCGCCTGTTTCCCGGCATGACCGCGCTGGAAAACCTGATGGTGGCGCAGCACAACGCCCTGATGCGCGCCTCCGGCTTCACCCTGCTCGGCCTCGTCGGCGCCCCCGTGTACCGGGACGCCGAGAAGCACGCGATCGATCTCGCCACCGACTGGCTGAGGCGCGTCAACCTGCTCGACCGCGCCGACGACGCCGCGGGCAACCTCGCCTATGGCGACCAGCGCCGGCTCGAGATCGCGCGCGCGATGTGCACCGAGCCCGCGCTTTTGTGCCTGGACGAGCCCGCCGCCGGCCTCAATGCGCGCGAGAGCGCCGCTCTCAGCGAGCTTTTACTCTCGATCCGCAACGATGGCACCTCGATCCTGCTGATCGAGCACGACATGTCGGTGGTGATGGAGATCTCCGACCACATCGTGGTGATGGATCACGGGGTGAAGATCGCACAAGGCACGCCGCGCGAGGTCCGCGACGATCCCAAGGTGATCGCCGCCTATCTCGGCACCGACGAGGAAGAGGCGGCGGCCGTGATGGAGGGCGGGACGTGACGGCGGCACCCACTCCCCTGCTCGCGATCCGGTCCCTGCGCGCCGCCTACGGCAAGATCGAGGCGCTGAAGGGCGTCGACGTCGAGATCAATGCCGGCGAGATCGTCGCCCTGATCGGCGCCAACGGCGCCGGCAAGTCGACGCTGATGATGACGATCTTCGGCAAGCCGCGGGCCCACGCCGGCCAGATCCTGTACGAAGGCCGCGACATCACCGACGTGCCGACCCATGAGATCGCGCATTTGCGCATCGCGCAATCGCCGGAGGGCCGCCGCATCTTCCCGCGCATGAGCGTGGCGGAAAACCTCCAGATGGGGGCCGATGCCACCGGGTGCACCGATGCGGAGCGCGAGGCGACGCTCCAGCGCGTCTTCACGCTGTTTCCCCGGCTGAAGGAACGCTACGCCCAGCGCGGCGGAACCCTGTCCGGCGGCGAGCAGCAGATGCTGGCGATCGGCCGCGCCTTGATGAGCCGACCCCGCCTGCTCCTGCTCGAC
This sequence comes from Bradyrhizobium sp. CCBAU 45389, assembly GCF_028128625.1. Classification (NCBI taxonomy): domain Bacteria; kingdom Pseudomonadati; phylum Pseudomonadota; class Alphaproteobacteria; order Hyphomicrobiales; family Nitrobacteraceae; genus Bradyrhizobium; species Bradyrhizobium sp. CCBAU 45389. The sequence goes on along the minus strand of NZ_LBIY01000097.1, from coordinate 131,843 downwards.
GAGCCCTCGCTCGGGCTCGCGCCACTGATCGCCCGCCAGATTTTCGACGCGATCCGCACCCTAAACCGGCAGGACGGCCTGACCGTCCTGATCGTCGAGCAGAACGCCAACCATGCGCTCAAGCTCGCCCACCGTGGCTATGTCATGGTCAACGGCCTGATCACGCTGGCCGGGACCGGCGCCGAGTTGCTGCAGCGCCCTGAGATTCGCGCCGCCTATCTGGAAGGCGGCCGGCACGGCTGAGTGCGGCCATCTGCAGCGCAATGTGGCGAGATATCTCCGCCAATGCCCGTATTTTGCCGGTGACTTCTCCTCGAATTCATTCAAGAATGGCGCCGGTTTGGACCGGGCATGCCCGGCGACTTCCACAGGCGACCACCCGCGAGGTATCTCATGAAATCACTGAAGCTCATCGGTCTGGCATTCGGCGCGTCGATCGCGCTGTCGAGCGCGGCATTCGCGCAGGATGTCACCATCGCAGTCGCAGGCCCGATGACCGGCGGCGAGTCGGCCTTCGGCCGCCAGATGAAGAACGGCGCCGAAATGGCGGTGGCGGATATCAACGCCGCCGGCGGCGTCAACGGCAAGAAGCTTGCGCTCTCGGTCGAGGACGATGCCTGCGACCCGAAGCAGGCACGCTCGATCGCCGAGAAGATCGCCGGCGCCAAGATCCCCTTCGTCGCCGGGCACTATTGCTCGTCGTCGTCGATTCCCGCCTCCGAGGCCTATGCGGACGGCAACGTCCTTCAGATCACCCCGGCCTCGACCAACCCGCTCTTCACCGAGCGCAAGCTCTGGAACGTGGCGCGCGTCTGCGGCCGCGACGATCAGCAGGGCCTGATCGCGGCGCAGTACATCGCCAAGAACTTCAAGGGCAAGAACATCGCGATCCTCAACGACAAGACCACCTACGGCAAGGGTCTTGCGGACGAGACCAAGAAGGCGCTCAACAAGGCCGGCATCACCGAGAAGATGTACGAGTCCTATAACAAGGGCGACAAGGACTTCAACGCGATCGTCTCGCGCCTGAAGCGCGACAACATCGACCTCGTCTATGTCGGCGGCTACCATCAGGAGAGCGGCCTGATCCTGCGCCAGATGCGTGACCAGGGCCTCAAGACGGTGCTGATGGCCGGCGACGCGCTCGCCGACAAGGAGTACGCCTCCATCACCGGCCCCGCCGGCGAAGGCACCCTGTTCACCTTCGGCCCCGATCCGCGCAACAAGCCGACGGCCAAGAAGATCGTCGACGCCTTCAAGGCCAAGAACATCGACCCCGAAGGCTATACGCTCTACACCTACGCGGCGATGCAGGTGTGGTCGCAGGCGGCCAAGAAGGCCGGCACCACCGACGCCAAGAAGGTCATGGAGGCGATGAAGGCCGGCAAGTGGGACACCGTGATCGGCCCGATCGAGTATGACGCCAAGGGCGACATCAAGCAGATCGATTACGTCGTCTACAAATGGGACGCCAAGGGCGGCTACACCGAGATCAAGGGCAGCGGCACCTAACGCGCTTGCCGGGCCTCAGGCTGCCATCCAACCCTCACAACGCCCCGGCTTGCCCGGGGCGTTTCTTCTTGCGCCAAAGTCAGACGGCTGCGGGCAGCTCTCCGCCCGCCGCGGCCTGGGCCTTCCGCAGTGCCTGCAGGAGGTCGTTCGGCCGAAACGGCTTTTGCAGGCAGACCACATTGGCGAGGTGAGGCGCTTGGTCCAGGAAATCCAGCGTCGTCATCCCGGACACCGCAATGATGGGGAGTCCCGGCGCACGCTCGCGCAGGCTCGCGATGACGTCGACGCCGCTGGTGTCACCAAGGAAGATATCGACGATTACCGCGTCACACGGGCTTTCCGCGAAGGCTTTCAGCCCGGCCGCACCGCTTTCGGCCTCCACGACCTCGAAGCGATTGACCCGTAGAACGATCGCGACCATCGCGCGGACGTCCTTCTGGTCGTCGATGATGAGAACGCGGGGCATAGGGAACAACTCCCGGATATTGAGATCAAATCGAATGATTCAAACCTGGAACCCATCACGGCGGAAGGGCATTATGGCACCGTCCAGTAAAGCGCATCTTACCCGTCCCCTATACCGCGTCCCCACCAAAATTAAGTAAACTGTAACCTTCGGTTGAGTCGCCGCCGCAACGGTACAGGATACGAGCCTATAACCCGCTACCATAGAGCCGGCCCACGGCAACCCGAATGACGTCGACGATGATGGCGAAGACCGGTCTGCGAGAGGTGGACGTGCCCGCAACGATCGACCGAAGCACATTCCTTTCGACCCTGCCGGCCGCCTCGACCGACCGCACCGCCGCATTGGCGATCGTCGGCGTGTCCGCGATCCTGTTCGCGCTGGCCGTCCCCTTCGCAGGTATCCCGCTCCTGCCCGTTCCCGCCTTTGTCGCGAGTTATCAGTCCGCCCTTGCCGTCAGCGACACCGTCACCGCGGTGCTGCTGCTGTCGCAGTTTTCGGTTTTGCGGACCCGCGCGTTGCTGTGGCTCGCGACCGGCTATCTGTTCACCGCCGCCGCCGCCGTGGTCCATGCCCTCACCTTCCCCGGCCTGTTCACGCCAACCGGGCTTCTTGGCGCCGGCCGGCAGACCACGGTCTGGCTCTACATGATCTGGCACGCCGGCTTTCCGATCTGCGTGCTGGGCTATGCCTGGTTGAAGGAGGCCGATGGCGGCGCCAGGATTCGCGGCACGACGACCGGCGCGATCTGCGGCATCGTGTTCGGCGTCATCGCCGCCATGGCCGTCTTCGCCTGGATCGTCACGGCCCAGCACGAGTTGCTCCCGGTCCTGCTGCGCGACGGCCGCTACACGCCGACCATGATCGGCGTCGTGTCCTTCGTGTGGTCGCTGAGCTTTGCCGCGCTCGTCTCGCTGTGGTTTCGCAAGCCGCATTCGGTGATCGACATCTGGCTCATGGTCGTGATGTGCGCCTGGCTGTTCGACATCGCGCTCTCGGCGATCGTGAACGTCGCGCGCTTCGATCTCGGCTTCTACGCCGGCCGCCTCTATGGCCTCTGCTCGGCGACCTTCGTGCTCGCGGTGCTCCTGGTCGAGAACGTCCGCCTCCAGGCCCAGACCGCGGGCATGGTCGGCGCATTGAAACGCCGATCGGACGCCGAGCGCGACTATCACGCCGAGCGCGAGCGGCTTTTCACCGCGGTCGTCGAATCCTCCAACGACGCCATCATCACCAAGTCGCTCGACGGCACGATCACGACCTGGAACCACGCGGCCGAGCGCGTCTTCGGCTACTCCGCCAGCGAGGCGGTCGGCCGCTCCATCGACATCATCATGCCGGACGACCAGCTTGAAGACATCGCCGAGAACCTGGCGCGCACGCGCAATGGCGAGGTCATCGACCAGCAGGAGGCGGTGCGGCTGCACAAGAACGGTCAACCGATCGACGTGGTGCTGAGCCAGGTGCCGCTGCGATCAACCGACGGCAAGATCATCGGCGCCTCCAAGGTGGCCCGCGACGTGACGGAGCGGAAGCGAGCCGAGATGGCTCTCAATCGGGAGATCGAGGAGCGCCAGCGCATCTTCGAGACCTCTCAGGACCTGATCCTGGTCACCGATGGTTTTGGCAATTTCATCCAGGTCAGCCCCAGCGTGAAGACCATCCTCGGCTTCAGCCCGGAGGACATGGTCGGGCACAGTGCAATCGAGTTCATCCACCCCGACGACCTCGAGAAGACGCGCGGTGAGATGCGCGCGGCGCGGCGCGGGGCGGTCAAGCGCAGCTTCGAGGCGCGCTACTACCATCACGACGGTCACGAGGTCACGCTGAACTGGATGGGCACCTGGTCCGCGCCCGTGAAACGCCATTTCTTCATCGGCCGTGACCTCACCGAGAAACAGGCTGCCGAGGCCCAACTCAGGCAGGTCCAGAAGATGGACTCCATCGGCCAGCTCACCGGCGGCGTCGCCCACGACTTCAACAACGTGCTGACCGTCATCACCGGCACGATCGGCATCCTGGCGGATGCCGTCGCCGACCGGCCGGAGCTTGCCGCCATCACCAAGCTGATCGACGATGCCGCCGAGCGCGGCGCGCAACTGACCAAGCATCTGCTTGCCTTCGCCCGCAAGCAGCCGCTCCAGCCGCGCGAGATCGACGTCAATGCGCTGGCGCTCGAGGCCGCCAAGCTCCTGCATCCGACGCTGGGCGAGCAGATCACCATCATGCCGCAGCTCACCGAGGATGCCTGGCCGACGCTGGTCGATCCCGGCCAGCTCTCCACCGCGATCCTCAATCTGGCGCTGAACGCGCGCGATGCCATGCCCGACGGCGGCACCCTGGTGCTGGAGACCCGCAACGTCTTCCTCGACGACGGCTATGCCAGCATGAACCCCGACGTCACCGCCGGCAATTACGTGATGATCGCGGTCAGCGACACCGGCAGCGGCATTCCGGCCGATTTGATCGATCGGGTGTTCGACCCGTTCTTCACGACCAAGGAGGTCGGCAAGGGCACCGGCCTCGGGCTCAGCATGGTGTTCGGCTTCGTCAAGCAGTCCGGCGGACACATCAAGATCTACAGCGAGGAAGGCCACGGCACGAGCGTGAAGATCTACCTGCCGCGCTCGACCGGCGTGCAGGAGACCGAGTTCGAGGCGCTCCAGAACGCCCCCATCGCCGGCGGCGACGAGAAGATCCTGATCGTCGAGGACGACGCACTGGTGCGGCAATATGTGGTGACCCAGGTCAAGAGCCTCGGCTATGCGGCGCTGGAGGCCGCCAACGCGGCCGAAGCCCTCACCATCATCGATGCCGACAAGAACATCGACCTGCTCTTCACCGACATCATCATGCCGGGCGCCATGAACGGCCGCCAGCTCGCCGACGAGGCCGCCCGCCGCCGCCCCGACCTGAAGACGCTGTTCACCTCGGGCTACACCGAGAATGCCATCGTCCATCACGGCAGGCTCGATTCCGGCGTGCTGCTGCTGGCCAAGCCCTACCGCAAGTCCGAGCTTGCCAAGATGCTCAGGACCGCGCTGGCGAGTTGAGCCGAAGGTAGCGGTGCGCTATCGCTGATGTCCGCAGCGCACGGAGTGCCGACCTTGAAAAACCTTCTCACCGATATCGCCGGCGTCCGCGTCGGCCATGCCGTGGATGCCAAAATCGCCACCGGCGCGACCGCGATCATCTTCGACCAGCCCGCGGTCGCGGCGATCGACGTGCGCGGCGGCGGCCCCGGAACGCGCGAGGACGCACTGCTCGATCTCGCCAACACCGTCGAGCGCGTCGACGCGATCGCGCTGTCGGGCGGTTCCGCCTTCGGCCTCGATACCGGCGGCGGCGTGCAGGCCTGGCTCGCCGAGCAGGGCCGCGGCCATCGGGTTCGCGAAGCGCTGATCCCGATCGTGCCGGGCGCGATCCTGTTCGACCTCCTCAATGGCGGTGACAAGGCCTGGGGACGCTTCTCGCCCTATCGCGACCTCGGCTACGCCGCGGCCGTCGCGGCCGGCACGGACTTCGCGCTCGGCAGCGTCGGCGCGGGCTTCGGGGCCACCACGGCAACGTTCAAGGGCGGGCTCGGCTCGGCCTCGGCGGTGACGCCTGACGGCGTGAAGGTCGCGGCGATCGTCGCCGTCAACGCGGTCGGCAGTGTCACCGTCGGCGACGGGCCGTGGTTCTGGGCGGCGCCGTTCGAGCTGGGCGGCGAGTTCGGCGGACGCGGCCTGCCCGAGAAGTTCACCGAAGACATGCTGCGCATGCGCATCAAGGGCGGTCCCGCGGCAACCGCGCGCGAAAACACCACCATCGGCGCCGTCGTCACCGACGCGGTGCTGACCAAACCCCAGGCCAAGCGTCTGGCGATGATCGCGCACACCGGTTTTGCCCGCGCGATCTATCCGGTGCATGCACCGACCGACGGCGACGTGCTGTTTGCGGCTGCGACCGGCGAGAAGCCGATCGAGCCGCTGGCCGGCCTCACCGAGCTCGGCACGGTCGCAGCCAATGTGGTCGCGCGCGCGATCGCCCGCGGCGTCTACAGCGCGACGGCATTGCCCTTCCCCGGCGCGCAGCCGGCGTGGAGGGATCGGTTCGGCGGGTAGTTAAGCGCCCGTCACACATCAGGTGTCATCGCCCGGCGGAGACCGGGCGATCCAGTATTCCAGAGACAGGAGTGATTTAACCGAGACGCCGCGGCGTACTGGATGCCCCGCTTTCGCGGGGCATGACAGCGTAATTTGCCGAGAGAGCGCTCTTAGCTCACACGCTCATCGACATGGACGAGCCGGCAGTCGCTGAGGCGCCTTGGCCCTGTCCGCCTTGCCGCTGCATCAACTGCGCGAACAGATCGTAGGCCGAATTGGCGGAGGAGCTGGAGGCGCCCGGCACCGTGGTCGACATCTTGAAGCCGTCGGCATAGGTGACGGTGGTGGTGGTCGAGCCGTCGGCATTGGTCGTCGTGGTCGAGGTCGATCCGCCGCTCGACGACGACGAGGAATCCGAGCCGCTGCCGGAGGCATCGCCCGCGCCGCTCGCGCCATGGGCATGGTGACCGCGGTGACCGCTCGTCAGCGCCTTCGACATCTCGTCCAGGCTGACGCTGCCGTCGGAATTCGAATCCATCTTGGAGAACACGTCATCGGCCTGCGCCAGATTAGTGCCGCCGGCCCCGAGCGCACTCTCGAACTCGGACTGGGTGATGTTGCCGTCACCGTCGGCATCGATCTGCGAGAACAGATCCTTCAGCGCCGCGTCCCGGCTCGTCGGTGTCGAGGAGGTCGAGCTCGACGAAGTCGAACTGGACGCGCTGCTCGCGCCGTCGCTCGACCGGCTCTGCGCGGCGATCAGCGCGCTCATGGTCTCCGACGAAATCTGCGCGCAATTGCCTGAATTGACCGACGAGGTCGCCCCACTGGTCGTGCTGCTGCCGCTGTCGATCGCGAACGGATTGGTCGGCGCGCTCTGCGCGGATCCCGTCTTCTGCGTCGACGACGACGATTTCGAGTTCGTCAGCGACTGGATCGCGTCGAGCGCACTCGAGACGGCGCCAAGGGCGAACAACATTGCACAACTCCAACCGATGCGCGGCATGCCGCGGCCAATGTTCTGCAGGTGAAGTCAGCAAGCGTCGTGCCAGCGCGAAAAGCTCAATGAAATCCGCATTTGCCGCGCTGCGCAGGTCGCGGGAACACCGGCAATTCATGCCGCCGACGGCAGAAATTTCCGCCCACAGGAAGCGCGCCCCTGCTGCATTGCCCGCCACGGAGGCCCATGTTAGGCGAGGCCCATTCGTCGTCCGGCCGCCACGGGAAACAGCGCCATGACCCAAGCTTTCGCCCCCCGCCCCCTGGCCATCGCGCCCTCGATCCTGGCCTCGGATTTCTCCAGGCTCGGCGAGGAGGTGCGCGCGGTGGACGCCGCCGGCGCCGACTGGATCCATCTCGACGTGATGGACGGGCATTTCGTTCCCAACATCTCGTACGGCCCCGACGTCATCAAGGCGATGCGCCCGCACACCAGGAAGATCTTCGACGCGCATCTGATGATCTCGCCCTGCGATCCCTATCTCGAGGCCTTCGCGAAGGCCGGCTGCGACCACATCACGGTGCATGCGGAGGCCGGTCCCCACCTGCACCGCTCGCTCCAGGCCATCCGCGCGCTCGGCAAGAAGGCCGGCGTCTCGCTCAACCCGGGCACGCCGATCAGCGCGCTCGAATACGTCCTCGACCTCGTCGACCTCGTGCTGGTGATGTCGGTCAATCCGGGCTTCGGCGGCCAGGCCTTCATCCCTTCCGCGATCGGCAAGATCCGCGACATCCGCGCGATGACGGCGGGCCGTCCGATCGACATCGAGGTCGACGGCGGCGTCGGCCCCGACGTCGCAGGCCCGCTGGCAGCCGCCGGCGCCAACGCCTTCGTCGCCGGCACCTCCGTGTTCAAGGGCGGCACGCAGGAGGCCTACAAGACCAACATCGCCGCGATCCGCAACGCGGCGCTCGGCGCACGCGGCGAGGCGATCTGACGGCCATCGCGGTCCGAACCGGCCGTGCGGCCGCCGCGACCAACGGGAATGGACGAAATCCGCGCCACTCCGTTTTCCGCAGGCCTGCGGCGCCTGCGCGCCGAGACCCTGCAGGACGGCGAGCAGGTGATCTGGCAGGGCCAGCCCGACGGCGTCGCCCGCATGATGATGTGGCGATTCCTCTGGTGGATCGGCTTCCCCTGGTTGCTGCTGACCATCGTCGCCATCAGGGCCGATTGGATCGACCAGGCGGCCCGACCTCTCGTGATGCTCGGGATTGCCATGGTTGCGGCCCCGCTGGTGATGCTGCTGCAAGACCTTCAGACGCTCTATCTGATCACCGATCGCCGCGCGCTGATCCTGCGCACGGCCTGGGGCCGACGGACGGTCAGCCAGACGCCGTTCGGGGCCATGGACGCCGTCTTCGAAGTCCTCGACATCGGCCGCAGTGCCGGCCACCTCAACTTCGCATCAGGGCGATCGACCCGTTCGCCCGATACCGACTACACCGGCCGTTATGGGTTTCGCTGTGTTCGCGACGCTCCGCGCCTGCGTGACATTCTCGAGGCTGCGCGCGCAGGCGGGCTACGGCGGTCGCACCCACAAAAGGCTGCGGCCCATACGAGCGCCGCGGCGCGCAATGCCTAAAATTGCAACTTCGACCCGTACTCATCCGGGCTTCACTGATTCGCGCAAATCACTGCAAGTGATTCCCGCCGGCTTTTGACGGGAGCACATCATGACGACGACCCTGGTTTGGACTGGCGTGGCGTTGTGGATTGGTTTCAGCGCGTTTGTCGTGTTCGGCCCCTCGGCCGGACCGGTCGAGGCCCCGGCACGTTCGGCCCGCAACATCCGCCGCGACCGCTATCGGGCCTGACGCCCATGCAGATCGCCCTCGTGAAGCGCCAGCCGAAACGCAGGTGCCGGATTCCGCGGCGTCCGCATCCGAACCTCGATTATTTCTTCGGTCGGTTCGAACGCACTGACGGCGCGCCGGACGACGATGCCCGGCTCGATTCGGACCTGGACCATCCGTCTCAGCGCCACCACTGACGATCTCCTTTTCGGAACGACCCCATGAAACCGCACTGCCCGAACTGCCTGAAGGAAATGACCAAGGCATCCGCGTCGCGTAACCTCTTCAATTGCGAGCCCTGCCGCGAGATCATCCAGTACTTTGGCGGCAGCGCGGATCACGGCGAGCCGGGGCCGCAATTCTCCTGGCCGATCCGCCGCAAGCGCTCCGGCCACACCGCCCACGCGGCGTGATCTTTCCTAGCCCCACACCACGCCGGCATCTGGCTTCGCCGCAGCCATCCGCGGCGGCCGCACCACGGTGACGGTGCAGGCCGCTTCCGCGGCCACCTTGGCCGAGACGCTGCCGAGCCAAGTACGCCTGAACGAATTTTGCCGCGCCCCGATGATGAGATGGTCGACCGAGTTCATCTCGGCGAATTCCAGCAGCGCCGTGGCGGAATCGACCGCCTCCAGCACATGAACCGACAGCCGGCTCTCGTCGAGCTTCAGCGGGGTGGCCCAATGCCGGAGCGCCACCAGGCGGTCGATGTGCTTGTTGGAGCCCTGCTCGTCCAGCGTCTTGTCGATGGCGATGCGGTTGAGCTTGAGCACATTGACGCAGGCAAGCCGCGCCGAAGGTAACGTCGCCAGAATGCGCTCGGTGGTGATGCGCAGCGCCTCGTTCAGCTCCGGCGCGCCTTCGGCGGTATCGAGCGCGACCGCAACGATCGGGCTCGACGCGATCTGAACTGCGACATCCGATTTCGCGCGCGGGGCCATGACGCCCTGGTTGAAGCGGCGGCGCCAGGCGACGCTGAGCGGATCGCGCTTCAGCCGCTCCGAGCGGGTCGTGAGCTTGACCTGGTCGGGATGAGCGAGATCGAAGGCAAGCTGGGACGCGGTCGGATAGCGCCACACCGGCTCGATCTCGAGGCAGCGCAGCACCACCTCCTGCAGCCAGGGCGGATAGTCGGCGCGAAGCGCGCGCGGCGGATACGGATCGCGCCAGAGTCTCCGCCGCATCGCGCGCAGCGTCTCGCCCTCGCCGAACGGACGCTCGCCGGTGGTGAAGAAGTAGAGCAGCACGCCGAGCGAAAACAGATCGCTGCGCGGATCGTCGCGCACGCCCAGCAGCCGTTCCGGCGCCATGTAGGGCGCGGTGCCGTAAGGCAGGCGGAACTCCTCCTGCAAGAGATCGGGCAGATGGTCATGGTGCGACAGGCCATAATCGATCAACACCGCCTCGCCGCTCTCGCGGAACATGATGCTGCTCGGCTTGATGTCGTGATGGATCACGTTCTGCCGGTGCAGGTCCGCGAGCGCGGTCGCGACCTTGGCGACGAGCTGCCGCGCCTCGTCATACGGCAGCGGCAGGTCGGGCAGCCGCTTGTAGAGCGTGGTCCCGGAGATGCGCTCGATCACGGCATAGGCCTGGTGCGCGAAATCGCCGGTGCCGAAGCACGTGGGCACGTGCGGCCCCGCAAGCCGCGGCAGGATCATCATCTCCATCTCGAAGGAGACGATCGCGGCGGGGTCCTCGCCCTCCGACACCCGCGGGATCTTCATCAGCAGCGGCACGTCGATGCCGGGATGGGTGACCGTCCACAGCGTCGCCATGCCGCCGGCATGAACGCATTCGCCGATGGTGTAGCCGTCGATCACCGCGCCTGATCTGACCAGGGGTTTCGGCATCGGCCTCTAGCGCCCCTGCGACAGGCGGTCGGCGAGCCAGTGCGGCAGGCCGTTCGCGCGGATCCGGCTCGCGGCCGTCTCGATATCATAGGGCGCGCGGCAATAGGTGATCAGGCACGACACCGTGTCGAACAGTACGAAGGCCGCGGAGGGATCGCCGTCGCGGGGCTGGCCGACCGAGCCGAGCACCGCAAGCCATTGCCGTCCGCGCAGCAGCGGCACCGGGACGTCGGTCTTGGGCACGAGGCTCGTCATCTTCGCCGTCACCGACATCGAATAAAGCGCCGGACGATGGATGTGGCCGCAGAAGGTGACATGGGCGGGTGTCGATATCAGGCTCCTGGCGGCATCCGCCGTCGAGCGGACGTAATGCCAGCGCTGCGGGCTGGAGGCCTCCGAATGCACGAACAGGCGGTCGCTATCCTCCACCACCATCGGCAGTTCGGCCAGGAATCGCCGCTGCGCGGCGTCGAGCCGGCCGCGAGTCCATTCGATCGCGATCTGCGCCTCGGCGTTCATGGTCTCGGCCGAGGAATTGACCGCCTGGTCGTGATTGCCGCGCACGGCGACGGCCCCCTGCGCCACCAGCTCCATCGCGGTATCCACCACCCATTCCGGATCGGCGCCATAGCCGACGAAGTCGCCGAGCAGGATGAACCGCTCCGCCCCCTTGGCACGGGCAACCTTCAGGCAGGCCTCGAACGCCTGCCGGTTACCGTGGATATCCGAGAAGACAGCGAGAAGCACGCACCCTCCACCCTCAAATTCTTATTGGAGGCCGATAAGGCCAAATTGAGGGAGGTCAAGAGGATGCGCCAGCGCTGCGCCGTTTACCAGTGCAGCGCTGCGGTGATGGTGAAAGGCCTATTGCTCGTCCTTCGGCGGCATCCGGGGCGGCGGAATCGGGGTGAACACCGCGCCTTGGGCACCAGCGGGCGGGGCATTGAATTCGCCGGTCGAGGAGTCGCCGCCGCTCGTCTCCAGGATCGTCTTCGGCGTCACATATTCCCGGACCATGTCGATCAGACTGCCGTCGCCGCCGCCGAAATCGGCCGCGCGTCCCCCTTGCGGATGTCCCAGCGCGATCTCGTTCTCCGCGGCATGGGTCTTGTCGGCCAGCCGGTCATTGTAGGGCACACGAAAGGCGCGCGGGATGCCGCTCGGGCGATTGTCCTCGTCCAGCGCCTCGACCCAGAGATAGATCGAGCCGGGATCGCCCTCCAGCGAATGCGGCTCGACGATGCGGGCCTTCAGCAGCTTGAAGGTCGCAGGCAGCCGGTCCGTGCTGGCCCAGCCGAGCAGGCCGCGCATCTCGGTGAAGCTGACGACATAGAAGGCGCTGGTCACAACCACCGCGACCGCCTTCAGCGACCAGTGCAGCCGCGCATAGACCAGCACGACCAGCAGCAACGCGCCGATGACGGCGTAGGCGACCGACAATGTGAGGATAACCGTCTGCAGGTTACTCACGGCGCACCCTCACAGCGTTCTTGCTCACACCGGTCTTCGGATCGACATCGGCGCCGTTGCGCCAGCTGCTGCGGAAGGTCTCCAGCAGCGATTTCGGCCGCTGATCGACATTGACGACCTTGCCTTCCGCATCGATGCGGAATCGCACCGCGGTCTTCTCGTCGCCGGTGTGGTCGAGCGTGAACTTGTTGTCGAAGATCACCTGCGCGGTCGGATTGAGCTTCTGCACCTTCACATTGGCCGTCACAGGCTCGCCGGTCGTGGCGACGAAATGCGAGACATTCACCGTGTATTCGCCGGCGAGAATGCCGCGCACCGTGACGATCTCCTCACGGATGGGGGAAGCGATCTTCTTGCCGGCGACGATGATGAAGTCGTTGGCCCCGCCGCGGTCGTCGCGGTCGAGCGTGAGGAAGCCGGCCTCGCGGTGCCGATACCAGGCGATGTTGCCGGCGGGATCCTGCACGAACAGGTCGAGATCGTCGGGGTGGTTGTCCGGCCAGTCAAGCGTGATGATGAACTCGGCCTTGGAGTCGATCTTGCCGTCCTTCGCATCGGGCGAGACCGCGAGCAGCGCGAGGAAGAACAGGAACGCGATCACCTGGAGTGCCTTGAACAGCATCACGCCCAGGGGATCGAACGGCTCCTCGCGTGGATAGAGACCGAAATCATCCATCATGACGGCGTTCCGGCGCCTTTAATTCCAGCGCCTTGGCGCTCCAGCACCGGCGTCACATAGGTCTCGGTCAGCACCACCGCATCCGAGAACACGCGCTGGGTCGCGGCATCCAGCATGTAGTACTGGATGCGGACCAGGATCGAGCCGACGAGGCCGGCCAGCGTCGTGTACATCGCGACCGCCATGCCGTCGCTCATCAGTCCCATCGAAGAGCGCATCGCGACCTTGTCGGCGGCATCCAGCCCCGCGATCGGCGCCAGCATGATGATGAAGCCGATGATGGTGCCGAGCAGGCCGAGCTTCATCAGCGTGTCCGAGACGAAGGCGCCGAACCCGTTGGAGCCGCGCAGTCGGTCAGCCAGCGTTCGCAGCAGCAGCGTCTGGTCCACCGGGCGGTAGTCCTGCGCCGCCGCCTTCGTCACCAGGCTCTCGATGTGATCGCGCACCAGCCCGCGCGGCAGCGACGTCCCGCGCGCATCGAGCACCTTGCCGCCGTCAGGCGCCGCGAGCGCCGCCCGGCAACGCCGCGCCGCCGCCCCCTCCCGCGCGATCGCCCGCGTGCGCAGGAAGCAATGGCCGCAAGTGATGATGTAGAGCACCGCGATGACGCTGGAAATGTAGGTGCGGTCCGAGGTCAGCATCAGGTGGATCAGGCCGAAGCGCCAGAGCAGCACGACGGCGAAGATCGACAGCCCGGTGAAGATCATCCAGAACAGCAGCGCGCTGCGCTCGGATGGATCGGCAGCCTGGCCCATGATCGGTCCAATCGTCATCGAACTCATGCTGCACCGCTCCTCGCCCGCAACGATGGGCCTATGAAGATTCCATCCCGATTAGATCAAAGCCGCCGCGCCCGGTCCAAAGACCCAAGCCCAATCCGGCTTGGGAAATTTGCCCGAGCTGCAATCCTGCCATACCCCGCAATTGGCAAGGCGCGGCGGCGTTGTTAGGCTGATCCTACCAAACGTCGGGGGTGATCGCATGCGCCTCGTGCTTCAGCTTGTTGCCCGCCTTCTGCTCATCGTGGCGCTGTGCCTCGGAGCCGCGGCCGTATGGGCCACGTTCGACGCCTATCGCAGCATTGACCGGGCGACCGCGGCCTCGGCGCAGCGGGTCGCGCAGGCGCTCCAGGCGCTGTACTGGCATGAATTGTTGCTGCGCAGCAGCAGAGCGCGCGAGCACCTGCTGCCGGTTCCGGAATGGCGCACGCTGGAGACGATGAAGCTGATCTCGCCCGGCGTCTGCGTCGAGTTCCAGCCGGCGACCGCATTCGAGAAGCCGCTCTGCGGCCAGAGCGAGGGTCTGGGCAAGACCCCGCCGCGCTGGTTCGCATCCATCGTACCGACCTTCCTCGGCAGCCATGCCGAGGTGGTGCGGCCGGTCAGTCCCCGCGCCGCTGCCGCCGGTACGGTGGTCGCGACACCTGATGCGACTGCTGCGATATCGCTCGCCTGGGAATACATCCTCAACGTCATCGACGTCGCGCTGCTGATGGCGGCGGCGATCGCCCTGCTCGCCTCGCTCGCCATCGCGCACGCACTGGCGCCGGCGCGCGCGATCGTCACCGCGCTCCAGCGCATGGCGCGCGGCCAATACCGCACCAAGCTGCCGCGGTTCCGCTCGATGGAGCTGGCAATGATCGGGGGCGCCGTCGGCGAGCTCGGCACCCGGCTGGAGGAAGCGACCGAACAGCGCGCGGCGCTGACGCGGCGCCTGATCGAAATCCGCGACGACGAACGCCGCGCGCTCGCCCGCGAGCTGCACGACGAGTTCGGGCAGAATCTCTCCGCCATCCTCGCCTTTGCCAACACCATCGAGACGGCGAGCGCGAAGCAGAACAAGGACGATGGCATCGCGCAAGACGCACGCATGATCTCGCAGGCCACGCATCATCTGATGGCCTCGCTGCGCGATGCCTTGAAGCGGCTGCGCAATCCGCTGCCGGAGGAGCTCGGGCTCGAGGCAAGCCTCGTCAATCTCGTCGACAGCTGGCGCTCGCACAGTACGGCGCGGCCGACGATCCAGCTCGACCTCAGGGGCGACCTCACCGACATCAGTGGCCCGGCCGCCACCACCGCCTATCGCGTCGCACAGGAATGCCTGACCAACGCGCTGCGTCACAGCGCGGCGCGCGAGATCTCGTTGCGCGTCGAGCGGCGCACGGGCGAGGACGATGCGCTCTTGATCCGTGTCGAGGACGACGGCGGCGGCGATGCGGAGCGGGTCGCGCAGTCGGCCGGCTTCGGCCTCACCGGCATCCGCGAGCGCGTCGCGGCGGCCGGCGGATCGCTGTCGATCCTGCCTGCAACCCGCGGCCTCAGCGTCGCCGCCACCATCCCGCTCGCCGCGTGAGGCCGACATGAACGAGGTCGCGGCAACAGGCATCTCCGTGCTGCTGGTCGACGACCACCCGATCGTCCGCCAGGGCTACCGGCGCGTGCTGGAAAGCCAGGGCGATCTCCACGTCGTTGCGGAGGCCGACAATGCCGCGGATGCCTACGGCGCGTTCAAGGCGCACGACCCCGACGTCGTCGTGCTTGACATCTCGATGCCCGGCGCCAGCGGGTTGGAGGCGATCCGCAACATCCGCGCCCGCAGCCCGCGGGCACGCATTCTCGTCTTCACCATGCACAACGAGGCCGTGCTGGTGAAAGCGGCCTTCGGCGCCGGCGCCTCCGGCTTCGTCACCAAGAGCAGCGAGCCGTCCGCGGTCGTGAACGCAATCCGCAGCGTCGCCCGCGGCGAGCGCGCCATGAGCGACGACATCGCGCACATCCTCGCCGAAGACAGCCTGTCGCCGACCGGTTCGGTGCTGGACCAGCTCGGCGAGCGCGAGATCGAGATCCTGCGCCAGTTCGCCGGCGGAGCTACCACCGAAGAGATCGCGACACATCTCAATCTCAGTGTGAAGACGGTGCAGAACTATCACTATCTGATCAAGACCAAGACCGGCGCGCGTACGGACGCGCAGCTGGTGCGGCTCGCCGCGACGTGCGGGCTGACGAAGATCTAGCAGCGGGGCTGCCGGATTCCTCGAGCGAGGTAGCGCTCGTGAATCTACTGAGGGGATGGAACAGAGGCCATCCAGCCCCGGTTAGGAGTGGAGTGGAGGAGGAATCGCCATGAGTAAGGCTCATCACAAGGCAATCGACCATCCCCCGATCATTACCGTAGGCGAGCTCATCGACGAACTTTGCCGCCTGCCCGATACGGCCGTCGTCCACTTCCGCTGCCCCATGCTCGAGCAGGAGCTGACATTCTACCGCCTTCGAAAGCGGTCAAAGGATGTCGTCGAAATCGCGGTCAACACATATCCGGAGAGTCCGCCGGTCGTCCCGTCGGCCAACGGCGGATTGCACCCGCGCAGACACGCGACCGCCTCGCCCTCCCTTGGGGAGAGCGCGCTTCTTCACAAGGCAAGAGGGTAAGTCAGGCGTCTAGGCCGCCTTCAAGCCGCGCAGCACCAGCGCGAGCGTCGCATCGACACGCGCCGGCAGATCGGCATCCTTCCACTCGTCGGCATGGGCCGGATGATGGAAGCGGCAGGTCGCATCGAAGATCGCGCGCGCGGTCGCCTTGACGTCGTCCACGGCGAACACGCCCTGGCTGACGCCATCGGTCAGGATCGCCGCGATCTGGTCGATCATGGTGTCCTTGTGGCACTTGACGGCCGCACAGGCCTCGCGCGCCAGCGTCAGATAGGTTTCGAACATCTCGGGATCGTCGAGCACGCGCGAACGTTTGGCTGCAAACAGCGTGCGCAGCCAGCGGTCGAGCCTGTCGGGCGCCGGGCCCTGCTCCTTGGTGATCGCCAGGAGCGGCGCGTCGATGCGGTCGAGCCAGCGTTTGGCAACGGCCTCGCGCAGCGAGGCCTTGCTCGGGAAATGGCGATAGACGCTGCCGTGGCTCACATCGAGCGCACGGGCAACGTCAACCACGGTGGCCTTGGCAAGTCCGTAGCGCCGAAGGACGTCCTCGGTGACTTCGAGGATCCGCTCCGGCGTCAGGATAACGGCTTCATTCATGCCAGCACCTTGTTCCCGTTCAGGGTTCACCCGGCGACGGCGCTGATTCCGAAGCGCCCCTTGCCGGTCGTTCGGAAAGCTCTCGCCTTAATGAGGCAGTTTTGCAGCCTGCGCCGCGATCTGGCGCGCCACCAGCAAATTGAGCCAATGCCCAATCGTGCCGGTGAAGTTGATGATTTCGGTCGTCATTGTCTTAAGTCTCCATTCGTCCGCGGTCCCCATCCCTTCATTACGTCCCTCGATCCGCTGGTATTTCGGACCTCGGGCTCCCTGGAAGGATGACCACGGGACGCCCAATCGGAGCGTCCGAGAACGGATATACACGTCTCGCTGACAGATTTCAATATCTGTCAGTCAATGATCCGTGATTGACAGTTAATATTTGCGGCCCGGCGCCGCCAGCCCCTGCTGGCCGGTCCGGTGGATAGCTCGGCGATCCCCCTCTCCCGGGGCCCAGAGCGTTTGTTTCGCCCTGCCCGCTCTGTTAAATCACGGCGTAAAAAGCATTTTGGCCGGCGCCGCCCCTTGTGGTCGCCCGCCCACCTTCCTGGAGCCGTCAGATGATCCCCCGCTATACCCGTCCCGAAATGGCCTCGATCTGGGAGCCCCAGACCCGGTTCAAGATCTGGTTCGAGATCGAGGCGCATGCGGCGGACGCCCTGGCCGAGCTCGGGACCATCCCCAAGGAGGCCGCCAAAACGGTCTGGGCCAAGGCCAAGGACGCCACCTTCGACGTCGCCCGCATCGACGAGATCGAGCGCGAGACCAAGCACGACGTCATCGCCTTCCTCACCCACCTCGCCGAGATCGTCGGCCCCGAGGCGCGCTTCGTGCACCAGGGCATGACCTCCTCCGACGTGCTCGACACCTGCCTCAACGTCCAGCTCACCCGCGCCGCCGACCTACTGCTCGCCGACCTCGACAAGGTGCTGGCTGCGCTGAAGAAGCGCGCCTTCGAGCACAAGATGACGCCGACCATCGGCCGCAGCCACGGCATCCATGCCGAGCCCGTCACCTTCGGCCTCAAGCTCGCCTACGCCTATGCGGAGTTTTCGCGCGCCAAGGAACGCCTGATCGCGGCGCGCAAGGAAGTCGCGACCTGCGCCATCTCCGGCGCCGTCGGCACCTTCGCGCAGATCGATCCGCGCGTCGAAGAGCACGTCGCCAAGGCGATGGGCCTCGTGCCGGAGCCGATCTCGACCCAGGTGATCCCGCGCGACCGCCACGCCATGTATTTCTCGACGCTCGGCGTGATCGCCTCCTCGATCGAGCGCATCGCGGTGGAGATCCGTCACATGCAGCGCACCGAGGTGCTCGAGGCCGAAGAGTTCTTCTCCGAAGGGCAGAAGGGTTCCTCCGCGATGCCGCACAAGCGCAACCCGGTTCTGTCGGAGAACCTCACCGGCCTCTCCCGCATGGTGCGCGCTTATGTGACGCCGGCGCTGGAGAACGTCGTGCTCTGGCACGAGCGTGACATCTCGCACTCCTCGGCCGAGCGCATGATGGGCCCGGACGCGACCGTCACGCTCGACTTCGCGCTGGTGCGCCTCGCTGGCCTGATCGACAAGCTCTTGGTCTATCCCGCCAACATGCAGAAGAACCTCGACCGCCTCGGCGGCCTCGTGCATTCGCAGCGCGTGCTGCTGGCGTTGACGCAAAAGGGCGCGAGCCGCGAGGACGCCTACAAGCTGGTGCAGCGCAACGCCATGCCGGTCTGGCGCGGCGAAGGCGACTTCCTCCAACTCCTGAAGAAGGACGCGGAGGTGAAGAAGTATCTCACCGACGCCGAGATCGAGGAGCAGTTCGACCTCGGCTACCACCTCAAGCACGTCGATACGATCTTCAAGCGCGTGTTCGGGGAGAGCTGAACTTCCCGTCGTTCCGGGACACGCGAAGCGTGAACCCGGAATCTCGCGCTACAATCTCGAGATCCCGGGTTCGATGCTCCGCATCGCCCCGGAATGACGACAAAGCCCACAAAAAACGGATCCCCCCATGCCCATCGTCAACCGCATCGCCGCCCTCTCCGACGAAATGGCCGCCTGGCGCCATGACTTCCACGAGAACCCGGAGCTGCTCTACGAAGTCCACCGCACCGCCGGCATCGTCGCCGACAAGCTCAAGGAGTTCGGTTGCGACGAGGTGGTGACGGGCATCGGCCGCACCGGCGTCGTCGGCGTGATCCGCGGCCGCAAGTCGGCCTCCGGCAAGACCATTGGCCTCCGCGCCGACATGGACGCGCTGCCGATCATGGAAACCTCGGGCGTGCCCTACGCATCAAGAGTGCCTGGCAAGATGCACGCCTGCGGCCATGACGGCCACACCGCCATGCTGCTCGGCGCCGCCAAATATCTCGCCGAGACGCGCAATTTCGACGGCACCGCGATCATGATCTTCCAGCCCGCCGAGGAAGGCGGCGGCGGCGGCAAGGCCATGGTCGAGGACGGCCTGATGACGCGCTGGAACATCCAGGAGGTCTACGGCATGCACAACATGCCGGGCCTGCCCGAAGGCCATTTCGCCACCACGCCCGGCGCGATGCTGGCCTCCTCCGACAACATCCAGATCACGGTCCACGGCAAGGGCGGCCACGCCGGCGCGGGTCCGCACAAATCGGTCGACAGCGTGCTGATCGGCTCGCAGATCGTCAATGCGCTGCAATCGATCGTTGCGCGCAACGTCGATCCGCTGAAGTCCGCGGTCATCTCGATCACCCAATTCCACTCCGGCACCGCCTTCAACATCATCCCTGAAGTCGCCGAGCTCGCCGGCACCGTGCGCACGCTCGATCCCGAGGTGCGCGATCTCGTCGAGCGCCGCATCGGCGAGGTCGCCGAGAGCGTCGCCCGCGCCTATGGCGGCTCGGCCGAGACGAAGTACACGCGGATGTATCCGGTGACGATGAACCATGCGCGCGAGGCCGGTCTTGCCGCCGACGTCGCCCGCGACATCGTCGGCACCGAGCGCGTCAACGACAAGTTCATCCCGATGATGGGCGCCGAGGACTTCTCCTTCATGCTGGAAGCGCGTCCCGGCGCGATGGTGCTGGTGGGCATGGGCGACGGCAACGAGTGCCACCACCCGGCCTATGTCTTCAACGACAACATCCTCGGCCACGGCGCCTCGTTCTGGGTGCGCATGATCGAGACGCGGATGCCGGCGTAGCTGACGCAGCATTCGCAAATCTGTAGCCCGGGTGAGCGAAGCGACACCCGGGACAACTCTCGACAAATTGCAATGCGGCCCCGGATGTCGCTGCGCTCATCCGGGCTACGATGCTAATTGCATATCTCGGTGGTGGCCGTGACCCCGTTATTGAGCTTCGTCGTTCCGAGACGGCACCCCTTTGCGACGGGCCGGCATCCCGCGCCGCCACAGACCATCTGTCCTGACGCTTGCGACTTCGGCGCTGCGGATTCGGCCTCTCTGCGATCCTGGTCTCTCTTTCGGGGCTCGCTACGAGCGGCAGGAGACGGCTTCCTCTCTGGAATCTTTTCGCATTCGTTGTCTTCGCTGACCTGATACCCGGCGCGGCACGTGATCTTCGTGCATTGATCGCCGTCGGCCCTAAAGCCGAAATTGCACACGAGCGGGCAGACCCGTCCGGGCTTCGCTTTCAGCCCGTTGAGTGCGTCGTAGCTCGCGAACTTCACATCGAACTGGGTACCGGCATATTTGTTGAAGAGCGCCAGCGAGCGCTGCGCCGCCGACGTCCACTCGCCCTCCGCAGCCGACGTGAGGCAGCCGACGCGGCGCAATTCGCTCTGAACGGACTTTGTCAAATCAGTTGCGGACAACGTCGATGTGGGCGCAGGCGAGAGTGCGGCGACTTTCTGGTTTTCGACTTCGGGCAACTGCCGGTCGGCCGCCGGCTTTGCAGCCTGCTCGGCCCTCTCCGCCGCCTGCTTTGCGGCAAGCTCGGCCTTGGCCTTCTCCGCCGCCTGCTTCTCGGCCAGCGCCTTCGCAGCCGCCGCTTCTGCCACCTTGCGCTCGCGTTCGGCCGCTTCAGCCTTCGCCTGCTCGATCTGCTTCTGTTTCTCCGCCGCGATGCGCACCTCTTCGGCCGCCTTGGCGGCAGCGGCCGCCTTCTCCTGCTCGGCCTTCTGGGCGCGCTCGGCAATCAGCCTCGCCTTTTCCTGCTCGGCCGCCTTGGCTTTTTGTTCGGCCGCCGAGCGCGTCTCTTCGGCAGCGATCTTGTTCAGCTGCCCCTTGGCGAGGTTGGCATAGAAGCCGTCGGGATACTGCGCCAGAAACGCTTCCCAGCCGTCGCGCGTCGCAAGCTGGAGCGCGAGCTCGTAGTCTCGCCTGAGTTCCGACTGCGGATTTGCCTGCGGACCCGTTGCGACCGGCCTGGCAGGAACCAGCGGCATGTCATCGCCGCCCAGCGAGCCGTACACGAAGGGTTCCTGCTTGTTCGCGGTGCTCCTCAGCACATCATCGCGGACGAACCCGAAGGCCTTGCGCAGGTCGAGCCCGGGTTTCGGCAAATGGTCGCTCAACGCCACCGCGAACGGGCTGTTGCGAAAATCGCCGTCGGACGCGGTCGAGCCGGCCTTGGCCGCGAACGCGATCATGGTGTTCGGGCTGGTCGGCTCGACCTTGGCGAGCCCGCGCCCGACCGCGCGCGAGGCCACGGTGCGCTTCATCGTCTTGGCGAAGGGATTGTCGCGGCAAGCGTCGAGGATGACGAGCCGAAGCTGCTTGGCGGGCTCGATGCTCACCAGCACGCGATCGATCGGCAACGCTTCGTCGTAAACGTCGGTGTCGGTCTCGAGCGCCGCATCGGTCGGGATCAGATAATTGGTGCCGTCCACTTCGAGACCGTGGCCTGCGTAGTAGATCACGGCGACATCCGCATCGCGCGTGCGCGCGCCGAACTCGCGCAGCGCCTTGCGCATTTCGGGCGCGCTCAGGTCCTGCCGGACGTCAACCGTGTCGAAGCCGGCTTTCCTCAACATGCCGCCGATCAAGCCGGCGTCGTTCGCCGGATTGGCAAGCTTCGGCACGCTCTTGTAAGCGGAATTGCCGATGACGAGCGCGACACGCTTGTCGGCAAGACAAGGGCTGCCGCCGAGGCAGATTCCAAGAACAAGAAACAGTGCTCTGAGCACAAAGGAGGAAGTCCGAACGGTATGCGTCATATCAGTTGCATATTTCGGTGGTCGGCGACGCACCGTACATGTTCTTCACCGTTCCGAGACGGCATCCCTTGCCAACCGGCCGGCAACCCGCGCTGTTGCAAATCATCTGTCCGGATGCTTGCGATTTCGGTGCGGCGGACTCCGCGTCTTTCCGCTCCTGGTCCCGCCGCCTCGGCTCTTCACGGGCCGCGGGCTTTCTCTCCGGAATCTTCTCGCACTCGTTGTCGTCGCCGACGCGATAGCCGGCGCGGCAGGTGATCTTCGCGCATTGATCGCCGTCGGCCTTGAAGCCGAAATTGCACACCAGCGGGCACACCCGTCCCGGCTTCGCCTTCAGCGCATCGAGCACATCGACGCTGGCGAGCTTCGCATCGAACTGGGTGCCGGCATATTTGTTGAAAAGCGTCAGCGAACGCTGCGCGGCCGAACTCCACTCGCCTTCCGCAGCCGACGTGAGGCAGCCGACACGGCGCAACTCGCTCTGCACGGATTTCGCGAGGTCAGCCGCGGATAATGGCGATGTCGGCCCGGGTGACAGCGCCGCGACTTTTTGCCCGGCCTCGGGCAACTGGCGATCCGCCGCCGGCTTTGCAGCCTGCTCGACCCTCTCGGCCGCCTGCTTGGCGGCGAGCTCGGCCCTGGCCTTCTCGGCCGCCTGCTTCTCGGCCAGCGCCTTTGCAGCCGCCGCTTCCGCCGCCTTGCGCTCGCGTTCGGCCGCTTCAGCCTTCGCCTGCTCGATCTGCTTCTGTTTCTCCGCCGCGATGCGCGCCTCTTCGGCCGCCTTGGCAGCCGCGGCCGCCTTCTCCTGCTCGGCCTTCTGGGCGCGCTCGGCAATGAGCCTTGCCTTTTCCTGCTCGGCCGCCCGGGCCTTCTGTTCGGCCGTAGCACGCGTCTCTTCCGCACCGATCTTGTTCAGCTGGCCCTTGGCGAGATTGGCATAGAAGCCGTCGGGATATTGCGCCAGAAACGCTTCCCAGCCGTCGCGCGTCGCAAGCTGGAGCGCGAGCTCGTAATCCCTGCGAATGGCTTCCTGCGGGTTTGCCTGGGGACCGGCCGGGGTTTGCTTCACGACCAGGGGCACGTCGTCGCCGCCGAGCGAGCCGTAGACATAGGGCTCCTGCTTGTAGCCGGTCGCCTTGAGCACGTCGTCGCGCACGAAGCCGAAGGCCTTGCGCAGATCGAGGCCGGGCTTCGGCAGGTACTCGACCAGCGCGGCGGCGAACGGACTGTTTCTGGCATCGCCGTCCGATGCGGTCGATCCCGCCTTGGCCGCGAACGCAATCATGGTGTTGGGGCTGGTCGGCTCCACCTTGGCGAGGCCGCGTCCGATCGCGCGCGAGGCCAGCGTGCGCTTCATCGTCTTCGCGAACGGGTTGTCGCGGCAGGCGTCCAGGATGATCAGGCGCAGCTGCTTGGCCGGCTCGACCGCGAACAGCGCACGCTCGACCGGAATGGTCTCGTCGAGAACGTCGCCGTCCGTCTCCAGCGAGGCGTCGATCGGAATGAGATAGTTGTTGCCGTCGAGCTCGATGCCGTGGCCAGCGTAATAGATCACCGCCATCTCCGCATCGCGCGACCTGCCGGCAAACTCACGCAACATGCGCCGCATCTCGCTGGCGCTGAGATCCAGCCTGACATCGACGGAATCAAAGCCGGCTTTCTTGAACATGCCGCCGACCAGCGTGGCATCGTTCACGGGATTGCCGAGCTTGGGCGCACTCTTGTAGGCGGAATTGCCGATGATGAGCGCGACCCGCCGGTCGGCATGCGCCGATCCGCAGGCAAGGCCCATCGCAACAATCACCAAAGCAAATAGCCGAAACGGAATCACTTGCGTCCCCCCGGATGCAATTCCATGAGACTATTCGGAGCATGGCAGAATGCCAATTCCTCCCTATGTGATCATGGTCACACAAACTGTCCGGACAACTTATTGATCGTGCGGCGAAGCGCCGCTCTCCAGTCCGGCCAGGCCGAGCCCTGATGCCGCCGCACCTCCTGCGGTTGCACGGCGGCCCGGATGACGAAAGGCGCGTGCTGCGCAGCCCCCGTCAGCGGGCCACAGAGCGCAGGCCCGTTGGCTCGTCCGCCTCCAACAGGCGCGATGTGGCCTCGTCTGAGGCGAGAGGCAGGGTGAACTGAAAGACGGCGCCCCGAGGCTCGTTTGCGCCGGCCCACATCCGTCCGCCATGCGCCTCGATGATCGAGTGGCAGATGGCTAGGCCCATCCCCATGCCTGTCGGCTTGGTGGTGTAGAAGGCCTCGAACAGGCAGTCGACATTCTTCGGGTCCAGTCCCGGACCGGAATCCCGCAAGGTGACGTGCACACCGTTCGAGACGTCCCGATCGGTGCTGATCAGCAGCTCGCGTTCGTGCTCGCCAACCGCGGCCATCGCCTCGATCGCGTTGACGATCAGGTTGAGCAGCACTTGCTGAAGCTGAACCCGATCTGCCGGAATGGTCGGCAGGCCGTCGGCAAGTTGCGTTCGTACCGAGACGCCGTTCTTGAACGCTTCGCTGCGGGTCAGCGCGATGACATCGAGCACCGCCTGGTTGATCTCCATATCCTCCTTTTGCGGCGCCGCCTTCCTTATCAGCGCCCGGATCCGGCCGATGATGTCGCCAGCTCGCATGCCATCGCTGGTGATCCAGTCGAATGTCTGTCGAACCCGCTCCAGATTTGGCGGTTGAGCCTCCAGCCAGTTCAACCCGGCCTCGGCGTTCGCCACGATCGCGGCGATCGGCTGGTTGACCTCGTGGGCGATCGAAGCCGTGAGCTGCCCCATCGTGGTGACGCGATTTGCGTGCGCGAGCTCCATGAGGGCTTCGCGGTAGAGCCGCTCATGCTCGCGAGCTTCGGCCTCTGCCCGCTTGAGAGGCGTCAGATCGAGGACAAAGCCGACCCCTTGATCTGCACCTGATGCAAACATCGTCCCGCCAATCAGCACGGAGACACGGCTTCCATCCTTCCGCACATATTCCTTCTCGAACGGCTGGGCCGTCCCGATCCGCTTTAACTCCGCCACGGTCTTCACGTCGCGGTCGCGCCATTCCGGCGGCGTGAGGTCGTATCGATGCAGGCGCCCTGAGGCGAGATCGTCCCGGTCGTATCCGACGATGCGCAGGAACGCGTCATTGGCCTCGAGAATGCGCCCCTCGACTTCCCAGATGATGATACCGATGATGTTGGCGTCGAACAGGCGCCGGATCTTGATATCTCGCGCCGCAAGATCGCTCTGCAGTTGAATGTTCTCCTCGGTCGCCTGTCTCCGCCGTTTCGCTTCGAGCCGCGCGAGCGCCAGCGCCGCTCCCGCCAGCGCGACGATGAGGACAACGGCGCCGGCAATCAGCCAGGTCCAGCGCTGCTCGAATGCTTCGGCATGGGTCTCCCGGTCGGCGAGCCGAAAGCGCTCGTGATCCACCATCTGATCGATTTGCGAGCGGATCTCATCCATGCTGCGGATCATCGCCAGCGCCGCCTGCCCGGACGTGCCGGCGGACTTCACCATCTCGTCGATCTCGCGCAGCTTTGCCGAAACGGTCAGCGCCAGATGTTGCGCGCGCAGACTCTGCAACGGATCGTCCGCGACCAGCACCAGCAGCGCCTGCGCCTCGCGGCGCACACCTTCGTCGGAGACGCCGTAGGCTTTGAGATAGGTGGGGTCGAGGGTCATTAGATACCCGCGCCGCTCGGTCTCCAGCTCGGCGGTGATCGCACGCAACCGATCGAGCGTTTCGAGCACCTGGCGGCTATGCCCAAGCAGGTCATGGGCCGCCTGCCGCTCCTGCCGATATTGCAGGCCGAGAAACCCGGTCGCAGCGAAAAGCGTCAGAAGCGCCACGACCGCCACGACCAGCGGACGAGCCAGCCATCGCAAAGACGGGACCAGAGCAGGGACTGACATCGGCCTTGGATCTTCGATGCTCGTGTGACAGCGCGTCTTCTGGTGTCGACGCCAGAGCATGATAGAATAATAGCATGGTTAGGGCGAGAACCCGACATTCTCGCCCGGAAGGTTAGACCGGTTTGGCCGTCAGTCGTCGCGCGAGGGCCGCACATCACCGGTATGGCTCGTGTTGCGAATGATTGCCGTCGCAGGGAGAGCCAACATGACGCATGCACAGAGCGGTCGAAGTCCGACCAGCCGTCGCAGCTTCGTCAGCGGACTGGGGGCGGCGGGCGCAGTCTTGCCGGCGCTGGCCGCGCTGCCACGCTGGAGCTTCGCCGAGGATCGCGCTGCGACATACGCCAGCGCGAACATCGATTGGAAGCAGTTTGCGGGACAGACGATCTCTCTTTCGGGCGCGATCCATCCCTGGTCGAATGCGATCACGCCGCTGCTGCCGGAGTTCACCCGGCTCACCGGCATCAACGTCACCATCGATTTCCAGCTCGAAACCACATATCTCGGCGCCTTGCCGATCAGGCTCGCCCGCGGCAGCACGACGCCCGACGTCTTCATGTTCACGACCTATGGTCAGGGCATCTCGGGAGGATGGCTCGAGCCGCTGAACGGCTATTATTCCAACAGGTCGCTGACCGATCTCGGCTGGTATGACGAGAGCGACCTGCTCAAAACGGCTCGGGCCTTCCCGCTGTGGTCCGACGGCGAACGGTACGCCATACCGATCACCTCCGAAGCGATGACCATGTTCATCAACGGGGACGCGCTGGCAGCCAAGAACCTGCCGGTTCCGCAGACGTTCGAAGAGCTGCTCGTGACCGCCAAGGCGCTCAAGTCCGGCGAGATGTCGGGGATCGCGATGCGGGCCCAGGCCGGCGGCAATTCCTCCCCGCCGGCGATGGGCTTTGTGTTCTCTTACGGCGGCGCCATGGTCAAGGACAACAAGGCCGTTTTCGCAAGCCCCGAAGCCATCGCGGCCGTCGAGATGTACGGACGCCTGCTCAGCCAGGCCGGGCCTGGCGGCGTCGGCAGCTATGAATGGTACCACGTGCTGGACGACTTCCTGCAGGGACGCACTGCAGTCGCGATCGACAGCAGCAATTTCGCGACCGACATCTCCAATCCGGCCAGGAGTCGCGTCGCGAAGCAGGCCGAATTTGCGGTCTTTCCGCATGTCCCTGGTCGCGCCCCCGTGCCCTTCATGTCGCACTGGCAGGCCTGCATCAATTCAAAATCACGAAACAAGCGGGCAGCTTTCCTGTTCCTGCTCTGGGCGACAAGCAAGCCGACATCGCTGCAGACTGCCGCAGCAGGGCTGGCGACGACACGCGTGTCGGCGTGGTCCAGCGAGGGCTTCAAGAAGGCATTCGGCTCGCAAGCCGCCGAGGCCGCGCTGACCAATTTGCAAAATGCCGATGTCGACCGCGCCAAGGCGATTCTCTTCCATCCGCAATCGAGGCCGATCCTGGATGCGTTCATGATCGGCGTCAATGAAGTGGTCAACGGCCAGAAACCGGCAAAGGATGCCATGACTGGTGCAGCCGCGCAGGCCAATGCGGCGATCCGCGGGTAGCGGCGAAGCGTCACCCAATCGGAAGAGGTGGTCGGCGGACAAGTCGCCAACTCAGCCTTGTGCGTCGCTCACCCCTGATATTGCAGCACGTGCATGCCGGCGTTCCAGTCGGAGACGAACATCAGCCCGTCGGGCCGGACATAGGCGTCGCAGGTCTTGGCTGCGAGCCCGATATTCGGACGGGGATCGACCAGCTTTTTCGGCACCGGCGGCACCCAGTAGGCGATCTCCTTCGGTGCGAAGGCATCCCTGACGTCGAACACTCTCACGCCGGCATTGTTGTAGGTCGCGAAGATCGTCTCCTCGCTCTGGAACGAGCCCGGCCGGTTCTCGTGCAGATTATGCGGGCCGAAGGTGCCGTTCGTGCAGAAATCACGCTCGCGCGGGGTCGGCAGCGTTGCGATCGGCACCGGGTTCTCAGGCGCACGCACGTCGAGCACGAAGGTGTGGAACAAGCCCTTGGCGCATTTCTCCGCGTTGGCTTCGTCCGCGACGATCGCGAGCTGTCGCTTCGGCAATGGCAGCGGCGTATGCGTGCCGCCGGCGAAGGGCGGCGACCAGTTGATGTGGGACAGCAGCTTTGGATTTGCGGGATCGCTGATGTCGTGGATGGTGAAGCCGCCATCGCGCCAGGCCGCATAGCCGCGATCGCCCGCCGTGATCATGTGATGGAGCGCAAAGCGCTTGCCCTTGGGCGTCGCCGGCTCGCCGGCCGCGCGGTTCATGCCCGGCAGCCACCACTTTGAGACGATCTCCGGCTTGGTGATGGTCTTGAGATCGACCACGCACAGGATGTGGTCGGTGAAGCCGTCGAAATGCGCCGACACATAGGCGTAGCGGCCGCCCGGCCACCACAGCCGATTGATGCCGAATCCGGGCATTTCGAGGAACGCGATCTCGCGCATCTCGCCCGGTTTCGAGATGTCGTGGATCGACAGGCCGGAGCGGAATTTCTTGGTCTTGGTGATGCTGTCGACCAGCGTGTTCTCGAAATAGCCGCGCATGTTGTCGTAGGACTGCATCGCGACGATGTTGGCGCCGTTCGCCACCAGCAGCAGGTCCTCCGCCGCCTGCAAATGGTGGGTGCGGGTGTTCTGCCCCGCGGTGAAGAAATTGACCGGCTTCAGTGCGCGCGGATCGGAGGCGTCCAGGATCGTCACGCCATCGCTGAACATGTGTCCGACATAGACGTGCTGCCGGTTGAACATCACCTGCACGCTGTCGGGGCGGCCGCCGATGTCGCTGTAGGAGATGTGCTGGATGCCCTTGCCGATGCCCTCCGGCGGAATGTCCGCCTCCGAAGCCGAGGCCGACCTCGACCACGCCGACAGCGCGGCGGCTCCGAACACACCCGACAATTGTTGAAGGTGGCGGCGGCGAGAGACTTGAGGCATCGATTTCCCCCCATTTTTTTGGAGGGATGATGCTCGCTTGCAGCGAGGCATGCAAGCCTCTCGCGCTCTCACCTAAAGCATGATCCGGAAAAGTGCGCAGCGGTTTTCCGAAAAGATCATGCTCAAACAACAACCTAAAGCGCGATGACGATTCATCCAAATCTCGTCGCGCTTTAGACCTGCACCACCTCGTGCCGCATCACGAACGGCGCCAGCAGCGTATGCACCTCGCCGGCGACAACCTCACGCTGATCCGGCGGCAGGCCGGTGAGCGTCACGGTGGCGATCGAGCCGTGGCTGCCATGCGCACCGACCTTCACCCTGCAGTCGATGCCACGCTCGGCGAGCGGTGCCAGCACCTTGGTGAACACGCGCTGCGCGGCGTCCCAGCGCAGCTGCGGCTTGAACACCTTGCCGACACCCGTCACCGGCATTGGATCGATCGGGATGACCTGCACCGGTACGGCGGCGCGCTCCGGCGTGCGCTCGCGCACCCACGTCTCCAATTCGCCCGGCTCAACGCTGGCGCCCGGCTTCAGTTGCACGTAGCCCACGGGCAGCTCACCCGCGTAAGCGTCGGGCTGGCCGACCACCGCGGCGAAGCCGACCGCGGGATGGCGGAACATGATCTCCTCGATCGGCGCCGGATCGATGTTGTGGCCGCCGCGGATCACGAGATCCTTGGCACGGCCGGTGATCCGGAGATAGCCGTCGGCGTCGAGGCGGCCGAGATCGCCGGAATTGACCCAGACCTCGTCGACGAAGGCGCCCCTGTTGTGCTCGTCGTTGAGATAGCCGCCGAACACGCCGGGCCCGGCCATGATGACGACGCCGATCTCATCCGGCTTGCAGTCGCGGATCAGGCGGCCGTCGGCGTCGAGTTGCACGATGCGCACGCGCGCGTAAGGCATGGGAAGGCCGACCGAACCGAGCCGGATCGGCCGCCCCGGATAGGCCAGCGTGTGCACGCTCGAGGTCTCGGTCATGCCGTAGACCTCGACCACCGGCAGCTTCAGCTTGTCCTGGATCGCAGAGCCCACGGCGACGGGAATCGCCGAACCGCCGCCGGCGGCATATTTCAGGCTGGAGATGTCGGCATTGCCGGGCGGCACGGCAAGCGTCGCAGCCAACACCGTCGGCACGCTCGACAACGCCTCGGGTTTGAAGCGCTCGACCAGTCCCCAGATGTTCTTCACCGAGTTCGGATTGCGCCAGCCGCTCGGCGACAGCACGACCAGCGAGCCGCCGCACGACAGGGTCAGCAGCACTTGCGTCAGCGATCCCCCGACATGAAACAGCGGCATGCCGAACAGCAAATTGGAGCCCGGCTTCGACTTCAGCAGCAGGCTGAGCGCCCAGGCCTGATAGACCTGGTTGGCATGGGTGTGCCGCACCAGCTTTGGCGTGCCGGTGGTGCCGCCGGTGTGGAAATAGGCGGCGATATCGGCACCCGAAATCTTGCGCCCGCTGATAAGCCGGTCCGCCGGCTGCTGCTTGATCAGGTCGTTGAACGCAAAGACGCCCTTATCCGGATCGCCGCCGCCGAACACCTGCACAACCGCCTTGAGGTGCTTCAACTGCGGGCGGATCTGCTCGACCTTCTGCCAGATATCGGTGCCGGGCATCGGCCCGAGCGCCACCAGGATCTTCGTATTCGCAGCTTCCAGGATCTCCGCGATCTGGTGCGGCTCCAGCAGCGGATTGACAGGATTGGCGATACCGGCGGCTTCCGCAGCGAACAGCGTCACGAAGGCATCGGGCACCAGCGGCAGCATGAAACTGATGACGTCGCCCTTCTCCGCGCCGAGCGCGTGAAACATGTTGGCGGCCTGCGTCACGCGCGCAATGAAGTCGCGATAAGTGACCACGACCGGCGTGTCGGACGGATCGGCATTTTGCAGGAACTGGATCGCCGCGCCGTCGGGGTTGCGTGCAGCCCCAAGCTTGATGGCGTCATAAGTGCTCTCGGCCGCGACGCGGTCCGCGTAAGGGACCCGCTCGAAGGCACGGACCTCATCGTCGGTCAAAAGGTCCGGATAGTCATTGCCGATCAGCCGATCGAGCGCATGGATGCCCGCCATGGAATTTCGTCCTCCCTCAGATGTCCCCGCCCCCTGTCTTTTGACATTTTGGTTTGGCGGGACCCGGCCGATGGCCGGCCGAGCGGGAACACAATGAGGGATGATTTGGCGTTCGTCCATTGCCTGGCGGCTGCGGCGACACGGGCCGGGTCGAACGGAATTTGAACCTCCGCACCCGATCCGGGGACCAAGAACTGGCATCAGATTCGCCTGCCAGCGTCCTGCCGCAAGACTTAAGGTGATCATGACCACGCCCCTGCGGAATTGCATTGCACCGCTCATCCTCGCGCTTGCGATGGCCTCGGCGGTCCCCCTGCCCCGCGCCGCGCTCGCCGCGGACAGCCAGCTCGAGAAGATGCGCGCCAAGATCGCGGCCTTCATCGGCGACAAGATGGAGAAACTCGGCGGCTCGCGGATCGTCTACAAGGTCGATACCGACGGCTTGCGCGAGAGCGCCCTCACGGATTTGCGTGACGACGTCTACAAGACCCTGCGCGAGGGCAAGATCGCCTTCTCGGGTCTTGCGATCCGCGACGGTGCGGTCGAGGTGAAGATTGCCGACGCCAAGGGCCGCGAACAACTCGCGCGCAAGCTCGCATCGGCCGCTGAAGGATTGCCATCACATGCGCTCACCGTGACCGACGGCGGCGACGGGCTGGTCAGGCTCAAGCCGACTGACGCCGCATCCGCCGCAGGGCTGCACGACCTCGTCGAGGATTCCATCGCCATGATCGAGCAGCGCCTCAAGGATGCCGGCATCAAGCTCGCCAGCGCCCAGCCTGATGGCACCGACCGCATCCGCATCTTCGTCCCGGGGATGATGGAGCCCGAGCGCGTCAGCGCGATCTTTGCCACGAAGGTCAAGGTCAGCTTCCGCATGATCGACATCTCGATGCCGGCGGAACAGGCCGAACTCGGCACGCCTCCAGCGGGCTCCGAAGTCCTGTTCGGCTTCAAGGAGAAGCGCGCCTATCTCGTTGCAAAGGACAGCGCGATCGAGGGCGACGACATCAGCTATGCCGGCCCGGGATTGGCGAGCGGCACGAACGAGCCGATCGCCTCGTTCCGCTTCAATGGCCGCGGCACGCGGCGCTTCGCCCACATCACGGAAGAGAATATCGGAAAGCCCTTTGCCATCGTGCTCGACGGCAAGGTGCTCTCCGCCCCGGTGATCCGCGAGCCCATCACCGGCGGCTCGGGCCAGATCTCCGGGAATTTCACCCTGGAAGAGGCCAATAGCGTTGCCATGATGTTGCGCGCCGGCGCGCTGCCGGGACACCTGACCCTCGTCGACCAACAGGTCGTGCAGCCCGCCGCCAAGCCCTGAGGCGGAACACCACCCGCATGTCCCTCCTCGTCCGGGGCCTCGGAGCTGCCGGCAAAGCCGTCCCCTGATCACGAATCACGGGGACGCCGCGGCCATACGCATAACCAACGGGCAATTGCCGAAACGCCCGATCAGGCTAAAATTTGCCTCTTGCGGCATGACGGCCGAAGGCTTCATTTCAAGCGGTCGTCATTCGATTTCCGCTATACGAGTACCCAAGGACTGAAGGCCTTACGCGGGGTTAGTACCATGCCGTCCGGCAGCGCAGACATTTCGTCGATCCTCGACCGCATTCTCGATGCGGCAACGGACAATCTCAGGATCGCAAAGATCCTGGTCCAGATGGGCCTCGATCCCAATAACGTCACCTGGGACGCGATCTTCAACCGGATGCTGGAGATCTTCGTCCACAACATCACGCTGGCGAACCTGTTCGCCGCGGTCGGCGCCGGCTTCTTCGTCGCCACGCTCCTGATGCGGACCATGGTGCCGCTGCGCGTCGCCAACATGGTCGGCTGTGCGTTCTTCGCCATGTTCGGCGCGCTCTCGGCCAACGTGGCGACGTTCCTGCTCTATCTCCTGCTGCTTCCGATCAACGCTCTTCGCCTGCGGCAGATGCTCAAGCTGGTCAAGAAGGCCCGCCATGCGGCCGAAGGCGACATGTCGATCGAGTGGCTCAAGCCGTTCATGACCGAGCGCAAATATCGCCGCGGCGACACGCTGTTCAAGCTGGGCGATCCGGCCAAGGAGATGCTCCTCACGGTAACCGGCAAGTTCCTGGTCAAGGAGATCAACGTCGAGATCCTGCCGGGCGCGCTGATGGGCGAGCTCGGCTTCCTCACGCCGGACAACCGGCGCACCGGAACGATCGAATGCATCGAGGACGGACAGGTGCTGACGATCACCTATGACCGGCTGCTCGAGATCTACTTCCAGGATCCGCAGTTCGGCTATTATTTCCTGGTGCTGACCAGCCAGCGCCTCCTGCAGAACATCGATCGCCTGCAGAAGCAACTCAACGCGGCGCGGGCGCCGACCACCAACAGGATCGCGTGATCCCCGCTCAGCTCAGCAGCAGCGCCATGCCGGGATCGCCCTTCTCCATCGCCCGCCGGTAGGCGGGACGCGCACCGATGCGGCCGAGATATTTGACCACGTTCGGACAGCGCTGGAGATCATAGGGCTGGAAGTAGCGCATCGTGGTGAGCGAGAAGCCCATCATGATGTCGGCGGTGGTGAAGGTCTTGCCCGCCAGATATTCGGCATCGCGAACGCGCGCATCGACCAGATCGAAGGCGCGGTCGACACGCCCTTTGGTCGCGACCAGCATCGGATTGTCCTCGGCAAGCTTGAGCCGGTTCAGGATCATCAGCCGGCCCATGCCGGCCTGCAGTGTGCCGTTGGCGAAGTGAAACCAGTACAGGAACTGCGCGAAATCGGGATCGTCAGGACGAAGCACGAGACGGCCGCTGCCGTACTTCGCCATGATGTAGTCGACGATGGCACCGGATTCGGCGAGCACGAGATCGCCATCGGTGATGACGGGCGCCGCCCCGATCGGGTGCAGCGCCTTGTAGTCGGGCGGCGCCAGCATGGTGACGGGATCGCGCGTGTAGCACTTCAGCGCGTAGGGAATTTCGAGCTCTTCGCACAGCCAGACGATGCGCTCGGACTGCGACTTGCCGAGATGGTGGACGGTGAGCATGGCGCCTCCTGCGCAGACGACGCGGGCGAAGGCGTCGTGTCGGTCGTGACGTTGCATCATACTCCGTCATTGCGAGCGCAGCGAAGCAATCCAGACCGCCACCGCGGAAAGATACTGGATTGCTTCGCTGCGCTCGCAATGACGACGTGGAGAGTGTGCCCCCACACTTTCCTCTCGTGCCCCGGACGCAGCGCAGCGTCACTTCGACGGTGCGCTGCAGAGCCGGGGCCCATGCGGCCGAGAGCAACCCCCGCAACCTGGGTCCCGGCTCTGCGCAGCAACGCTAAGTGGCGTTGCAGCGCGTCCGGGACACGAGACCGTCACCCTACCCAGCCTCGTCCGTCACCATCCACGTCACCACGCGGTCGCGGCGGATGAAGTGGTGCCAGACGGCGGCCACCACATGAACCGCGATCAGGGCGAGCAGCACATAGGCAAAGAGGATGTGGCGATCCTCATAGGCGCGCGCGGCTTCGCGGTCGGGAGAGGTGAATTGCGGCACGTGAAACAAGCCGAAGAAATCCGAATAATCCGGCGTATGCGCGCCGGAATGGGCCCAGCCCAGCAGGATCACGACGATGACGGCGAGGTAGAGCGCACCATGGCTGATGCGGGCGGCAAGCCTCTGCCAGGGCTGGCTGTCGGGCGGCAAAGCCGGCGTCGGATTGGCAACGCGCCAGACCAGGCGCAGCAGCGTGAGCAGCAGGATCGCATAGCCGATGTCGGCATGGATCGAGCGGTAAAAGAAGCGGTCGGGGCGCGCCGGAATGTGGTTCATCCACCAGCCGAAGCCGATCATGCCGATGATGGCCAAGGCCAAAATCCAGTGCAGCCAGCGGGAAATGCTGCCCCAGCCGTGACTGGTGTTTCTGATCATGTCGGGTCTCCGGAATTTGCGGGCATGTCCCCACCCGCAGTGCAATATCGCTGCCTGATAGCGGGACAATGCGGGAATCACGAAATTGAATCGTTCCAAATTGGTGGCCACGCGGCTCCGCCGCAAAACCGCCCCAAAAACCGAATGGTAACCATGAGCCCTTAAGGTAACGACGTGACCAATTTCCCGACGATCCTGGTATTCGATTCCGGCCTTGGCGGGCTCACGGTGCTCCGCGAGGTCGTGGCCGCGCGCCCGGACGCGCACTATGTTTACGTCGCCGACGACGCCTTCTTCCCCTACGGCCACCACAGCGAGGACGAGATCATCGCCCGCGTCGTGCCGCTGATGGGTGAACTGATCGGCACCCATGATCCCGACCTCGTCGTCATTGCCTGCAACACGGCCTCCACCCTGGTCCTGTCGCACCTGCGCGCCGTTTATTCCCTGCCCTTCGTCGGCACGGTGCCGGCGATCAAGCCGGCCTGCGCGCAGTCGAAGTCCCGCCGCGTCTCGGTGCTCGGCACCAAGGGCACGGTGAAGCGCGAATACACCAAGGCGCTGATCCGCGATTTCGCGCAAGGATGCGAGGTGACGCTGGTCGGCTCGCCCGAGCTTGCCTCGCTGGCCGAAGCCGAGCTGAGTGGCGCTTCCGTCAGCGACGAGGCCATCCGCGCCGAGCTTGTCCCCTGTTTCGTCGGCGAGGAGGCGGGCGCGCGCACCGACACGGTGGTGCTGGCCTGCACGCATTATCCCCTGCTGCTCGACCGCTTGAAGAAGCTTGCACCCTGGCCGGTCGACTGGATCGACCCCGCGCCCGCAATCGCCCGCCGCGTCGCGGACCTGCTCGGTGCGCGCACAGGCGGCCTCACGCAGTCCGGCGCCGAGATGATCTTTACGTCGAACCGCGTGCATGGCCTCAGCGCCATGCTGACGCCGTTCTTCGGCGGTCGCGCGGTGGCCTGACTTTCCGCATTGACGGCGCGCTGCTAGGCTCCGCCATCGTCATCTCTGCGCAGGTCATCACATGTCGGTCCCCGCAAAGCCGCTCAATCGCCTCCGCCAATTGTGGAGCGAGGGCCGCCCCGCGTTCGGTGCGATCGCGACTATCCCGAGCGTGCAGCTGGTGCAGATCATGGCGCGCTCGCTCGACTGGATCATCGTCGATCTCGAGCACGGACCGATCGGCCTCACCGAAGCACATGCGATGATCGCCGCGACGACGGGCACGCCGTGCACGCCCCTGGTGCGGATCGCCGCGAACGAGCCGTGGCTTGCGAAGGCGCCGATGGATATCGGCGCCTTCGGCATCAATTTTCCGATGATCAGCAATCGCGACGAGGCCGAGAAGGCGGTGCGCAGCGTGCGCTATCCGCCGCGCGGCGATCGGCTCTGGGGTCCCTTTCACGCCCCGTTCCGCTGGGGCCAGTCGATGCCGGACTACATGGCTGGCGCCGACGACGAGATGATCTGCATGGTCACCATCGAGCATGTCGAGGCCGTCAACCGCATCGACGAGATCATGGCCACGCCCGGCATCGACGTCGCCGTCATCGGTCCCGGCGATCTCGCGACGTCCATCAACAAGCGCGGCCAGATGGACGATCCGGAGCTGTTGGAGCTGGTTGCGCGCGCCGAAGCCGGCATCCTCAAAAGCGGCGTGCCGATCGGCGGCGTGGCGCGCACCGCCGAGCAGGCCAACGCCCTGATCGACCGCGGCTACCGCGCGATCGCGCTCGGCTTCGACTGGTCGCTGTTCCAGCGCGGCATCATGGCGGCTTTCGACGGGATCAGGCGCTGAACAAGCCGACGACTACCTTGCCGGGAACTGCCGCGCAGTTAGGGTCGGCGGCTCCAGGGAGGAAAAACAACCATGCTCAAGAAGACTTTGCTCGCTCTGTCCTTCG
The DNA here is from genome assembly GCF_028128625.1 of Bradyrhizobium sp. CCBAU 45389. Classification (NCBI taxonomy): domain Bacteria; kingdom Pseudomonadati; phylum Pseudomonadota; class Alphaproteobacteria; order Hyphomicrobiales; family Nitrobacteraceae; genus Bradyrhizobium; species Bradyrhizobium sp. CCBAU 45389. The sequence continues at coordinate 95,044 of NZ_LBIY01000097.1, read as the reverse complement.
CAGGCCTTGCCTTTACGGCCTTCGCCCAGCAGCCCGGCATCAAGCGCACCCCGCTCCAGAAGGTCGAATTCCCCGACGGCTACGCCACCGTCACCGCGATCGCGGAAGTCCCCGCGGGCGGTTCGGCCGGACGCCATACCCATCCCGGGGTCGAAACGGGCTACGTGCTGGAAGGCGAGCTCAATCTCCTGATCGACGGGCAGCCGGAAAAGACCCTGAAAGCCGGTGATTCCTACCAGATCCCGGCAGGCGTCGTGCACGACGCCAAGGCCCATGGCGATAAGGCTATGAAAGTGCTTGGAGTTTACGTCGTCGACAAGACCAAGCCGCTGGCCTCGCCGGCGCCCTGATGCGGCGAACCGACCGGCCCCAAGCGGGTTGGTTCGTGCTAGAGCAAGCGGCGAGCGGGAACCCCGCTCGCTGCACATATTTTAATCCGCGGGAACCGAAAGAGCGATGCGCGGGACACCCAAGACCATTTCGCTGCCGCGCCGCCTGATTTGCGACCTCATGCGCGCCTCGATGGACGTGCCGTTCGTCTCGCTCTCCCGTTCACTCGATGTTCGCCCCCTGCTGGAGGCCCGCGCAGGCGCGATGGCGCCGGCCGGCTGGGCTGCGATGTTCGTCAAAGCCTTTGCCATCGTCGCCAAGGATGAGCCGGTCCTGCGCACGGTCTACGCCAAATGGCCCTGGCCGACGCTCTATGAGCTGCCCAAGAGCGTGGCGTCGGTGGCGATCGCCCGGGTGGAGGGCGGCGAGGAATGCGTAATGCCGCAGCGGATCGCGGCTCCCGAGACCATGACATTGGCTGCGGTCGATGCCGAGATCCGGCGCGCCAAGACGGCTCCGGTCGAGGAGGTTCCCATGTTCCGCAAGGTCATGCGGGCCACCCGCCTGCCGCTGCCGTTGCGGCGGCTCTGCTGGGCGGTCGGGCTCAATTTCGGCCGCCAGCGCGGCAACTGGTTCGGCAGCTTCGCGGTGAGCTCGGTGGCCGCCTATGGCGGCGGTGAGCTCCATCCCATCACGCCGGGCCCGTTCATTGTCAGCTACGGTGTGGTCGAGGGCGACCAGTCCATCCATGTCGTGATTCGCTGGGACCATCGGGTCACGGACGCGGCCCCCATCGCCCGGGTCCTGACCCGGCTGGAACAGGTCCTGAACACTGAAATCGCTGCCGAATTGCGGGCAGCCGGGCCAAAGCCCATTCGGGCGGTTGGGACCTGATTTTGCGGCCATTCGCATTGACAGAACGGCCCACATTCACCTAAAAGCCGCCTGCTCGCGGGCCGATTTCGGCCCGCGAAGCGTTTCGCGACCCGTGGTCCTCTCCCTCTAGCTTTGGGGATCGGACCTGTCGGTGCCGGGCCTGGCCCGTCACACAGGAGGGCGCGTTTCCTCAAACCATGCAACCGAAGAGGACGCGATGACTAAGCGCAGTGAGGCGAAGTACAAGATCGATCGCCGTATGGGCCAGAACATCTGGGGCCGCCCGAAGAGCCCCGTGAACCGCCGCGAGTACGGCCCCGGCCAGCACGGCCAGCGCCGCAAGGGCAAGCTCTCCGACTTCGGCGTGCAGCTGCGCGCCAAGCAGAAGCTCAAGGGCTACTACGCCAATATTTCCGAGCGCCAGTTCCACGGCATCTATGTCGAGGCGAGCCGCCTCAAGGGTGACACCGGCGAGAACCTGATCGGCCTCCTCGAGCGTCGTCTCGACGCGGTCGTGTACCGCGCCAAGTTCGTCTCCACGATCTTCGCCGCCCGCCAGTTCATCAACCACGGCCACATCAAGGTGAACGGCCGCAAGGTCAACATCTCGAGCTACCAGCTCAAGGTCGGCGACGTGATCGAGGTCAAGGAAGCCTCCAAGCAGCTCGCCCACGTGCTCGAAGCCAGCCAGCTTCCCGAGCGCGAGGTCCCCGACTATCTCGAAGTCGACCACGGCAAGATGACCGCGAAGTACACGCGCATCCCCGGCCTCTCTGACGTGCCGTTCCCGGTGCAGATGGAGCCGCATCTGGTCGTCGAATTCTATTCGCGCTAAGATCTGAATATCGAAAGGCCCCGGTTCGCCGGGGCCTTTTTGCTTAAGAGCCACACTTCAGTGGCCGCAATGCTTTTAGGAGCCGTCTCATGCTCTACACCCCTCCTCCCGTTGATCCCAAAGCGCCGCCGGTGCGCATCAATCTGTTGTCGGACACGCAGACCAGGCCGACGGCCGGGATGCGCGAGGCGATGGCGCGGGCCGAGGTCGGTGACGAGCAGGTCGGCGACGATCCGACCGTGAACGCGCTGTGCGAGCGCGTTGCGGATCTGCTCGGCAAGGAAGCTGCGGTCTACATGCCCTCGGGCACGATGTGCAACGTCACCGCGACGTTGGTGCATTGCCGCCCCGGCGACGAGATCCTGGCACATGAGACCGCGCATATCATCGCCCGCGAAGGCGGCGCGCATGCCGCGATCGGCGGCTTCCAGGTTACGCAGCTCAAGGGGCCTGACGGCCAGTTCACGCCGGAGACGTTCCGGAAAGCGCTGCATCCGCGCACGCGCTACCAGCCGCCGCAGACCGTCGTCAGCGTCGAGCAGACCGCCAATATCGGCGGCGGCACGATCTGGAAGAAGGTAGCCCTCGACGAGATCGTCGCGATCGCCAAGCAGCACGGCCTCGTCACCCACATGGACGGCGCGCGCCTGCTCAACGCCACCGTCGCCAGCGGCATCTCTCCGCGCGACATGACCGCGGGCTGGGACTCGGCCTGGATCGATTTCTCCAAGGGCCTGGGCGCGCCGATCGGCGGCGTGCTCGCGGGCTCGCGCGCCTTCATCGATGCGGTCTGGCAATGGAAGCAGCGCCTCGGCGGCTCGATGCGGCAGGCCGGCATCTGCGCCGCCGCCTGCATCTATGCGCTCGACCATCACGTCGAGCGGCTCGCCGACGACCACGCCAATGCGCGCGCGCTCGCCCGCGGCCTGTCGCAGATCGCGGGCATCGAGGTGCAGGAGCCGGAGACCAATCTGGTGTTCTTCAAGCCCGACGGCGCCGGCATTCCCGGCGACAAGATGGTCGCAGCGCTCCGCCAGCGCGGCGTGACGCTGGCGATGATGGACGGCCGCATCCGTGCTTGCACCCATCTCGACGTGAATGCGGCCCAGATCGAGGAGACGATCGGATACGTGCGCGAGATCGTGCGCGGGGCATAATCAGAGCGTTTTCGAGCGAAGTGGATACCGGTTCGCGTAAAGAAAACGCGTCAAAACAAGAGTCTACCGCCCCATGGCCTGATAGATCAGCGTCTTCAGCGCCAATTGAATCCGGCCGCGCTGCGACGGCGTCTGCACCATGAAGATCCCGAACAAATCGTCCTCGGGATCGATGAAGAAGAAGGTGCCGCCGACGCCGTCCCAGCGATACTCGCCGAGCGGCCAGGACGTGCCCTCCGGCACCGAGGTTCGCACGGCGAAGCCGAGGCCGAAGCCGGAGCTGCCGCCCGGATAATAGTTCTGGTCGCGTGCGATCTTCGTTTCCGGCCCGATATGGTCCCTGGCCATCGACGCAATCGTCTCTGACTTGAGATAGCGCCGGCCTTCAAACGTGCCGCCATTCAGCAGCATCTGCGAAAAGCGCGCGTAGTCGCCAATCGTCCCGACGAGGCCGCCACCGCCCGACTCCCATTTCAGCGGTTTGCGGGGATCGCGAACCTGCGTCATCGGGCTGATCGCGCGATCCCCAGGCATCGGCTCGGCGATGCGCGGCCACTTGGCGGGATCGGCGACATAATAAGCGGTATCAGTCATCCCGAGCGGATCGAGCAGCCGCTCCTTCTCGAACTGAAACAGCGATTTCCCCGAGATCACCTCGATGATGCGGCCGAGAACATCGGTGGAGAGGCCATAGTCCCAGATCGTGCCGGGCTGCTCGGCGAGCGGCAGCGTGGCGATCTTCGCGACGAGCTCGGCATTGGTCGAAGCCTTGTTGTCGAACAGACCGGCATCGGCATAGAGCTTGTTCACCAGGCCCCCGCCGTAATAGCCGTAAGGAAGCCCGGCGGTGTGGCGCATCAGATCCTTGATCGTCACGGGACGATGGAGCGGCTCGAGCGCGAGCGAGACCTTGCCATCCTCGGCCTTCGTCTCGACGCCGACCTTCATCTCGCCAAAGGCCGGGATGTATTTCGAAACGGGATCGTCGAGCGAGAGCTTGCCCTCCTCGACCAGCATCATGGCCATGACCGTCGTGATCGGCTTCGACATCGAGTAGAGGCGGAAGATGGTGTCCGCGCTCATCGAGAGCTCGGTCGCCGCGTCGCGGACGCCGAAATTCTCGTAATAGACCGGCTTGCCGTGCTGCTGCAGCAGCAGGATCGCGCCCGGAAACGTTCCGGCGACGATCTCCTTCTGGATGTAGTCGGAGACCTTTGCGAGGCCTTCAGGCGAGAAGCTGCGCGCGGCGCGCGTCTCCGAGCCCGCTTGCGCACCGGCCGCACTCAACAGCAGAACGAGCGCCGCGAACAGCGCACGGCGCCCGAACATGTCAATTCTCCATGGCTTCATAAACCAGCAGCTTCAGCGTCCGCTGCACGCGCTGGCGCTCGGTCGGGGTCTGCTCCAGAAGCACGAAGAACATGTCCTGCTTGGGATCGATCACGAAATAGCAGCCGGAGGCGCCGTCCCACTTCAATTCGCCGAGATCGCCGGGCGGCGGCGGCTTGGCGTTGCCGGGATCGGTGCGGACCGCCAGCCCGAGGCCGAAGCCGAAACCGTCGCCGGGGAAGTAGAAATAGTCGCGATCAACGCCCGATTTCGGACCGATCTGATCGGTCGCCATCAGCTTGAACGTCTCCGGCTTGAGGATGGTCTTGCCGTCGAGACTGCCGCCGTTGAGCAGCATCTGGGCGAAGCGCTTGTAGTCCGCCATGGTCGTCACCATGCCGCCGCTGGCGAACATGATCTTCTTGACGACCGTCGGATCGTTGATGCGGCCGACGCGGAAATCGGCGTCATTCGGCACCGGCTGCGCCAAGAGCTTCTGCTTCTCGGGGTCGGTGACGAAGAAGCCGGTATCGACCATGCCGAGCGGAGTGAGCAGCTTCTCCTGCATGATGTCGATCAGCGGCTTGCCCGCCGCGATCTCCATCACGCGCGCCAGGATGTCGGTGGAATGGCCGTACTGCCAGAGCGCGCCCGGCTGGTTGTGCAGCGGGAGTTTCGCGATGCGCTCGGCGAACTCGGCGAGGTCGAAATCGCCGGCATAGATGTTGGCGTCGCGATAGGCCTTGCGCACCAGGCTGTCGCCATAGAAACCATAGGTGACGCCGGAGGTGTGCGTCATCAAATCGTGCACCGTCATCGGCCGGTTCGGCGGCACCAGCTCGAGCGACTTGGTGCCGTCCTCGGCCTTCTTCTCGACGCCGACCTTCACATTGGCGAACGACGGAATGTATTTCGAGACGGGATCATCCAGCTTGATCTTGCCGTCCTCGATCAACTGCATCGCGACCACCGAAGTGATCGCCTTGGTCATCGAGAACAGGCGGAAGATGGTCTTGTCCGTGATCGGCGCCTTGCTGACCACGTCCTGCACGCCGAAGGCCTCGTGGTAGACCGGCTTGCCGCGTTGCTGGATCAGCACGGTTGCGCCGGCGATCTTGCCGGTCGCGACCTCGTTCTTGAAGAAGTCACTGACTTTGGCGAGCTTGTCCTGGTTGAAATGCGCGCCGGCCGGAATCTCGTAGGTGCCCTCCGCGCGCGCCAGCGACATCACGCCGAGCGACAACAATGCGCCATAGACAAATGGGCGCCGTCCAAAATGAAAAATCATATCCCCTCCCCGGAACATGGTCCGGCGGAGTGTACCGACCGCGTCATCAGGCACAAGAGCTGCCGTATCGCACCAAAACGTCCGTATGGAGTGCGGCACTTGTCTCCGAGAAACAGCAAAATATGACGTGGGCAACCAGCGGCGCAGCCGGCAGGGCTTCGATGGTCGCATGGACCGCGATCTTTGCGGCCTGGTCGGCCGGGAAACGATATACGCCGGTCGAGATCGCGGAGAAAGCCAGCGAGTTCAGCCCATTGGCCTGGGAGAGCTCCAGCGCACGGCGGTAACAGGAGCGAAGCGCCTCCGCCTCGCCGCGGGTGCCGCCGTACCAGACGGGACCAACCGCGTGGATCACATGGCGGGCGGGCAGACGATAGCCCTTGGTGATCTTGGCATCGCCGGTCGGGCATCCCCCGAGCATCCGGCATTCGGCGACAAGCTCGGGCCCGGCCGCACGATGGATCGCGCCATCCACGCCGCCCCCGCCAAGGAGCGACGTGTTCGCTGCGTTGACGATGGCGTCAACGCTCAGGGTCGTGATGTCGGCGACGATAACGTCGAGCTCCGCGCCGCCAATCCGGCGCGACAGCACGGTCACGCCCTTAGGCCGCGACGACGACGCCCTTCTCGGAGAAGAGCTGCTGCAATTCGCCGGCCTGGAACATCTCGCGGACGATGTCGCAGCCGCCGATGAACTCGCCCTTCACATAGAGCTGCGGGATGGTCGGCCAGTTCGAATATTCCTTGATGCCGTTGCGCAGCTCGGCGGATTCGAGGACGTTGAGGCCCTTATAGCCGACACCGATATGGTCGAGGATCTGGACGACCTGGCCGGAGAAACCGCACTGCGGAAATTGCGGCGTACCCTTCATGAACAGAACCACGTCGTTCGACTTCACTTCATTGTCGATGAATTCCGCGATGCTCATATCCGTGTCCTTCTGGGGCAGAGCCCTCACCAATTGCTTCGGGCCGGCTCAGCCGATTTAACCCGATACCTGCCTATATATGTAGCCCAAACCGTTGTGCATCCAAAGTAAAATGGCGGCGAACGGTCGCTGTCCCGGGCTTCTCCTCGCCTTCTCCTGGCCTTCTCCCGGCCTTGGGCGGCCGGCCCCGGCAGCGCCGGCCCATTGCATGATGACACGAATATCATCCCCGGAGAGGACTTTCATACCGTAACGGAGCCCCTATCTAGGACGAACCTTGGTTTTGGAACCGGGCAACGCCAACAACGTTCTCTTGTCCTGTCTGGAGAAAAACGTGACGAAACCAGCCTCCGCCACGGCCGCCCCCGCGCTTTCGTCACCGTCCTCCGAGGAGGGCAGCCTGGCCCAACGGCTGGAAGAGGCGTTTCTCGCGGTTCGCAACGAGAGCGAACGCCGGGCCGCGCCGCTGTCGCCCGAGGACCAGCAGATCCAGTCCATGCCGGATGCGAGCCCTGCGAAATGGCACCGGGCCCATACCACCTGGTTCTGGGAGCAGTTCTTGCTCGGCGAGCACGCCTCCGGCTACCGGCCCTTTCACCCCGATTTCGCATTCCTGTTCAATTCCTATTACGTCAGCGCCGGCCCGCGGCATGCCCGCAACCATCGCGGCGACATCACCCGTCCGAGCGCAGACGAGGTCGGCGCTTACCGCAAATATGTCGATGCTGCCGTCGTCAAATTCTTCCGCGAAGCAAGCAATGACACGCTTGTGGCCCTGGCGCCGCTGGTCGAGGTCGGGCGCAACCACGAGCAGCAGCATCAGGAATTGATGTTCACCGACATCCTGCACGCCTTCGCGCAGAATCCGGTCTATCCGGCCTACGACCCGGCCTGGCGCTTCCCGGCGGCGACGCGTACCGGCGACGACTGGCTGACGCTCAACGAAGGCATCCACACCGTCGGCCATTTCGATGACGGCTTCCATTTCGACAACGAGAAGCCTGCCCATCGCGCCCTCGTCGGCCCTGTCAAGGTCGCGCGCAATCTCGTCACCAATGCCGAATGGCTCGCCTTCATGCGCGACGGCGGCTACCGGACGGCAACGCTGTGGCTGATGGACGGCTTTGCCGCGGCCAGCAAGGAAGACTGGCAGGCCCCGGGATATTGGCGCGAGGTCGATGGCGCATGGCAGGTGATGACGCTCGCGGGCCTCAAGCCGGTCGATCCCGACGCGCCGGTCTGCCATGTCAGCTATTACGAGGCGGATGCGTTCGCGCGCTGGGCCGGCAAGCATCTCCCAACCGAGATGGAATGGGAGGTCGCAGCCCGCACCAGGCAGCTCAACGACGCCTTCGGCATCGTCTGGCAGTGGACCCGCAGCTCCTACTCGCCCTACCCCGGCTATCGCGCCGTCGAAGGCGCGCTCGGCGAGTACAACGGCAAGTTCATGGTCAACCAGCTCGTGCTGCGCGGCTCCTCGCTTGCAACTCCGGAGAACCACAGCCGTATCACTTATCGCAACTTCTTCTATCCGCACCACCGCTGGCAGTTCACGGGACTGCGGCTCGCCGAATACGTCTAGTCTTTAATCCGACGACAAATGCGCGCCGGACAGCGCGTTCAGGAGAGTATCATGAATGTGCACGCCAGCGCTTTGGCCGAAGCCCATCTCCCCGACGAGCAGACCACCGCTTTCGCCCGCGAGGCCATCGAGGACCTCTCGCAGCAGCCGAAGAAGCTGTCGCCGAAATATTTCTATGACGCGACCGGCTCGGAGCTGTTCGAGGCGATCACCAAGCTGCCGGAATATTATCCGACCCGCACCGAGCTCTCGATCCTGAAGGAGCGCGGCAGCGAGATCGCGAAGATCATCCCGGAGCATGCAGCGCTGGTCGAGTTCGGCGCCGGTGCGACCACGAAGGTCCGCCTGCTGCTGAGCCACTGCAAGTTCGCGGCCTATGTCCCCGTCGACATCTCCGGCGATTTCCTCAACGCGCAGGCGAACGGCCTGAAGCGGGATTTCCCCTCGCTCGGCATCTATCCGGTCGCGGCCGACTTCACCACGCCGTTCGAGCTGCCGAAGGCGGTGGCATCGATGCCCAAGGTCGGCTTCTTCCCGGGCTCGACCATCGGCAATTTCGAGCCGCATGAAGCGCAGGCCTTCCTGAAGAGCGCGCGCGCAATTCTGGGCCGGGGCGCGCAGATGATCATCGGCGCCGACCTCGAAAAGGACGAGCGCGTGCTGCACGATGCCTACAACGATGCAGCCGGCGTCACCGCCCGCTTCAACCTCAATGTCCTGGTGCGCATCAACCGCGAGCTCGGCGGCAATTTCGACCTGTCCGCCTTCACCCATCGCGCGATCTACAACCGCGAGCGGCACCGCATCGAGATGCACCTGATCAGCAGGAAGAGCCAGACCGTGCGCCTGCTCGGCACCAGCTTCTCGTTCAAGCCGGGCGAGAGCATTCATACCGAGAACAGCTACAAATACAGCCTCGAGCGTTTTGCCGCGCTGGCGCAGGGCGCCGGCTGGCGCGTGCGCGAGAGCTGGACGGACGCGGCAAAGATGTTCTCGGTGCACGCACTGGAGGTCGCGGAGTAAGAGCGCCGGGAGCTCAATGCTCCCCGGCCTCCTCCACCTTCGATCCCAGCGACACCGACTCCCACACCGCGACCACGATCATGATCACGGTCGTTGCGACAGACAGCCAGAGCGGCGACAGGTCGGCCGCGAACCACCACAGCACCAGCAGCAGGATGATGCCGATGCCGTGCGAGAGCTGGAGGAAGCCGCGGATCGAATGCTTGAACAGGATGGTGCCGATCAGGAACACCAGGGGTCCGCCGATCGTGCTCACGATCGTCCTGAGATCGGAATGGCCGGTCGGATGCTTCAGCACCAGCTCGTCCGAGACCGCGGTGAGGATGATGCCGGCGACGATCGGCATGTGCAGATAGGTGTAGGCGAGCCGCGCCAGCCGGCCGGATTCGGTGGATTTCGAGATCCGCTCGGAGCCGGCCTCGGCGCCCTTGTGGAAATAGACCCACCACATCGCGATGCTGCCGACCAGCGCCGAGACGAAGGCGAGGATGTTGTCGGCGGTCCACTCCAGCTCCGCAAAGGTCGCGCCATTGACGACGATGGCCTCGCCGAGCGCGATGATGATGAAGCCGGCGCAACGCTCGGCCATGTGGTTGCCTTCGACCGCCCAGGCCTCGACCGACGAGAAGCCCAGCTTCGGGACCCAGAACCGGACCGCGGGCGAGACATACTCCCAGGTGACCGCCGCGATCCACAGCCATAGCCGGGTCTCTCCCTCGGAAAGACCGCCCGCGATCCACAACACCGCCGAGATCGAGAGCCACGTCAGGATGCGGATCGCGTTGTGCCGCACCGCCGTGCGATGGCGCGGGGTCGCGAACAGCCAGAACCCGGTGCGCCCGACTTGCATGGTCGCATAGGCGATCGCGAACCACAGGCCGCGCCCCTCGAAGGCGGTCGGAATGGTCGTCGACAGCACGAGGCCGCCAAGCATCATCAGGAAGATCAGGATGCGGACCGGCGTCAGATCCGGATTGAGCCAGTTGGTGACCCAGGCGGTGTAGACCCACACCCACCACACCGCGAGAAACAGCACCGTGACGTGCACCGCGCCGAGCGGGGTGAAATGGTGCAGCAGCGTGTGCGACACCTGCGTGACGGCGAAGACGAAGACGAGGTCGAAGAACAGCTCGGCATTGGTGACGCGGCTGGGCTGGTTCGGCGTGATGACGCGAAACATCGCGCCGCGCGAATGCTCAGCAGCCATCGTCGTCTCCCGTCGCGCTGGTCAGCTCAGGTGCCCGGCACCCCGGTTTGCAGCGCCAGCGCATGCAGGACGCCGCCCATCTGGCCGCGCAGGGACTGATAGACGATCTGGTGCTGCTGGACGCGGGACTTGCCGCGGAAGGATTCCGAGATCACGGTCGCGGCATAGTGATCGCCGTCGCCGGCGAGGTCGCGGATGGTCACCTCGGCATCGGGGATCGCTGCCTTGATCATCGCCTCGATATCGTGGGCGTCCATGGGCATTCGGGTCTAGCTCCTTATCTCGGCTGCAAAGCAGCCTCGTCATCGAATCGCTCGCCGGGGTCCCCGGGGCCGGCGGGCCAAACTTAGCGTGAACGGCCTTCTACGTCACGCTTTCCGGCACTATATCCCTGATCGCATCGGGACAAAGGCACGACAAAGTGCCGCGCGCGGCAGATTGATCGAAAGGGCGTGAAATCATGAAGCTTCCAGGGCCGGACCACCCCATCACCATCACCCCGAACCCGCGGCGCGTCCGTATCACGGCGGGCGACATCGTGATCGCCGAGACCAGCAAGGCGCTGACCCTGAAGGAGGCCAAATATCCGGCGGTGCAATATGTGCCGCGGGAGGACGCCAACATGGCCCTCCTGGAGCGCACCGACCGCGTCACCCATTGCCCCTACAAGGGGGATGCGAGCTATTACAGCGTCAAGGCCGACGGCAAGACGCTCGACAACGCGATCTGGACCTACGAGACGCCCTTCCCCGCCATGACCGAGATTACCGGCCATCTCGCCTTTTATCCGGACAAGGTGAAGATCGAGGAAGTGGGCTAGGTCCAGGGCGCTCTGACGCCGAGGGAGATCATGGATCACTCCCTCTCAGTCGATGCTGCTATCAATGCCGCGCAAGGCCGGAAGACTGATTGCAATCTCGTTGCTCGGGGCAGCCGGCGTCGCCATTGCGGTGACCGCTGCCGGGCTCGGGTTTCGCGCCTATCGCCAGCATCTTGCTGCGGAAACTCTCGCCATCCGCTCTCCCAACGGGGTGCAGGAGGGACGGTTCGTCGATATCGGCGGCATCAGGCAATGGATTGAAATCCGCGGCGAGGATCGGGATAACCCGGTTCTTCTGTTCGTCCATGGCGGGCCCGGAGGCACTACCTTGCCCGTCTCGTCGGGCTGGCGCTCCTGGGAAAAGCATTTCACTGTTGTGCAATGGGACCAGCGCGGTACCAGCCGCACTTATGGTGCGGCTGGGGAAGATACGCTCGCTCCAACTATGACCTTGGAGCGAATGACGCAGGACGGCGTCGAGCTGGCCGAATATCTGCGGGCGCATTTGCACAAGGACAGGATTGTCCTGGTCGGACACTCCTGGGGCTCGTTCCTGGGCATTCACATGGCGAAGCAACGCCCCGATCTGTTCTCGGCCTATGTCGGCACAGGCCAGGTTGTTGGCAGGACGACCTTCGAGAAGGCTTTCGAGCTCAAGATTGCGCGCCTGCAAGCGCTGGCGGCGTCGACCGGCAACAACGAGGCGCTGGCGGAGTTGGCACCGATCGCTGCGCGGCCGATCATGAGCGAGGAGAACCGCCTGATCGCCGAAAAGTGGAGCCGCGCGCTGGCCCTTCCCGTCGATCGCATCCAGCTTGCTGGCCAGATCCCGCCCCGCTTCATGCCGGATTTCTCGCTGCTCGATTGGTACAATTGGCGCAAGGGCGTCGCCTTCTCCACCAAATATCTGACCGGACCGGATGGTCCGATGGTCCAGCACGACACGGCCTCAATGGGGCTCGAATTCTCAATCCCCATGTTCTTCATCGAGGGCGATGCGGATGGCGTGACGCCCGGCGGTCCTGCCGAGCAATATTTCAGTCAGATCATCGCCCCGCATAAGGAATTTGTCTGGATTCGCGGCGGCGATCATTTTCTCCCGTTCAACCGTCCCGATGAGTTTCTGGCGGAGTTGCTTGCTCGCGTAAGGGCGTTCGCTCGTAATTGAGGACCTGCGCCTTACGAGCCGGCCCGGTCGAGCGGCTTCCCCGCTACGCCCTGAAGATGGTCAGCCCCAATATCAGCAGCGCCAGGAAGATCACGACGAAGACGTAGAACAGGAAGCGGGCGACATCGGCTGAGGCGGCCGAGATGCCGGTGAAGCCGAACACGCCGGCGACGATCGAGACCAGCAAGAAGATCAGTGCCCATTTCAGGATCGTCATCACCAGCTCCGAAATTGGTGCCGCCCGTTGCGGTCCTCGACTTTTCGCAGATGCTAACCTCGTTCCGCGGAACTGGTTCCTGACGGTGCCCACGGGTGGCGTGGCCCAAACTTCCCTTGCTGAATCGAGTTCCCGGCGGCACAGTCTGGCCGGACAGGAGCGACCGGGGCGGCCATGATGACGATGTCACAGTCAGCGACGATCGGCGCAGAGGTGCATGCCGCGCCGAAGAGCAAGGTGCGCAATTTGGCGATTGATCGCGCCCGCACCTTCCTCACCCTGGTAGTGCTGCTGCATCACGCGGTGATCCCCTATACTTATTTCGGTCATACCGATCCGAAGTACTTCTTCGGCTTCGACATGATCGTGCTCGCCACCGACAGTTTCTTCATGGCGATGTTCTTTTTCCTGTCGGGACTGTTCGCTTGGTCTGGTATCGCCCGGAAGGGACCGCTGAACTATTTGCAGGATCGTCTGCTTCGGCTCGCGCTGCCATTCGTGATCTGCGCCTTCACGATCATTCCGCTCGCCTATTACGCCATCTCACTGCGGCACCATCCCGAGATCGGCTTTTCGGAATACTATTGGAATATGATCACGAAGGGCCCGTGGCCGAGCGGGCCGATCTGGTTTCTCTGGGTCTTGTTCGCCTTCGACCTGATTGCCTGCCTCCTGCACCGGCTGTCGCCCAATCTGCTCGATCCGATCAATCGCCTCTCGCTGTACGGCCGCCGCCGGCCCGAGGCGTTCTTCGCGGTCATGCTCGCCGTCACGGCAGCGTTCTATGTTCCCGGGCTGATGCGTTATGGACCAAGCAACTGGTTCGAGTTCGGGCCGTTCTCGGTGCAGCATGGGCGCGTGATGCTCTATGCGAGCTACTTCTTTTTCGGCGCCGGCATCGGCGTTGCGAATATGGATCGCGGATTGCTCGCGGCAGACGGCCGGATGGCGAAGGTCAGCTGGGACTGGATGGTCCTGGCGATCGTCCCGTATTGCCTGTTGTGGGTGCTGATCTTCATCAAGCGCGAAATACTGGGAAATCCCTCGCCGTTGCCGAACTGGTATGAGGGGCTCTATGCCATCTGCTTCGCTGTCTTCAGCGTCGCCATCATGTTTCTGATCCTGGCCTTTTTCCAGCGGTTCAAGCAATCAGGTTCAGCCAAGCTGCTCGATCCAATGCAGAGCGACGCGTACGGCATGTTCCTGGTGCACTATCCGATCGCACTGTGGCTGCAATACTGGCTGTTCGACTATGACCTGCCGGCGATCGTCAAGGCCACGATCGGGTTTGTACTGACAGTCGCGGCGAGCTGGGCGCTGACGCGAGCGCTGCGGCAGATCCCGGGCGCGACACGCGTGTTGTGAGGCACGGCCTCTCGTCACGGCGAGGTCCGTAGCCCGGATGAGCGAAGCGATATCCGGGGTCGTGCTTCAAGCAACAGTGGTCCCGGATGACGCTTCGCTCATCCGGGCTACGGCACTGAGTTCGCGGCGGCGCCTTACGCCGCCTTGCCGCCCATATACTCCGGCAGCCAGCGCTCGAACGACTTGCGCAGCGTGTCGATCGTAACAGGCGCCTCGCCGGCGATCGCAATGGCATCGCCGCCGGTGGTGCCGATGCGCACGCAGGGCACCTCGCAGCCGCGCATCTTGGCGAGCACGCGGCCGGCTTCGGTTTCCGGCACGGTGACGAGATAGCGCGCCTGGTCCTCACCGAACCAATAAGCCTGCGAGACAAGCGACGTCGGCGCCGCCAGCAGCTTTGCACCGATGCCGCCGGCCATCGCCATCTCGGCGAGCGCGATCAGCAGGCCCCCGTCGGAGAGGTCATGCACTGCGGTCGCGGTGCCCGCATGGATCATGCCGCGCACGCAGTCGCCGTTGCGCTTCTCGGCAGCGAGATCAACCGGCGGCGGTGCGCCCTCCTCGCGACCACAGATGTCGCGCAGATAGACGGACTGGCCGAGCCAGCCATGGGTCTCGCCGATCAAGAGGATCGCCTCGCCCTCGGCCTTGAAAGCCAGTGACGCGGACTTGGTGAAATCGTCGAGCAGGCCGACACCGCCGATCGAGGGCGTCGGCAGGATCGCGCGGCCGTTGGTCTCGTTGTAGAGCGAGACGTTGCCGGAGACGACCGGGAAGTCCAGCGTGCGGCAGGCTTCCGAGATGCCCTTCAGGCAGCCGACGAACTGGCCCATGATCTCGGGACGCTCGGGGTTGCCGAAATTGAGATTGTCGGTGATCGCGAGCGGCTTGCCGCCGACCGCGGTGATGTTGCGCCAGGCTTCGGCGACGGCCTGCATACCGCCTTGATAAGGATCCGCCTCGCAATAGCGCGGCGTGACGTCGACGGTGAGCGCGAGGCCCTTCGGCCCGTCCTGTACGCGCACCACGGCGGCATCGCCGCCGGGACGCTGCATGGTGTTGCCGAGGATGACGTGATCGTACTGCTCCCACACCCAGCGCTTGCTGCACATGTCGGGCGTGCCGATCAGCTTCTCCAGCGCGGCACCGAGACCCATCGGCGCGACCACGTCGCGCGCGTGCACGACCGGCAGCGCGGCAGACGGGACATGCGGGCGGTCATAGACCGGCGCCTCGTCGCCGAGCTCCTTGATCGGCAAATCGGCCATGACGTCGCCGCCATGCTTGACCACGAAGCGCTTGCTCGGCGTGGTGTAGCCGACAATCGCAAAATCGAGCCCCCACTTCGTGAAGATCTCCTCGGCTTCCTTTTCCTTCTCGGGCTTGAGCACCATGAGCATGCGCTCCTGGCTCTCCGAGAGCATCATCTCATAGGCGCTCATGCCGGTCTCGCGGGTCGGCACCGCGTCGAGATCGAGGTCGACCCCGAGATCGCCCTTGGCGCCCATCTCGACAGCCGAGCAGGTCAGGCCCGCCGCGCCCATGTCCTGGATCGCGATGACGCAGCCCTTCTCCATGATCTCGAGGCAGGCTTCCAGCAGCAGCTTCTCGGCGAAGGGATCGCCGACCTGCACGGTCGGTCGCTTCTCCTCGGACTTGTCGTCGAACTCGGCCGAGGCCATCGAGGCGCCATGGATGCCGTCGCGCCCGGTCTTGGAGCCCAAATAGACGATCGGCATGTTCACGCCGGAGGCGGCCGCATAGAAGATCTTGTCGGCATCGGCGAGGCCGACGGCCATCGCGTTGACGAGGATGTTGCCGTCATAGCGGGTGTGGAAGCGCACCTGGCCGCCGACCGTCGGCACGCCGAAGGAATTGCCGTAGCCACCGACGCCGGCGACGACGCCGGAGACGAGATGCCGCGTCTTGGCATGCTCGGGCGCACCGAAGCTCAGCGCGTTCAGGCAGGCGATCGGGCGCGCGCCCATGGTGAAGACGTCGCGCAAGATGCCGCCGACGCCCGTGGTCGCGCCCTGGTAGGGCTCGATGTAGCTCGGGTGGTTGTGGCTCTCCATCTTGAAGACCACGGCCTGGCCGTCGCCGATGTCGATCACGCCGGCATTCTCGCCGGGCCCCTGGATCACCCAGGGGGCCTTGGTCGGCAGGCCGCGCAGATGGATGCGCGAGGACTTGTACGAGCAATGCTCGTTCCACATCGCCGAGAAGATGCCGAGCTCGGTGAAGGTCGGCTCCCGCCCGATCAGCTTCAGGATGCGCTCATATTCGTCGGGCTTGAGCCCGTGGGCGGCAACCAGTTCGGGGGTAATCTTGGGTTCATTCTTCATGGATTCGGGGCTTTCGGCGGCGTTTGGCCGTTCTTAGGAACATCGGGGGCCTTGGAAAAGCCCTTTATGGCCCATTTTCCCGCTGTCCCACGTTTTGCAGGCGGGGTCGGCGGGAACGGGAATTGCACGGCGCGGACGGATCGGATTTAAGGGCAAAACACTCGTAATTGAAGGCCCATTTCCTTGCACGAATTGACCAAAATGGCCGCTTCGCCCCGCCCCGAGCTGCATGTCGCGACCGAGGGGGAATTTGCGGGCTGGCAGACCTGGATTCGCGACAGCTTTGAGAACCATATCGGCCCCTTCTGGCACCGCCTGGAGGCGGACGGCAGCGTCCGTTGCGCCTTCCGGGTCGAAAAGAAGCACCTGAACGGCTCCGGGAACGTCCATGGCGGCTGCTTCATGGCCTTCGCCGATTACAGCCTGTTCGCGATCGGCCGCCACGCGCTGAACGGCAAAGGCGTAACCGTCAATTTCGCCTGCGAATTCCTCGATGCGGGACATGAGGGCGAACTGATCGAGTGCACCGGCGAGGTCACCCGCGCCGGCAAGTCGCTGATCTTCCTGCGCGGGCAGATGACCGCCGGCGAGCGCCTTCTGTTCACCTTCTCCGGGACGATCAAGCGGGCGAAGTGGAAGTCGCTCCCTCAGCCAAACGCATAGCTCGGCGCCTTCCCTTTTGCCGCCCCCTCGCCCAGACTTGGGCTGAGCGCGTTCGCGCCGGGGAGCAGAAACAAGGTGCCGCAGAGCACGTCGCCGAGGGGTCGCGCAGCGGCTTCCGCATCAATGCCGTTGCCGTCCATGGCCGCCACCGGCGCCCGCAACTGGCGCGACTACGCGCTGCTGTTCGCGCTGGCCTGCTGCTGGAGCTCGACCTATCCGCTCGCAAAACTCGCGCTGGACACGATCCCGCCCGTCACCTTCATCTCGGCGCGCTCGCTGATCGCCGCTGCCTTCCTGTTCGCGATCCTGTGGATGCGCGGCACCAAAATTCCCACCGACGCAAAAGCCTGGAAGCTGTTCGCGACCCAGCAGTTGATCAACTCCACCTTCCCGTTCCTGATCATCACCTGGTCGCAGCAATATGTGCCGGCCTCGAACACGGTGGTGCTGGCCTCGACCACGCCGATCTTCGCCTTCCTGATCACCTCGCTGATCACGCGGCACGAGCCGGCGACGCTGCTGAAGCTCGCCGGCGCGATCCTGGGCCTCGCCGGCACCGTCGCCATCGTCGGCCTCGACGCGCTGCGCGGCTTCGGGAGCGAGATCGTGGCGGAGATCGCGATCCTGCTCGCCACCATCTCCTTTGCCTGCGCGACCATCTTCGGCCTCAGGCTGTCCGAGTATGACCCGATGGTGGTGGCAGCCGGCTCGCTGCTGTTCGGCGGCCTAGTGCTGTTGCCGCCTTCGCTGATCATCGACCAGCCCTGGACCTTGCATCCGACACCGACGGCGATCGTCGCCACCATCGTCATGGGCATCGTCTCCAGCGCATTGGGCCTGATGCTGTTCTATGTCTGCCTCGGCCGGCTCGGCACGCTGACCACCAACGCGCAAGGCTATCTACGCATCCCGATCGGCGTCGGCCTGTCGGTGCTGCTGCTCGGCGAGAGTGTGCCGTCGAACCTGGCGCTGGGGCTGCTGCTGGTCATGGCCGGCGTCGCCGCGATGACGGTGCCGGCCGAACGACTGAAGCTGCGCTAAAGCATGATCCGGACCCGGAGGGCCGCGTTGGCGCAAAGTGCGAAGCAGTTTTCCGGAAAGATCATGCTTAAACAACAACCTAAAGCGCGATGACGATTCATCCAAATCTCATCGCGCTTTAGCGTGCGCCGATCAAGCAGCCATGTTTGGCTGCCGGAAGGCTGCTTCCATCTCGCGGCGCACCCGCACGGCGAGATTGTTGGGATCGTACTCCACGTCCTCCCATCTCAGGCGCTGACCTGGCTCGATATCGGTCTTGAGCTTGACTTGATGGGCGAGGCCGAGCGGCAGGTAGCCCTGCTTCAGTGAAGCATCGGCCGGGGTTTGCTTGCCCCAGACGCAGAAGCCGCCCTCGCCGTCGAGCATCTCGCCGGCCTTCAGCTTGCGCTTGGCGGTCGCGACCACGTCGGAGTTGAACACGATCGGCGCGCCGGTCGGCTCCCTGCGCAGCGCCGCGGAGGCGACGGAAATACCGAGCTCGAGCCCGATCATATGGATCGGCCGGTACAGCGAGGCATATTTGCCGGTCTTGTCCGGCAGCATGCTGTATTCGCGGAAACATTCCTCGGAATAGGCGCTGTCGGTCTCGAACACGACATAGGTCCCCATCACGAGGCTCTGCGGGACGTCGGTGCCGTCACGATAGACCGAGGACGTGACCTCCGTGACGCCCGACTTCTCCAGCATGCCGCCGTCGGATTTCGGCTTGCAGATCTCGGCGTGCTCGAACCGCGTCGCCGGCGGAAACGACAGGCCCTCGCTCTGCGCATGCAGGCCGGTCGCATTGCACACCGCCGTCATCTCGATGCCCGATTTGGTGCCGTCAACGAAGGAGTTGAACATCTTCGGATTGATCGAGTTGCGATCCTTGATCTTCATGTATTTGTCGAGGATGTCCCAGACCGTATCCGGCGTCGACTGGTGATAGGTCGGGTGGTAGCGGGTGCCCTTGCCGGCGGCGACGACCTTGAAGCCGGCCGCGCGCGCCCAGTCGACGTGATCGGCAATCAGCGCCGGCTGGTCGCCCCAGGCGAGCGAATAAACGACCCCGGCCTGCTTCGCCTTGCGCGCCAGGATCGGACCCGCAACCGCATCCGCTTCGACATTGACCATCACGATGTGCTTGCCGTTCTCGATCGCCTTCATCGCGAAGCGGATGCCGGCGCCGGGATCGCCGGTCGCCTCGATGATGACCTCGATGGCGGGATGGGTGATCAGCGCGTCGGCATTGTCGGTTACGACGGTGCGGCCATGCTTGAGCGCGTCGTCGATGGAGGTTGCCGCGTATTGCTCTTCCGGCCAGCAACCGAGCTTGAGCTGCGCGCGGGCGCGGGCGGTATTCAGGTCGGCAACGCCGACCAGATGCATGCCGTCGGTCTGGCGCACTTGCGACAGGAACATCAGGCCGAATTTACCGGCTCCGATCAGGCCAATGGTGACAGGCTTGCCGGCCGCCTTGCGCTCCAGCAGCATGCGATGGAGATTCATCTGGATTTCCTTGAAATGTTTCCTCGGGTGACGGCGTTGTTGCAGCCGTGACGTCCGGCCGCGCTCGCCTTGTACGGAAACGTTAGGCAGCGGCGAATCCGAGGGCAATTCAGATTATCTGCCGCGACGATGTAGGCGCGCTAAACAATCGACACAGCCTGCTGCGCGCTCCAGGCGTCGCGTTCCCCGCGCAGCCAGTCGAGGAAGGTGCGGGTCTTGCGGTGGCGCAGATGGCCGTGCGGGCAGACGATCCACTGCGTGGTCAGCGCGACCTCCGGCGGGTTCTTCACGGGGCAAACCAGGCGGCCGTCGCGGAGTTCGCGCCAGGCCAGCAGCTCGCTTTCCAGCCCGATGCCGAGGCCGTCGACGGCGGCGTCGATCGCCATGTGGCTGCGGTCGAACAGCACGCGCTTCCAGCGCTCCGCGGGCTCTATGCCGGCCTCGGTGAACCAGCGCGGCCATTGCATCTGCGATTTCACCGAATGGATCAGCCGGTGCTCGAGCAGATCCTGGGCTGCGAGGCTGCCCGCCGCAAAGGACGAGGGCGCGCACAGCGGAAAGAATCGCTCCCTGCCGAGGCTCTCGACGAACAGGCCGGGCCAGCCGCCTTCGCCGTGGCGGATCTCCAGATCGACATTCTCTTTGCGGAAATCGGTCGGCTCATTGGTGCCGTCGAGCCGCAATTCGATGTCCGGATTGGCATCGACGAAGCTCGCAAGCCGCGGCAGCAGCCATTTGCTCGATACGCTCGGTGCCGCGCGCACCGTCAATGTGGTGGCCGAGCGGATACCGCGGACATGCCGCGTCACATCGGTGACGTGCTCGATCTCGCGGCTGATCATCTCGAAATAACGCTCGCCGGCCTCGGTCAACGTGATGTTGCGCCCGACCCGCGAGGTCAGCGACGTGCCGAGATGCAGCTCCAGCGCCTGGATCTGCTGGCTGACGGCCGACGGCGTCACCCGCAATTCATCCGCTGCACGGGAAATGCTGCCTGCGCGCGCCACCGCGTGGAAAACGATGATGGCGCGGAACGGTATCTGCATCGGGAAACCTTTTAGGCCAGCTAAAGTGACGGCGAATATAATTCAATTGTCGTGCATGACCAGCGATCTAGGCTTCAGGCTCAAGGCCATCCGCGACAGACGGGTGCCGACGAGGAAACAGACGGCGCAAAGCGCCGGTCCGCCCGGGGGAAGGAACGCAAGGCTTACGCCCTTTCACCAGACAAGCGATTTTGACGACACCGGCGCAGCAAAGCCTGCGCGCGGCAACGAGCACGTGCGCCGAAGAAGGCGCGGCACGGGATCATCAGGGGAGGACGAGCGATGTCGGGCAAGAGCCACAGGATTTCACGCCGCAACTTCATGGTGGCGGCGGCCGCCGTTCCACTGGTCGCGATCCGCGCGCGGCCGGCCCAGGCGGCGGAGTTCGAGTACAAGCTCGCCACCGGCCAGTCGCTGACGCAGCCGATCAACACACGCCTCGATCAGGCCGTGAAGCGGATCAAGGAAGCGAGCGGCGGCCGGCTGGAGATCAAGTTCTTTCCGGCCTCGCAGCTCGGCTCGGACACCGATCTGTTGACCCAGATCCGCAGCGGCGGCGTCGATTTCCTCAACATCGCCGGCTCCGTGCTGTCGACGGTGGCCCCGGTCGCCGGCATCGCCAATGTCGGCTTCGCCTTCTCCGACTACAGCCAAGTCTGGAATGCGATGGACGGCGACCTCGGCAAGCTGATCGCGACGCAGATCGAGAAGACCGGCGCGCTGGTGATGGCCAAGCCCGCCGACAACACGTTCCGGCAGATCTCGTCATTCACAAGACCGATCAAGACGCCGGCCGATCTCGCCGGCTACCGCATCCGCGTGCCGGTGTCGCCGATCTTCACCTCGCTGTTCAAGTCGCTCGGCGCCAACCCGACCTCGATCAACTTCAACGAATTGTACACGGCGCTGCAGACCCATCTCGTCGACGGCCAGGAGAACGGCCTCGTCACCATCGAGGCCGGCAAGATCTACGAGGTGCAGAAATACATCTCCGAGACCAACCATATCTGGGACCCGTTCTTCATTCTCGGCAACCGTCGCTCGGTGAAGGCGCTGCCCGACGATTTGCAGGCGCTGGTCCGCAAAGAATTCGACCAGGCCGCCATTGAGCAGCGCGCCGATACCGCAAAGCTCAATCTGACGCTGAAGGACCAGCTGACCGCCAAGGGCATCACCTTCGAGGCCTCGGACAAGGAAGCCTTCCGCAAGGAGCTGTCGGCCGCCGGCTTCTACAAGGAATGGCGCGGCAAGTTCGGCGAGGACAATTGGAAGATTCTGGAGGCCGCGGCCGGAGCACTGGCATGAGCGCGGTCGTCGGCATGCCCGATGCGGTGACGCTCGGCGAAACGCAGGCGTTGCGCGGACGCTGGCTGGAGAAGGCGCTGCGCTGGCTGGTGGAGATTCCGGCGGCAATCGCGGTAGTCGCCGAGGTGATCATCCTGTTCGCCGGCATCATCGCACGCGGCGTGTTCCACCGGCCGATCATCTGGTCGGACGAGCTCGCCTCGATCCTGTTCCTGTGGCTGGCGATGCTCGGCAGCGCGATCGCCGTGCAGCGCTCGGCGCATATGCGCCTGACCTTCTTCACGTCGTATCTGTCGCCGCGGGCCGAGGCCTTGGCCTCGACGCTCGCGGCCGGCGGGGTCGCGCTGTTCCTCGCGATCATCCTGCATCCGGCGCTGGATTATGTGGAGGACCAGGCCTTCGTGGAGACGCCGGCGCTCGGCTGGTCCGGCATGGTTCGCGCCGCGGCTATCCCGGTCGGCTGCATCATCGCGCTCGCCAGTATCTGCCTCACCCTCGTCAAGCGGTCGGCGAAGGACCTGCTTGCCGTGGCTGTGCTGTTTGCGGCGGTTGCCGGCGTGCTCTATCTCGCAGGTCCCTCGCTGAAATCGCTCGGCAACTGGAACCTGCTGATCTTTTTCGTCGGCCTGCTCGGCTGCGCCGTGATGGCGGGCGTGCCGATCGCATTTTCATTTTGTCTGGCGACTGTCGCCTTCCTGCTGACCACGACCCGCACGCCGCTGCTGGTCGTGGTCGGGCGGATCGACGAGGGCATGAGCTCGCTGATCCTGCTCGCGGTGCCGCTGTTCGTGTTGCTCGGACAGCTGGTCGAGCAAACCGGCATGGCGCGCGTCATGGTCGCGTTCCTCGCCTCCATGCTCGGCCATATCAGGGGCGGGCTGTCCTATGTGATGCTGGGCGCGATGCTGCTGGTTTCGGGCATCTCCGGCTCCAAGACCGCCGACATGGCGGCGATCGCACCGGTGCTGTTTCCCGAGATGCGCAAGCGCGGCATGAAGGATGGCGAGCTGGTGTCGCTGCTGGCGGCCTCAGGCGCGATGAGCGAGACCATTCCACCGTCGATCGTGCTGATCGCGATCGCCTCCGTCACCGGCGTGTCGATCGCGGCGCTGTTCACCGCCGGCATCCTGCCGGGAATCGTGCTGGCCATCGTGCTTGCCTTCGTCGCGCGCTACCGGGCGGGCACCGAGGAGAACGCAGCGCTCAAGGTCGCGCGTGCGCCGATGTCGGTGGTGGCAAGGACGTTCTGGGCCGCGCTTCCGGCCCTGGCCTTGCCGTTCCTGATCCGCAGCGCGGTGGTCGAGGGCTTTGCGACCGCGACCGAAGTCTCGACCATCGGCATCGCCTATTGCCTCGTGCTCGGCCTGATCATCTATCGCGGCAGCCTCGCCTGGAAGAACGTGCTGCCGATGCTAGTGCAGACCGCCTCGCTGTCCGGCTCGATCCTGTTCATCGTGGGGGCTGCGAGCGCGATGGCCTGGGCGCTGGCGCAATCCGGCTTCTCGCATGATCTGGCGGCGCGCATGGCCGGAGTGCCCGGCGGGGCTTACGGCTTCCTGCTGATCTCGGTGGTCGCCTTCATCGTGCTCGGCAGCGTGCTGGAGGGCATCCCGGCCATCGTGCTGTTCGGCCCGCTGCTGTTCCCGGTGGCCGCAACGTTCGGTATCAACGAGGTGCACTACGCGATGGTGGTGATCCTCGCCATGGGGCTCGGCCTGTTCGCCCCGCCCTTCGGCCTCTGCTACTATGCCGCCTGCAGCATCGGCGGCGTGTCGCCGGATGCCGGCATGCGCAGGATCTGGATCTATCTCGCCTGGCTGTTCCTGGGCCTGCTGCTGATCACCTTCGTGCCCTGGATATCGCTGGTGTTTCTGTGAGGCTTCCAAGCTGACGCCATTCCGCCTGGCCCCCTTCAGGTCGAAAGCTGCTTCTCCGCGATCGACAGCCATTCGGCCTGCGCCTTGCGCAGATATTTTGGCGCGCGGCGCATCTGGATCAGGAGCTCGTTGAAGACCATGCGCGCTTCCGCGGTACGGCCGACCATCTGCAGCAGCATGCCGTAGCGCACCCGCGCTTCGGCGCCGGGGAAATAGCCGGCGAGAGCGTGATATTCCTCCAGGGCCTCGTCGAGCCGGCCGACCTCGGCGAGCGCGCGGGCATAGAGCAGATGCGCATCGGCGGAATCGAAGTCGGGCCATTGCTTCTGGAGATCGTCCAGCGTCGCCAGCGCGTCGGCCGGACGCTTGGCGGCAAACTCGGCCTGCGCCTTGCGAAACGCATAGGCGGGATCGTGGCCCATCGGCAGCTTCAGGATGTGATCATAGTGCGCTTCCGCTTCGCCGAACCGGCCGATACTTGCGCACTCTTCCGCCAGCGCCGCGCGGTTGGCGATGGTGTCGGCGTCAGCCAGCCGGTCCGACAGCTCGCGATAGCGTTTCTCCGGATCGAGGCGGTTGGCGACCCGTTGGCGCGCCTGCCGGGCACCGGGGCTGGAAAACCATTCGGGAATGAGCTCGACCGCGATATAGGCGAGCGCGCCCATCATCGGCACCAGCAGGATGATGAAGGCCCAGGGCCGCAGCCGCCCGGTCCGCGAGGCGTGGTAGATCAGCGTAAGATCGAGCAGCAGAACGACCAGGGCAACGGGCATGTGACATCCACGGGGCACAACGACAGCGCACGCTTCCTGATATCGCAACCGGCGCGGTTGAACAACCTGGAGTTGCCAGTCTTCGCAGAAATCCGCAGCACAGGACGCGCGCGCCGAGAGGGCGACGAGGAGTCAGTCGTTTCGAACCCAAGACAGGTTCACGGGATCGCAGCCAAAAGCGCTTACTGCTTGGCGTCGTCCGCCAGCATCTTCCGGTACTTCTCGACGTCGCGCGTCACCAGCTGCTGCAGCAGCTCCGGTGTATGCTCGTTGTCGTCAGGGGCGACGGTCGAGAGGTCGGCAAAACGCTTCTTCACCGCGTCGGTCTCGACCGCGGTGCGCGCCGCTGCGTTCAGCTTGGCGATCACGGCCGGCGGCGTGCCCTTCGGTGCGAACAGGCCGTTCCAGCCCTGCGCCTCGAACTCCGGCAGGCCGGCTTCAGCCGATGTCGGCAGCTCCGGCAGCGTCGCAAGCCGCACGGTCGAGCCGACCACGAGCCCCTTCACCAGCTTCTCGTTGATCGACTGCGAGACCGAGGCCGCGGCATCGCAGACGCCGTCGATCTGGCTGCCGACCGCATCGGTGAGCGCGGGGGCTGCACCGCGATAGCCGACCAGCGTCGCATCGATCCCGGCGGCGGTGACGAAGCTCTTGCAGATCAGATAGTTTG
Organism: Bradyrhizobium sp. CCBAU 45389; assembly: GCF_028128625.1. Lineage (NCBI taxonomy): Bacteria > Pseudomonadati > Pseudomonadota > Alphaproteobacteria > Hyphomicrobiales > Nitrobacteraceae > Bradyrhizobium > Bradyrhizobium sp. CCBAU 45389. Next base: position 69,710 of record NZ_LBIY01000097.1, on the reverse strand, counting down.
ACGAGCCGACGCCGGCATGGCCGAGATTGATCTTGCCCGGATTGGCCTTGGCATAGGCGATGAACTCTTTCAGATCCTTGGCCGGAAAGTCCTTGCGCAGCGCGATGATGCCGAACGTCTTCGCCACCATCGCGATCGGCACGAAGGACTCCGGCGTAAACGGCAGCTTTGGATAGATCGTGTAGGTCGCCGCATTGGTGCCGGCATTGCCGATCGCAATGGTGTAGCCATCGGGCTCGGCGCGGGAGGCGCGCGCCAGCGCGGTCGAGCCGCCGGCGCCCGCAACGTTCTCGATCACGATGGTCTGGCCGAGCGCGATGCCCATCTGCTCGGCGACGGTGCGCGCGATCACGTCCGAGGTGCCGCCGGCCGCGAACGGCACGATCATGGTGATCGGACGCTTGGGATAGTCCTGCGCGAATGCGCAAGTTGCGAGCGAAAATGTTGCGAATGCCAGCGCCGCGACCGCGGCGAGAGCACGCTTCACCACGAACGGGATCACGCGGCCTTGTCCAGATGCTGGGCGAGGCCGGCGAACAGGCCGCGGCCGTCGGTGCAGCCCATGATGTCTTCGACGTGGTTCTCGGGATGCGGCATCATGCCGAGCACGTTGCCCTTGTCGTTGACGATGCCGGCGATCGAATGCGCCGCGCCGTTGATGTTGGCCGCCTCGTCGACCACGCCGTCGGCGGAGCAGTAGCGATAGAGCACCCGCCCCTCGCCTTCGAGACGCTTGATGGTTTCTTCGTCCGCCTCGTAATTGCCCTCGCCATGGGCGACCGGCACGCGGATCACCTGGCCGGCATTGTAACCGCGCGTGAACGGGGTATCGGAGCGCTCGACGCGCAGATGCACGTCGCGGCAGATGAATTTCAGCCGCGCATTGCGCATCAACACGCCCGGCAGGAGGCCGGATTCGCAGAGGATCTGAAAGCCGTTGCAGACGCCGAGCACGAGGCCGCCCTTGGCCGCGTAGTCGCGCACCGCATCCATCACCGGCGCACGCGCGGCGATTGCGCCGCAGCGCAGGTAATCGCCATAGGAGAAGCCGCCGGGCACGACCACGAGATCGGTGCCTGACGGCAGCGAGGTCTCGGCGTGCCAGACCATCGCCGCCTCGCTGCCGGAGATCAGCCTCAATGCGCGCGCCATGTCGCGCTCACGGTTGATTCCGGGAAAGACGAGGATGGCGGCTTTCATGGCAGAGGTTCCGACGGTGCTGGGAATCGGGCTGGCCAAAGGGCCAATTCGTCAGGAGACATAGCCATTTGACGGGGAATTTACCAGTGCTAGCCTCGCCGGGCGGCCTTGTACACAGGCCATAGCCACGGCACTTTCGCTGACGATTTTGCCCGGGATTGAAGCCATGAACGTCCCGTCGCTGCCCGCATCCCCCTCCGAGCCGGTGTCCGCCGAGGGCGTCGTCGCCGCCGGCGCCTATGTCGACGGCAGGCGCGTCGCCAATATCGCCATCAGCGAGGCCTCGAGCTGGCGGGCCAAGCCCGGCCACGTGGTCTGGATCGGCCTGCACGAGCCCGACATGGCGCTGCTCGGCGCGGTGCAGAAGCAGTTCGACCTGCACGAGCTCGCGATCGAGGACGCCAACCACGCCCATCAGCGGCCCAAGATCGAGCAATATGGCGAGGCCCTGTTCATCGTGGCGCGCACCGCGCAACTGGTCGAGGGCCGGATCGCCTTCGGCGAGACCCACATCTTCGTCGGCGACGGCTATCTGGTCTCGGTGCGCCACGGCGCCTCGACGTCCTACACCCCGGTGCGCGAACGCTGCGAAAGCTGCCCGCGGGCGCTCGCCCGCGGCGAGGACTACATCCTCTATGCGATCCTCGATTTCATCGTCGACAATTACTCGCCCGTGCTGGAGAGCATTCACGAAGAGGTCGAGGGCATCGAGGACGACGTGCTCGCCCACGCGATCACCAGGGCGCAGATCGAGAGGCTCTACATGCTGCGCCGTGACCTGTTACGGCTCCGCAACGCGATCGGACCGCTGGTGGAGGTCTGCCGCCGGCTCGAGCACGACGAGCTGTCGATGGTGCGCGCGACGATGCAGCCCCTGTTCCGCGACGTTACCGACCACGTCAGGAACATCCAGGAGCGCATCGATTCCATGCGCGAGGTGCTGGCCTTCGCCTTCGAGGCGAGTCTGCTGGTCGGTCAGGCGCAGGAGACGGCGGTCTCAAAGAAACTCGCCTCGTGGCTCGCGATCATCGCCATCCCGACCGCGCTCGCCGGCATCTACGGCATGAACTTCAAGCACATGCCGGAGCTGGAGTGGGAGTACGGCTACTACATGCTGCTCGGCGTGATGCTGGCGGCCTGCGGCGCGCTCTATTGGCGCTTCCGGCGGGTGGGATGGCTGTGAGGCGAAAGCATTCAACAGCTTCGTAGCCCGGATGGAGCGCCACAACCGGTCTCGCTCCTCATCCTGAGGAGCGCGCCCTTCGCGCGCGTCTCGAAGGATGAAGGCCGAGGTGCGAGAGCCGGGCCTGCATGGTTCGAGACGGCGCTTGCGCGCCTCCTCACCATGAGGGTTTGCAAACCGGGCTTAAACGATCTCGACCCGATAATTCTCGATCACGGTGTTCGCCAGCAGCTTGTCGGCGGCTTCCTTCAGCGCGGCTTCCGCCTTGGCCTTGTCGGCGCCGGCGAGCTCGATGTCGAACACCTTGCCCTGGCGGACGCTGGCGACGCCGTCGACGCCGAGCGACTTCAGCGCGCCTTCGATGGCCTTGCCCTGCGGATCGAGGATACCCGTCTTCAGGGTAACGGTAACACGTGCCTTCACGTCAAAATCCTCTTCAGCTCTTCACCAACACCGGGCCCGTGCCCTGCGGACGCTCGTTCTCCATGAGGATGCCGAGGCGCTTTGCGACTTCCGTATAGGCCTCGAGCAGGCCACCGAGGTCGCGGCGGAAGCGGTCCTTGTCGAGCTTCTCGTTCGACTTGATGTCCCACAGACGGCAGCTATCCGGCGATATCTCGTCGGCGACGATGATCCGCATCATCTCGTTCTCGAACAGGCGGCCGCACTCCATCTTGAAATCGACGAGGCGGATGCCGATGCCGAGGAAGAGGCCGGTGAGGAAATCGTTGACGCGGATGGCGAGCGCCATGATGTCGTCGATCTCCTGGGGCGTGGCCCAGCCGAAGGCCGTGATGTGCTCTTCCGACACCATGGGGTCGTTGAGCTGGTCGTTCTTGTAATAGAATTCGATGATCGAGCGCGGCAGCTGCGTGCCCTCCTCGATGCCGAGGCGCTGCGACAGCGAGCCGGCGGCAACGTTCCGCACCACCACCTCCAGCGGCACGATCTCGACCTCGCGAATCAACTGCTCGCGCATGTTGAGGCGGCGGATGAAATGGGTCGGCACCCCGATGTCGTTGAGGTGCTGAAACAGGTACTCCGAGATCCGGTTGTTGAGGACACCCTTGCCCTCGATCACCTGATGCTTTTTCGCATTGAACGCGGTGGCGTCGTCCTTGAAGTGCTGGATCAGGGTGCCGGGCTCCGGGCCTTCGTAGAGAACCTTTGCCTTGCCTTCATAAATGCGACGCCGACGGCTCATGGGGATGTACCGTGTTTTGTTGAAATCCATGAATTTGGTGTGCTCCGGTTGACTAGGATTACGACCCACAGCGGAGCTGCCGTGAACAGCCCGGAACCCATCCATAACCCAAGGAAACACCATGGAAACAGAACGGGAACCAAGCCTGCAGGCAACCTATCCGATTGGCTGTCCGAGCACAATCGATCCGGCCGTCCGGCACCAACTTATACCGTCTTGCCTGCGGCTTAACGGCTCGTTGTTTTGCCGATTCGTGCTCCTTATCTAGGCATGCGCCGGGGCCCCCGCAACGAGGGTCGCCGGGTCCAGTCAGCAGGGAATTGGAAGACGCATGAGCGAAATCAACAAGCGCCAGGAAGGCTTCGAGAAGAAATTTGCCCTCGACGAGGAGCAGAAATTCAAGGCGGAGGCCCGCCGCAACCGGCTGCTCGGGCTGTGGGCGGCCGAAAAGCTCGGCATATCGGGCGACGCCGCCACCGCCTACGCCAAGGAGGTCGTCGCGGCCGACTTCGAGGAGGCCGGCGATGCTGACGTCCTGCGCAAGGTCATGGCCGATTTCGCCGCCAGGAACGTCGCCGTTACCGAACAGGCGATTCGCACGAAGATGAGCGAGTTGCTCGCGGTCGCGGCCGCCGAGGTGAAGACCGGGAAATAATCCGTGAAATAATACGTTCAGGTCCGACGCCTGCGCGCAATGACCTTGCGCGCCGGCGGTCTCTTTCGGGCGTCCCGGCTGGTCGGAACATCGCGCCTGGCGTAGTCGCGGCGGATGGTTTCCAGCAGGCGCTGAGCGGCCGCGCTCAGGAAGCCGCCGCGACGCGTCACCAGCACGATATGCTGGTCCGCGGCGAGATCACCGACGGTGATCGTCGAGATCGCTCCCGCATGCAGCTCCTCCGCTACGTGGCTCTGCGCCAGTAGTGCAAGGCCAAAGCCCGCCTCCACGAGCCGCTTCTGCGCGGTGAGGCTGTCCACCGCCGTCCACTCCACGTCCCCGAGGCCTTGCGTCAGGAACAGCGCGAACACGTGAGCCGCTGCGATCTCGCGGCGGCCGCGCGTTTCCGGGAACGCGATCCAGCGTTCCCCACGAAGCTCGGCAAGCCGCTTCACGCGTTTGCCGGCAAGCGGATGATCGGATGCGCAGACCACCTGCAACGCCTCGCTCAGCACCAGCTCGCAGGCGAGATCGGCGGCGCGATCGGGGTTGTAACGCAGGCCGATCGTAGCCTCGCCGCGCCGGATGAGATCGCTGACCTCCGCGCTGGTCGCGGTGCGCAAGGCGAGCGCGACGGCGGGATTTTCCGCGGCAAATCGCTTCATGATGCCCGACAGCCGGCTGTCGGCGAGCGTGCCGGTCACGGCCAGCGAAACCGGCCCCGAATTCTGCTTGGTCAGCGCGCGTATCGCCTGTTCGGCGTCCTGCGCCGCCGCGACGGCGCGCTCGGCATAGGGGATCAGCACGCGTCCGGCATCGCTGAGCCGCGTGCGGCCCGCGATCCTCTCGAACAGGGGCACGCCGAGCTCCTGCTCCAGCAGCGCAATACGGCGCGAAATCGCCGGCTGCGAGCGATGCAGGAATTTCGCGGCGTTCGAGACCCCGCCCCTGCGATGAACGGTCAGGAAGGTGTTGAGGGCATCGCTGTCCATGGCGGACACCTCATGCAAAAAACTGATGGTACTGAGAGAAATAACAAATTTGGCGGATGGTGAGAATACTCCTAATGCTTGCCCCGCAGACAAGGTCAAGCGGAGACGAACCATGACGAGCCAACTGGACAAAGCGAAAGCGTTTCGCGCCCTGCACGAGCGGCCCGGCGCGTTCATCATTCCCAACCCCTGGGATGCCGGCACCGCAAGACTGCTCGCCGCCGCCGGCTTCGAGGCGCTTGCTACCACGAGCCTCGGCCTTGCCAACATGCACGGAAGCTCGACCGTTAGTCTCGATGCAATCCTCGAGAATTGCCGCGTGATCGCGCAGGCCACCGATCTTCCGGTCAGCGTCGATCTGGAAAACTGCGGCGCGCACGATCCGAGGCGCGCGGCGGAAGCGATCCGGCGCACCGCCGAGGCCGGTGCGGTCGGCGGCTCGATCGAGGACTTCACCGGAGACCGCGAGCAGCCGATCTACGACTTCTCGCTCGCGGTCGAGCGCGTGCAGGCGGCCGTCGAGACGGCGCGCTCGCTATCGATTCCGTTCACGCTGACGGCGCGCGCGGAAAACCTCCTGCACGGCCGCAACGATCTCGACGACACCATCCGGCGGCTTCAGGCGTTCGAGGCCGCGGGCGCGGATGTCCTCTACGCACCTGGAGTTTACGACCTTGCCACGATCAAGACGGTCGTCGGCTCGGTCGGAAAGCCGTTCAACCTCGTGATGGGTTTTGCCGATCCGACGCTGACGCTCGCGCAATTGTCGGCGGCCGGCGTCAAGCGCATCAGCGTCGGCGGTGCCATGTCGCGCTATGCGCTGGCCGCGTTCCTGAAGAGCGCGCGCGAGATGAAGGAGAACGGCTCCTTCACCTTTGTTCGCGAGATGGCACCGATCAAGGAACTGCGCGACGCCTTCGCGTCGGTCAGCCCTCCCTAATGCCGTATTCCGGCACGTTGCCGCTGGCGCCGTAATATTTGTACGGCAGGAATTTGCCCGACATCGTTATCTTGACGCGGTCGCCCTTCGGATTGGCGACGCGCTCGATGCCCATGTCGAAGTCGATCGCCGACATGATGCCGTCGCCGAATTCTTCCTCGATCAGCGCCTTCCAGGCCGGACCGTTCACCATCACCATCTCGTAGAAGCGGTAGATCAGGGGATCGGTCGGCGGCATCGGCGTGCCGGTGCCGCGCATCGGCACCTCGTTGAGCATGGCGGTCTCGGCCTTGGAGAGGCCGAACAGCTCGCCGGCGTTCGCGGCCTGCGGCTTCGTCAGCTTCATCTGGCCCATGATCGCGCCGACGATCAGCACCTCGGAATAGCCGCCGATCTTCTCGCAGATGTGTTTCCAGCTCCAGCCCTTCTCGCGCTTGATGTCGAGCAGTTTTTCGGTGAGGTCTTCGCGTTTCATGTTGGCGTCTCCTTGTTAAGCACTCAATCCGGGACTGGTCCCCGGCATCCAGGTCTGTCGTGGCTCTTCGCCATTTGATGCGATCGAGAGGCCGGGCTTGCCGATATGTATGACGGGCACGTTGCGCGGATCGTGATCGGGCTTTTCGGCCGTGAAGGTCTTGCTGCGCGTCACAAGGAAATCGATGATGTGATTGCGCAGCGCGTAGTAGAGCGGATGGCGGTGCAAATCGGTGCGGCCGCGATCCCTCGGCAACGGATTCTCGACGACCTCGGCCAGCACGGCGCCGGGACCGTTGGTCATCAGGAAAATCTTGTCGGCGAGGTAGATCGCCTCGTCGACGTCGTGGGTGATCATGAACGCGGTCTGCCCGGTCTCCAGGCAAATGCGCCGCACCTCGTCCTGGAGCGTGCCGCGCGTCAGCGCGTCCAGCGCCGAGAACGGCTCGTCCATCAGCATCATCTTCGGCGTGATCGACAGCGCCCGCGCGATGCCGACACGCTGCTTCATGCCGCCGGACAGTTCCGACGGTCGCTTGTGCTCGGAGCCGGTGAGCCCGACGAGATCGATGAATGTCTGCGCGTGCGCCTTCACCTTGGCGCGGTCCCAGCTGCGCCATTTCGAGCTCACGGCATAGGCGACGTTGCCGAGCACGGTGCGCCAGGGCAAGAGCGCATGGCTCTGGAAGATCACGGCGCGGTCGAGGCTGGTGCCGGAGATCGCCTGCCCGTCAACGATGACGGCGCCCTCGCTCGGCGCATCGAGGCCGGCGAGGATGTTCAGCACCGTGGTCTTGCCGCAGCCGGAATGGCCGATCACGCAACAAAACTCGCCGCGCGCCATGGAGAGCCAGAGGTTCTCGAACACGGTCGTCGTCGCGCCGCCGGCGCCGGGATAGCGCTTGGCGATGCCTTCGATGGAGATGAACTTGTCGGTCACAGCCCCTACTCCGGAAAGGTGACCATGCGCGTGAAGCGCGCGAGGATCTGGTCGAGCAGCATGCCGACGATCCCGATCAGGAGGATCGCGATGATCACGTTGGTGATCGAGAGGTTGTTCCACTCGTTCCAGACGAAATAGCCGATGCCGGTGCCGCCGACGAGCATCTCGGCGGCGACGATCACCAGCCAGGCAATGCCGATCGAGATGCGCATGCCGGTCAAAATCGTCGGCGCGGCCGCAGGGAGGATCACGGTGAAGGCGCGCCTGATGGTGCCGACCTCGAGCGTGCGCGCGACGTTGATCCACTCCTTGCGCACACTGGCCACGCCAAACACGGTGTTGAGCAGCATCGGCCAGATCGAGCAGATGAAGATCACGAAGATCGCGGAGACCGAGGAATCCTTGATGGTGTAGAGCGCCAGCGGCATCCAGGCCAGCGGCGAAATCGGCTTCAAGACCTGGATGAACGGATCGAGCGCCTTGCTCAGCAGCGGCGACATGCCGATCAGGAACCCGAGCGGAATGGCGACGAGCACCGCCAGCAGATAGCCGGTCCCGACGCGCGCAATGGAATACGCGAGCTGGATGCCGAGGCCCTTGTCGTTCGGCCCGTTGTCATAGAACGGCCGCTTCAGATGCTCCCACAGCTTAGCACCGACATCGAGCGGCCCGGGCATGGCGGATTTGCCCTGCGTTGCCGTGAGGCCCATCAGCTTGGCGTATTCCGGGCTCATCGTGGCGACAGGTGCCGTCGAGCGTGTGGCGAGATGCCAGATGCCGAGGAACGCGGCGAGCAGCGCGATCGAGACGAGGCCGGCGCGGAGACGGAGGGACGAGTTCATCGCGAAAACCCTCTCCCCACGTCGTCCCGGCGAAGGCCGGGACCCATAACCACAGGGAGGAGTTTGGCTAAGACTCGTTCGGTACTGCTACCTTTCGCGATCGATCGATCACGCGGTATGGGTCCCGGCCTTCGCCGGGACGACAGGGAAAGAGCGCCGCCCATCACGACTGCTTCCTGATCTTGAAGCTCGCCACATAATCCTCGGGCTTCGCCGGATCGAACGTCTTGCCCATCACCGCGAACGACTTGTAGCTGCTCGCCGGCGGCGACAGGCCCATCTCGGTCATCAGCTTCTTCGTATCGGTCGCCAGATAGACCTGCTCGGCGACCGCCTTGTAGTCGACGTCGCCCTTGATCTGGCCCCAGCGCTTCATCTGCGTCAGCATCCAGACCGCAAAGGACTGCCAGGGGAACGGATCGAAATCGACGCGCTTGGCATCGGTCTTCACCCCGCCGAGGCCGTCTGCATAGGTGCCGGTCAAGACCTGCTCCAGCACCGTCACCGGCGCGTTGATGTAGTTGGCCGGCGCGATCGCTTCCGCGATCTGCTTGCGGTTCTCCGCCTTCGAGGCATAGGCGGTGGCATCGACGATGGCGCGGGTCAGCGCGGCAAAGCTGTTCGGCGCCGTGGTGATGAACTCGCGGCTGGCGGCGAAGCTGCAGCAGGGATGGCCGTCCCAGATCTCCTTGGAGAGCAGATGCATGAAGCCGACGCCGTCATAGATCGCGCGCTGGCAGATGTTATCGGGCGCGAGGAAGCCGTCGATGTTGTCGGCGCGCAAATTCGCGACCATCTCCGGCGGCGGCACCGAGCGCAGTTGCACGTCGGTGTCAGGGTCGAGGCCGTGCTCGGCAAGATAATAGCGCAGCAAATAGTTGTGCATGGAATAGTCGAAGGGGATCGCGAATTTCAGGCCCTTCCAGTCCTTCGGATCGCGCTTGTCCTTGTGCTTGGTCGCGAGCACGATGCCCTGCCCGTTGATGTTCTCGATCGCGGGCACCGCGAAGGGAATCGCATTGGCGCCTAAGCCCAGCGAGATCGCGATCGGCATCGGCGCCAGCATGTGGGCGGCGTCGTATTCCTTGTTGATGGTCTTGTCGCGGATCACGGCCCAGCCGGCGGTCTTGACCACCTCGACGTTGAGGCCGTGCTTGGCATAGAAGCCCATCGGCGCCGCCATGATGATCGGCGTCGCGCAGGTGATCGGGATGAAGCCGACCTTGAGGTCCTTCTTCTCTGGCGCGCCAGCCTGCGCAAAAACCTCGGTCGCGGTCTTGAGCGGGAAGAACTGCGCGAGCGCCGCCAGCGCCGTGGACGCACCGACCGATTTCAGGAACGCGCGCCGCGCTACATCCTGCGGAAACATCGCGCGCATCACCGCGGAGGCGACGACGCCCTCGTAGCGCTTCTCCTCGCTCTCGACGGGATCGCAGCGGAGCGCTGAAGCCGCCGCCTGCTCGTGCTCTGCCGCGGAACGATGCTGGCCGCAGGCACAGCCGGCTCGAAGGTTGCGATCGGGATCAAACGGATTGTCGAACGTGGACATCGGCCCTCCTGCGCGTCATTGCGAGGAGGAATTACGCAAGGAGTGTGCCACCCCCTCAGGAGCGGCCAGTGCCTTGATGACGCAGCACTTTCGGTCACGCTTGGCCACTACGAAAACTCGTGATAAACGAGATTTCGTAGTTCAATTACGAGATTTCGCAATGGCAACGACGCCAATACCCGTCCACGACGACGTGGCCCTCGCCATCGACCCGCGCATCGCGGCGTTCGAATCCTCGGTCGAGGCGACACTGCTGGTCGATCCCTTCAGCGACCAGATCGTCGACGCCAATCCCGCCGCCTGTGCCCTGCTCGGCTACGACCGCGCGCTGCTGCGGCAGACCCGGGCCAGCACGCTCCATGCCGGCGAGCTGCCAGCCCTCACCGTCTTCACCCAGGCCGTGCTGCACAAGGGCGCCTACTGGACCACGGCGCTCAATCCCCGCCATGCGACGGGGCAAAATCTCCAGCTCGAATATTCCGGCTGCCTGCTGCCGCATGACGGCCGCTCGCTGCTGCTGCTCACGCTGACCGATCTCGAAGCGCGCCGCCGCCGCAATGTGGATGCCGCCGCCGAAGACCACATGCGCGGGGGCATTTCGACCTGGCAGCGGGTCGAGCGCGTGTTCCAGGACATCGAGCGCGAGAACCAGCTGATCCTGCGCGCTGCCGGCGAAGGCATCTATGGCGTGAACGCGGAAGGCAAGACCACCTTCGTCAACCCCGCGGCCGAGCGCATGCTCGGCTGGACCGCGGAAGAGCTGGTCGGCAAGGAGATCCACCCGATCGTGCACCACACTCATCACGACGGCCGCCACTATCACAACCACGACTGTCCGATCTATGCGGCGTTCCGCGACGGCGCCGTGCACCAGGTCGACGGCGAGGTGTTCTGGCGCAAGGACGGCTCGCCCGCCTGGGTCGAATACACCTCCACGCCCATTCGCGATCGCGGCGTGGTGGTCGGCGCGGTCGTGGTATTCCGCGACGTCAGCCAGCGCCGCGAGGCCGACGAGAAGCTCCATGCGGCCCTTGCCGAGGTCGATCGCCTGCGCGAGCGGCTAGAATTGGAAAATGCCTATCTCCAGGAAGAAATCCGCATCGAGACCAATCCGCGCGGCATCATCGGCCAGAGCGAAGCGATCCAGAAGACGCTGCGCCAGGTCAAGCTGGTGGCGCCGACCACCGCGGCGGTGATGATCACCGGCGAGTCCGGCACCGGCAAGGAGCTGATCGCGCGCGCCATCCACGAGGATTCCACCCGCAGCGACCGGCCGCTGATCCGCGTCAACTGCGCCGCGATCCCGCGCGAATTGTTCGAGAGCGAATTCTTCGGCCATGTCCGCGGCGCCTTCACCGGCGCGACACGCGACCGCATCGGCCGCTTCGAGCTCGCCGACGGCGGCACGCTGTTCCTCGACGAGGTCGGCGAGATCCCGCTCGAATTGCAGGGCAAGCTGTTGCGCGTGCTGCAGGAGGGACATTTCGAGCGCGTCGGCCAGGAGCGCACCCGCGCCGTCGACGTCCGCGTCATCGCCGCGACCAATCGCGACCTCAAGCAGGAGGTGCAGCGCGGCCGTTTTCGCGAAGACCTCTATTTCCGCCTCAACGTGTTCCCGATCGAGACCGTCCCCTTGCGCGAACGGCGCGAGGACATTCCCCTGCTCGCCCAGCATTTTTTGACGCGCGAGGGCAAGGCATTGAAGTCGAACCTGCGCCTATCCGAGGGCGATGCGCGGCGGCTCGCCCGCTACGACTGGCCCGGCAATGTGCGCGAATTGCAGAACGTGATCGAGCGCGCCGCGATCCTGTCGCAGAACGGCCGCCTGCGCATCGATCTGCCCGACACCTCCGGCGCGCAAGCGCCAAGCGGCGCCACGCGCCAGAAGGCCGACGCGCGCCCGGTGGTGATGACGTCAACCGAGATGCGCGACCACGAGCGCGCCAACATCCTGGCCGCGCTCGAGGCCTGCGCCGGAAAAGTCTTCGGCCCCGGCGGCGCTGCCGAGATGCTCGATATCAAGCCGACCACGCTGGCCTCGCGGATCAAGGCGCTGGGGATCGCGCCTCGTCCGCAAGCGGCCCATCCTTCGAGACGCCCGCTTTAGGCGGGCTCCTCAGGATGAGGGCGGAGTGTGCGGCAACAGTATCAACGGGCACTGCTGCCGCTTAGCCTCATCCTGAGGAGACCGCGAAGCGGTCGTCTCGAAGGACGAGGCGCGCGCTCAGGCCGCCTTGGTCGTCACACCAGATGCAATCGGCAATCCCTGCTCGATCGGCAGCGACGGATCGCGCGACCATTCGTTCCAGGAGCCGAAATACATCCGCACGTCCTTCACGCCCGCGTTCTTCAGCGCGAGGAATGTGTTCGAGGCCCGCGCGCCCTTGAAGCAGTAGAGATAGACCGGCGTCGTCTGCGAGATGCCGACGGTGGCGCATTCGGCCAAAATCTCGTCCTTGGACTTGAAGCGCGGGCCCTCCGCGGTCGGCTTCATCATGCGATACCATTCCAGCCACACCGCGCCGGGGATGCGGCCCTTGCGCGGACAGAAATCCTTCCCATACGGAGAAGAGCTGTCGCCGATCCACTCGTCGACGTCGCGCACGTCGAGGATGGCGATGCCGGGCTTGCCGACGGCACCCAGCATCGTCTTGGCATCGATCAGGATCTCACCCGCTTCCGGCACGATTGCGAACGAAGCCTTCGCCGGCGTCGGCACGTCCTTGGTCACCGGGAAGCCCGCGGCGGACCAGGCGTCGAAGCCGCCATGCAGCACCTTCACCTTGGGATAGCCGAGCATGGTCAGCAGGTAATAGCCGCGGCAGGATTGGCCGAAGCCCGAGTTCATCGACTGCTCGTAGATCACGGCTGTCTCTTTGCCGGAGAGACCGGCGCCGCCGAACGCATCAGCGAACTTGGTCTTCAGCTCGGCCATGCCCTCCGGCGTCGAGGTCGCGAGGAACGTAAAAATCTCATGCACGTTGACGGCGCCCGGCAAATGCCCGGCGGCATAGGCGTCGGGATTGCGGGTGTCGATGACGACACACGGCTCTAGCTTCAAGAGATCGGCGAGTTCGACGGCAGTGATCAGGACGTCAGTCATGGCAGCCTCTCCGTTGAGGTTGGGGGTCTCTGGGGTCGTCGTCTTAGGGTGGCGTCTTAGGTCTTCTTGGGGTGGACTCGTGGAACTCAGGACTCGGCGAGCATCTTGCGCAGTTGCTTGGTGGCCGGCGTGACGATCGCGACGAAATAGGCCTCGCGCAGGCGGCGCTGCGCGCGGTGGCTCTTGAGGTAGCCGCGGGCGCCACAATGCAGCATCGCCGCATGCGCCGCCGCGACGCTGGCCTCGCCCGCACGTAGGCGCAGCGCGATCACCTTGCGCCAGTAGGTCTCCTCCTCGTTGTAGGGATCGCGCGCCAGCGCCATGGTCTCCGCTTCGAGCTCGGCGGCGAGCTCGCGGAAATGCACCGGCTGCTGCGGCAGATAGCGGTTGATGTGGCCGAGCGGGTTATCCACCTCGTCCATGATGTTGATGCAGTCCCTGATGACGCCGAGCGCCATGCCGGCCTGGAGCAGGATGAAGCCGGCGCGGATCTTCTTGACGAAGGGCGCGGCGGGATCGGCGAGGATCAGCTCGTCCGGCACGAAGACGTCGCGGAACTGCACGCCGTAGGTGCCGGTGCCGTCCATCGCGAGGAACGGCTTGCACGGCGTCAGCGTGATCGCGGGGTCGGAGCAATCGGCCAGGAACATGACAGTGCCGGGCTCGCCACTTGCGATGCCCTGCTCGTCCTCGCGCTCGAAGATCGTGCCAAAGAAATGATCGGGGCCGAGATTGGAGACCCAGGGCAACGCGCCGCGCACGATGTAGCCGCCCTCGACCTTCTTCCCTTTCAGCTTGAGCTTCTCGATGCCGAAAAAGCTCTTCATCGGATTGGACAGCCCGGTGCCGCCGAGCACGCGCCCGGTCGAGAAGGCATCGCCGAAACGCCTGGCCAGCTTCAGATTGGTCGAATTGGCGGCGTACCAGACCAGCGTGTTCTGGCACCAGGCCATGAAGGCGGTGGCGCCGCAAACCTCGCCGATCGCCGCCATCGACTCGATCGCGCAGCGCAGATCCGCGGGACCTTCCAGGGGCATGTGACTGCCCCAGGCGCCGACCGCGCCGAACGCGCGCAGCACCTCGGCCGGATAGATCGAGCCGTCGTCGATGCCGGCGGCGAGCGGCGCGAGCTGCTCCCGCGCGATCCGCGCCACCTCCCCTGCAATGGACGGTGCGGGCTGATCCAAAACTTCGGCCCGCGATAAAGCCAGTGAACCCATGATCGTCTCCCGCACCTTGTCCGGATTGCTGTCTGCTAGATGCCGACCTCGAGATTGACCGGGCGGGTGAAGGTGTTGGCGACCGGCGACCATTTCTTCACATGGGCGACCAGCGCGTTGATCTCGTCAGGCGAGATGCCCTCGCACTCCATGTCGACCTTCACGCGCACGTCTGTAAAACCAACGGGCTTGTCCGACATGTCGCCGGTGCCCCAGACCGCGGTGATGTTGAGGTCGCCCTCGAGCTCGAGCTCGAGCTTGTTGACGATCCAGCCGCGATGCACAGCGTTGGCGTGCAGGCCGACCGCAAGGCAGGAGCCGAGCGCGGCGAGCGAGGCCTCCGACGGATTGGGCGCGGTATCGTCGCCCAGGAGTCCCGGCGGCTCGTCGACGATATAGGGCGGCAGGTTGCGGATGTAGTTGGCGTGGCGGAATTTGCCTTCCGCCACCGTCTTGCACTTCAAGGTCTTGATGACCTTCGGATTCGCCTTGCCATTGGCGATCAGTTGCTCGAGGCCATTCTTGTCGATGGGTGCGAGGCAACCCGTCAGCACTGTCTTCTGAACGACGGCAGTCATCAATCTTCTCCCTGGCAGAAGTGGAAATCGGCAGGATACCGAACGGTCTGTTTCCTTGCATGGAGCGTGCCAGAGCCGGCCAAAATCAAAACGCGAAGCTTTGGAGCGGTTTACCGATCCCTGCCTGCGGATTGATCAGCGGCGGCTTGCTCAAAGGCGATGCAGATGGTCTGCCCCTTGCGAATCTTTTCAGCGCGGAACAGATGCGGCTTGCTGATGCGGCGCGGCTGCGGGTAAGTTTGGACTCATGGCCAAGCCCTTACTGAACAAGACGTCATCGAAGAAGACTTCGCCCCACGCCGCCGCTGGCGAAGATGAATCCGCGCGCGGGCGCCTCCTGAGCGCCGCGACGCATCTGTTCTGCAAGAACGGCATCAACGCCACCGGCATCGACGCGATCATCGAGGAAGCCGGCACGGCGAAGACCACGCTCTACAAATTGTTCGGCTCCAAGACCAACCTCGTCAACGCGGTGCTGGAGAGCGAAGGCAAGCAGTGGCGCGAATGGTTCATCGGCGCCATGGAAGCGGGCGGCGGCGACGCGCAGGCGAAGCTGACGCGGATCTTTCCGGCGCTGAAGAGTTGGTTCGCGGAGGAGCGCTTCTACGGCTGCCCCTTCATCAACGCCGTCGGCGAGCACGACAAGGACGCCAAGCAATTCCGCAACATCGCGCTGAAGCACAAGAAGATCGTGCTCGGTCATATCGAGAAGCTCGCCGGCGAGCTCGGCTCCAGCGACCCCGCGGTGCTGGCGCACCAGCTCGGCCTCATCATCGACGGCGCCATCGTCGCGGCGATGATCTCGCGCGACCCGGGCGTGGCCGATACGGCCGCGCTCACGGCAGGCCCCCTGCTCGGGCAATCCAGGGCGAAGAAGAAGCGCGCAGCGGATCAGCTCGAGGCGGTGTAACGGTTCTTACTTCGTAGCCCGCATGAGCGCAGCGACATGCGGGACACCGTCCCGGATTGCGCTCCGCTCCATCCGGGCTATGAGGACCGAGGAGAACAAATCCGATGCCTCAGATCATCATCGCCAGGCGCTTCTGCGGCCCTCCGAACTCCGGCAACGGCGGTTATGTCTGCGGCCGGCTCGCCCGTCACATTCCCGGGGCCACGGAGGTGACGCTGCGCGCGCCGCCTCCCCTGGACACGCCGCTCGATGCGGTCGCTGCAACCGACGGCTCATGGGAGCTTCGCGATGGCGCCAAGGTCGTTGCGACCGGGCAAACAGCGCATGTCGAGCTCGCGCAGCTCGAGACAGCCAGCTTGCAGGAAGCACGCGCCGCCGAGTTGCTGACGCTGTTCGAGCCGCACGAGCATCCGCTGCCGAACTGTTTCGTCTGCGGTCCCGCGCGTGCGCAAGGCGACGGCCTGCGCATCTTCACTGGGTCGCTCAAGCGTCGTGCGCAGAACGCCGTTCTCGCGGCGACCTGGACGCCCGATCCAAACTTGGCCGCCGAGGATGGCCGCGTCGCGCCGGAATTTCTCTGGTCGGCACTCGATTGTCCCACCGGCTTTGCCTGCAATTGCAATCAGCAGAGCGGCACCTACGACAAGACGCCGCTCCTGCTGGGACGGATGTCCGCCCGGATCGAGGCCCGCCCGCGCCCTGGTGAACCCTGCATCATCACGGCCTGGCCGACCGGCCGCGACGGCCGCAAGCGGACAGCCGACGCCGCGCTCCATGATGAAAGCGGCAGGTTGCTGGCGGTGGCGAAGACGACCTGGATTGCAGTCGACCGCGACGTGCTGCTCGGGCGCGGGTGAGAGGTGCGTAGGGTGGATTAGCCACGGCTGCGCGCAGCGCAGTCGCCGGCGTAATCCACCAACTTCGTCCGGCATTCGCTGAAGGGTGGTGGGTTACGCCTTCGGCTAACCCACCCTACAAACCACACACTCGGTCTCGTAGGGTGGGCAAAGGCGCGAAGCGCCGTGCCCACCATTTCTCACTCGGCGTCGTCGATAGACACGGTGGGCACGCTACGCTTTGCCCACCCTACGAGAGCTACGAGACCCCGCCCATTCGATCAGCGACTCGCTCGCAGCGCGCCAAGCTCGACGTCGGCGGCCGGCTTCTCGAGAAAGGTCTTCGGGCAATCGGCTGCAGCCTGCTCGAACAGCTTCAACGCCTCTTCCCTGGAGCCGCTCTGCAGGGCGCGCTCTGCGACATAGAAATTCGCCTCGCAGACCTGCCCCTTCTTCTTCGCCGGGTCGGCATCGTCCGCGGCGCCGCGCACTTGCTCCGGCGTCATCGTGCCAAGGAAGAGATTGACGACCGGCGCGGGCCATTTCGCCGCGTCGAGCTGTTTTGCCGCCTCGCCCAGCTGGCTCGGCTGGTCACTGCGCCTTGCAACAATTTCGCGCCATAAGACCGGGTAGGCATTCTTTGGATCGAGCTGGATCGCCTGATCGAGGTCAGCCAACGATTTGGCGAATGAAGCAATCTGCCAATAGAGCCTCGCACGATGAAAATAGGCGCGCGCATCCTTGGCATCGAGCTGCACGAGTTGATCGTAATCCGCGAGCGAACGGTCGAAGTCTCCCTTGGCCTTGTGCGCGTTGGCGCGGAGCCCGAGTGCGTCCTTGTCCTTGGGATTGATGCGGATCGCCTCATCATAGTCCGTGATAGCCAGATCAAGGTCTCCTCGTGCGGAGTACGCAGTTCCCCGAGCGCGGAATGCAGGACCGTCCCCCCAGCCGGGTGCAGTTGTGCCACCATCAAAAGACGCTGAAGCGAGATCGGCGTCTTGACCTTGAATCTGATGCGTCCCCTCGCCTGGGCTTCCCTGATCCCGATGGGCGAGCTGAACTGCCTGTGTGAAATCGGCAATGGCGTGGTCGTAGTCGCCTTTTCGAGCATAGGCGACACCCCGGCAGAGGTAGACAGCGCGACCTCGTGGGTTGAGCTCGATGATCCGGTCATAATCGGCGAACGCGCGGGTGAACTCGTCCAATTGAAGGAAGGATTCTGCGCGAAAGAAATAGAATTCCTCGCTCCTTGGCTTGATCTGCATGGTTTGATCGAGTGCGGCCAATGCGAGCTCTTTGTTGCCCCTGGCGAAGTAGACCCGACCGCGACACAACTGGCCCCCGCCGGTTTGCGGGCTCAGCTCGACCGCTCGGTCACAGTCAGCCATGGCACGATCCAGGTCTCCCTTGCGGATGAAAGCGAGACCTCGGTCGACAAGCGCTATGACATTGTCCGGATGGACCAGGAGGGCTTGATCATAGTCAGCGATAGCGCGGACCATATCTCCTTTGGCTTGGTAGATTCGAGCGCGCCCCAGGCGGGCATAGACAGCCTTGGGATCAAGCTCGATGACCTTGTCGTAGTCGGCAAGCGCAGCGTCGGTTTGTCGCCTCGCGGTTTGTGCAGCAGCTCTCTGAAGACGCGCGTTCAGATTGCCCGGATCGCGTTCGATGATCACGTTGTAGTCCGCGATCGCAAGGCCGACCTCACCTTTCTGGCGGTAAAGCATGGCACGGCGAAAGTGCGCCGCGATCACGCTCTGTTGCATGGCCTTCCCAGCCTCAATGATGGCGGTGCAGCCCGCAATGCGATCATCGAGCGTGATGTTGCCGAGCGCGTTGCATTTTGCGGCCAGGGGCATTTCCGCTCGGGCAGGCAATACTTCGATCAAGATTGTGAGCGCCAACGCGCTTAAGCTTGCTGCCGCACCAACGAGTGCGCGGCCCACCATTCCAAACATGCAGTCCCCATTTCAATTCCCAGGGACATCATAGCAACCGATTGCGCCTCTGCACAGCCCTTGGTTGCGGCGTTGGCGTGCAGCTCGGGTAATAGTGCGTGGCGTGGATCAGCCACAAGCGCGGTGCCGTAGGGTGGGCAAAGCGACTTGTCCGCCGTAGCTCGAAGAGCGAAGGCGGAAGCGTGCCCACCATCTCTCTCCGACACAAAGAGTGGTGGGCACGGCGCGATGCGCCTTTGCCCACCCTACGAGAGCTGCGCCCGACGAGACCTAACTGCCCTGCTCGATCATCCCCTGCAGCCGCACCAACTCCGCCTCAAGATCCCGCTCCACATCCGCCGCGCGGATGTCGAGCACGCGATAATCCCGCGCCTCGAGCCAGGTCCGCCGCCCTGCGCGGTCGGCGGCGATGGCTTCGCCCTCGCCGGGGTTCACCAGCTCGATCGCGATCCGGTGCGGGAACGAGACGAAGTCCGGGATGTGGCGTCCCACAGGGGTCTGGCGCTTGAACCCACCTGCGAAGCGGCGATCGCGGGTCAGGGCCTGCCAGAGCAGGCGCTCGGCGTCGGTCGGGTTGCGGCGGAGCAGGCGGGCGAGGCCGCGCACGGTGGAGCCGCTGTCGGGCACGCCGCCGCCCTGGCCGTGCTCGGCCAGCAGCGCGCGCAGGCGCGTCGCCTGCTCGCCGTCGAGCACGCCGCCCTTGGCCGGGCCCTTGCGCCCCTCCGCGATCGCCATGATGACTCCATGGAGGGTGTGCATGTCCTGCTTGGTCGGCTCCATGCGGCTAAAAATGTTGCGCAGGTTCACCAGCATGGTGTCGCGTTTCTCGGCCGGCCGCAGGAACTCGACCTTGTCGAGCTCGCGCACGAGATTGTCGAAGAAGGCCTGCATCTGGTGCTGCGAGGCGCGCTCGGAGCGCTCCGGCATGGCGTGCGGCAGTTCGCCGGATGTGGCCCGCTTGAACCATTCATAGCCGATCAGCAGCACGGCCTGAGCGAGGTTGAGCGAGGCAAAGCCGGGATTGACCGGAAAGGTGATGATGCGGTTGGAGAGCCCGACCTCCTCGTTGGTCAGGCCCCAGCGCTCGCGGCCGAACAGGATACCGGCCTTTCCTCCGGTCGCGACGTGCCCGGCGATCTCGCTGGCTGCGGCCTCCGGCCCGACCACGGGCTTGGCCTGGTCGTGGGGGCGCGCCGTGGTGGCGAACAAGAGGTCGAGGTCGGCGACCGCCTGCTCCACCGTGTCGAACAATTCGACCTTTTCCAGAATGTGGTCGGCACCGGCCGCCGCCCGCTGGGCCGCGATGTTGGGCCAGCCGTCCCTGGGGTTGACGATGCGCAAGGCGCCGAGGGCGAAATTGCCCATGGCGCGCGCAGCCATGCCGATGTTTTCACCCAGCTGCGGCTCGACCAGGATGACGATGGGACCGTCGAGGGAAAGGCCCGTCTTGCTCTTGTCAGTCCCCGACATCTCGCTTCGCTTTCACACTGTCTCTCAAGGCCTTGGCAAGGCCGCCTTAGGAAATGATTCAAGGCGGCCTTTTCGAGTCGGTCTTGGGCCGGCCGGCGCTGCCCGCCTGTCGTTTGCCTGTCCTGACAAAATTCTCAAGGGAAATAACGGGTTGGATTCGACTTTTGAATCTCGCTTGAAACCTCACCCCCGCCCCAGCCGTGGTGTCAGGCCCCGCTCCCCATCTGGGGAAGCTGGATGAGCTAAAAGTGCATAATCACTTGGCTTTCGCCCGCTGCTATCAGGTGCTAAGAGGCGGCGGATATTCACGTTGGCGCGACCAGCGCCGTTCCCAAGAGGGCTTCCCCGAACATGGCAAAAATCAAGGTATCCAATCCCGTCGTCGAACTCGATGGCGACGAGATGACCCGGATCATCTGGCAGTACATCAAGGACAAGCTGATCAACCCGTTCCTGGATGTCGAACTGCAGTATTTCGACCTGGGCATGGAGTACCGCGACCACACCAACGATCAGGTGACCATCGACGCCGCCGAGGCGATCAAGAAGGTCGGCGTCGGCGTCAAGTGCGCCACCATCACCCCGGACGAGGCCCGGGTGAAGGAATTCAACCTCAAGCAGATGTGGAAGTCGCCGAACGGCACCATCCGCAACATCCTCGGCGGCGTGATCTTCCGCGAGCCGATCATCTGCAAGAACGTGCCGCGCCTCGTTCCCGGCTGGACCAAGCCGATCATCATCGGCCGCCATGCCTATGGTGACCAGTACCGCGCCACCGACATCAAGTTCCCTGGCAAGGGCACCCTCTCGCTGAAGTTCGTCGGCGAGGACGGCACCGTGATCGAGAAGGAAGTGTTCAAGGCTCCGGGCGCCGGCGTCGCCATGGAGATGTACAACCTCGACGACTCCATCATCGACTTCGCCCGCGCCTCGCTCAATTACGGCCTGCTGCGCAACTATCCGGTCTATCTCTCGACCAAGAACACGATTCTGAAGGTCTATGACGGCCGCTTCAAGGACATCTTCCAGGACATCTACGACCGCGAGTTCAAGAAGGAATTCGAGGCCAAGGGCCTGACCTACGAGCACCGCCTGATCGACGACATGGTGGCCTCGGCGCTGAAGTGGTCCGGCGGCTATGTCTGGGCCTGTAAGAACTACGACGGTGACGTGCAGTCCGACACGGTCGCGCAGGGCTACGGCTCGCTCGGCCTGATGACCTCGGTGCTGCTGACCCCCGACGGCAAGACCGTCGAGGCCGAAGCCGCCCACGGCACGGTGACCCGCCACTACCGCGAGCACCAGAAGGGCAAGGAGACCTCGACCAACTCGATCGCCTCGATCTTCGCCTGGACCCGTGGCCTGTCGCATCGCGCCAAGCTCGATAACAACCCGCAGCTCGCGAAGTTCGCGGCCACGCTGGAGAAGGTCTGCGTCGACACGGTTGAAGAAGGCTACATGACCAAGGACCTCGCGCTCCTGGTCGGCGCCGACCAGCGCTGGCTCTCGACCACCGGCTTCCTCGACAAGGTCGCCGAGAACCTGGTCAAGGCGATGGCGGCGTAAGCCGACCGCAATTTTGCCCGACTGGGCCAGACATCATCACGGGCCGCGCCTTTGGGCGCGGCCCTTTTTTTGAGACCCCTCGCGCGGAGATGCGACCATGTCGACCAAGCTTGCCGTCCCCTGCCTGATGCTGCTCACAGTAATGGCCGGGCCGGCCGCCGCCGATCCGCTCCCCGAGGCCATCGCCGCACCTGGCGAGACCGCCGTGCTCAGCGTCCACGCCGAGGGCGCGCAGGTCTATGAGTGCAAGGCCGCCGCCGACGGCAAGCTCGCCTGGGCCTTCCGCGAACCGGTCGCAACGCTTCTCTCCGAGGGCAAGACCGTCGGCCGCCACTATGCCGGCCCGAACTGGGAGCTCGCCGACGGCAGCGCCGTCGTCGGCAAGGCCATCGGCAACGCGCCCGGCGCAACGGCTGCCGATATCCCCTGGCTGAAGCTTGAAGTCGCCTCCCGCCGCGGCAGCGGCACCCTGACGCCCGTCACCACCGTCCAGCGCATCAACACCCATGGCGGCAAGCTCGAGGGTTCTTGCGACAAGGCCGGCGAGTTCAAGAGCGCGCCCTACTCGGCTGATTATGTGTTTCTGAAGAAGGGCTGACCGCTCAGCGGTCCGTGTCGTCCCTCTCAGCCTGCGCCAGCTCCGCCGCCGCGAGATCGCCGCTGTCGGCGAGCCGCGCCTTCGCGGTGGTATGGACGTGATCGGCGAGCGTCGGCATGCGCGCGATCAAAGCGTGGAAATCCTGGGCGTCGAGCACGAGCAGGCGCGTCTTGCGCGTCGCCGTGACGGTGCCGCTGCGCTTGGTCTTGTGCAGCAGTGCGATCTCGCCGAAGAAGGTGCCGTCGGCGAGGCGCACCTGCTGGCTCGGCAGCGCGATCTCGACCTCGCCGGCGGTGATGAAATACATCGACGAGGCCGCATCGCCCCGCCGCACCAGGATCTCGCCCTGCTCGATGGTGCGGGCGCGCAGGAGGCGCATGATGTCGGCGATCTCCGCCGCGGACAGATGCGAGAACAGCGGCACCCGCGCCAGCATGCCCCAGGTGACGACGAAATCGCGCCGCTTCACCTCTTCGGCGAACGCCGAGGAGATGATCGCGACCGGCAGCGCGATCATGGCGAAGCCGCTGATGATGGCGAAGGTCGAGATGAATTTTCCGAGCGGCGTCACCGGCACGACGTCGCCATAGCCGACGGTGCCGAGCGTCACGATCGCCCACCACATTGCCTGCGGGATGGTGCCGAGCTTGTCCGGCTGCACGTCGCGCTCGATGGCATAGAGCAGCGAGGCAAAGGTCAGGACCGCGCCGATCAGGATGACGATGCAGCCGATCAGCGCGCGCCGCTCGGCATGCACCGCGGCGAGCAGCGAGCGCATCGCCGGCGAATAGCGGATCAGCTTGAAGAACGGCAGCACGCCGAGCCCGGCCAGCGTCGCGTGCCGGCCCGTGGCGAGCACGATCGCAGCCGGCAGGAACGCCATGAGGTCGATGATGCCGAGCGCGGAGAAGGCATAAGAGAGCCGGTCGGACAGCGCCGAGCCCCTGCGCTGGGTGTGCCCCGCCACCGTCCACAGCCGCGCCAGATATTCCAGCGCGAACACGATGACGGCGAGGACCGCGATTGCGCTGAACAGCGCATCGAACCGCGCGTCTAACTCCGGCACCGAGGCGAGGATCATCGCGACCACGTTGAGCACGATGACGGCGATGATCAGCTGGATGAAGCGCGACCCGACCGAATAGGCCAGGGGGTCGTGCTCCAGCAATTCGTAGAGGCGATCCCGCAAGTCGGGATCGCCAGGCCCACGTCCTCGCGGAACGAGGCCCATGGTGGCCTTAAGCGCCTGCCATCGCTTTTTCGATCGCCGCCAGCGCCGCGGTCGCGTTGGCGCCGTCGGGACCGCCGGCCTGCGCCATGTCGGGCCGGCCGCCGCCGCCCTTGCCGCCCAGCGCCTCGGAAGCGACGCGGACGAGGTTCACGGCGTTGAAGCGCGCGGTGAGGTCCGGCGTGACGCCGACCACGACGCCGGCCTTGCCGTCCTCGGTGACGCCGACGATCGCGACGACGCCCGAGCCGATCTGCTTCTTGCCGTCGTCGGCAAGGCCCTTGAGATCCTTCATCTCGATGCCTTCGACCGCGCGCGCCATCAGCTTGACGTCGCCGACCTCGCGCACGCCGCTCGCAGCGCCGTTGCCGCCGGATGCGCCGCCGCCCATGGCGAGCTTCTTGCGCGCGTCGGACAGCTCGCGCTCGAGCTTCTTGCGCTCCTCCATCAGCGCGGCGATGCGCGCCGGCACGTCGTCGATCGAGGTGCGCAGCTCGTTCGCGGCGGTCTTCGCCAGCGCCATGGTCTCGTTGGCGTGTTTTCGCGCGTAGTTGCCCGTCAGCGCCTCGATGCGGCGCACGCCCGAGGCGACCGCACTCTCGCCCGTGAGCGTGATCAGGCCGATGTCGCCGGTGCGCTTGACATGGGTGCCGCCGCAGAGCTCGACCGACCAGCCGAGCGCATTGGCGCCGCGCTCGCGCGCGGTCCTGCCCATGGAGACGACGCGGACCTCGTCGCCGTACTTCTCGCCGAACAGCGCGCGCGCCCCGGCCTCGCGGGCCTCATCCACGCCCATCACGCGCGTCGTGACCTCGTCGTTCTCCAGCACCACGTCGTTGGCGATGTCCTCGACGCGGGCAAGCTCCTCCGCCGTGATCGGCTTCGGATGCACGAAGTCGAAGCGCAGGCGGTCGGGCGCGACCATCGAGCCGCGCTGGGCGATGTGGTCGCCGAGCACCTGGCGCAGCGCCTCATGAATGAGATGCGTCGCCGAGTGATGCGCGCGGATCGACGATCGCCTGGAATGATCGACCTCGAGCTGCAGCGCGGTGCCGAGCTTGAGCTCGCCGCTCTCGACCGTGCCGACGTGGACGAAGAAATCGCCGAGCTTCTTCTGCGTGTCGGTGACGCGGAACTTGATGCCGCCCTCACCCGTCAGCACGCCGGTGTCGCCGACCTGGCCGCCGGACTCCGCATAGAACGGCGTCTGGTTCAGCAGAAGCGCGCCGGTCTCGCCCGCCTTGAGGCTGGCGACTTCCTGGCCGTCCTTGACCAGCGCGGAGACCACGCCTTCGGCGCTCTCGGTCTCGTAGCCCAGGAATTCGGTCGCACCCAGCTTCTCGCGCAGTGGGAACCAGATCGCTTCGGAGGCAGCTTCCCCCGAGCCCTTCCAGGACTCGCGCGCCTTGGCCTTCTGGCGCTCCATCGCGTCGGTGAACGCGGCCTGGTCGACGCCGATGCCGCGCGACTTCAGCGCGTCCTGCGTCAGGTCGAGCGGGAAGCCGTAGGTGTCGTACAGCGTGAAGGCGACGTCGCCGTCGAACATGTCGCCCTTCTTCAGGGACGCGCTCTTCTCGTCGAGGATGGCAAGGCCGCGCGCCAGCGTCTTGCGGAAGCGGGTCTCTTCCAGCCGCAGCGTTTCCTCGATCAGCTTCTCGGCGCGCATCAGGTCGGGATAGGCCTGGCCCATCTCGCGCACCAGCGCCGGGACCAGGCGATGCATCAAGGGCTCCTTGGCCCCGAGCAGCTGCGCATGGCGCATCGCGCGGCGCATGATCCGGCGCAGCACATAGCCGCGGCCCTCGTTCGAGGGCAGCACGCCGTCGGTGACGAGGAAGGCGGAGGAGCGCAAATGGTCGGCGATGACGCGGAACGAGGCAACCGTCTGCTCCTGCGGCCCGCTGCCGAGCGCCGACGACGTCGCGTCGATCAGGTGGCGGAACAGGTCGGTCTCGAACACGCTCTCGACGCCCTGGAGGATGCAGGCCATGCGCTCCAGGCCCATGCCGGTGTCGATCGAGGGACGCGGCAGATCCACGCGCTCCTCCTTCGTCACCTGCTCGTATTGCATGAACACGAGATTCCAGAATTCGAGGAAGCGGTCGCCGTCCTCTTCCGGCGAGCCCGGAGGTCCGCCCCAGATGTGCTCGCCGCGGTCGATGAAGATCTCCGAGCACGGGCCGCACGGGCCGGTGTCGCCCATCGCCCAGAAATTGTCCGAGGTCGGGATGCGGATGATGCGGTCGTCGGAGAAGCCGGCGATCTTCTTCCACAGGCCCGCCGCCTCGTCGTCGGTGTGATAGACCGTGACGAGCAGCTTGTCCTTCTTCAGCCCGAACTCCTTGGTGATCAGCGTCCAGGCGAGCTCGATCGCGCGCTCCTTGAAGTAATCGCCGAACGAGAAGTTGCCGAGCATCTCGAAGAAGGTGAGATGGCGTGCGGTGTAGCCGACATTGTCGAGGTCGTTGTGCTTGCCGCCCGCGCGCACGCATTTCTGCGACGTGGTGGCGCGCTGATACGGCCGCTTCTCAACGCCGGTGAAGACGTTCTTGAACTGCACCATGCCGGCATTGGTGAACATCAACGTCGGGTCGTTGCGCGGCACCAATGGCGAGGACGGCACGATCTCGTGGCCGTTCTCGGCAAAGAAGTTCAGAAAGGTCGACCTGATCTCGTTGACGCCGCTCATGTTCATCCAATCGGGTGTGCTTGGGCCCGCTCCCGCCGTCCAAACCGGAAATTAAGGCTGATATCTGCGGGCCAAAGCGCTTTTAGACAAGGCCAGCTTCGCTGTCCAGAAACTGTGCAAGCAGATCAGAGGGTTGCCGCAGGCGCTCAATCCCGTTGAAAGCCGCTGAAGTCGCGTTGACAGGCTTGGCTACCCTGTGGTCTGTACCCATCTGTATCGTACGGCCACGTCGGGAGAGACCGGCTTTAGGCAGCCGGCGCCGAAGGAGCAACCGCCCCGGAAACTCTCAGGCAAAAGGACCGCGTGGCTTTGACAGCATCTGGAAAGAGGCGCCGACGGGCTTGAGGCCCGGACTGCGTCCGCCGACGGGATAATACTCTCAGGCACAGCGACAGATGGGGCTTCGACTGGTGTCCATCGGGGAATCGTCCCCGGGGAACCGCCGAGGGCCCCTTAAGATGCTAGCGCACAACCAAGACTCCCCTAGACGTACGCCCCTCCACAGCCTCCATGTCTCCCTTGGCGGCAAGATGGTGCCGTTCGCGGGCTATGACATGCCCGTGCAGTACCCCGCGGGCGTGCTGAAGGAGCACCTTCATACCCGGGCCGCCGCGGGCCTGTTCGACGTCTCCCACATGGGCCAGATCGCGCTTCGGCCGAAATCGGGCAAGGTCGAGGACGCCGCCCGCGCGCTGGAACGGCTGGTGCCGCAGGATATCGTCGCGATTGCGTCGGGACGGCAGCGCTACGCCCAGTTCACCAATGCCGATGGCGGCATCCTCGACGACCTGATGGTCGCCAATTTCGGCGATCACCTGTTCCTGGTTGTCAACGCCGCCTGCAAGGCCGAGGACGAGGCGCATCTGCGCGCGAATCTCTCGGACGACTGCATCATCGATTCGCTCGCCGACCGCGCGCTGATCGCATTGCAGGGCCCGAAGGCCGAAGCGGTGCTGGCGAAATTCTGTGCGGCGGCCCCGGCCATGAAGTTCATGGACGCCGGCCCGCATGAGGTCGCCGGCATCAAGTGCTTCGTCTCGCGCTCCGGCTACACCGGCGAGGACGGCTTTGAGATCTCGGTTCCCGCTGCCGATGCCGAACGCCTTGCCAAGATGCTGCTGGACAATCCGGACGTGCTGCCGATCGGCTTAGGTGCCCGCGACAGCCTGCGGCTGGAAGCTGGCCTGTGCCTCTACGGCCACGACATCGACACCGCCACCACGCCGGTCGAGGCCGCCCTGGAATGGTCGGTGCAGAAGAGCCGCCGCAGCGGTGGCGCCCGTGCCGGCGGTTTCCCCGGCGCGGAAAAGATTCTGGCGCATTTCGATCACGGCGCATCCCGCCGCCGCGTCGGCCTGCGTGCCGAGGGCCGCGCGCCGGTGCGCGAGGGCGCGCTGCTGTTTGCCGATAGCGCGGGCGGCGAGCCGGTCGGACAGGTTACCTCGGGCGGGTTCGGCCCGAGCCTGAGTGCGCCGGTCGCGATGGGCTACGTGCCTGTGAGCCTGAGCGCGCTCGGCACAAAACTCTTCGCCGAGGTGCGCGGACAGCGCCTGCCGCTCGCAGTCGCCGCCATGCCCTTCGTGAAAAACACCTACAAACGCTGAGGACGAGACAATGACCACGACGCTGTACACTTCCGACCATGAATGGCTCGCCATCGACGGCGATACCGCCACGGTCGGCATCACCGACTACGCGCAGCAGCAACTCGGCGACGTCGTGTTCGTCGAATTGCCCAAGGTCGGCCGCACCTTGAAGAAGGCGGAAGCCGCAGCGGTGGTCGAGTCCGTGAAGGCGGCCTCCGACGTCTACGCCCCTATGACCGGCGAAGTGCTCGCGGCCAACGAGGCGCTGGCCGCCGAGCCGGCGCTGATCAATTCGGACGCGCAGGGCGCGGCCTGGTTCTTCAAGATCAAGATTGCCGACAAGAGCGAGCTCGGCGGCCTCATGGATGAAGCCGCCTACAAGGCCCACACGGCTTAAGGACGATGGAGCAGGCGATGACCGCGCACCGTAAATCCAGCGGCGAGACCGCCGCCAGTTTCGTTCGCCGCCACATCGGCCCATCAGTGCGCGATGTCACCGCAATGCTCGAAACGGTCGGCGCCAAAAGCGTCGACGCGCTGATGGCGGAGACGCTGCCGGCCTCGATCCGGCAGGCATCGCCGCTCGATCTCGGCAAGCCGCTCAGCGAGACCGAGGCGATCGCGCATATGGCCGAGCTCGCCGCGCAGAACCAGGTCTTCACCTCGCTGATCGGCCAAGGCTATTCCGGCACGATCCTCCCCGCGGTGATCCAGCGCAACATCCTGGAGAACCCGGCCTGGTACACGGCGTATACGCCCTACCAGCCCGAGATCAGCCAGGGCCGGCTGGAGGCGCTGTTCAACTTCCAGACCATGATCTGCGACCTCACCGGGCTCGACGTCGCCAACGCCTCGCTGCTCGATGAAGCCACCGCCGCTGCCGAAGCCATGGCGCTCGCGGAGCGCCACTCGCAGGTCAAGGCAAAGGCCTTCTTCGTCGACAAGGACGTGCATCCGCAGACGCTGGCGGTGATGCGCACCCGCGCCGAGCCGCTCGGCTGGACCCTGGTGGTCGGCGATCCCCTCACCGATCTCGCTAACGCCGACGTGCTCGGCGCATTGCTGCAATATCCGGGTTCTTCCGGCGCATTGCGCGACCTCAGGCCCGCGATCGCCGCACTGAAGGCCAAGGGCGCGCTCGCGATCGTTGCCGCCGACCTGCTGGCACTGACGCTGCTCGCCTCGCCCGGCGAGCTCGGCGCCGACATCGCGATCGGATCCGCGCAGCGCTTTGGCGTGCCGATGGGCTATGGCGGGCCGCACGCGGCCTATATGGCGGTGCGCGATGCGCTGAAGCGCTCGCTGCCCGGCCGCCTCGTCGGCCTCTCCGTGGATTCGCGCGGGGCGCCTGCCTATCGCCTCGCGCTGCAGACCCGCGAGCAGCACATCCGCCGCGAGAAGGCGACCTCCAACATCTGCACCGCGCAGGTGCTGCTCGCCGTGATTGCTTCGATGTACGCGGTCTATCACGGCCCTGAGGGCCTCACGCAGATCGCGCGCAACGTGCATCGCCGCGCCGCTGTGCTCGCGGCCGGCCTGCGCAAGCTCGGCTTTGCGCCTGATAGCGAGACCTTCTTCGACACGCTTAGCGTCGATGCCGACGCCAAGCGCGCCGAGATCCTCGCGCGTGCCGCTGCCGAGAAGATCAATCTCGGCGTTGGCGAAACGAACTTGCGCATCGCACTCGACGAAGCGACGACGCCAGCGACGGTGGAAGCGGTCTGGCGTGCCTTCGGCGGCACGCTTGCCTATGCCGAGATCGACGCCACTACGCGCGAGGCGCTGCCGGAGGCGTTGAAGCGCACCACCGCCTTCCTGACCCATCCCGTCTTCCACGCGCATCGCTCGGAAACCGAGATGCTGCGCTACATGCGCAAGCTCAGCGACCGCGACCTGGCGCTCGACCGCGCGATGATTCCGCTCGGCTCCTGCACCATGAAGCTGAACGCGACCACCGAGATGATGCCGCTGACCTGGCCGGAATTCGGCAGCTTGCATCCGTTCGTGCCGCGCGAGCAGGCCAAGGGCTATCACGCGCTGTTCGCGCGGCTGGAAAAATGGCTGTGCGACATCACCGGCTATGACGCGATCTCGCTGCAGCCGAATTCAGGCGCGCAGGGCGAATATGCCGGGCTGCTTGCGATCCGCGGCTATCATGCGGCGCGTGGGCAGAGCCACCGAAAAATCTGCCTGATCCCCTCCTCCGCCCACGGCACCAACCCGGCCTCGGCCGCGATGGTCGGCATGGACGTGGTGGTGGTGGCCTGCGAGAAGAACGGCGACGTCGACGTCAACGATCTCCGCGCCAAGGCGGAAAAGCATTCGAAGGACCTTGCCGCGGTCATGATCACCTATCCCTCGACGCATGGCGTGTTCGAGGAGCACATCCGCGAGATTTGCGACATCGTGCATGACCATGGCGGCCAGGTGTATCTGGACGGCGCCAATCTCAATGCGCAGGTCGGCCTTAGCAGGCCCGGCGATTACGGCGCCGATGTCAGCCATCTCAATCTGCACAAGACCTTCTGCATCCCGCATGGCGGCGGCGGCCCCGGCATGGGCCCGATCGGCGTCAAGGCGCATCTTGCGCCGTTCCTGCCTGGCCACCCGGCGACGCAAGCCGATGCTCCGGTCGGCCCGGTCTCGGCCGCACCGTTCGGCTCGGCCTCGATCCTGACCATCTCCTACATCTACATCCTGATGATGGGCGGCGAAGGCTTGAAGCGTGCCACCGAGATCGCGATCCTCAACGCCAACTACATCGCAGCGCGCCTCGATGCGCACTTCCCGGTGCTCTACAAGAACGCCAGGGGCCGCGTCGCGCATGAGTGCATCGTCGATCCCCGTCCGCTCAAGACGACGAGCGGCGTCACCGTCGACGACATCGCCAAGCGCTTGATCGACTATGGCTTCCATGCCCCGACCATGAGCTTCCCGGTGCCGGGCACGCTGATGATCGAGCCGACCGAGTCGGAATCGAAGGCGGAGCTGGATCGCTTCTGCGATGCCATGATCGCGATCCGGAAAGAAATCGCCGAGGTCGAGGCCGGCCGCTTCAAGATCGAAGCGTCGCCGCTGCGTCACGCCCCGCACACCGTGCACGACATCGCGGACGATGCGTGGAATCGTGCCTACTCCCGCAGCGAGGGCTGCTTCCCCGATGGCGTCTCGCGTACCGACAAATACTGGTGCCCGGTCGGCCGCGTCGACAACGTCTATGGCGACCGCAACCTGGTGTGCTCGTGCCCGCCCGTGAGCGATTACGCGGAAGCCGCGGAGTAACGGATTCGTAGGGTGGGTTAGCACGCGGCTGCGCGAAGCGCAGTCCGCTGGCGTAACCCACCTCTTCTGTCTCTACGGATACGAACCGTGGTGGATTACGCCGAGCGATGGCGCTTCGCGCATCGCACGGCTAATCCACCCTACAGTTTCGACTTAGGGCGCAACCAGCGAACGCCCCTGCGCATCCCAGCGCCAAAGCCGCTCGTTGGTAAGAAGCGTACCACCCCACCAGCGCCGAATCGGATTGAGCCGACGAAAATCCTCGCGGGCTTCAAGCACCGCTTTGCCAAACTCCGTCAGCGACAGCCGGCTGCTGCGAAAGGCAGCGTTGCGGCTTCTTGCATTATCCCGATCGAGTGTCGCCAGCTTGCCGTCCAGACCCGCAACGGCGGGCGCCGGGCCGAATGCGAGTCCTTCGAGCAGCGTACCCAACTCCCACGGATCGAACACGCGCGCTCCAAGCGTGCCAGGCCGAAACAGCTCATCGGTGCGATTGTGTCCACTTGCGATCAGCTCGAGAAGCCGCATCTCGGTCGCCCCCAGTCCCATCACCGGCGAGGGCAGTTCCGATAGCAGGTCTTCCATGGCCGGCTTCAGGAAAGACAGCTTGCCGAGCGGCCTGTCGAGCAGCCCGGCGCAAAGCTCGGGCGTCGGCGCGCGGTAGGCCTCCCAGGCCATTCCGGCGATCGCAAAATCACTTTCTGCGATATTGAACTGCCGCACGTCACGGTGACGAAGCTCTGCGGGATCTGCTCCGCGCAGATCGAAATCGACAAAGCGCAACTTCAGACGCTCGGCGACCGTCGGATGAGAACGCAGGTAATCGAGCATCCAGATCAACTGCAACTGACTGTTCGGCTCAGGATCGAACCACAGCTCGATGAGGTCTACACCGTAGGTCTTGCAGAACCAGACCAGTCCGGCACCCTTGTGCGCAAGGCCCGTCTGGGAAGACCGGCCGACAAGATCGAACCACATTACTGCCGGATTGCCTCTTACAGAGTCTCCTTCCAGGTAGGCGTCCAGGTGGTGCGCGTTGGGTAACACTCCCAAGACGAACCGAAAAATAAGCGGGACGACCATGTCGGCGCGGTTCGCATGAGCAAGACCAACGCCGGACGAACTGGTCAGGATCACACGCTTCATCGTCGGCGCGCCCCCCTCACGCAAGACGAAACGGGCACCGAAGACGTCGGCAACTCAACGTCCTCAGTGCCCGCTCCTCGCGAAAACTTTCCCGCGTTAAGGCTTATTCGTCCGCCGGCTCCTCGCCGTCGGCGTCGCTCTCGGGCGTGCCGGCCAAAATCTGCTCGGAGATCAGGCCGGAGTTCTGGCGGATCGAGGTCTCGATCTTGGCGGTGATGTCGGGGTTGGCCTTCAGGAAGGCCTTCGAGTTCTCGCGACCCTGGCCGAGGCGCTGGCTGTCATAGGAGAACCAGGCTCCCGATTTCTCGACGATGCCGGCCTTGACGCCGAGATCGAGGATCTCGCCCATCTTGGAGACGCCCTCGCCGTACATGATGTCGAACTCGACCTGCTTGAAGGGCGGCGCCAGCTTGTTCTTGACGACCTTGACGCGGGTGGTGTTGCCGACCACTTCGTCGCGCTCCTTGATCGCGCCGATACGGCGGATGTCGAGGCGTACGGAGGCATAGAATTTCAGCGCGTTACCGCCGGTCGTGGTTTCGGGCGAGCCGTACATCACACCGATCTTCATGCGGATCTGGTTGATGAAGATCACCATGGTGTTGGACTTGTTGATCGAGGCCGTCAGCTTGCGCAGCGCCTGGCTCATCAGACGCGCCTGCAGACCCGGCAGCGCATCGCCCATCTCGCCCTCGAGCTCGGCCTTCGGCACCAGCGCCGCAACCGAGTCGACCACCAGAACGTCCACCGCACCCGAGCGCACCAGCGTGTCGCAGATTTCCAGCGCCTGCTCGCCGGTGTCGGGCTGCGAGATCAGGAGCTCGTCGATGTTGACCCCGAGCTTGCGGGCATAGACCGGGTCGAGCGCGTGCTCGGCGTCGATGAAGGCGCAGATGCCGCCCTTCTTCTGCGCTTCCGCCACCGTGTGCAGCGCCAGCGTGGTCTTGCCCGAGGATTCCGGCCCGTAGATTTCGACGATGCGCCCCTTGGGCAGGCCGCCAATACCGAGCGCGATATCGAGCCCGAGCGAACCGGAGGACACTGCCTCGATGTCCATGGACCTGTCGCTCTTGCCCAGCTTCATCACCGAGCCCTTGCCGAACTGGCGCTCGATCTGGGAGAGCGCGGCAGCCAGAGCTTTACTCTTGTCCATGGAAGATCCTTCGACGATACGCAGGGCAGTTGCGGACATTGGGTCGTGCTCCTTATGGCGAGGATTCGCTAGGGGGACAAACGATTGAGAGGCGGGCCGGCGATAAAAACAGCGTACCCCATTTGTTCTCAGTTCGCAATATGTTCTTTTGCGATTTTGGGTACTGTCCGCCTCCGTGGGGTACCAGTCTAAGCGGCTGAGGAACTATCAGCCTAGCAGCGCATCTCTACGATGCCCCCAGCACGAAAGGTGCCCCCCCGACTGCTGGAGGAAAACCCCCCAGAGGGTTGGCGGCCCCCAGTTGGGGCCGTTTATATTCAAAGATGAGGCCGCCTCAGTTGGCGGCCTAATTAGGACAGCACCGATTTTGGGGACACCGGCAGAGGCAGATCAGGACACCCCACAAACAACAACGTCGCCCGCTTGCAATATGGCGGGCGACGTTGTTCCAGCCCCGGGAGGGAATCGCAAAATCCCGGATGTCGTCAATCTGGCTGAAAAGTCTGGAACGGTCTGTTCGATATCCGACACCCGCAGAGGGGAATTAGGACAACGTCGATTTTGGGGACTGTCCGTATTTGACCCCGAGTATCCTAGTTTAATGAAGCGGGTGTCCCAATTTGCTCTAGTGCGGGGATGCCCACCGACAAGCACCTCGACAAACCACCCATCCCTGCGCCCGATCCGGAGCGCACGGAAGCGGCTCGGAAAGTGGCTCAAGAGAACATCGACGACCAGATTGGCATCCTCAAAAAGCTTCGCGGTCCCTTGAGCTAAGGTCGTACCCAGCGGCTCGGAACGAATGTTCACTTTGGTACTTATGCCGCTAGCTTCCGCTGCAGGAGGTGGAGCTGCGGGGAAACGAAGTGCCGACCGCCGACCATTTGAAGCAAGCAGAGATCGCGGCGCGGATGGCTCTGACCGAGCCGGCCGCGGAGAAGGCCCGGCCGATGCACGTCATGGCGCTGGAATCAAAAGAAGCCCCAGCGCCGCCACCAATCATAGAGCGGCAGTAGATCGAATGCTGGGGATGGTGCTTCTACTAACGCTTGGGGGCGGTGCAGGCATAGCGATCATCATTGTCCTGTTTGAAGTCTTCGCCGCATTGGAGCGGCGCCGCTCCAATGGACAATAGGGCCGCAGCGAGGGCCCTGATCTTCCCCCTCCGCGGGGTGTCCAAAAGGCGGCCCCAACTCCGGGCAGGCTGAGTTGAGGCCAAAGGTACTGGGCCAGCCAAGGCTGACGCTAACCCAGGTCCAGCAACTTGCATCGGCGCCGGGTACCTGGCGATTGGGCAACCGACGTACCCCGGATTTGCAGCGTCCTGATCCGGCCAGTGTCCCAAGTTGAATCCGCCGTGTCCTCATTCGCTGGAGCCCCGTATCGGGAAAATCTGGCACAAACCGCATAGCCAGCCCGAACCGACCTAAGTTAAGATCAGGGCATGGGCAAAGAACTACTCGTGGGCGTGCTTGCAATTGGCGCCGGTGTTTTCACCGTGGCCGCCGCAACGGCGCTAGTCCTTAGCCTTTGATCTATCTCAAGTAGCGCACGCGATCCGCCTGCATCCTCCCATCTGTCGGGAGGCGACAATGCGGCCTTGGATGTTGCATGCGCTGGCGTGGGGCACGGCTGCTGCGGGCTTGATAGCCATCATCTCGATGAGCGTTTAGGACGACCGTTGAGTGCTGTTTGAAATCCGGCAGTCCCCGAGTATCCCGATGTATAGGTAGCGGCACGGTGCAACGCATGAAACCATGCGCACCATGAGAAACGAGACTGCCTGGATTGTGGTACCGGCCATGTTCGTAGCGGTGTTACTCGCGGCGATCCTGTTGCTGATGGAGCATGGATGATCGCGTCAGGAACGCGCGGCGGAGCTTCACCTTCCCTTGATCCAGCGCAAACATCATTCCCTCGTGCGGCAGACCATCCGGCCCATGACCGACCCTGGTAAGCCGACTGAGGGTAAGGACGCCAAGCCGTCGCGCTTGGACGCGGCGCTCCGGATCATTGAGGAATACGCCGCCGACCTCCGCGAGATCGTCAGGCAATTGCGCCGCAAGATGAATTGAGGCCGCCTTTCAGCCGCTCGCACCGACCGCATTTCCCTTATGACCGGGCATCTCCGGGAACTGGAACGCCAGCTACGGCATATTGGATTCGTGAAATTCAAGCCCAACGGTTAGGACCCGTCAGACGAGGTTGTGTCATGCAGCGACGCCGCCGTTTCACGCAAACCGTGTTCTTGGAAGAACGCCTTGCCGAAGAAGCAAAACGCCTCCGAGAAGAAGCCAGATCCCTCCCTCCCGGTCCGCTACAGGACGACGCCCTCCGCAAGGCCCGCCAGGCCGAGACCGGCTCGCATATGAGCCAGTGGCTGAGATCGCCCGGCCTACAGCCGCCCGACTAAGGCAGCACCCCCTAAGTTCAATAGTGAACCAAAGCGGCCCGTGGCAGTTTACCTGACATCACCGGCCGAGGCTCTGCCCGTAGGCGTCGGTGGCTGAGAGACCGAGCGCGCTCCCGCCTGCAAAGCGAGGGAGCGCCGCCATGGCCGACCACAATCACATTTCGCGCGTGCATTATGTGGCCGTCGAACTTGCCGCGCAGAACGCCCTCATGCGCGAGCTGGTGGCCGAGGCGGCGAAAGTGTTGCAACTGCCCATGCCGGACACGTTCCTCGGCCGCAAGACACAGGAGCCCTTTCCCTGGGAGAAGCCCCGCGCCTGAACCCACTCCCCTGTTTCTGCGTTATGGGGTCCATGGAAACAGACCCGCTTTTCCGGCGCGCCAACGACGCGCAAGAGACCGCTCGCAAGCTGGTCGAGGAAGCGCGACGAGTGCGGCAGGCGCGCGAACATGCCGAACGGCTACGACAACAGAGGCGGCGCGCAGCCGAACCGCTCTCGTGGTTCAACGAGGACGGGTGAGGCCGCCCAAGAACGTCGCCGAGAACGCTCTGTACACAATTGGACCGAACCGGATCCGACAATCTGGTTCAATGGGTCATCGCCGCACGGACCCTGGCAACTATCGGTGATGAGAACGCCGATTTGCGCTCCCGCCTTCCGCGCATGGAAAGGAGCGTGCCATGCCCACGCGACGACGTTTCAAGCAACAGCTGAGCCTTCAGGACCGGCTTGCTGCATGGGTGGAGCAGGTCCGGGATCAGGCCTTGCGCCTTCCCCCCGGTCCCAAGCGGGACGCCCTCCTCGAGAAGGCTCGCCAAGCCGACGTGGCCTCTCATCTGCACGACTGGATCGAGTCCACCGGGCTGCGACCTCCGAAGTAACGCGACATCGAATGCGCGCGATCGGCACGATACCCAACGACCGCGTCCAGCGACCGTTCGTCTTCAACCGAAGCTGACGCGCATCAAAGACGCAGCCGCCGCGTGCCGTCATGCTTACACAATCCTGCGGCATCGAACCTTTCGGTGCCCTGTGGCCTTCTCTGGGTTGGACCGCAACAATGGGGATCTCGGTCATGACGGAAAATACGCTGCACGATGCCACCAGGCGCAACCACCTGCTGGAGGCGGCGCTCAAGGAGATGATCAAGTTCGAGCGCAAGGAAAACGAGTTCCGTAAGAAGGACCGCGAGGAGCGTGCCGCCGAGCTCCGCCTCCCGCTGGACGCGATCAAGGTCCATTAGTCCCCGAGGACAAGGCTGCCGGCCGGGACCGAAGGTCACGCAGGCCTTGCGTATCCCGCGCCGGCTGAAACGCCCGCCCTAGCGACGATATCGGCAGTTGGAGGTATCTAGATACTACATCCAAGCCCTTGATTGCGCGAGACAATCGCACGGAGACCTACTGTGCATGGGGTTGTTTTGCAGCTTTTGCAGGACGTAAGGCGCCGCCATGGCGCGCCGGCCCGCGCGCGGGGCCATGCTGGCCCGGAGCCGGCCCGCCGTCTGCCTCTGCTGCGTGATCCTACAACAGCATCAGCAGCGCGATGCCGATCACCAACACCACGAAGCCAGCCGCTGTCGCGGCGGCAAACGACCGCTCTACGTTATCCATGATGCCACCCCGTTGCCGGCGTGCCACGTTCCCCCATGGCAGCACCGGACCCTGCGGAATCTTGCCTGCAGCTGTGGCTTGAGTGGTGCGATCGGGTGGCCAAATTGGGACCGGTGCGGGGCCAGTGTGCGGCCTGCTCAACATTGCTTTCGCTTGCCGCCGTCAGGCCTCTGTAAGCGAACTCGCCTAGTGTCGCTGAGCCCGGTGGACCAACACCGGGCCTCCATACCCAGTCGACGACCCCGCTCTCCCCGAGCGGGGTTTTCTGTTTGCGGGCCCGTGTGCTGTGACGCGGGGGGCCGATTCCAATCGCGAGCCTGTCAGGCTGCCGTAAGCTCAGCCGGATAGGCTCGCCTGGCTTATGGTGTTGCAGCCCAGCACCTCAGCCTCCAATAACCTTCTCCCCGCTTGGCTCTCCCCAAGCGGGGTTTTTTCATGCGCACCGCCGGTTCACGCGCCGCTCTCCTCCCGCGTCAGCCGCAGCGAGAAGGCGCGGATCGCGGGCGCCGCCAGCAGCACCATGGGCAGCATCGCGGCCCATGCGATCAGCCACGACATCATCCAGTGCCGAACGAACAGCATGGCGCCGTCAGCCGGAAAGCTGGCGATTCCCGCCGCGATCAGCGAGGTCAATCCGGACTGGATGACGCCGAACACGAAATGACTGTAGCGACGGGGAATGCCAAGCATGATGCGCCCTTGTTGCTTGCCGTCAGCGGCCAAGCAAGGCACGTGCCGACAGGCGCCTGATCGCTTGCGTCTCCGCGCCGCGCCTTTCCGAAGCCGGAGGCTGATCTGGATCAAGAGTCTTCGACCAGCATGAGCATTGAATGGGCTCCGTGGTTCTCCGGCCATGAACAGAGTTCCTGGCCGGTCGATGGCGCGTGCGCATCCGGGATTTCCATGAACCATCCAAGGCTTACCGCCGATTTTGCTTCTGCATGGGAATATTGTGACGGCCAACATGTTTGATGTGATCGAGGGTGAATCGTGGGAGGTGACCATGAATCACAGGGGCGTCGAGTTCACCGTCGCCAAGACGGCAAGTCCCGGAGTCTGGCAGTGGCAGTTCCGCATCGGGGAGCAGGTCAAGTCCGGCAAGACTGAGACCAAGATCGACCTCCTGGCGATCCGGCGGGTGCAGCTGCGCATCGATCGGGAACTGAAGGCCATCGAGCGCAAGACTGCCTGATCAAGACAGCCTGAGCCGGAATGATGTTGCAGGCATCCCTGCGCAGCGCGACATGCCCTGAGCATGTCCTCCGTAGACACCCGGAATTGATCTGCCGGGGGTTTGGGATTGCACTGCGCGCCCATGGCCTTGGGGTGGGCCCTTCACGCGACCGGTGCCAGCCATGCCGCTCTATTTCTTCCGAATCCGCAACGGCCGCTATTCCGGCTGTGCGGACCAGGCGACGGAATTTTCCGATCGCGATTCCGCCTGGAAGGAGATGACCAGCGTCTGCGCCGACATGGCCGCCGGGATCGCCCGCAAGCTCCAGGAAAATTCCGAGTGGCACATGGAGCTGCTGGACGAGGCCAAGGAGCCGGTGTTCCGCATCCGCATCGTCGCCGAGACGCTCGACTAGACGCGGGGCGCGCGGGCCCCTCAATCGGCGCTGGGCAGCCGACGCATGGTGAATTCGATATCGCCGCCGGGCAGTTCGCGCCAGGTCTCGACCGCGCTCATATAGCCGGCCTTGGGATAGCGGGCGAAGAAGGCCTCCGCCCTCGCCCGCGCCGCCGCACGCGGCAGCGTGAAGGTCTCGCGCAGATAGCCGTCACCGGAGCCCCCGCCCGGCGTGTTGCCGCCGGTCCTGCGCCGGCGCGCCATCCGCTCGGCGAGATCCCGCGGACGATCGGCCATGACCTACCCTCCTCTACGCAATACCTGCGCTTTAATGTAGGGAGTGGCCGGACCAAGGAGGAGTCCCGGCCGGAAGGCGCCTGCCGCCTCCGGCCGAAACGCTTAGTTCGCGGCCGTGCCGGTCTTGGTCTTCTTCGGCGCACTGGTGGCGGCCGCCTTCGGCGCCGCCGGCTGTTTCGGCGGATCGGAGCGCATGCCGCCCCAGGGATCGTTGGACGTCTTGGCGTCCGGAATCTTCTTCAGCGTTTCCTTGTAGGCCTTGTCGCGCTCGGCTTCCGCGGCCTTCTCCTCCGGGGTCTTGCCCGGACCTTCCTGCAGCAGATTGAGATTGGGCATTTGCGCGTAGGCCGGTGCCGCCAGCACGGCCAGCATCACCGCCGCCATACGGAAAAGCTTCATCTTTCACTCCTCAGATCATTTCATGGAAGCACGGATCGCCCGGCGCCTTGTCATCCCGGTGCGGCCGCTGCGGACCGCTACGAGCGGCACGATTTCGGCGCGTGCAGCCAATCGTCCCAGATCGGACCGCACCTGGTGCACCCGTTCAGCGCAAGACCGAGCGCCACCAGACAAAAGACGAGGACATACCGACGCAACATCGCCCACCCGTACCCAACCACGGCATCATATCGGGCCAAGTCGGGCATTTTCAAGCCGACGGGACCAGCCGGGTGACTTTGCCGCGCCGATGCGGGCAGAATGGCCGAAACATCCGGCAACAATGGAGGAAACGACAGCAATGCCATCGCAGCCAGAAGCCGAGTTCGGCATCGATGATGCCCGACGCATCCTCGGCGAGGTCTTCGCGCCCTGGGTCCAGGATCTCAACCTCTCGGTCGAGCGCATCGAGCACGCA
Source organism: Bradyrhizobium sp. CCBAU 45389 (assembly GCF_028128625.1). NCBI lineage: Bacteria > Pseudomonadati > Pseudomonadota > Alphaproteobacteria > Hyphomicrobiales > Nitrobacteraceae > Bradyrhizobium > Bradyrhizobium sp. CCBAU 45389. The sequence goes on along the minus strand of NZ_LBIY01000097.1, from coordinate 29,649 downwards.
CCGCCGGCAGATGAGCCCGACTGGCAGCCGGGCGCAGTGTTGCGCATGGCCTTTTCGGAGCGGCTGTGCCGGAGCGGCGGGGTGGTCTGCGGCCAGGCGCTGATGGCCCTTGCCGACACGGCGATGGTGATCGCCATCCTTGCGGCCAATCGCGGCTACCGTCCGATGACGACGGTCGACCAGACCACGCATTTCATGCGCGCGGCCTCATCGTCCGACGTGCTCGCCGACGCCCGCGTGGTGCGACTCGGACGCACCATGAGCTTCGGTCGCGTCACGCTGCTGTCGGCCGCCGACAACAAGCCGGTGGCGATGGTGTCGAGCGCGTTCGCGATGTTGCCGGGCTGAGCTGATCCGAAAAGAAGAGAGCCGCGTGAGCGCAAGGCGCACCGCGGGTCTGAAGCGTGGTGCAAGTAGCGCCAGTATTGAGTTCATTTCAACGTAATTTCTATGCACTATCTCACAATCGTCACTTTGGATTAATGCCGATGATCGAGAAGCGCGCAGCACAGCGTCACCGTGTTTTCAAGGGCGGAACGATCAGCTTCGAAGACGGCGGCATTGCGTGCACGGTGCGAAACATGTCGGAAAGCGGCGCGGCGATCGACCTCGATGGCTCCGTCACATTGCCGCAATCGTTCACACTCTCGATCGCGCGCGACAATTTCGTACGGAATTGCCGCCCCGTGTGGCGCAACGACAAACGCATCGGCCTCGCTTTCGTGCAATAGCACACGCGATGTGAACGAACGTTCGCATCACATGCACAACACGATCATGACTGCTTGCTATGGTGGCACCGCGCCGGCGTAAGCTTGCGCGTATGCAAGCTTGCGAGCATGAGTGCGATGATCGCGAGTGTGACGGCAAATCGTCCGCGCGGACGATCGATCGCGCGCGACTCTAGCGATGACCGTGGCCCCGCCAAACGCAACATTGCTGTCGCCGATCGAGATGTTGGCCTCAGAATGACCGCGGCGTCCATCGCGATGTCGTGTGATGGCGAGAAGCGCGTCGCGCCATTGCCCCGAACTTTCCCCGGGGGGGGGGGCGCATGGCCGCACTGTAATCGGAACGAGGCTGGCGGAATTCGCGGACCAGTCAGCGAGGCCCGCCGTACTTCATTTCGGCTTCTTGGCGGGTTCGCTCGGGCGGGCCCCGCCCCACGGGTCGTACTTCTCCTTCGGCTCGGGAATGCGCTCGAGCGCGGCCTTGTAAGCTTTCTCGTCGACCTTCGGCTTGTTGTCCGCCGGCTTGGCGCCGTCGTTGGGTTGCCGCCGACCCTGCGCCTCGGCCGCGCCGCACGCCAGCGCCAGCACCGCAGCCGCTATGACCAAAATCTTCATTGATGCAATCCCCCTCGCGTGGGGTACAAACTAACCTGCAATCCCGTAATAGCAAATGCCGGGGGTTCCGCGCCTTCAGCAAATTTTGATCGGGGCGGACTTCGCCCGATCGCATTCGTGCCTATCTGTTCGCCGCAGGGGACCTTTCACGGATGTTGCGGATCATTGCCAATGCGGCGCTGCTGGCCGGCGCGCTCGCGCTCGGTGCTTGCGGCTTTGCCGACAGCCGGGCGCCGGTGCCCGAATTCATGCGCATCAAGGAAGCCGAGCAACCGCCGCCGGAGCCGCCCCCCGACGTCAAGCGCGTGGTGCGCGAGCAGATCGACGTGGTGTTTCTCACCACGTCCTATCCGCGTGAGGTGCATGTCGCCCCGCCCCATCACGAGGTGCGAGGACCGGGCTGGACCGCCTGCGTTCGCGCGCAGCTCACCTCCGCAACCGGCACGCCGCTCGGCGCGCAGACCTACATCGTGACCATCAATGGCGGAAAGGTCGTCGATCGCCGACGCGCCGAAGCCGACGACATTTGCGGGACCGAGACTTACGAGCCGATCTAGGAACAAACCTAACGAAGGTGCGGTTCCGAGAAAAACCAGTATTGCGGGTGGGAACGATCACCGCCTCCCCTTCTTGTTACCGCCGAGGGCAGTTTCGGAGGAGGACAGGATGAGGACGTTGACTATTGCGCTATTGGCGGGCGTGGGTGCTTTGGCCGGCGCATCGGGCGTGAAGGCTTCGGATATCTACACGAGCAGCGAATACACCAATCCGGATCTCGTCCAGCAGGTGCGACTTGTCTGCGACGACGCCGGCCGGTGCTATCGCACGCGCGGCGGTTCGCGTGTCATCGTGCGCGATTCCTATAACTACATGCCGCGCGAACGCTATTACGAGCGCCGGACCTATCACCGCGACTGGGATGACGGCCCGCGCGCCGGCGTCGGCATTCGCGCACCCGGCGTCAGCGTGGGCGTCGGTGTCGACGACCGCTGGTGACCGATGAACGCTTAACCGCTGGTCGTACATGAAGATTGGTGGGGCGGGACCGGACGAGATAACTCGCCCGGTCCTGCCGCTTCAGCGTGCCCGGTGAACGGGATCAGGCGGCGACCGATTGCTGCTGGAACTGCTCGTAGGCCGCGACGTCAGGTTTCGAGCGGATCGGCCGGCGTGACAAAGCGCGTCAATGACGGCAGGTGAGCGGTGAAGCGGGCGAGCACCATGCCGGCGCACATCGCCGCAACGAAGATGACCGCCGAGACCGAGCCGAATCCGAGCGCGGTCAGCGCCGGTCCCGGGCAGAACCCCGCCAGTCCCCAGCCGATACCGAAGATCGCGGGACCTGCAACGATCCTGGGATCGATGTCGCGTCGTGTTGGCAGATAAAATCGATCGGCGAAGAACGGACGCGGGAGCTTCAGGACGCGGCTGAAGCCGATGAAGGTCACGGCCACCGCGCCCGCCATCACGAAGGCGAGGCTCGCATCCCATGTCCCTGCCGGAATGCCGCCAACGTCCAGGAAGTTCAGCACCTTGGCCGGGTTCGACATGCCGGAGACGATAAGGCCGATGCCGAAGATCAAGCCGATCGCGAATTGAACGAGGATTGCCATTGCCATCAGCTCCAATGCCGCATCACGAAGACGGTCGCCATGCCGGCCGCCATGAAGGTCATGGTCGCGACCAGCGAGCGCACCGATAGTCGCGACAAGCCGCAAACGCCGTGGCCGGAGGTGCAGCCACTGCCCCACACCGAACCGAATCCCGTGAGCAATCCGGCGACGATCAGCACGACCGGCCCTGCCGCGATCGTCTGGGCCGGCAGGCTTCCGGTGACGAGCAACACCAGCACGGGTGCGGCGACGAGACCGGCGACGAAGACGAGGCGCCCGGCGAATTCGCGGTCCTCATAGGGCGGAAACAGCCGCGCCACGATGCCGCTGACGCCGGCAATCCGCCCGGTCGCCCACATCAGCAGAACGGCAGACAATCCAATCAGCGCTCCACCCAGCAGCGAGGTCATCGGCGTGAAAGGCGTGGTGATCATTGCGATTCTCCTGGTCGAGAGCGATTCTTGCGCATCCGCCGGCACAAGCGATTGGCGGTCGCCGGCATGGTCAATGAAACGTTAACATTACCACTCGAATTGACGCGGCGTCCCAACGGTATTTTCCAATCTTTGCGCTAAGCATGAGCGGTAGCACGGGCTCAGCTCGCGTGAACGGGGACGACGGGACGTGGTCGACATCGCGCACCAGGCAGCGATCAATCCGGCATCGGCAGAAGATGTCGCGCCAGCGCGCGCGCGCGTTCCAATTGCTGCGATCGACCCCGGCCAATGGCGCGCGCTCGCGCAGCGCGCGGTCGAGCCGAACGGATATTACCTGCCCGCCTGGGAGCTCGCCGTCAGCGCGACCGCACGCGGCCGCACGGATGCCTCGGCGCTGCCGGCATTCGACGGATCTTCGACCCGGCTGATCGGGCTGATGCCGGTGATCTCGCTCTGGCGCGCCTGGAAGATTCCCCTGCCCGCGCTGGTGAGCGCGCATCCCTATGGCACGCTGTGCAGCCCGCTGATCGACCGCGACGCTCCGCTCGAGGCGGCCGCGCGTCTGTTGCATCAAGCACGCGAAGCCGGCACGCATGCGCTGGTGCTGAACGACGTCGCGCTCGACGGCGCGGCGATGAAATCGCTCAATCAGGTTTTGAGCCGCGACGGCCTGAAACCACGCGTGCTCTCCTCCTACATCCGCGCCAGCCTCGACGCGACACAGGATGGCGAAACGCTGTTGCGCGACGCGCTTGGCACAAAAAAGTTCAAGGAGTTGCGTCGCCAGCGCCATCGTCTGGAGGAGCACGGCCCTGTCGTGTTCGAGGTCGCGCGCAGCGCCGACGAGATCAGGCCGGCGCTCGAAACATTCCTGCACCTCGAAGCCAGCGGCTGGAAAGGCAAACGCGGCACCGCACTGGTCCAGCATGCGGGCGATGCGACCTTCATCCGCAGAGCCGTACCGGCGCTGGCGGAAACCGCGCAGTGCGAGATCGTCACGCTTCGCGCCGGCACGATTCCGGTCGCCGCCGGCATCGTGCTGCGGCACCAGGACCGCGCCTTCTTCTTCAAGCTCGGCATCGACGAGCGCTTTGCAAGATATTCTCCAGGCGTGCAGCTCACGCTGGACCTCACCTGCCACCTCTGCGCCGATCCCGCCATCGCCAGCGCGGACTCCACCGCGAGTGCCGATCACCCCATGATCAATCCGATCTGGCGCGGACGCTTTGCGATCGGCGACGTGCTGATCCCGCTGCGGCGGCACGATCCGGTAGTGGCGCTTATCCACCGAGCGCTGGCTGCGTGCTATGTCGCACGCAACAAAGCCCGACGTGCCGTACACTCAATAAGACGAGTAAGTCGCCCCGCCAACTAGTTCGGAGCGCACCCTTCGACTGCCTCTACGAGATTCTGGAGCAACTCCTCGAGGCTTTCAGCCTGAGTGGCGCAACCAGGAAGAGAAGGGACCTCGGCCCAATACCCGCCCTCCTCTGCCTCGTGCACGATAATCTCGACCTTCAAGCTGCCTACTCCGCCGCCTGCGCGTTGATCTCTTCCGAGACCTGGCGGATGGCGCGGGCGAGCAGGTTCGGATCCTGCGCGCCGGAGACGGCGTATTTCTGCGCAAAGACGTAGGTCGGCACGCCGGAGATGCCCTTCTCGGCCGCCTCCTGCGCGTCGGCCGAAACGCGCGCGACGTCCTCGTCGGTGGCAAGGCGCTTGCGCACGTCGTCGGCATCGAGGCCGACATCGGCGGCCGCCTGCACCAGCACGTTCACATCGGTGAGATCGCCGCCGTCACGGAAATAGAGCTCCATCAGGCGCTGCTTCATCTCGGGCGCCTTGCCGATCGCTTCCGCCCACAGGATGAGGCGATGGCAGTCGGTCGTGTTGGGCTGGCGCGCGACCAGCTCGGGCTTGTAGACGAGACCCTCCTCGCTTGCGGCCGCGACGACGCGTCCCGCAATGCCCTTATAGGCCTCGACCGAACCGAACTTCTGGGTGAGATAGGCCTCGCGGCTGATGCCCTCGCGCGGCACCCAGGGATTGAGGAAGAAGGGGCGGAAATTCAGTTTCACCGGAACGTCGGGCACCAGCGCCAGCGCGCTCTCGATCCGATGCTTGCCGATGTAGCACCAGGGGCACACCACGTCGGAGACGACGTCGATCTGGAGCGGTTTGAGCGTGCTCATGTCAGGCGCCTCCTTCGGGCACTTCGAGGGTTCGCCCGAAGATAAGCCGAACCGGGGGCGGCGCAAGGCACCCCTCCTGCATGGCTCACGACTTCACCTCTGCGGTTATTGTGACCGGTCGCACCCGCCTCGATACTTGCGAGCACGATCAAGCCCGAGGGAGACCGCGATGACCGCCATTTTCAAGCCGGAAGGCCATCTGTTCCGGGCCACCGAGCATGCTGGCGGCCCTTGGTCGCCGGACATGTTGCAGGGAAGCGCCACCACCGCGCTGATGACCCGCGGCGTCGCGCGGATCGCGGCCGAGTCCGGCTTTGCGGTGCGGCGCTTGACCTTCGACCTGTGGCGACCGGCGGGCCTGGGCCTGTTCAGGACCGTCACCGAATTGCTGCGCGACGGCCGCAAGGCCAAAACGTTGCAGGTGCGGCTGATGGACGGCGAGACCGAGATCGGCCGCTGCACGGCGCTGCTGACGGCACCGAGTGGGGAGTCTCCCATCGATCCCTTCGCGAGTCCCGCGGCGGTCGACACGCCGCCCGAGGCCGGCAGCCCGCCGCCGGCCTTCGCGCAGAAATGGAGCCGCTATTTCCAGAACGTCTCGGTGCGCCTCATCGAGGGCGCGCTGGAGAAGCCGGGACCGGCGGCGGCCTGGATGCGGCTCGACGCGCCGCTGGTCGAGGGCGAGCCGAACACGCCGCTGCTCCAGGCCGTGCAGGCCGCGGACTTCGCCAGCGGCGTCGCACAGATCGTCGACATGCGCGACTGGACCTTCATCAATCCCGAGATCAGCCTCTATTTCTTCCGTCCGCCGGAGGGCGAATGGATATTGATCCGTGCCGCGACACGCGTCGGCGCCAGCGGCGCGGGCCTGACCATGGCGACGCTGAGCGACCTCAAGGGGCCGTTCGCGGAGGTGATGCAGGCCATGAGCTTCGAGCGGCGCGAAGCCGTGCAGGCTCAAGCGTCCTGAGCCGCAAGCGCGGTCAGGGCGGCCTCGGATGCGGCATCAACAGGCATGAACATCTCGACGCGAAGCTCCTGCAGCGTCACGTCCTGCGGCGTGCCGAGCGTCAGCACCGCACCGATCAGACCGATGCCGACGTCATCCTTGCGCAGGCGCACCTCGCAGAGCGGTCCGGGCACGGAATTGTCCTCGGTCGCAGCCGCAGGAAGCTCCTGCAGCCGCATCAATTCGCGCCAGGTCGATTGCAGGGCCTCGTCGAGCGGCGCCGCCATCGCCTCATGCCGCGCACGCGCCAGCAGCGCGGCTGCAACGGTCGGCCAGTTCTCGACGAACGGCTTGAGCTCGTCCGGCGCGAGGAACATGCGCATGTGATTGAGCGGCCGTTGCATGCGCGCCGGGCCAAGCAGCATGGTTATCAGGCGCGAGGCGGCGCGATTGGCCTGCATCACGTTCCAGCGCCGGTCGGTGACGATTGCGGGGAACGGCTCGTGACGGCTGAGCAGAAGATCAATGGCACGCCGCGCCTCGGCAAGCTCCGGCGCAGACAGATCGCGCTCGCCATATTGCCGCGCAAACCCGCCGGCCTCGAGCAGCGCATTGCGATCACGCAGCGACAGATCGAGAGCGGACGCAAGCTGCAGCAGGATGTCCCGGCTTGCCGCCGCCTTGCCGGTCTCGACATAGCTCAGATGCTTGATCGAGATCCCGGCCTCGAACGCCAGCTCCGCCTGGCTCAATGCACGGCGGGTGCGCCAGCCGCGCAGGAGATCACCGACGGGATTGGCCGGCCGCGATCGCCGGAACGCGCGTGGGTCCATCCGCCGATTATGCGAGCGCCGCTTCCTCCTGTAAACGGCGCTAGCGCAGGCTGGCCGCCATCTGCTTCAGCCGTTCGGCGGTGCGCTCGTCCGCCGGAAAGAACGTCTCCAAAGCCAGCTCCGACAGCGTGATGTCAACGGGCGTGCCGAACACCATGGTGGTGGAGAAGAAGCTGAGGATCTCGCCATTGTGGCGCAGCTTGAAGGGGATCGCGACATTGTCGGCGGGCAGCGGCGCCGAACGCGCCGGGATGGGATAGCTCTTCAGGTCGTTGTAGAGCTTGATCAGCTCCGGATCGGCCGTCGCCTCGCATTGGCGGTGCAGCCGCTCCAAGAGATGCCCGCACCATTCCGCGAGATTGACCGTGCGCGGCGCCAGCGCCTCCGGATGGAACGCGAGCCTGAGCACGTTGAAGGGCTGGCCGAGCAGCCGCTGCGGGATGCCGTCGAGCAACGGCGCCACCATGCGGTTGGCCGAGACCAGGTTCCAGTGCCTGTCCACCGCGAGCGCCGGATTGGGCTCATGCGCCCTCAGCACGAGGTCGATCGCCTGGCGGGCTGATTTCAAGGCGGGATCCTCCAGCGGGCGCTGCGGAAAGGCCGGTGCGAAACCGGCCGCGACCAGCAGCACGTTGCGTTCGCGCAGGGGCACGTCGAGACGCTCGGCGAGCCGGAGCACCATGTCGCGCGAGGGCGCGGCGCGGCCGGTCTCGACGAAGCTCAGATGCCGCGCCGAGATCTCCGCCTCGCCCGCGAGATCGAGCTGGCTCATGCGGCGGCGCTGCCGCCATTCGCGCAAATGGTCGCCGATATGGACCGGCTGGCTGCGTTCGGCCTGTGCCGTGGATGCATGTGCGTTCATGACCAGAAACCTAGCATGCGGATTTCGGCCCTTCCATTACCCGCGAGGTAATCGAAATGGGGCGCGGGCGCGCGCATTTTCGGTCGCAACAGGAGATGACCATGATCGCGCTGCTGCTCTACCGGACCGTCGCAGACCACGTCTTGCCCTGGGCCATGGCGTTCGCAAGCCGGATGCTGGCACGCGGCCTCAACATGCCCGAGCCGCTGGTGCATTCGACCGGCGACTATGTCCTCGCGCAGGTCATCGCCTTCGAGCACGGCGTCGCGAAGAGCCTCTGTCCGTTCCGTCTCGCCCGCCTGCTCCGCGCCTGGTGGCGCGGACTGCATTGAATTCTACCCAGCCCAAGCAAGGAGACCTACGATGATCGACGCATCCACCTTCCTGCGCCGTGCCCTGCTCGCCGACGCCATCTTCAGCGGCATCGCCGCTCTCGGCTTCACCTTCGGCGCGAGCGCGTTCGCAGCGCTGCTCAACCTGCCCGAAGCGCTGCTGCGCGAGACCGGCCTGTTCCTGATCGCCTACACCGCCCTGGTCGGCTGGCTCGCCTCGCGGGCTACGGTAGCGAAACCGCTCGTCCTGCTGGTCGTGATCGGCAACGCGGCCTGGACCGTCGGCAGCATCGCGCTGCTGCTCTCGGGCGCGGTGTCGCCGAACCTCGCCGGCGAGCTGATGGTCGTCGCGCAGGCGATCGCGACCGGCGTGTTTGCCGAGCTGCAATTTCTGGGGTTGCGGAAGAGTGCGGGTGCGGTGACGGCGTGAGGCCGCATCCGCAGCTGTCGTCGCCCGGCCTTGTGCGCAATTGCGCACTGGACCGGGCGACCCAGTATTCCAGAGACGCTGAGGAATACGGAGAAGCCGCGGCGTACCGGATGCCCCGCCCCCCGTGCGCAATTACGCACTAGGCGGGGCATGACAGTGTCGCTACGCCTGCGCGCGGCCGTTGGCCTTGCCGAACGCGTGGCCGTTGAGCTTCTTCTTTTTGGCGGCCTTGGGGCCCGCCTTCTTGGCCGTCTTGCGCTCGCTACGCGCCTTCACCTTGGCGCGTTCGGCCCGGGCCTCGGCACGCAGCTTCTTGCGCTTCTTCTCGCAGGAGGCGCACTTGCAGCCGATCGGCTTCAGATAGGCTTTGAAATAGTCGGTGCCGTAATCGTAGTTGATCTCGTCGCCCGGCTCGATGTTCCTGATGGCGCGGATGAACACCTTGCGCTCGCGCGGGCGGACGTCCGACTCGGCATTCGGCCTGCAGGAATGGTTGATGTAGCGCGCGAGGTTCTTGCGCACCGAGCCGTCGATGGTCCAGCGGCCGTTGAGCTCGAACAGATATTTGTTCTCGATCTCGTCATGCGCCGGGATGCGCGAGTCCAGGATCGGCCCGAAATAGCGGATGATCCTTGTACCCTTCTTGATCGGCATGGTGGCGAAGAGGCCAAGGCCGGTCTTGGAACGGCCGACGCGATAAGCTTTGCTGGAAGCGGTGATGGGCATGATCGAATGAGATGACGCGAACGAGGCGCGCTAAGCGCGGGCGGAAGCCGCCCTTCTAGAACGATTCCGCGCCGCTGTCAGGCCTATCCCGCCCTTGTTTGAACCTTGCCCACAATGAAGACGTCTGATGAAGGGAGTTCCCGCGACTTCAAGGCGTCATGATGAACCATGCCCGCACAAGCCTGGCCGTTCTGATGAGCTGCATCGCCCTGAACGGTGCCGCCGCCCAATCCATGGGCAGCAGCTACACCTCCACCGCGCCCAAGAACTGCCGACAGGTCGGCAAGCCCAGCGAGCTCGACGGCAGCACGACGCGCATCTGTCCAGGCAAGGACGGCCTCATGGTGCTGATCGCCGAGGACGATCTGCGCGAGATCGTCTCGGTCGGGCGCAATCGCAAGGTCGCGGCCGAGGAACCCGCGGCAAAGGTCTGGTTCGCCCCGTTCAATTCATCGGAGACGACCGTCGAATGGCGCGCGGCGGGCACTAAGCCGTTCGCGATCATCCAGCGCTGGCACATCGCTGACAACGCCGATCCCGACAAGCAGGGACGGCCGAACACCAGGGACATGCTGGTCGTGACCCGGCTGCCGCCGGGCCCGGTCTGCCACGTCGCCTATGTCGATGCGATCGCCAACCCGAACGCCAACGAGCTCGCGCGCAAGGCCGCGGACGATGACGCGCGCAGCTTCACCTGCGGCAAGGACGAGGTGAAGATCGTCGGCACGCGTGGCCGCGCCGTCGAACTCGCGACCATGCGCTAAAGCGCCGAACAGCCGCTACACGGGAGGTTTCGTGGTGATGGGCGCGGTCAGCATCGACTCGAGCAGGCGTTCGGCCGTCGTCCCCTCGGGCAGCCGCTCCAAAATATCCTTCAGCCGGCCGTCGAGCAGCAGCGTGGTAAAGCCGTGCACCATCGACCAGGCCCGCGCGATCGCGGCGCCCTGGCTCAGCGTCAGCGCATCGCCGCTGATCTGCTCCTGCCGCATCATGCCGACAGCGTTGGCAAGTCCGGCGAAAGAGGCCTCGGCCGCCTCGTGGAGCGACGGTCTGGAATAATCCAGCCGCTCGGTGCGGAACATGATGCCGTACATGCCGGGATGGGCCTGCGCATAGGCGACATAGGCCTTCGGCCGCGCCAGTGCACGTTCGAGCGGCGTGGTCGCGCTGTCGCAAGCCGACGCCATCGCGGCGTTGAACTGGCGAAAACCGACGGCGGCAAGCTCACTGAGAAGTCCGGTGAGATCACCGAAATGATGCGTCGGCGCCGCATGCGAGACGCCCGCCTCGCGCGCCACCGCGCGCAATGTCAGGCCGGCGAGCCCGTCGCGCTCGAGCACGCGTTCGGCGGCCTGAAGCAGCGCTTCGCGCAGGGCACCGTGATGATACGGCGTCTCGGTCTTCGCACTCATCGCGCGGCGTGCCGGACGCGATGCAGCGGTCGACGTCGTTTTTCTGGGGGCACGCGAGCTTCGCGCCGTTTCGCCCTTGGTGTCGGTCTTGGCCATTTGCAAGCTATATGACGCAATATTGACAGTGTAAAGATTTCACTTGACGAAAGCCGAGATCGGGCCTATTCGATCTTTACGATGTAAAGATATGGGAGGATAGCCGTGCAACACGACGCCGTCGCCGAGCGCCGCAACAATATCGCGCCGATCCCGTTCGAGGCCGACGCCCCCTTCCTCAAGATCATCGGCGAATTGCCGCGCGAGCTGAACGGCACGCTCTATCGCAACGGCCCCAATCCGCAGTTCGATTCTCCCGGCGCGCACTGGTTCGTCGGCGACGGCATGCTGCACGCCTTTCATCTCGAAAACGGCCGCGCCAGCCATCGCAACCGCTGGGTCCGCACGCCGAAATGGCTGGCCGAGCACGACGCCGGCCGCGCGCTGTTCGGCGGCTTCGGCCGCAAGCTGCCGGATGCGCCTGCAAACCTCACCGATGGCGGCGTCGCCAACACGAACATCATCTTTCATGCCGGCAAGCTGCTGGCGCTGGAAGAAGCGCATCTGCCGACCGAGATCGAGCCGGGCACGCTGGCAACGCGCGGCTATCACAACTATCAGGGCCGCGTCGCCGGCAGCTTCACGGCGCACCCGAAGGTCGATCCCGTCACGGGCGAGCTGATGTTCTTCGGCTACAACGCCGCGGGTCCGCTGACGCCTGCCCTCTCCTACGGATCGATCGACGCCACCGGCAAGGCGACGCGCTTCGAACGTTTCGAGGCGCCCTATGCCAGCATGGTGCACGACTTCATCGTCACCGCGAACCACGTGCTGTTTCCGATCCTGCCCATCACCGGCAGCATGGAGCGCGCGATGAGCGGACGGCCGCCCTATGCCTGGGAGCCGGACAAGGGCGCCTATGTCGGCGTGATGAAGCGCAGCGGCACGGCGAAGGACATCGTCTGGTTTCGCGGTGAAGCCTGCTACGTCTTCCACATCATGAATGCGTGGGAGGACGAGAACCGCATAGTCGCCGACGTCATGCAGTTCGAGGAGGCGCCGCTGTTTCCGCACCCCGACGGCCGGCCGACAGATCCGGAGAAATCGCGCGCCCGCCATTGCCGCTGGACGTTCGATCTCTCCGGGAATACCGACCGCTTCCAGCAGACATACCTGGACGATCTCACCGGCGAATTCCCGCGCATCGACGATCGCCGCGCCGGACTGAAGAGCCGTCACGGCTGGTACGCCTGCGCCAATCCAAAACTGCCGATGTTTGGCGCGCTGTCCGGTATCGTCCATGTCGACGGCAACGGCAGGCGGCTCGGGCATTACCTGCTCCCTGCCGGCGACACCATCTCCGAGCCTGTCTTCGTCGAGCGATCGACGGATGCGCCCGAGGGCGACGGCTGGCTGCTCGCGGTGGTCTGGCGCGCGCGGGAAAACCGCAGCGATCTCGCCGTGTTCAATGCCACCGACATCGAAGCCGGCCCCGCCGCATTAGTGCAGCTCGGCCACCGCGTGCCGGACGGCTTTCACGGCAATTGGGTGGGCGCGGCGTAGCTCTCGTCATTCCGGGGCGCACCACGTGGCGCGAGCCCCGGAATGACGACAGGGGAGTTTTCCATGCACATGCCCTCAATCACCGCGGATTGCGCTGCCCTCCTCGCCCTGACCGGTGCTGCGCTCGCATTCCAGATGATCCGGTTGCGGCGGAGCCGCCATACCATCTTCAACGGCGGCATCTTGCTCTGCCTCGTTCTGTCGGTCGCTGCCGCGCTCCCGCTCCTTCCATGGGCGGAATTGGCCGCGGAGGCCTCCGACCAAGCCGTTGCAGCCCTTCATTTTTTAGAGGTCGCCTACGTTATTTTGACACTGTAAAGATTTTGCTTGACCCGGGCCTGGTCCGGAAGTAGGAATCTTTCCATTGTAAAGATCGGTCCGACCGAGGCGGCCCATGGCGATTTTCCTGATCCTCGCGCCCTATGGCGCCTACACCTTCCTGATGCTGGTGACGTCGGCCATGATCAGCGTGTTTGCGGCATCGGCGATCTGCCTCGCCACCGTCGCGATCGATGTCGCGCGCGGTCGCTCGGTGAAGGTCCTGGCCGCGGGCTCCGCGATCGTGTTCGCCGAATCGGCCTTTACCTTGCGCTGATCGACCCCGCCCTCGGCCCGCTCGGCGTCAAGCTGTCGGTCGACATCGGCATCTTCGTCATCTCGCTCGGCTCGATGCTGCTGCGCCGCCCCTTCACGCTGCAATATGCGGTCGAATCCGTCCCGGCCGAGACCGCGGCGATGCCCGGCTTTCTCACTGCCAATTACGTCATCACCGCCGCATGGACCGTCGCCGCGCTGTTGATGGCGGCAGCCAATCTCGTGCTGCTCTACATCCCCGGCCTGCCGCTCTGGTCGAGCCTGGCGGTCGCCTTCGCCGCCCGCAACTGCGCGATCTACTTCACAAAATGGTATCCCGAGTATCGCCAGATCAAGTACGGTACGCCCGCCCGCGCTCTTCCCGGCGCCCGCTGAACAGGATCGACGATGAAGGACGTATTCGCCCGCCTCGCCTCCGATTTCCTCTCCGCCATCGTCTTCCTGGCCGTCTACCTCATCACCGACAACGTCGTGCTGGCAACGTCGGTGGCGATTGCAGGCGCGATCGCGCAGGTGATCTATGCCCGGGTCAAGGGGCAGCAGCTCAACTACATGACCTATGCGAGCCTCGCGCTCGTCGTCGTGCTCGGCACGGTCACGCTGCTGACCAACGATCCCCGCTTCATGCTGGCAAAACCTTCGATCGCACATTTTGCAATCGGTGCCATCATGCTCAAGCGCGGCTGGATGCTGCGCTACATGCCGCCGATCGTCACCGAGACCGTCCCGGAATATGTGACCGCTGCGGGCTATGCCTGGGCCGCGCTGATGTTCGTGATCGGCGCCGGCATGATCGCGGTCGCCGCCACCGGCGATCTGAAGCTGTGGGCGTTCTACATCACGGTGGTCGCAGGCGGCGCCAAGATCCTGGCCTTCGCCGTGCAGTACGTGGTTCTCAGGCTCATCGTCACGAGCCGCCGGCGCGCCGCTGCCCGCGCCTAAATGCCTCCAATGCAGGGTTAGGCAGGAGCTGCGAGTTGGGCTATAGGCTCGCTCAGGACTGGCCGCGGATCGTCGCAGCCCGCCGGGATTTGTTCGGGAGACGGGAATGGCCGTAGACGGCAACTGGAATCTGACCATGACGACGCCGATGGGCGACCGCCAGGCGACGCTGAGCGTGAAGGCTGCAGACGGCACGCTCACGGGCACGCAGGGCGCGGAAGGTAATACCGCCGAGATTTTCGACGGCACCGTCTCTGGCGACAACGTCTCCTGGAAGGTCTCGATCACCAACCCGATGCCGCTCACGCTCGAATTCACCGGCACGGTCTCCGGCGACAGCATCAGCGGCGAGATGGGCATCGGCCCTATGGGCAGCTTCCCGTTCACGGGCGCTCGCGCGTAAGCGCGCGCTGCACCGATGCGTACGCTCCGTCTCATCGCGGCGACGATCCTGTGTGTCGCGACACAGGCAGCGCGCGCGGATGACACCGAACCGGCGTGGCGCGCAAGCGCGCTCGCCATGGTGCCGGCAGGCTATGTCGCAGGCCTCGCCTACCACACCGAAGGTACGACCGGCTATCTCGCCGTCTATCCGGCGACGTCCAACGATCCGAAGACACCTGCAAGCGTGTTCGCCGCGCGCCAGGCTCTCGTCGTGACGCTGACGGCTGATGCGGCGCACGCGATATCGGCCGAGTTGAAGCCGCGCAGCGAACCGGCCCCTGACAACGACGACAACGATTTCACAAAGCTGCACACTGAACTTGCCGCGAAACGCGCAAGCCTGCCTGATGGTACCGAGCCCTGCGATCTCGGCGCCTGGTCCATCGACAAGGACCCGAACGGCCTCAACGTGCGCGCTGAGCCCTCAGTGAAAGCGCGCGTGCTCGGCGCGCTGCCGCCGCCCTACAAGCTCAAGCTCGGCGGCGCCGAGAACACGCCTGACGGCGGCTGGCTCACCGAATTCCGCATCATCGGCTTTAGGGACGGCTGGTTCCTGATCGAAGGCGCGAGGCCCCCGGGCAAGGATTACGAGGACGAGAAGCGATACCCACGGAGCGCGCCAAAACCCTACTCGGGACGCGGCTGGGTTGCGTCGAACAAAGTCGGCGCGAATTACGCCAATGGCTACACGCGCGCGGGTGGACTGTTCCAGGCGCCATTCACCGACGCCAAATGGATGCCGGCGCAGCACGAGTACGGCGGCCCGATTGACGGTGACGGCGGACCAAAGCGGCTATTGGCGTGCAGCGGCTTCTGGGCTCTGGTCGAAAGCCACGACGGCGTGCGTGGCTGGTGGCGTTCGCTGTGCTCCAACCAGGTCACGAATTGCAGCTAGGGCGGATCAAGACTTCGCCGATGACTCCCCTTGTCATACGCGGGCTAGACCCGCGTATCCATCTTTCTTGAAGAGTGATGGATGGCCGGGTCAAGCCCGGCCACGACATCTCAGCCCAAATTCAACTCCTTGAAGAAGTCATTCCCCTTGTCGTCGACGATGATGAACGCGGGGAAATCGACGACCTCGATGCGCCAGATCGCTTCCATGCCGAGCTCGGGATATTCGAGCACCTCGACCTTCTTGATGCAGTGCTCGGCGAGGTTCGCCGCCGCACCGCCGATCGAGCCGAGATAGAAGCCGCCGTATTTCTTGCAGGCCTCGCGCACGGCCGGCGCGCGGTTGCCCTTGGCGACCATCACCATCGAGCCGCCGGCAGCCTGGAACTGGTCGACGAAGGAATCCATGCGGCCCGCGGTGGTCGGACCGAACGCGCCTGAGGCGTAGCCGTCGGGCGTCTTGGCGGGGCCGGCGTAATAGACCGGGTGGTTCTTGAAGTAGTCCGGCAGCGGCTCGCCCTTCTCCAGCCGCTCGCGCAGCTTGGCGTGGGCAGAGTCGCGCGCGACGATCATGGTGCCGGTCATCGAGACGCGCGTCTTGATCGGGTACTTCGAGAACGTCGCCAGAATGTCCTTCATCGGCTGGTTGAGATCGATCTTGACGACCTCGCCGCCGAGCGACTGCTCGACCTGCGGCAGGTACTGCGCCGGGTTATGCTCGAGCTCCTCGAGATAGATGCCGTCCTTGGTGATCTTGCCCAGCACCTGGCGGTCGGCCGAGCAGGACACGCCAAGCCCGATCGGGAGCG
This sequence comes from Bradyrhizobium sp. CCBAU 45389, assembly GCF_028128625.1. Classification (NCBI taxonomy): domain Bacteria; kingdom Pseudomonadati; phylum Pseudomonadota; class Alphaproteobacteria; order Hyphomicrobiales; family Nitrobacteraceae; genus Bradyrhizobium; species Bradyrhizobium sp. CCBAU 45389. Next base: position 13,235 of record NZ_LBIY01000097.1, on the reverse strand, counting down.
AGGCGCCGTGGCGCGGCATGCGGATCACGCGCACGTCGTGGCAGAAATATTTTCCGCCGAACTGCGCGCCGACACCGAGCGACTGCGTCATCTTGTGGATTTCCTTCTCCATCTCGACGTCGCGGAAGGCGTTGCCGTCGGGCGAGCCGTGGGTCGGCAGCGCATCGAGATAGCGGGCGGAGGCGAGCTTCACCGTCTTCATGCAGAGCTCGGCCGAGGTGCCGCCGATCACGATGGCGAGGTGATAGGGCGGGCACGCGGCGGTGCCGAGCGTGAGGATCTTCTCCTTGAGGAACGCGAGCAGCCGGTCCTTGGTCAGGACGGACGGCGTCGCCTGGAACAGAAAGCTCTTGTTGGCGCTACCGCCGCCCTTGGCCATGAACATGAACTTGTAGGCGTCGTCGCCTTCGGCGTAGATCTCGCACTGCGCCGGCATGTTGTTGGCGGTGTTCTTCTCCTCGTACATCGACAAAGGCGCGACCTGCGAGTAGCGCAGATTGCGGCGCAGGTAAGCATCGCGCGCGCCTTCCGACAGCGCCGCCTCGTCGTCGCCGTCGGTGATGACGTTGCAGCCCTTCTTGCCCATGATGATCGCGGTGCCGGTGTCCTGGCACATCGGCAGCACGCCGCCGGCCGCGATGTTGGCGTTCTTCAAGAAGTCCAGCGCGACGAACTTGTCGTTCGGGCTCGCCTCACTGTCCTCCAGGATCGAGCGGAGCTGCTTCAGATGGCCGGGGCGCAGATAATGGTTGATGTCGCCAAAAGCCGCCTCCGACAGCGCCCGCAGCGCCTCGCGCGAAACGACCAGCATGTCCTTGCCGAGGACCTTCTCGACCCTGACGCCCTCGGACGAGATCTTCTTGTAGGGCGTCTCGTCCTTGCCCAGCGGGAACAGCGGGGTGTGCTTGTAGGGCGGAACGGGCTTGGACTGGTCGGGGAAAGCGGTGGGAGCGTTCATGGGGCGAATCTCGGGGTTTTGGAGCCCTGGCGGGCCGCTAGCATAGAAGCGTTCTAAGCTTTTTTGCCGCAAAGTGAAGGCGTTCTGGCGCGGCCGTGGCATCCCGAATCGGCGACAAGACGGCCCTTTTCCGGGCCGATCTCCGCGGAGATGCGTCGCCGTCATTGTCCCCGGGAAGGCCCGGCCCCCTTGCACTCCGAGCGCGACGAAGGTTGAATGCGCGCCCTCAGGGGCTTTTCATCATGATTTTCAAACTGAACGTCCGCGGCGCGATCCTGGTCGCCGCCGCCATCACCGGACTTGTGGCTCTCGCCTCGCCTGCGCGCGCCGATCGCTGCGACGACAGCGCCAAGGAGCTAGCGAACCAGGTCGACCGCCTCAAGGTGAATTTCCGCGCCGGCAACGTCGTTTACCTGACGCACCCGGCCGCCAAGGAGCTGTCGGTGGGTTGCCGCGGCGACAAATATTCCATCGAGCTCTATGCCAAGGGCGACCGCAAGCCGACGCCGGAGTTTTACGCGCTCGTGGGATCGATGGCGGCGATCGTCTTCACCGTGACCAAGGACGACACCACGACCGGCGCGACGCGCTGCCTGAAGCGGATGGGCCTCTTGCGCGGCGACAAGATCAGCATGCGCTACCGGCGGCTCAACATGGAATGCACCCGCACCAAGACGGACGCGTCCATCGCGATCACGCGCGGCAAGGACGAATAGGGACACTCGCTCTCTCCGCGCACCGACAGACGCATGTAGCGCAACGCCATTCGCCGCGCACTCCGTCAAGCGAGCCAACGGGTCCGCGCGAAGCGCGGCCCGATGACAAGCTCCGCGAAGCAATCCAGAGTCCCTCGGTAGTGACAGTCTGGATTGCTTCGTCGCAAGGGCTCCTCGCAACGACGGGCAGAGGTCTCGTCGTCTCACGAAATGGCGCAGTAGCAGCGCGAAAGCTGCCTGCTCCACCGCACCAATCCCTCGCATTTTAACGATTGCCTTGAAGGAAATTTCGCTCCTCCCGAGGCAGGTTGAATTGTTTCCATGTGTGAGGATTTGTGGATGAGCGTTTCTACCGTTGCGCCGCCGCCGATCGCGATCGTGGTGCCGAGCTACGACACGACCAAGCAGCAGGACGACCAGACCAAGACTGAGGACGCTGAGGCGACCTACAAGCCGCAGCCACCCGCGCCGCTGCCGCCGGGTCAGGGCACGCGGATCGATCAGCTCGCCTGATCCGCCTTCCAAAGGATGAAGCGCCCGATCCGGTCGATCGGGCTTTTCGCGTGTCCGGCCGCATCTTTGCCGGATAGCCGGACCACACTCGTGCGCGCCCGAGTCTGGGAGCCGCGCATGATCGCACGCCTCTTGCTGCAGAACACGATCTTCGTCGTCGCGACGGGCGCACTGTTGTTCGCTTCTGCCGGCACGCTGCATTGGCCGTCAGCCTGGGTCTTCCTCGTCATCTCCGCCCTGCTCGGTCCGCTCTGCGGCTGGTGGCTCTACCGGCTCGATCCGGCACTTTTGGCAGAGCGTCTGCGTCCAGTCATCCAGAGGGACCAGCCTCCGGCCGACAAGGCCTTCATCACCGCCTTGATCGTGGCGATGTTGGCCTGGCTGGTCGTGATGGGGCTGGACCGGCGCTGGCATGCATCCGACATGCCGCTTGCCTTGCTGGTTCTCGGCTTCGTGCTGTTCCTGCTCTGCATGCTGTTCACGATGTCAGTGTTCCGCGAGAACTCGTTTGCAGCGCCCGTGGTGAAGCTGCAAGCCGAGCGCGCGCAGCGCGTGATCTCGACCGGCCCCTATGCTCATGTGCGCCATCCCATGTACAGCGGCATGATCCTGTTCTTCGCCGGCCTGCCGCTGGCGCTGGGCTCGTGGTGGGGACTGGCGATGGCGCCACTGTTCCTTGCTGTTTGTCGTCCGCATCGGCATCGAGGAGCGCACGCTGCGCGAGGGCCTGCCGGGTTATGCCGCCTATGCTGCGCGGGTGCGCTACCGTCTGGTGCCGGGCGTGTGGTGAGTGCGCATACGCGCCCTGCGACAGGCGAGCGTTTTCCGGACCGACTAATTGTCCAGCTCGCGATAGCGGCGGAAGATGCCCTGCTCGTTGAAGGGAATGCGGCGTTCACTGGCAAGGTAGGCCTTGACGTTCGGCCGCGCCGCGATGCGATCGTGCAGGCCGATGAGGCCGGGGACATCTTTCTCGAACGCCTTCATGCGCTTGGGAAACGCGTAGCGCAGCCCGGCGACGATCTGGAACAGCGAGAGATCGACGTAAGTGAGACGGCGGCCGATGACGTAAGCGCCGCCATTGTCGTCCAGAAGCTGCTCGAAATAGCCGAGATATTTCGGCACGCGCTCGTCCCAGAACTCGGCCGAGCGCTTCTTCGCAGGCGCCTTCTGGTCCTCGTAATACATCGAAGGTCCGAGCGGATGATGGGTGTCGTGAATCTCGACCACGAGATCGGTAATGGTGAGCTGAAGCTGGTGCACCCAGAGTTTTCCGGCCTCCGTCTTCGGCGCGAGCCCGTGGCGGCTACCGAGATAGAGCAGGATATTGGCGGTCTGGCCGATGACGAGCTTGCCGGCTTTCAGGAACGGCGGAGCGAAGGGCGGCGTGCCCTTGTGCGCATCCATCATCTTCATCATTGCACCGGAGCCGCGCGGCCCCCGCGCGACGTCGACGTAAGCGGCACCCGCCTCCTCCAGCGCCAGCCGCACATATTCGCCGCGGCCCTGGATCTCGGGCCAGTAGTAGAGCTCGTATTTCATGGGAGGGGTCCGTGAACGTGGGAGCAACCGGACCAATGTAACATGCAGCTCAGGGTTCCGTCAGGGTGAGACAGAACAGCCACGCGACATACTCGGTCATTGCGAGCACAGCGAAGCAATCCAGACTGTCTCCCCGGACAGACTCTGGATTGCTTCGTCGCAAGAGCTCCTCGCAATGACGGAGGAGAGAGCTTCGCGCCTCAATTCAATTCGACGCGAAACAGTAGAACAGGCCGTCGCCGCCGGTGCTCTTCAGATCGGCCTGCGAGCAGCCGCCATCGGGGCCGCGCGAGGGGTGAGAGCTGTTCCAGGACTTTGACGGTTCGTCGTCGCGCAGGCCCTTACGATCGGCATGGCCGACGACCGCAGCACCTTGCGTACTCGACGTCCAGTTCTTGCAGGTCTTGTCGTCACCCGCGGCAAAAGCGGTGCCGTCGGCCTGCGATCCCGTGAGGATGTCGTGCCGGTTCGGCGTGTCGCCGGCGCCGTTGTTGACCTCGCCCTTCTCGCTGAGTGCCGTCTGCTTGGTGAGGTTGTTGGCGGGACCGTGCAGGTCGGCAACGTCCTTGGCGATGACGGCGCCCTTGGCATTCTGCCACGGTCCCTTGCCGATGCGATCGCGCGCGTTGACGGCCGGCTTGCCGTCGGCGGCCTGAGTCGAGAGATAGGCGCGCCAGGTCTTGGTCGCGGCGCCGGCGGCCTGGGCGAGCTTCTGGCACTGCGCGTCGGCTCCCTCCAGGCCGCCGAGATCGGCGCCCTTGCCCGGGCCGTTGGAGGTCACGAAGAACGTCATGTCAGCCGACTGCGCGTGCGCGGATGGCGCCGCGAGCAAGGCCAACGTAAGCGCGAACCCTGAAATCGTCACGGATCTTCCGATACGGATCATTTCGTCCTCCCAAACGTGTTTTTCGTTCGCCGTCTGACTTCAACCCGAGGCGCGCCCGCTTATTCCGATGCCGCGCTGCGGGACGCCCAAAAGAAAAAGGCGCCGTGCCGAAGCACGACGCCCTGGTTTCTCATCTCGTCTGCGATCAGTTGGTCTGCTGGATCGCCGACAATTCCCAGCCGCCGTTCGGGCGACGGGCGAAGGTCCAGATCTCGGTGGCCTCGCCCGGCTGCTCGCTGCCGGCGACGATCGCGCCGGTGTTGCGGTCCACCGTCTTGTCGGTGAGCGCGAAGCGCAGCGCCACCGTGGCGTAGTCGGTCTCGCCTTCGCGCCAGGCTTCCGCGAGGTCGCCCTGCAGCAGCTTCACGTTGCTGGTCTTGTTGACGACGTTGCGCGCGCGGTTCTGGGCCAGGTCCTGCTCGAAATAGGAGACCATTTCCGGCGTCGCGAGCGTGTGCAGCTTGGCCACATCCTCGTTCGACCAGGCGGTCTGGATCTCGCCAAGCAGGCGCTCGAACGCTTCATAGTCGTCCGGCTTGATCTCAAGCGGCGCGTTGTTGGCGCCGAAGCCGAAGCCGCCAAGTCCACCGCCGAGGCCGCCGCCACCGAGGCCGCTGCGGTAGTTCGTCTGCGGTCCCGGACCGGCGCTGGCGTCAGCATTGGCATAGGCCGCCTGCGGCGAGTGGCGGCGCTGCCACCAGGACATCGCCAGCCGCACCACCAACACCACCAGCGCGATCTGGATGATCAGGCCAATGATCGACGACAGGCCGCCAAGGCCGCCAAACAGGCCGCCGCCGAACAGCATGCCGAGCAGGCCTGCACCCAGGAAGCCGGCCGCAAGGCCGCCCATGAAGCCGCCGGCGCGGCCGAACAGGCCGCCGCGCGCGGGCGCAGCGGCGGCCGAGTTCATGCCTGCACCCGGCTGGGTGTAGGTGCGGTTGAACTGCGAGGTCGAGCCCGGCGCGGTCGTGGTCGAGGGCGGCGCCGAATAGGTGCGCGAGCCGCGCGAACCCGACGACATGCCGCCACCGACGCGTGCGTCAGCGGACGAGATGGCGAGCGCGGTCGGCAGCGCAAGCGCCAGCACGACGGCGATCGTCTTGAAGAGAGAGCGGGATCGTTGCGAGAAAGTCATGTGCGTTTCCCAAATCCCCGGCATGGGGACGTGGCCCTAAGATGGGCAGACTTCCCGAAAAGTGAAGCCGGTTTCGGAACCGATGGCTGCGGCCCTCAGTCGCGGGGATGTGGCAAAAGCCCATATTTGACGGGGGTTTGGCCGGGCTGCACGGGGAACCGTGGTCGCCCGTTACCGGCGGGTCTACGCGGTTGGTTCCGGTTTTTCCTCGCGTCCTCGTCATCGCGAGGAGCCCCTGCGACGAAGCAATCCAGACGGCCGCCACGGAGAAGTTGCGCGCACATGCCTCGCCAATGTCGTCCTGGCGAACGCCAGGACCCATTACCCCAAGAGGCGGTTTGGCGAAGACTGGTCGTTCCGGATTTGGCGGCGCGCACGAACGCGAGATCACGCGGTATGGGTCCTGGCTTTCGCCAGGACGACGGCGGAGGTAGGTGCGCGTCGGCGCAATCTTTCGGGCCCGCGCCTCACCCCTGCTTCGTCATCGTCTCCTTCACCGCCGCCACGAGCTGGCTGAGCGTGAACGGCTTTGGCAGGAAGTCGAACTGCTGGCCTTCGGGCAGGCTCTTCTCGAAGGCGTCCTCGGCGTAGCCGGAGACGAAGATGAACTTGATGTCGGGATTCTGCTCGCGCATCGCCTTGAGCAGCGTCGGGCCGTCCATCTCCGGCATCACGACGTCGGAGACGACGAGATCGATCGCGCCGCTTTGCTCCTCCAGCACCTCCATCGCCTCGACGCCGTTCTCGGCCTCGACCACGGTATAACCGCGCGAGCGCAGGCCGCGGGCGTTGAGGGCGCGCAGGCCCTCCTCGTCCTCGACGAGAAGGATCGTGCCCTGCCCGGTGAGATCGGTGCGCGGCTTCCCCTCTGCCGGCGCGGCAGGCGCGGCTTCCTTCGCGGCGCCATTGGCCGCGCTGGCCGCGGGCTGCTCGACCTGCACCTCGGCCTCGGCGTGGTGGCGCGGCAGGAAGATGTGGAACGAGGTGCCCTGCCCCGGCTCGGAGTCCACATAGATGAAGCCGCCGGTCTGCTTGACGATGCCATAGACCGTCGAGAGACCGAGGCCGGTGCCCTTGCCGACCTCCTTGGTCGAGAAGAACGGCTCAAAGATCTTGTCGCGGATGTCGGCCGGAATGCCGGTGCCGGTGTCGGCGACCTCAATCCGGACATAGTCCGCCGCCGGCATGCCCTTGTAGGCGAGCTTGCCCGCGTCTTCCGTCGTGACATTGGCGGTGCGGATGATCAGCTTGCCGCCGTCGGGCATGGCGTCGCGCGCGTTGACCGCGAGGTTGACGATCACCTGCTCGAACTGGGAGACGTCGACCTTCACCGGCCAGAGGTCGCGGCCGTGGATCAGGTCGAGCTTGACCTTCTCGCCGATCAGCCGGCGCAGCAGCATGGTGAGATCGCTCAAGGCATCGCCGAGATCGAGCACCTGCGGCCGCAGCGTCTGGCGGCGCGAGAACGCCAGCAGCTGCCGCACCAGGGTCGCGGCGCGCGTTGCGTTCTGCTTGATCTGCATGATGTCCTGGAACGACGGGTCGGTCGGCTTGTGCGCGTTCAGCAGGAAATCGTTCGCCATCATGATGGCGGAGAGCACGTTGTTGAAGTCGTGGGCGATGCCGCCGGCGAGCTGGCCCACCGTCTCCATCTTCTGCGACTGGTTGATCTGGTTCTCCAGCGCGCGCCGCTCGGTGGTCTCGAGCATGTGCACGATGGCGGCTTCCGCCTCGTTCTCGGCTGCGTCCACCGGCGTGACGAAGAACTGGCCCCAGCGCTCCTTGGTCCCTTCCAGCGCCACCTCGACCGGGGCGACGTCGGCCTGTCCCTCGGCGGCCTGGTTGATGGCCGCGATCAGCAGTTGACGATCGCGCGAATTGACCGCGCGGAAGATCGACTTCGAGGCACTGTCGAGCCCGAGCGCCTGCCCGAGCTTGGCATAGCGCGCATTGGCACGCACGACGTTGCCGGCACGGTCGACGGTCGCGATCGCCATCGGGGTGTGGTCGAAGAAGCGCATGAAGCGGACTTCGGCGGCGCGATCGGGGTCGCTGCGCTCGTCGCGGGCGCGGCTGATGACGAGGGTGCGCGACGGCCCCGGCGCGCCGTCGGCGCCGAAGGCAAGCTTGTGATAGAGCCGCACCGGCATGGTCTTGCCGGTCCGCATGCGCAGGTCGATGTCGAAGACCTCGGTCTTCACCTCGCCCGGCACCGCCACGATCGCGGTGAGCAACGAGGCGCCGTCGCCGGAGACGATGTCGGTCAGCTTCAAGCCGCCCGAGCCGATCTCGGCGAGGTCATAATCGAGCCAGTTCGCCAGCGTCGCGTTGACATAGGCAAGCTCGCCGGCCGGGTTGACCGAGAAGAAGCCGCACGGCGCGTGGTCGAGGTATTCGATGGCGTGCTGGAGTTCCTGGAACACGTCCTCCTGGCGCTCTCGGTCGCGGGTAATGTCGGCGATCGACCACACCGCGTATTTCGCCTCGCGCTTGCCGGTGCCGAGCGGGCGCACGCGCATGCGCAGCCAGCGGCCCTGGCTGCCGTCATGGCCGGAGATACGCACCTCCTCCTGCTGGCGCTTGCCCTCGCGGGCGGCTTTCAGCAGGCGGAACACGGCTTCGGAGACGTCGGGGTTGCCGATGAAGACGCGCTCCACGGGGCGCACGTCCTGCGGGCCGCTGGCGCCGGTCAGCGTCAGATAGGCCGCGTTGGAATAGACCACGTGTCCGCGCGCATCGGTGACGGCAAGCCCGTCGAAGGCGTGATCGGAGATGCGGCCAATGATGGGATCATCGAGACTACGGTCGGCGAAGCGGATGATACCGGCGGCAAAGGCGAACAGGTTGAACAGGCCGACCATCGCCAGCACGGCGAGGATGCCGAGGATATAGGGCTGCGCCTGCGCGCGGCCGAGCGTCATCAGCCCGACGGCGACCGCGACGAGGCCGGCGGCCACCAGCAGCACCAGCGCAATGCTGCCCGAGCGCGGCGACGGCTCGTGCGCCGCAACGGGCTCGCGTGTGAGGTCGTGGTCGGTCTCAGCAGTCATCTCGAGCTGGCGCAGCCTGTTGGCAGAGAATCAACGCGCTGCCGCGCGCGCAGGGCCTTCCCTGCCTCAATCGGCCCCTGAGGTGCAAGGGCGGCAGGGCTGAAAGGTACGCTGATTCCCATATTACAGCCATTTCCGGTACTTTTCGGGGGGGTTTTAGCCGCGCCCGGCGCGGAATCCCTGTTTTAGCCGCATGACGTAGCCGATGACCTCGGCGACCGCATGGTAGTGCTCGGTCGGGATTTCTTGGTCGATGTCGACGGTGGCATAGAGCGCGCGGGCCAGCGGCACGTTCTCGACGATCGGGATGTCGTGCTCGCGCGCGATCTCCCGGATCTTGAAAGCGAGGTTGTCGACGCCCTTGGCGACGCAGATCGGCGCCGACATGCCGCGCTCGTAGGACAGCGCCACCGAATAATGGGTCGGGTTGGTGATGATCACCGAGGCCTTGGGAACCGCCGCCATCATGCGCTTCTTGGCGCGCTGCTGCCGGAGCTGCCTGATCTTGCCCTTGATGTGCGGGTCGCCTTCGGACTGCTTGAACTCTTCCTTGATCTCCTGGAGCGACATCTTCTGCCGCTGGAACCAGCTGCGGTACTGGAAGAAATAGTCGGCGATGGCGATGATCGCGAGCGCGGCGACCACCGCACCTAACAGATGGACGGTCATGCTGGTGCTGGCGCCGAGCATCGCGGCCGGATCGAGCCTGACCATCGCCTCCATGCGGTGACGTTCCGGCCACAGGATCATGGTCATGACCACGCCGAGCGCGATCAGCTTGCCGATGCCCTTAAGGAAGTTCGCCGCCGCCTGCTTGCCGAAGATGCGCTTGAAGCCGGCGCCGGGCGAGATCTTGCTGAACTTGGGCTTCAGGGATTCGGCCGACCACACCAGGCGGTGCTGGAGCATGTTGCCCGCGATCGCCGCCAGCACCAGCATCAGCAGGGGCACGCCGACCGCCGCGAGCACGGCGACTTCGATCTGCTGCATCAATTTGAGCAGGTTCCCGCCGTCGGTCTTGATCATCCAGGAATTGGCGAGCAGGTTGCGCATCGGCGTCACCAGCCCGCTGCCGACCGAGCCCGAGAAGGTCGAGACCACGAGCGTGCCGCCGGCGATCATGAACCAGGTGTTGATCTCCTGGCTCTTGGCAACGTCGCCGCGCTCGAGCGCATCGTCGAGACGTTTTTGCGTCGGGTCTTCTGTTTGACTTTCTGGATCGTTGTCTTCCGCCATCGATCCCTCGTTACCTGAGCGGCATCATCTGGTGCATGACACCGATGAAATAATCGAGATACGTGCCCATCATCGCGGTGAGCACCACGGCGAGCACCAGGAAGCCCGCGAAGATCGACAGCGGCACGCCGACGAAATAGACCTGCATCTGCGGCATCAGCCGCGCCAGCACGCCAAGACCGATGTTGAAGACGAGGCCGAACACCAAAAACGGCCCCGAGAGCTGCAGGCCGAGCCGGAACGCCGCGGCGAAGGCACGCGTCGCCAGCGAAGCGACATCGCCGCTCGACACCGTCTCGCCCGGCGAGAAGATGGTGTAGCTGTCGTTCAGCGCCGCGATGACCAGGTGATGGCTGTCGGTGGCGAACAGCAGCGTCACCCCCAGCATGGTCAGGAAGTTGCCGACCAGCACGCCCTGCTGTCCCTGGGTCGGATCGACCGAGGTGACGAAGCCGAGCCCCATCTGCTGCGCGATCACGGAGCCCGCGACCTGGAGCGCCGACAGCGTCACCCGCGCGGTCGCGCCCAGCACGATGCCGATCGCGATCTCATGCAGCATCAACACCAGCATCGGCGCCAGCGACCCCATGTCGACGTGGTAGGCGTCGCGATGCAGCGGCAGGATGATCAGCGTGAGCAGCAGCGCGATCGACAGCTTGATCCGCGTCGGGATGTTGGTCTCGCCGAGGCCCGGCAGCAGCATCACCATCGCGCCGACCCGGGCGAAGGCGAGCATGAAGGACGCGGCGAGCGCCGGCAGCAGCGAGACGTCGATGCGCATAGCGGGCGCATTGTGCCTCAGCCACCGATGATTCGCGACGAGATCCGCAGCATGTGGGCATGGAGCGAGTCGGCCATGAACGGCAGCGCCAATAGCATTGTGGCGAAGATGGCCAGGATCTTCGGCACGTAGATCAGCGTCTGCTCCTGGATCTGCGTCAGCGCCTGGAACAGCGAGACGATCACGCCGACCACGAGGCCGACCACCATCAGCGGCGAGGACACGATCACGATGGTCCAGATCGCGTCACGCGCGACGTCGAGGGTCTCGGGTCCGGTCATTTTCGATTTCTCACTTCCAGTAATTTCCGTCATTCCGGGGCGCGCGAAGCGAGAGCCCGGAATCTCGAGATTCCGGGTTCGCGCTTCGCGCGCCCCGGAATGACAGCATCCGTCAGATCGGCATCTTCATGATGTCTTCGTACGCCGAGATCACGCGGTCGCGGACCGAGACCAGGGTGGAGACGGCGACGTCGGTGTCGGCGACCGCCGTCACCACGTCCATCACGTTGGCCTTGCCGGCGGCCATCGCCACCGTCTGCGCGTCGGACTTGCGGCCGGATTCCATCACGCTGCCGACGGCGTCTTTCAGCAGCGAGGCGAAGGATTGCCCGCTCGGCTCGCTGCCCTTGCCGGCGCCGCTGTTCTCCAGCACGCGGGCGAGGTTGGCATAGGCGTTGGCGGCGATTGTCGGTGATGCCATGGCTCAAATGTCCTGTTCAGCTCTTGAGGATGTCGAGCGTGCGCTGGATCATCCGGCGCGTCGCACTGATGATGTTGAGATTGGCCTCGTAGGACCGCTGCGCATCGCGCATGTCGGTCATCTCGACCACCGAGTTCACGTTGGGATATTTGACGTTGCCGGTCGCGTCCGCCGCCGGATTGTTCGGCTCGTATCTGACGCGGAAGGCGGACTGGTCGGGCTTGATCCGGCCGAGTGTGACGACCTGCGCGTCGAGCGTGCGGTCGAGCGCCGAGGAGAAGGTCGGAACCTTGCGCCGGTAGGGATCGCCGCCCGCTGACTGCGAGGTCGAATCTGCGTTCGCGATGTTTTCCGAGATCACCCGCATACGTCCAGCCTGCGCGCGCAGGCCGGACGTCGCGATCGCCATCGAGCGGGCAAAGTCGCTGCTGTCATTCGCCATGATGCGGTTCCCCTAGCTCTTAACCCTTGCCGATCGCCGTCTTGAGCAGATGCAGGCTCTTGGAATAGAGCGAGGTCGCCGCCGCGTAGTCCATCTGGTTGCTGGCGGCCTTCGTCATCTCCTCTTCGAGATTGACGGCATTGCCCGCCGGGCGTGTCTCGAAGCCGGCATTCTTGTTCTGGTCGAAGCCCGAGGCCGCGCCTGACGGCTTCATGTGCGAGGCGCTGGTGACGGTCATCGCCAGGGGACCCATCGAGCCCGTGACGGCGCCGCTCTTGTCGAGCTTCGGCTCGACCAGGTCGCGCGGCCGGAATTTGGGCGTATCGGAGTTGGAGACGTTCTCGGACAGGACCCGCTGACGCTCCTGATGCCACTGCATCTTGGTGCGAAGCGCCGACAGCACCGGGAGGTCGTTGATGGACATCGTTGCGGCTCCTTCCGCCGTCGGACTTGTGTCCGAAGCTAGGCAGAATTTGCCGCCTGTATGGTTAACAGCTGGTTAAGGATCCTGCCGGGACATGTCCCCGGGCGGGACACGACCTTGCGATCCCGTGATTCTACGCACCAAAAAGCGGCATTAACCCAACCGCTTGGCCGCTCACGCACGGGCCAAGAAGTCGTTTTGGATCGAGCGATTCATGGGTTATTAAGAGTTGGGGACGGCAAAACTTGCCGTGGAACGTTAAGAGATCGCAGTTTGGGGCATCGTACGCCGGTGGTTGGCGCAGCTGACCACGGGCGCGAGAACAGCGCCATTTGTCGGGGACAAGTATGCAAGGCAGCCCTATCACCTTCATCGTCGCGTTCATCGTCGTTCTGGCGTTGATCGGCGTCGCTGCATGGCTGGTCCGCCGATTCGCCGGCAGCCGGATCGGCGCCAACACCCAGCGCGGCCGGATGCCCCGGCTTGCCGTGATCGATGCCGCCGCGGTCGATGGCCGGCGCCGCCTGGTGCTAGTCCGGCGCGACAATGTCGAGCATCTCCTGATGATCGGCGGCCCGACCGACATCGTCGTCGAGCCCAATATCGTGCGCGCCGCGCCCGGCCGCGACCAGCTCCCGCAGCGCCCCAACGCCGCCGAACCGCCGCGCCTCGCCCCCATGCCCGATGCCGGCGCCTGGGCCGACGAAGCGCCGCGGCCCGAACTGCTCGATCATCCCGAGCCGCAAATGCCCGAGCCGCCGCCGCCGCGGCCCGCGCGGCCGTCCTTCGCCGACGAAGTGCGCCGGCCCGCTCCCGCTCTGGCCGAACGCCGCGGCGAGCCGGCCCT